>CAWFVZ010000022.1:0-156267 GCA_963819355.1 uncultured Alphaproteobacteria bacterium | reverse complement strand
GTAAGACTAACCCACCCTACGGGCTACGACGCTACGGTCTTCGCGCTTCTCCGCGGCCGCCACAGCACGATACCGGCGGCAACGAGGTCGAGTACCACGCACATCGCAAATGCCCTCGTGTAATTGCCCGTGAAACTGCGCACGAGGCCGACGATGCCGGGGCCGAACGCACTGACGATGCCGCTGATCGACGTCCCCAGCCCCATCGCGGCCGCGAAGGCCGCGCTGCCGATCTCGCGCTGGATGATCAGGGGCGGAAACGTGATCATGTTGCCGATCGAGAAGCCGTAGACGGCGCAGCATATGAGCAACACCGTCGGGCTCTGGCTTTGCAGGAGGACGAACAGCGCCGCCGCCTGGCTCGTCATCGACGCGGCACAGGCGAGCCGCGGATCGAGCCGGTCGACGACCAGGCCGAGCGACAGCCGCCCGACCACCGCCATCGCCGCCATGATGGTGACCGCAAGGCCGGCGCTGGCGCGGCCAATCAGCGGTTCGAGGAACGTCACTTGGTGGATGATGAAACCCATCTGCGCCAACAGCGCGATCGCGATCGGCAGCACCATGGTCCAGAATGGCGCGTTGGCAAGCAGCGCCCTGCGCGCATGACGCGCGGTCTTGCCGCCACGGTGCGCGGCGGAATTCAGCGCCGCATCGACCGGCCAGCTGATGAAGACGACGACCACCGGCAACACCAGCACCACCATCACGATGGTGGCCGCCAGCATAGCCGAGCGGAAGCCGATGCTCCCGCTTAGCGCCAGCAGCGTCGGAACGAGAACGATGCCGCCGCAGGTGGCGCCGTTGAAGGCAAGGCTGAGCGCCAGCCCGCGGCGCCGCTCGAACCAGGCGTTCAGCACCGTCGCGATCACCACCGTGCCCATGCCGGTCCAGCCGACCGACATCAGCGCATAGGCGAGATAGAGCTGCCAGGGCGTCTGCATCAGTCCGAGCAGCGCCGTCGATGCGCCAAGCGCCGACAGCCCGCACAGGATCAGCGCGCGCAGTCCGATGCGGGCGAGCAGATCATCGGTGAAGATGACGAGGACGGAGCTCAGCAGGAACGAGAAGGTGCTGGCCGCAGACACCAGCGTGCCAGGCCAGCCATGGGCGCGCTGGAGCTCGGCGAGATAGACGCCCTGGCCGTAAAGGCCGAAGCCGAACATGAAGAAGGCCATCAGGAAACAGGCCAGCACCACGCGCCAGCCGCGATAATGCAGCGAGGATTCGTCAACGCCCGTTGCGCAATCATCGATCAAGGATGGACCTAATGGCACGAGGCGGCCGATCGTGCCGCACAACCACCGGTTTTTCAAATGAAACATTGTAGCCAATTGTTGCAATGCGAAACGTCGTCCAAAATGAGATGCGGCTTGCGCCGCGGTTCCCGGACCAATGCAACCATCGGACGGGTGTCATGCGACCGCTCACGGTTGTCACTGTCGAAAAGGTTGAGCAGCAGGATTGGCACGCCTGCGAGATCATGTAGGCTGAGTGTTGCAGAACTCGTCGATGGCAGGCGCCGCGGCGGCCGCAGGGAGCCCTCATGCCGAACGGCAACATCATCGTCACGGAGGAGCGCGCCACGCGCGTGATCACCCTGCGCCGCCCGGGCAAGAAGAACGCGATCACGCAAGACATGTATCGCGAGATGAGCCGCGCGATCGACACCGCGCAGAACAATCCCGACATCCGCTGCATGATCATCACCGGCGGCTCCGGCGTGTTCACGGCCGGCGACGACATCGACGATTTCGTGAAGGCCGACGCGTCGCGTCCCGAGACGCTGTCGGACGGCGCCAGATTTCTCTATTCGCTGGCGCTCAACGTCAAGCCGATCATCGCGGCCGTGGACGGCGCATCGATCGGCATGGGTACCGTGATGCTGTTCCACTGCGACTACGTGCTCGCCTCCAACGCCGCGACCTTCTCCGCGCCCTACATCAATCTCGGGCTCGTCCCGGTCGGCGCCGCCAGCCTGTTGATGCCGCGCACCATGGGGTACCAGCGTGCCTTTGCCATGCTGGTGATGGGACGGACCTTCACCGCAGCGGAGGCCCACGCCGCAGGCTTCGTCAACACCGTGCTCTCGCCGGGACATACCGAGGTCGAAGCCCGCAAGGTGGCGCGCGAAATCTGCCGGCTGCCGGCCGAGGCAGTCGCAATCTCGCGCAAATTGCTGCGCGCAGCTCCAGAAGAACTCAGCCGCCGCATCGACCAGGAAGGCCATCTGTTCGGCGAGCGGCTCAAATCGGAGGAAGCGACGGCCGCGTTCAACGCGTTTGCGAACAGGAAGAAGCGATAGGGCGCGAGAAGGGGGCGGCCGGCGCGTTCACGACAATGCTTCGTGAAATCTTCGCGCAGAGCGACTAATATTGTTCCATGCGATCCGCCTCTGCACTCATCCTCTCCACCCTCGCCCTCGCGCCCTGCGCCCTGCCCGCCGCGGCCCAAATCCCGGCGCCCGTCGAGCTGCGCATTCTCGCAATCAACGATTTCCACGGCAATCTCCGTCCACCGCCGGGCGGCATCCGCATCAATGATCCCGAGGACAAGACCAGGAAGGTGACGGTCGCGGCCGGCGGCGCCGAGTACATGGCGACACTGGTCAAGCAACTGCGCGACGGGCACAAGAACACGATCTTCGTGGCCGCCGGTGACCTGATCGGGGCGAGCCCGTTTTTGTCGGCGATGTTTCACGACGAGCCCTCGATCGAGTTGCTCTCGATGATGGGGCTTGCGATCACCTCGGTCGGCAACCACGAATTCGACGAGGGCAGGACCGAGCTGCTCCGGATGCAGAACGGCGGCTGCCATCCGGAGGACGGCTGTCAGGGACCGCATCCCTTCACTGGGGCGAAATTCCACTACCTGGCGGCGTCCACCATCGAGACCGCGACCGGCAAGAGCATCTTGCCACCCTATGAGATCCGGGAGTTCGAGGGCATCCCGGTCGCCTTCATCGGTCTCACCTTGAAGGAGACCGCCGGCATCGTCTCGCCATCCGGCATTGCCGGGCTCGAATTCCGCGACGAGGCCGAAACGGTGAACGCGCTGGTGCCGCAACTGAAGGCACGCGGCGTCGAGGCGATCGTGGTGCTGATCCACCAGGGCGGCGAGCCGACCGGCGACTACAACGAATGCCCGGCCATCACGGGACCCATCGTCGATATCGTCAAAAAATTCGACCGCGCCGTCGACCTCGTGGTCAGCGGCCACACCCATCGTGCTTATGTTTGCCAAATCGACGGCAGGCTGGTGACCAGTGGCGACAAATACGGCACGCTGGTCACTGCGATCGACCTCAAGCTCGATCCAGCGAGCCGCGACATCGTCAGCGCCAAGGCCGAGAACGTCATCGTGGCCGATGCGTCGCTGGCCAAGGATCCCGAGCAGACCGCGCTGATCGACGCCTATGACAAGCTTTCGGCGCCGATTGCCAACCGGCCGGCCGGATCGGTGACGCAGACGCTGTCGCGAACGCCCAACGACGCGGGCGAAAGCGCACTCGGCGACGTCATTGCCGATGCACAGCTCGCTGCGACCGGGGACGCCAAGGATGGCAGCGCTGTCATCGCGCTCACCAATCCCGGCGGCATCCGTACCGACATCGTGCCAAGGGAGAACGGCGCGGTATCCTACGGCGAATTGTTCGCGAGCCAGCCGTTCCGCAACCGCCTCGTCACCATGACGCTGTCAGGCAGCCAGCTCAAGGACATGCTGGAGCAGCAATGGCTCGATCCGAAGCGGCCGCGGATCCTCCAGGTGTCGGTCGGGTTCAGCTACATTTGGGACGCATCAAAGGCGCTCGGCGAGCGTGTCATGGCCGACAAGATGACGCTCAACGGCAAGCCGATCGAGCCCGCCACGGGCTACCGTGTCACCCTCAACGATTATCTGGCGGTCGGCGGCGACGGCTTCACGATCGCGAAACAGGGCGCCTCGCCGCAATATGGCGTTTACGACGCCGATGCGCTGTTCGCCTTCTTCAAGGCGCACGGTCCGATCGGCCCGCTGCCGCCCACCCGCATCCTGCGCGTGAATTGATCCGGATCAAACGGACCACATCGGGACAGCCCTTTGCCAATCCCGGTGGAACGCATAGATTGGGATTTGCATTGCGTTTTGGCGCCGGATGCGCCAAGCGACGTCGCGAGTTCGTTCCCTGTGAGGCCGACCTGATGAGCACGCTCCTTCTCTCCCACAAGGCTTGCCTCGACCACGTCACGCCGCCGGGACACCCTGAAAGGCCGGACCGCCTGCGTGCGGTGGAGGAGGCGCTGTCGGTTGAGCGTTTCCAGTACCTGGTGCGCGACCAGGCACCGGTGGGCGATCTCGATCTCGTCACGCTCTGCCACAACGAGGATTACGTCACCGAGTTGCGCCACATCGCGCCGACCAGCGGGCAGGTCTATATCGATGGCGACACCTCGATGTCGCCCGGCACGTGGGAAGCTGTGATGCGTGGCGTCGGCGGCGCGGTGGCGGCGACCGAAGCGGTGATGAATGGCGGGCACCGCAACGCCTTCGTCGCGGTGCGCCCGCCCGGCCATCACGCCGAGATCGGCAAGTCGATGGGCTTCTGCTTCTTCGACAATGCCGCAATCGCCGCGCGCCACGCCCAGCGCAAATACGGCATCAAGCGTGCGGCCATCGTCGATTTCGACGTCCATCACGGCAACGGCACCCAGGACATCTTCTGGTCGGACCCGACCGTGATGTATTGCTCGACCCACCAGATGCCGCTGTTTCCGGGCAGCGGCGCCAAGGGCGAGCGCGGCGACCACGACACCATCGTCAATGCGCCGCTCGCCTCCGAGGATGGCGGCCCCGAATTCCGCAGTGCGTTCGAGAATCTGATCCTGCCGCAACTAACGAAGTTCAGCCCCGAGCTTCTCATCATCTCCGCGGGCTTCGATGCGCATTACCGCGATCCGCTCGCCTCGCTAAACCTGCGCGCGGAGGACTACACCTGGGTCACGCGCAAGCTGATGGAGCTTGCCGACAAGACCGCGGGGGGCCGAATTGTTTCGGTGCTCGAGGGCGGCTATGACCTGCAAGGACTGAAAGAATCTGTTACGGCGCATGTCGGCGCCCTGATGGGCGCTTAAACACACCCGCCACATTGCGCCCGCAAAACTCTGCTGTTTTGCAACAGCAGCGAATCGGGCAATCGGAAACGGATATGGCTGAAAATACCCTAGTCGACGTCTCCCGGCTCACCTTCGAGCGCGCGATCGAGGAACTCGAAACGATCGTGAAGCGGCTCGAGGACGGCAAGGTGCCGCTCGAGGAATCCGTGACGATCTATGAGCGCGGCGAAGCCCTGAAGCGGCGCTGCGAGGAGCTGCTGCGCCAGGCCGAGGCGCGCGTCGACAAGATCACCACCGATGCCAGCGGCCAAGCCACCGGCACCGCGCCGCTCGACGTGCAGTAAAAGACGCTCAGAGCGGCCGGTTTCGCGCAGCGTCCACCTGCAATTTTTTCATGATCGCACGAGTTCCGCTTGGGGCGGACCGGACCTGGCGCCGGCACGATTTGGAGCCGAAGCGTTCCAACTCCGTGAATCCCGTCAAAACGGCCGCGCGTTCGCCCAAAAGGCTGCCGAGGAACCAGGCAAAAGTTGGAACCTCTCCTCCGCCTCGCCAGTTAACCAAACTGGCCCGCCGGTTGCACCTGCATGACCGTAATCGGCCCGGCGGGTTGGCTTTGGCCTAAGGTTTGGTGTAAAGCTGCGCAGAGTGTGGCTTTTTGTAAACCTTGCGTGGGGACCGATTTCCGACGACAAGCGCTTCAAAACGCTGATGAAATTGGCTGGGACGGACGAAGCCGATCTACGTGACAGGGATCACAGAGACTGAACCGGAGCGCACTTAGGCTCACCTAAGCTTGAAGACGGGGCTTTGCCCCATGCAGGTGGCTCCGACGGTTTGAGGACTCGCGCTGCGCCGATATTGTGCAAACCCATCGCGCACCGGAATGACCTTCCGGCGCTGACAAATTGGAAATCGCTGTGAACGCATACAGTAAAACGCCGCTTCTCGACACCATCCGGACGCCGGACGACCTGCGCAAGCTCAAGGTCGAGCAGGTTCGCCAGGTCGCCGACGAGCTGCGTCAGGAGACCATCGATGCCGTCTCGGTGACCGGCGGTCACTTCGGCGCGGGCCTCGGCGTGGTCGAGCTCACCACCGCGATCCACTACGTCTTCGATACGCCGCGTGACCGGCTGATCTGGGACGTCGGCCATCAGGCCTATCCGCACAAGATCCTCACCGGCCGGCGTGATCGCATCCGCACGCTGCGCACCGGCGGCGGCCTGTCCGGCTTCACCAAGCGCAGCGAGAGCGATTACGATCCGTTCGGCGCGGCGCATTCCTCGACCTCGATCTCCGCCGGCCTCGGCATGGCGGTCGCGCGCGACCTCGCCGGCGGCAAGAACAACGTTATCGCAGTGATCGGTGACGGCGCTATGTCGGCGGGCATGGCCTATGAGGCCATGAACAATGCGGGTGCGATGAACTCGCGCCTGATCGTCATCCTCAACGACAACGACATGTCGATCGCGCCGCCGGTCGGCGCCATGAGCGCCTATCTGTCGCGACTCTACTCCGGCAAGACCTATCGCACGCTGCGCGAGGCCGCCAAGCAGATCAACAAGCGCCTGCCGAAGATCCTCGCCAACCGCGCCAACCGCGTCGAGGAATATTCCCGCGGCTTCATGATGGACGGCGGCACGCTGTTCGAGGAGCTCGGCTTCTATTACGTCGGCCCGATCGACGGCCATAACCTCGATCATCTGCTGCCCGTGCTGAAGAACGTCCGCGACATGGAGACCGGCCCGATCCTGGTCCACGTCGTGACGCAGAAGGGCAAGGGCTATGGCCCGGCGGAAGCTTCCGCCGACAAGTACCACGCCGTCGTCAAGTTCGACGTCGCCACGGGTACCCAAGCCAAAGCCAAGCCGAATGCGCCGGCCTACCAGAACGTGTTCGGCCAGAGCCTCGTCAAGGAAGCGCAGAAGGACGACAAGATCGTCGCCATCACCGCGGCGATGCCGTCCGGCACCGGCGTCGACATCTTCAACAAGGCATTCCCGGACCGCACCTTCGACGTCGGCATCGCCGAGCAGCACGCGGTGACGTTTGCCGCCGGTCTTGCGACCGAGGGCTACAAGCCGTTCTGCGCGATCTACTCGACCTTCCTGCAGCGCGGCTACGACCAGATCGTGCATGACGTCGCGATCCAGAACCTGCCCGTCCGCTTCGCCATCGACCGCGCCGGCCTCGTCGGCGCCGACGGCGCGACGCATGCGGGCTCGTTCGACAACGCCTATCTCGGCTGTCTGCCGAACATGGTGATCATGGCCGCGGCCGACGAAGCCGACATGGTGCACATGGTCGCGACCCAGGTCGCGATCAACGACCGCCCGAGCGCGCTGCGTTATCCGCGCGGCGAAGGCCGCGGCATCGAGATGCCCGATGTCGGCGTTCCCCTCGAAATCGGCAAGGGCCGCATGATCCGCCAGGGCAGCAAGATCGCCCTGCTCTCCTTCGGCACCCGTCTGGCCGAATGCGAGAAGGCCGCCGACGAGCTCGCTGCGCTCGGCCTCTCCACCTCGATTGCGGACGCGCGCTTCATGAAGCCGCTCGACACCGAGCTGGTGCTCAAGCTCGCCCGCGACCACGAGATCCTGATCACGATCGAGGAAGGCTCGGTCGGCGGTTTCGGCTCGCACGTCGCGCAGTTCCTGACCGATCAGGGCGCGCTCGACAGCGGCATGGTGCGCTTCCGCTCCATGGTGCTGCCCGACGTGTTCCAGGACCACGACACCCCGGCCGCGATGTACGGCCGCGCCGGTCTCGACGCCAAGGGCATCGTCGCCAAGGTGTTTGAGGCGCTCGGCAAGGACGTCAAGACCGAGACGGTCAAGCTCGCCTGACGGCGAGCCTCGGCCTTCGGCGAAGCAGCGCGCCTTCCATGAAAATCTATCTGGCAGGCCCCGACGTGTTCCTGCCGGATGCGGTTGAGATCGGCCGGCGCAAAGCCACGATCTGCGGTCGCTTCGGCCTCACCGGCCTTTATCCGCTCGACAACGAGATCGACCTCACCGCCGCCGACGCCTCGCGGCAGATCTTTGCCGGCAACGAGACGATGATGGATCGGGCCGACGCGATCATTGCCAATCTCACGCCGTTCCGTGGCGCCGGCGCCGATCCCGGCACCGTCTACGAGCTCGGTTACATGGCCGGCCGCGGCAAGTTTTGCCTGGCCTACTCCAACGATCCCGCCACCTATGCCGACCGCGTCGGCCGCTTTATGAACGTCACCTCCGAGAACGGGCGGCTGGTCGATGCGCAGGGGCTGACGGTCGAGGATTTTGGCCTCGTCGACAATCTCATGATGATCCACGCGCTGGAACTGCATGGCTGCCCGCTGGTGACGCCCGCCACGATGCCCATCGACGTCTGGCATGATCTCGCCGCGTTCGAGGCTTGCGTCCGGATGGCAGCCGCGCGATTGATCACACCATAAACGCAAGTCCTCTTTCGGAGAGACAATGTCCCCTGCCCGCAAACGTGCGGATGTTCTGCTGGTCGAGCGCGGCCTGTTCGAGAGCCGGGCGCGAGCGCGCGCGGCGATCGAGGCCGGGCTAGTGACCGCGGACGACAAGCAGGTCGCAAAACCGTCAGAGACCATCGCCGAGGACGCGGTGATCCAGGCCGAGCCGGCGCACCCCTATGTCTCGCGCGGCGGCGTCAAGCTCGCCGGCGCGCTGGAACGCTATCCGATCGACATCGAAGACCATGTCTGCCTCGATGTCGGCGCTTCGACCGGCGGCTTTACCGAGGTTCTGCTGGCGAACGGCGCGAGCCTGGTGTTCGCCATCGATGTCGGCACCAGCCAGTTGCATCCCTCGCTGCGCGGTCATCCCAAGATCATGTCGATGGAGGAAACGGACATTCGCAGCTACGACGGCAAGCGCCTGCCGGCGCCGCCCGATATCGTCGTCATCGATGTCAGCTTCATCTCGCTGAAAACCGTGCTGCCGGTGGCGCTGTCGCTGGCCGCAGCGCCGATGAGCCTGCTGGCGCTGATCAAGCCGCAGTTCGAGGCGGATCGGAAGCATAACAAGAAGGGCATCATCCGCGACGCCGCGGTGCATCAGGAGGTCTGCGACGACATCGCGGCCTTTGCCGCCTCGCTCGGCTGTACCGACATCGAGGTGTTTCCCTCGTCGATCGCGGGCGGCGACGGCAACATCGAATTCTTCCTGGGCGCGCGCCGTGGTTGAGCGCGTGAAGATCGATCACGTTGGCCATCGCGGCGACGGCGTCTCGCTCGACGCGGGCGAAGCGCTCTACGTGCCCTACACGCTCGGCGGCGAGACCGTCGAGGTCGACCATGTCGCCGGCCACCATCCCGACCGCCGCAAGCTGCTGGCGGTCGATGTCGCAAGCCCCGAGCGCATCGAACCGTTCTGCCCGCATTTCGGCATCTGCGGCGGCTGCGCGATCCAGCATTGGGCGGCGGAGCCGTATCAGGCCTGGAAGCGCAACATCGTGGTCGAGACGCTGGCGCAGGCCGGCATCGACTGCGAGGTGGCACCGCTGATCGACGCACATGGCGTGGGCCGCAGGCGCGTCACGCTGCACGGCAGGTTCGGCACGCATGACGTGCTCAAGGTCGGGTTCTCGGCGGCGAGCTCGCACGATGTCATTCCAATTCATCGCTGCCCGATCCTCGATCCCGCGCTCGACGGCGCGCTCGATGCCGCCTGGGCGCTCGCCGAGCCGCTGACGTCGAAGATGCCGGTGACGAAACCGCTCGACATCCAGGTCACCGCCACCGTCAACGGCCTCGACGTCGACATACGCGGCTCCGGCCCTCTGCCGACACGGCTGGTCACGGCGCTATCGCGCGTCGCCGAGCAGCACCGTCTGGCGCGGCTGACGCGGCACGGCGAGCTGGTGCTGCAACGCGTGCCACCGACGTTGCAGATGGGCCGCGCCGAGGTGACGTTGCCGCCTGGCTCGTTCCTGCAGGCTACCATCGCGGGCGAAGAGACGCTTGCCGCGCTCGTCGCGGAGCGCGTCGGCAAGGCCAAGGAGGTTCTCGACCTCTTCTGCGGCGTCGGCCCGTTCGCTCTCAGGCTTGCCGAGAAGGCGCGCGTCACCGCCTATGACAACGATGCCGGCGCGATCGCCGCGCTGGTGAAAGCCGCGCGTACGCCGGGGCTGAAGCCGATCAAGGCCGAGCCGCGCGACCTGTTCCGCCGTCCGCTGGTGCCGCCGGAGCTGCGCGATGTCGATGCCGTGGTGTTCGATCCGCCGCGCCAGGGCGCGCAGGCGCAGGCGCTCAAGCTTGCCGCGAGCAAAGTGCCGGTCGTGATCGCGGTGTCCTGCAACGCCGCAACCTTTGCCCGCGACACGCGGCTCTTGATCGACGGCGGTTATAAAATCGAAACCGTGGTCCCGGTCGACCAGTTCCGCCACACGCCGCATGTCGAGCTGGTCGCACGGTTTACGCGGTAACCGCTCAACTCCACTGCCGCGGCCGAGGTTACTTGCGCGGCACCCCGCAAATGCTCCCAACAGCGCTCCGGCGCCGCGCCGAACCTTGATGCCGGTCAACCGTCCCGGTCTGCGGCAGCACTAGAAGGATCAAGCGGAGTTAGCGCGGAGCGGATGATGGCGATTGACCGGCGACAACTCATGGCAACCGCGCTCGGGCTTTCCGCGGCGGCAATCACCAGCCGCCCCTCGGCCGCGTCCACGATGAGCTATGAGGAGGCGGTGCAGGCGTCG
Organism: uncultured Alphaproteobacteria bacterium; assembly: GCA_963819355.1. Lineage (GTDB taxonomy): Bacteria > Pseudomonadota > Alphaproteobacteria > Rhizobiales > Xanthobacteraceae > Bradyrhizobium. Next base: position 145,459 of record CAWFVZ010000022.1, on the reverse strand, counting down.
CGGACACCGCTGCGATCGACGCCGAGGGATCGCGAGCTCGTGCGTTTTGCCACACTCGCGGCCAACAGCCACAACACCCAGCCTTGGATTTTCTCCGCCCGCGGCAATGAAATCGTGATTGCGCCCGACTTCGCACGCCGCTGTCCGGCGGTCGATCCGGACGATCATCACCTCTTCGTCAGTCTTGGCTGCGCCGCCGAAAACCTCGTCCTCGCGGCGTCGACGCTGGGCTGGCGCACAAATCCGGTCGTCGACGGCGACCGGATCGCGATCGCGCTCGAGGAGGCCTCACCCGCGGCATCGGCGCTGGCCGGTGCGATTCCCTTTAGGCAATGCACCCGTGCGGAGTTCGACGGCAAGCCGGTTGTGCCTGAGATGTTGCGCCAGCTCGAGGACGCCTGTCGGGAGCCTGGCGTCTCGGCACTGCTGATGACCGAACGTGCCTCAATCGCGAACGTCACGGACTATGTGCTCGAAGGCAATTCCGCGCAAATGCGCGACAAGGCCTTCATGAGCGAGCTCGTGAGCTGGATGCGCTTCAACGAGGCGGATGCGGTCGCGACCATGGACGGGCTGTTCTCCCGCGTCTCGGGAAACCCCTCCCTGCCGGCATGGGTCGCGCGGCCACTCCTGAGGTTCGTTTTCACCGAGGACGGGGAGAACAAAAAATACCGCGACGAGCTCGACAGCTCCGCGGGCGTCGTCGTGCTTGCCGCCGATCGCAGCGACACATCGCACTGGATCGCCGTCGGCCGCGCCTGCCAGCGGTTCGGCTTGCAGGCGACCGCGCTCGGGCTGAAATATTCCTTCATCAACCAGCCGGTCGAAGTGGCGGCACTGAGGCCGCAATTCGCGGCCTCACTTGGGCTCGGCAAACGGCGTCCCGATATCGTGATGCGTTTCGGAACTGGGCCGGATCTGCCGAAATCGCTGCGGCGCGCTCCGGAACTGGTGATGCGCGGATGACGCGGTCATCGCCTAGCGGCGAAGGGCGCCGAGCGCCGGCGCCTCGCCGGGTAGCATGTTTGATCTGATATCGCTGTCCATGCGGCCCGAGTCCTGCTGGATGAACCCGGCTCCGAACGACAGGCTGAGGTTGGATGTCGGCTTGAATTCGACACCCCCGAATGCGCCATAGCCGGGTGCAGCGCCGGAGGTCAGCGGCGCAACCGAACTGCCGATACCGTTGCCATATTTCAACGTGTCGAACCCGGCAAAGAACGTCACGGGCATGCCGCCCGCGCTCTTCATGTTGTAACCGAACTGCGTGCTGTCATAGGACAGCGCGCTAAAATTTCCGGCCGGTCCCGTCTGGCTGAAACCGCTCAGACCGAGATTGCCGGTCTGGCTTCCGACAAAGAAACCGGGGCGAAAGCCATAGCTGCCACTGGCATCGCCGGCATTGAAGCTTGGAAAGTTGCCGTAGCTGTCGGCGCTGCTGCCAAAGCCGAAAGCCCCGCCCGGAATCCAATATCGTACGGGCGCGACCTGCGCATGAGCGGGCGCCCCGCCGAGGCAAAGCACGGCGAACAGAGCTGCGAAACCACAGGAGCGTGCGAGGCTAGACATTCCGGCTACCGTCAAAAGTGCTTCGATTATACCCTCCGAGCATCGCGAATGCCAGCGGAGCAGCGCCGGCGGTCGCGTCATCCAGTTCCAGAATTACGTCTTGCTGACGCGTTGAACCTCCCCCTCGCCGGATTGACCCACGTAGAGGACGCACATGCTCAGGCCGCGGCTTTGACCGCGAAAGCCTGCGTAGTCCTGCAGCGCGCAATTGCGCAGACCCTTGAAAATGCCCAACCCGTGTATGGAGGCTGTCATGGAGGTCAATTCCGACAGGTTGAATGCCTTTATGGGAAAGATGATCACCGAGGTCGGGGCCGCGATGAACACGTCGCTGGTCCTGCTCGGCGACAAGCTCGGTCTCTACCGCGTCCTCGCTGCCAAGGGACCCATGAATTCCGCCGAGCTGGCAAGCGCCACCGGAACGAACGAACGCTACGTCCGCGAATGGCTGGCGAGCCAGGCGGCTTCCGGTTACGTGGAATACGACTCCGTTTCCGGCAAGTTCTCGATGCTGCCGGAACAGGCAATGGCGCTTGCCGACGAGGACAGCCCGGTATTTCTCGGCGCGGTCGGCAATGTCATCGCCGCGGCGTTTCTCGACGAGCCGAAGATTACGGATGCATTCAAGTCCGGTAAAGGCGTCGGCTGGAACCGGCGCAGCGAGTGCCTGTTTTGCGGCACCGCCCGTTTCTTCCGCACCGGCTACATGCATCATCTGGTGCAAGAGTGGCTGCCCGCGCTCGAAGGTGTCGTCGACAAGCTGAAGCGTGGTGCCAAGGTCGCCGATGTCGGCTGCGGGCACGGCGTCTCGACGCGGCTGATGGCGGCGGCGTTCCCGAATTCGCGCTTCTATGGCTTCGACTATCACGAGGGCTCGATCGAGGCGGCGCGCAAGGCGGCAGTCGAGGCCAGGCTCGGCGATCGCGTCAGCTTCGCGGTTCACTCGGCCAAGACCTATCCGGCCGAGGGCTACGATCTCGTCTGCTTCTTCGATTGCCTGCACGACATGGGCGATCCCGTCGGCGCCATCAGCCATGTGCGTCAGACCATGGCGAAGGACGGCACCTGCATGCTGGTCGAGCCATTCGCGGGCGACCGTCTCGAGGACAATCTCAACCCGGTCGGGCGCGTCTACTATGCGGCGTCGACCATGATCTGCACGCCGGCCTCGCTCGATCAGGAGGTGGGCCTCGCGCTCGGCGCCCAAGCTGGCGAGGCAAGGCTGCGCAAGGTCGCCAGCGAAGGCGGCCTGTCGCGCTTCCGTCGCGCCGCCGAAACACCCTTCAACCTGATCCTGGAGGCACGGATCTGATCTTCACCGGGCGCCGCAGTCGACCATGTCAGGCCGCGGAGTCCGTCCCCATCCCGAAAGTGACCTGATTGCCGTCGGCATCGACGACATCGAAATCGCGCATGCCGTAGTCGCGGTCCTCCGGCCGGTTGATGCAGCCTGGCGCCGCGCCCGGACAGCTCGGTGTAAAGCCGGTCCACGTCCCTGACAAAGACGCAGAGGCCGCCCTGCCCGGGCAATCGTTTCGTATTTGCCGCCGCGAGCAGATGCAGGGCGACCTCGTCGCGGCAGAGGCAGGCATAGGACAAGGGCGGGCCGTATTCGAAAGTGACCTGAAAGCCGAGCGCGTCACGGTAATAAGGCGAGGCTCGCTTCGATATCGGAGACGACGAAGACGGTCGCGGAGCCGACCATCATCGGATGCTCGTCGGTCATGAGGTTCTCCCGTCTGGCAAGCGATCTCCAGCACGCAGCCTAGAGCATTTTCCGCCCTGGTGGAATTGGAAGGGGTTCCCTTGCCGGGGCAAATCATGATTCATGTTGAGGGCTGGTGATGGAGGCCAGCCCGCATGGCCAAACCGCTTTCGTCGGATCTTCGTCTTCGCATCATTCGGGCCGTGGAGGACGAGGGTATGAGCTGTCGAGGCGCTGCCAGTCGGTTCGGTGTGGCGCCGTCGACAGCGATCGAGTTGGTGAGCGAGTGGCGGAGCACCGGCGCCTGTGAGGCGCGTGTGCAGGGTGGGGACCGGCGCTCGGCTCGGATCGAGAGCCATGCGGCGGAGATCCTCGCCCTGGTCGGAGCCACACCTGATATGACGCTGGCCGAGATCGCCGACCATCTGTTCAAAACGCACGGTGAGCGCTTCGTGCCGAGCGTGGTTTGGCGGTTCTTCGATCGCCGCAACATCACCTTTAAAAAAAACATCGCACGCCAGCGAGCAGGATCGACCGGACGTGGCCGCCGAGCGCGCGGCGTGGAAGGCATCTCAGCCTGAGATCGACATCCACCGGCTGGTCTTCATCGACGAGACGGGAGCCTCGACCAAGATGGCCCGGCTCTATGGCCGCTCGCCTTGCGGTCAGCGCTGTGTCGCAGCGCTCCCGCATGGCCATTGGAAGACGATGACCTTCGTCGGCGCGCTCAGGGCGACCGGCATGACTGCGCCGATGGTCCTCGACGGTCCCATGGATGGGCCGGCGTTCGAGGCTTACGTAACGCAGGTCCTCGTGCCGACGCTCAAGCCGGGCGACATCGTCGTGATGGACAATCTCGCGGCACACAAGCGGGACGAAATCACCAGCGCAATCGTGGCGGCAGGCGCCAGGCTCCTCTACCTGCCGCCCTATTCGCCCGACCTCAACCCGATCGAAATGGCCTTCGCCAAGCTCAAGGCCGCCCTTCGCAAGGCGGCTGCCAGATCAATCGAGGCCTTGGTCCACGCCATCGCCGTTGCCCTTAACGCCTTCACCACTCAAGAATGTCTGAATTTCTTCGCCGCCGCTGGCTATGATCGTGCCTGATCAGAATCTGCTCTAGTATGCGCGCCGGACATCCTGCACGGGTCGCGCCGCACCGTAAGCTGGCGATCGAACAAGGCGGCACAAGTCCGCCGCGATGGGAGGATGACTATGAAATATTCTGGCCTGGCGCTGGCTGCGCTATTCGCAGTGACGACCTCGGGAGCCACGCGCGCGGCCGAGCCGACCCGCTTCGTGCCGCTGAAGCCGGACGAGCTTTCAGCACCGCAGAAGGAATGGGCGGATGCGATCGCGGTGCCGCCGCGCAATGCCAAATTCACCAACCCACCCTACCGCGCCTATATCCGCAACCCGGAGCTGGCGCCAAAGCTCTCGGCGATGTCGGACTATCTGCGCTGGAATTCGTCGCTGCCGGCACGCTTGAGCGAATTCGCCATCCTGATCACGGCGCGGCAGTGGACGGCACAGTATGAGTGGTTCGCGCATTATCCGCTAGCGATGAAGGCCGGGCTCGATCCGCAAGTCGCCAAGGACCTCGCCAACGGCGTGCGGCCTCAAGCGATGAAGGACGACGAGGCTGCCCTCTACGACTTCGCGATGGCGCTCTATCGCGACAAGAAAGTCTCCGACGACATCTACCGCGCCGCGCAGCAAAAATTCGGCGAACGCGGCATCATGGATATCATCGGCCTGATCGGCTATTACGATTTGGTTTCGATGACGCTGATCACGATGCAGGCGGAAGCCCCGAACGACAGCGTGCCGCCGCTGCCGCCGCTTGCGGCCAGATAGCGGCGCTCCGGTTTTATGCCGTCCTGTCCACCGAGGACGACGAATCGGCCAGCGGATATTTCGGCACCGGCAGATGTTCACGACCTTGAAGCCGACGGGCTGGTTGTTGCCTGCCCAATTGCCCTTCCATTCACCGAGCAGAGCGCTCTCCGGATTAGGGCCATGCGTCGGTCAACGAGCGGTTAAGTTCATCCACCGGACGAGATGAGGCAAACGGTCTCATTCGGGACGCGCCTCAGCGCCCCCAGCGGTCCGACCAGATCTTTTCGCCGATCGTGCAGCTCACCCGCGGCTCCTTGTCCTTCTCCGCAACGCGCATCACCGGACGCTCGGGCGTGCGGCCGGCGACTTCCATCAACAACTTGGTGCGGATCGCTTCCTTGAACCTCTCGCGATCCTTGATCGTGATCACGAAGGAGCCGGGGCCGCCGATGACGCAGTCCTCGTAATAGTAATCGAGATTGTCGATATCCATGGTCGAATAGGACGGTTCCTTGACCATGATCGGCAGGCCGTTGATGACGATGCCCTTCTCGAGCGCGGCGTCGCGCGCCAACGTGACCGGGCTGCCATTATTGTTGGGACCGTCGCCGGAGATGTCGATGACGCGGCGAAGCCCGTGATAGGGATCCTCGTCGAACAGCGGCATCGCGAAAGTGATCGCACCGGAGATCGAGGTGCGCGAGGCGCGCCGGATCGGCGTCTTCAGGATCTCGGAGGCGACCGCGTCCGCAGTCTCCGGTCCGTCGATCAGGCGCCAGGGGATGATGATCTTCTGGTCGTTGGAAGCGGCCCACTCGAAATAGGTCACCGCGATCCTGCCGTTGGGGCCGGCCTTCAGCGCCTGCAAGAACTCCTTCGACTGGATCGCCTGCGCGTAGCCCTCGCGCTGGATCGCGAGCTCGTCCATGTCCATGGAGTAGGAGACGTCGACTGCGAGGATCAGCTCGACATCGACCGACTGCGCGTCGCCGTCGGCTGCCTGCCGCTGCGGTTGATGTCTTGGCGGTTCAAATTTTGGCCCTGGTGCCGCGATGCCCGCGACGTCCCCTCCGGCAAGCACGCCGGCCACCAGCACAGCCCCGATCGAGAACAGCAAGCGCATCGCAGTCTCCCGTCGTATGACGCGATGGTGACATGCAAACGTCTTGCCGGAAAGCGCGAAGATCGCGTGTGCTTCACATTCGAGTTAGGCTTTTCGTGCGCAGCGCGAAACCGCCGCCATGTCGCCACGCTTGCGCCGCCGCGCATACGGGCCACGGGACAGTCCGCCCCCGCCCACTTGTTCCGCGCAATTTCCGTGCTAGGCTGGATGCATAGATGGGGATGGAGTCCCCCGACACCCGCCCGGCGGTCGACGATCGTGGGCCGATGATTCCTGCTTGAGGTGAGGCAATCGGCCTCTGCCTTTGGCGGGAGCATGGACAAACCCGCCGATGGCGGGTTTTTTTGTTGCCTGATGATGAAGGTCAGGAGAAGGCCAGCGCGTGACGACGACGACACCAAACTCTGCACGCGCCGGGCTGCCCAGGGGGATCTGGGTGCTCGGCTTCGTCTCGATGCTGATGGACGTCTCCTCGGAGATGATCCACGCGTTGCTGCCGGTCTATCTCGTCACCGTGCTCGGCGCCTCCACACTCACCGTCGGCTTCATCGAGGGCATCGCGGAGGCGACGGCCTCGATCACAAAGATCTTCTCCGGCGCGCTGTCGGACTGGCTCGGCCGGCGCAAGCTACTCGCCGCGCTTGGCTATGGGCTTGCCGCGCTGACAAAACCGCTGTTCCCGCTCGCGCCCAGCGTCGGCTGGCTCGTCGCGGCGCGCTTCATCGACCGCGTCGGCAAGGGCATCCGCGGCGCGCCGCGCGACGCGCTGATCGCCGACATCGCGCCGGTCGGCCTTCGCGGCGCGAGCTTTGGCCTGCGGCAATCGCTCGACACGATCGGCGCCTTCGTGGGACCGCTCGCGGCGATCGGCCTGATGTGGTGGACCGCGGACAGTTTTGCCGCGGTTTTCTGGGTGGCCGTGCTGCCGGCCTTTTTGTCGTTCGGCCTGATCGCGTTTGCGGTGAACGAGCCGGAGCCGGACCCGAGCCGGGAGCCGTCGAAGAATCCGCTCAATCTCGCCGCGATGCGGCAGCTCGGACCCGTGTACTGGCGCGTCGTCGCGGTCGGTGTCGTTTTCACGTTGGCGCGCTTCAGCGAGGCCTTCCTGATCCTGCGCGCCCAGAACATCGGCCTCAACGCGATGTGGGTGCCGGCGGTGCTGGTGCTGATGAACATCACTTACGCGCTGTCCGCCTATCCGGCCGGCGTGCTGTCGGATCGGATCAACCGGGCCGCCATGCTCGCGTTCGGCCTCGTCGTCCTCGCAGGCGCCGATCTCGCGCTCGCGCTGCTGCCGAGCCTGGCAGGCCTCGCGCTCGGCGTCGTGCTGTGGGGGCTGCACATGGGATTGACGCAAGGGTTGCTCTCGGCCCTCGTCGCCGATACCGCGCCGCCCCACTTGCGCGGCACCGCGTTCGGCTATTTCAACCTGTTCACCGGAATTGCATTGCTCGCTGCGAGCGTGATCGCCGGGGCGCTGTGGGACGCTTACGGCCCGGCTGGCACGTTTCTCGCGGGGCTCGGCTTCGCGCTGGTCGCGCTTGCGGGATTGCTCGTGATCGGCAATGGACTGGTAGCGGAGCAAAAGTGATGATGGGAGGCGATTTATCGTGCTGAGCGGAGTGATCGCGATCGCGATCGGCAGCATTTTCGGTGGCTGCGCGCGCTATTTCGTCTCCGGCGTGATCGCGCGGCGGCTGGGCGAGACGTTTCCCTGGGGCACCATGACCATCAACGTCACCGGCGCCTTCCTGATCGGCATCTTCGGCGCGCTGGCCGCCCATCCTGGCTCGGCCTTCGCTTCGCCCAACCCGTGGCTGTTCGCGGTGACCGGCTTCCTCGGCTGCTACACCACGGTCTCCTCCTTCAGCCTGCAAACGCTGACGCTCGCCCGCAGCGGCGAAGCGCTCTCTGCGCTCGGCAACGTCGTGGTCTCGGTCGGGTTGTGCCTCGCGGCGGTCGCTTGCGGCTTCCTCCTCGCTGATAGCTTGGGAGGCTAGCAGCCAATGATCGCCCTCTCCTCCGCCGATCGCTGGCGCAATGCGATGCTCTATGCCTGGGTTGCCGCCGGCAGCATCGTCGGCGGGCTGACCCGTTATCTCGTCGGGCTTGCACTCGACACCGGGCCGGGCTTTCCCTTCGCGACACTGTTCATTAACGCGACGGGCTCGCTGATCATCGGCTTCTATGCGACGCTGACCGGCCCAGACGGCCGCATGCTGGCGCGCCCCGAGCACCGGCAGTTCGTCATGACCGGGTTCTGCGGCGGCTATACCACCTTCTCGGCCTTCAGCCTGGAGACCTTCCGCCTGTTCCACGGCGGCATGAAACATACCGCGCTGGCCTATATCGGGGCGTCCGTTGCCTGCTGGCTGGTGTCGGTGTGGCTCGGCCATATGATGGCGAGCCGCTACAACCGCTTGAAAAGGAGCTGACCATGCAAATCCCGCGTCAGGCCGTTTCGCTCAGGATCTTCATCGGCGAGAGCGACCATTGCGACGGCAAGCCGCTCTATGAAGCAATCGTGATGAAGGCACGCGAGCAGCATCTCGCCGGGGCCACCGTGCTGCGCGGCCCGATGGGGTTCGGCAAGTCGAGCCGGCTGCATACCTCGAAGATCCTGCGGCTCTCGGAGGACCTGCCGCTGTTGATCGAGATCGTCGACAGCGAGGACAACATCAACGCATTCCTGCCCATCCTGGATGGCATGATGTCGAGTGGGCTGATCACCTTGGAGAAGGTGCAGGTCCTGCAATATGGTGAGAAGGCCCCGAGCTGATCGCTCCGGCTGGGAACCCGAGCCCGCCGTTTCCGGGAGGCGGAATGAACGACACTGTCATCAAGCCGAAGACGCGGACGAAGACCAAGGTCGAGCGGCCGAAGCTGCACAAAGTCATCCTGATCAACGACGACTACACGCCGCGTGAGTTCGTCACCATGATCCTGAAGGCCGAGTTCCGCATGACCGAGGATCAGGCCTACAAGGTCATGATCACGGCGCACAAGCTTGGCGCCTGCGTGGTCGCTGTATTCACCAAGGACGTCGCCGAAACCAAGGCCACCCGCGCCACCGACGCCGCCCGCACCAAGGGCTATCCGCTCCTGTTCACGACGGAGCCGGAAGAATAGGACGCTCCGCGCTAGCCCTTGAGGCGCGCCATGATGATCTCGTCGTGATAGGTGCCGTCGATCAGGATCGCCTTCCGCTTGGTTCCTTCCTCGACAAACCCGACCTTTCGATAGAGCGCTGCCGCTGCGGTATTGTTCGCGAACACGCCAAGCTCAATGCGCCGAAATCCGAACGCATCTGCGGCCTGAACTGCCTGCCGCAGCAGCCGCTCGCCAAATCCCCTGCCCCTGAATTCCGGCAGAAGCCCCATGAAGAGATCGCCGACATGCGCCGAGACGGCACGGCTGGCAGGCGGCACGTTGCACCACCCGACCACCACGTCGTCGACGACGGCGACGATCTGCGGGTAGCCCCGCTCGACATTGCGCGCGACGAAAGCGCGGACCTGCTCGATCGGCGGCGCTTCCACCAGCGCAATGTGTTTGCGCTCGCGGGCTACGACATTGACGGCGGCGCGAAAGGCGTCCGTGTCGGCGACTTCAATCTGGCGGAATTCGACGGTCATGGGCAGTCCCGTTGCTCCGGCTGGAGCATAGCGTCATTGCTCCGCCGTCGCGACGGCTCTCAAGCCATCACCACCGGCGTCTCTTCGGCAAGCCCATACACAAGCTGCGCCTTGGAAAACCCGGCGATCGGAAATTCGCCGAGCGCGCGCCAGCCTTCGTTGCAGACATTGGCGAAGACTTCCGACGCCACGACCGTGCGTCCCAGCCGGCCTGCAATCTTCTCCATCCGCGCTGCGAGATTGACGGCCGGCCCGATGCAGGTGAAATCGAGCCGGTTGCCGCCGCCGATATTGCCATAGAGGATGTTGCCGACATGCAGCGCGACGCCGAAGCGGAAGCGTTCGGTGACGTCGCCGACCGGGTGCGCCAGCGCATCGACGCTGGCGCGGGCTTCGCGCGCCGCTTCCAGCACGCGCGCGCACACATGGGCGGCGTCGCCGACATATTCGTCGATCGGGAACACCGCGAGCAGGCCGTCGCCCATGAATTTCAGGACCTCGCCGCCATGGCCGCGGATCGCGGTCACCTGGCAGTCGAAATAGCGGTTCAGGATCTCGACCACGATCTCAGCTGGCAGCCGGTCGGACAGCGCGGTGAAGCCGCGCAAATCCGAGAGCCAGATCGCGGCCTGCATGGTGTCGTTGTGGCCGCGCCGGATCTGGCCGGCGAGGATGCGTTCGCCGGCGCGGTTGCCGACATAGGTGTCGAGCAGCGTCGCTGCGGTGCGGCGGAGCGTGACGATCTCGCTGACGCGCGCGAGCGGGGCCACGATCGAGCGGATCGTCGCGATGTCGTCATCACTGAAGCCGCCGGGATGCCGCGTGGTCCAGCTACAGGCGTGGATCGAGCCGTCGAGAAACCGCATCGGCGTCGCAATGTAGTCAGTGACGCCCTCGGCGCGCATGTCTTCCAGGAAGGGAAACCGCTTGGTGTCGATCTCATCGACGCGGCCCCTGACCTCCAGGCCTTCCTCGAACACGATCCGCAGCGGGCTCCGCGCAAATTCGGGCGTGTCCAGGATCTCGAAATCGACGGTGCCGATCTCGACCTCCTCGCCCTGCCGCCAGATGAAATTGCGGCCGAAGATTTCGGGATGCAGCGTGCGGATGAAGACGCCGAACCGCCACAGCGGCAGGCCAGCCGCGACCAGATGCTCGCAGGCATCCGAGATCATCTCGGCCGGCCCCCGCGACGACCTGGCGCCGTCGATCAGCCAATTGATGATCCGCTGGAGCTCGGAGTTTTGCATGCCCGCATTTGCCGACGAAGTCGTGGAGCCGTCAAGCTGCGCGGTAGGCTGGTGCCGTTGGCGCTACCGTCCGACCTGCCCGCGATCGCGTAGGAAATGATCCGCCAGCACGCAGGCCATCATGGCTTCGCCGACGGGGACGGCGCGGATGCCGACGCAGGGGTCGTGGCGGCCCTTGGTCATGATCTCGGTGTCGGCGCCGTTGCGATCGACCGTCAGGCGCGGCTGAAGGATCGACGAGGTCGGCTTCACCGCGAAGCGCACCACCACCGGCTGTCCCGTGGAGATTCCGCCCAGAACGCCGCCGGCATGGTTGGACAAAAAGCGCGTGCCGTCATTGCCGGTGCGCATCTCGTCGGCGTTCTCTTCGCCGGTCAGTTCGGCAGCGCCAAAGCCGGCGCCGATCTCGACGCCCTTCACCGCGTTAATGGTCATCATCGCGCCCGCCAGATCGGAATCGAGCTTGGCGTAGATCGGCGCGCCGAGGCCTGCCGGCACGCCATCGGCAACAATCTCGAGCACCGCGCCGATCGAGGAGCCGCTCTTGCGGATGCCGTCGAGATAGGTCTCGAAGAACGCGGCCTTGTCCTTGTCCGGACAGAAGAACGGATTTTTGGCGATCTCGTCCCAGTCCCACTTCGCGCGGTCGATCTTGTGCGGACCCATCTGTACAAGCGCGCCGCGCACCTTGACGTCGGGCAGCACCTTTCGCGCGATCGCACCGGCGGCCACGCGCGTCGCGGTCTCGCGCGCCGAGGAACGGCCGCCACCGCGATAATCACGCAGGCCATATTTGGCCTCGTAGGTGAAGTCGGCGTGGCCGGGGCGAAACTTGTCCTTGATCTCCGAATAGTCCTTCGAGCGCTGGTCGGTGTTCTCGATCAGGAGCCCGATCGGGGTGCCCGTCGTCACCTGCACGCCGGTCTCAGGATGCGCCATCACGCCGGAGAGGATCTTCACCTGGTCCGGCTCCTGGCGCTGGGTGGTGAAGCGCGACTGGCCTGGCCGGCGGCGGTCGAGGTCCTGCTGGATGTCGGCCTCGATGAGCGGGATCATGGGCGGGCAGCCGTCGACCACGCAGCCGATTGCCACCCCGTGGCTCTCGCCAAAGGTGGTGACGCGGAACATGTGGCCGAAGGTGTTGAAGGACATCGCAGCTCGCTGGCTTGGCTCCAGCGTGTGGTAACGCGCAGGGGGCCGGGGGTCAAACCCACTGCCGCCTCGGACGACGGCATGACGGCTTAACCATGCTTCTCCAGCCGGCCGTCGCGGAACACGTAGACGGCGCCCTGCTCGATATAGAGCTCAGCTGCGCTCGCTGGCGTCTCCAGGCCGAGCGAGACCATCAGGGCCCGGCAGGTGCCCCCATGGGCGACCGCGACTGTGTCGGTCCGGAGTTCGTCGTACCAGGCGCGGACACGGACCTGCACATCTGCATAGGTCTCTCCGCCCGCGGGCCCCACCGTCCATTTGTCGGCGAGGCGCCTGGCATAGATGTCGGGATCGGTCGCCTCGCTCTCGGCCAGCGTCAGCCCTTCCCAGGTGCCGTAGCCGATCTCGCGCAGGCGATCGTCGAGCGCATAGTCCGCGACCGGCAATTCGAGCTTGCCGCGCGCGAGTTCCATGGTCTGGCGCGCGCGGCCGAGCGGGCTCGACACATAGGGCAGCGCAGCCTTGTCGCGGCCGTCGCGCTTGAGGAGATCGGCCAGGATGAGGCCTGCCTGCACGGCCTGACCGCGGCCGCGCGCGTTCAGCGGAATGTCCTTGGTGCCCTGAAGCCTGCCGAGCGCATTCCACTCGGTCTCGCCGTGGCGAAGGTAATAGATCGTGAGCGCGGGCATTGCTGGTCGTGGTCAGTCCTTCGGCGCGTCAGGTCGCATCATGCCCAGCACGTTGTAGCCGGAATCGACATGGTGGACTTCGCCGGTAACGCCGCGCGACATGTCCGACAGGAAATACACCGCGCTGTCGCCGACCTCCTCGATCGTCACGTTCCGCCGCAGCGGCGCGTTGACCTCGTTATATTTCAAGAGCAGGCGTGAATCGGCAATGCCGGCGAATGCCAGCGTCTTGATCGGGCCGGCCGAGATCGCGTTGACGCGGATCGCTTTCACGCCGAGATCGGCGGCAAGATAACGCACGCTGGCTTCGAGCGCGGCCTTCGCCACCCCCATTACGTTGTAGCGCGGCATCCACTTCTCGGCACCGTAATAAGAGAGCGTGACGATCGAGCCGCCGTCGGTCATCAGCTTCTCGGCGCGCTGCGCGAGCGCGGTGAGCGAGTAGCAGGAGATCAGCATCGACTTGGAGAAATTTTCCGGCGTGGTGTCGACATAGCGGCCGTCGAGCTGTTCGCCATAGGCGATCGCGTGCACGACGAAGTCGATCTTGCCCCATTTTTCCTTGATGGCATCGAAGGCCGCATCGATGGTCGCGGCGTCGGTGACATCGCAATGGCCGAGCACGAGCGCGCCGACTTCAGCAGCCAGCGGCTCGACACGCTTCTTCAGCGCATCGCCCTGATAGGTGAAGGCGAGCTCGGCACCGGCCGTGTGGCATGCCTTGGCGATGCCCCAGGCGATCGAGCGGTTGTTGGCAACGCCGAGAATGACCCCGCGCTTGCCCTGCATCAGTCCTTGCATCAGACCTGAATTCTGCGCCATTTGCTAACGTCCCGTAGCTCTCGTTAGGGTCTGGAGGTACACCAGCCCTCCCCTGCGGTACAGTCCTAATACGCGGCGTTAACGCTGTTTCGAGCGCTGGAATAGCCGTTCCGTTCGGGTGTTATGATCGTTGAGGCGCTCGCGCCGAACGTTGAGGACGTCAAGACCGCAATGAGTGCGTTTCGCCAGAGCGTTGAAGCCATGATCCCGGCGTTGCGCCGCTACGCCCGCGCGCTCACGCGCGACGCGGATGCGGCCGACGATCTGGTCCAGGACACGCTGGTGCGTGCATTGCGTTCGGAGCGGTTGTTTCTCGGAGGCGACGTCAGGAGCTGGCTCTACACGATCCTGACCAACCTCAACAAGAACCGGCGGCGCTCGCTGGCAAGGCGGCCGCAATTCATGCAACTGACGGAGAACAACCCGGATGCCAGCGGCACGGAAGCTGAGGGGCGCGACATCGAGAGGGCACTGTCGACGCTGGTCGAGGAGCAGCGCTCGGTGCTGCTGCTGGTGATGCTGGAGGGCATGAGCTACCGCGAGGTCGCCGACATCCAGGGCGTGCCGATCGGCACCGTGATGTCGCGCCTGGCGCGGGCCCGCGCCCACGTTAAAGCATCGCTGGAGGGCGAGCGCCCGGCGCTCAGGCGGGTGAAATGATGGCAGGATTGATGCATCGCGCATGTCGTTTCCCCTGCGTGGAGTGGGAAGCAGCGCAGTTGAACCGCGTCAGATATTTTGGGCCGCAGAGCCAGAGACGACCGATATGAACGACCGCAATATTCCCGTGACCGAAGACGAGCTGCACGCCTATGTCGACGGCGAGCTGCCGGCCGAGCGCCGCGCCGATGTCGAGGCCTGGCTTGTCGCCCATCCCGAGGATGCCGAGCGGGTGCAATCCTGGCGCGCCATGGCCGAGATGCTGCACGCCCGCTATGACGGCGTCGCCCAGGAGCCGGTGCCGGCACGGCTGGAGCTCGAACGGCTGGAGCGCCGTCCGCGGCAATGGCTCTACGGCGCGGTTGCGGCTGCGCTGGTTGCCTTCGTCGCCGGCGGCGCGGCCGGCTGGGTGGCGCATGGCGCCGCCAACGCGCCCTCGACTTTCCAGAGCTTTACAGCGGACGCGCTCGACGCCCACCGCCTCTATGTCGTCGAGGTCCGCCATCCCGTCGAGGTCGGCGGCAACGAGCGCGACCATCTCCAGGCCTGGCTGACCCGGCGCTGCGGCTGGACCGTGTTCGCGCCCAATCTGGAGGCGAGCGGGCTGAAACTGGTCGGCGGCCGGCTCTTGCCGGGGCCGAGCGGGCCTGCGTCCTTCTTGATGTATGAGGGCGCCTCGGGCGAGCGCTACACGATCTACACCGCCAAGACCGAGAACGGTGCGACGCAGATGCGTTACGCCAAGGCGGACAAGGACGGGGCGCTGTTCTGGGCCGAGCACGGCGTCGGCTACGTCGTCAGCGGCGGCGGCAACGACCGCGACCGGCTGACGAAGGTGGCGCAGGCCGTGTACGACCAGGCCGAGAAAAACGGCGGCTAGACAACCGCGCAAGTGCGGTGCCTCGATTCCGACATTGAAAATTTGGAATCAAGACATGCGTGCGTCTCATTATAGCACCGGATGCTCACGCGAAAATGAGCAGCGTTCGATCCGCCGATCGACGCGGGCGGCCTCGATTGGGGTTTTTGGTACCGCGCTGGTCCCCCTCTCGAGGCCGCACCTTTTTATCGGCTGCCCCGCCGGACAGCTGAAACGTCGAGCAGACGAAGCGCGACCACGCTTCACGCATATCATATGATGAGCATCATCTCCTGCGAGAATTCTCTCAGCCTTCAGGAGAACCCCTTCAGTTCCGATCTCGCCCTAAAGCGCGATGGCTCGCCCTTTAGCTCTTTGTTTGCGCATGATCTTTTCGGAAAACCGCTGCACACTTTTCCGGATCATGGTTTAGCCAAGCCCGCTACGTGGATTGTAGGGGTGTTGGTCCCGCCACTTTTCCATCAATGCCTCAAGCTCAGCGTCGTTCCCGTCCGGTAGCATAATCCTGACGGTGACGAAGAGGTCCCCGGTTCCGGCAGATTTCGGCAAGCCCTTACCCTTGAGCCGAAAGGTCCGGCCGCTGGAGGTGTTTTTCGGGACCGAGAGTTCGACCGCATTGCCGAGCGTTGGCACGCGAACCTTGCCGCCGAGCACGGCCTCGTAGAGCGTGACCGGCAGATCGATCCGCAGATCTGCACCCTCGACCTTGAAGAACGAGTGCGGCGCGATGCCGATGGTGATCAGGAGATCGCCGGGCGGATGGCCTTGGGCGCTCTCGCCCTGCCCCCTGAGCCGGACCTGCTGGCCCTCGACGACGCCGGCCGGAATCTTGACATTGAGTTCCTTGCCATTCGGCAGCCGGACGCGCTTCTCGCCACCCTTGACCAACTCTTCCAGCGAAACGGACATGGCGACATTGACGTCGAGATCGAGCCCGATCCCGCCGGTGTCGAATTCGAACTGGGCACCGCCGCCGGCCCCGGGCCTCGCACTGCGCACCCCGCCACCGAACATGCTGTTTAGGATGTCCTCGAACGCACCGGCGCCCTGGCCGGGGCCCGCGCCGCCGCCGCGGAAAGTGTAGCTCTCGAACCCGCCGGGACCCGCGCGACCGCGCGCACCGCCGCCGCCCGGAAAGCCCTGGAAGCGCGGCTTGCCCTCGGCGTCGATCTCGCCGCGATCGAACTGCTTGCGCTTGTCCTCGTCGCCGATGATCTCGTTGGCCGAATTGATCTCGGAGAAGCGCTCGGCGGCCTTGGGATCATCCTTGTTGCTGTCGGGATGATGCTTCTTGGCAAGCTTGCGATAAGCGCTCTTGATCGCGGCAGCGCTGGCGCCCCGCGGCACCCCCAAGACCTCATAGGGGTCGCGCATCCGTCACGTCTCCTCTTGGGAAATCGATATGTTCAAAGGGCTCCCGCCCCACCTGAGCCTCATGTGGGGGGTGAGTGGCATTTTTGCAACTAGTCGAGTGAAGTGACCCGTTACGATTCGAGCATGATCTTATCGGAAAACTGGTTGCCGGATCATGCTCAGCTTCGCCACGGCTTTAGCGTATGAATCTCCCAACGGCCACGGCTGCTTTGGCAGCCGGCACCCTGGAGCCAGCTTTCGGTGCTGCCGTTGACGTAGCTCGCCAGGAAATCGCGGCACTTGCGGCCATCCTCGGCAGCATAGGACTGCGCGATCGGCGTCACCGAGCCGCGCGCACCGGTTTCCGGATTCTCCCAGTGCTGGCTGGCATCCTTGTCGCCCATGCTCAACACGTCGGAGGCGGCGTTGCGGGCGAATGCGAGATCCGTATCGGTCGGTGGGGCTTCCCTCGCCGGCCGCGCGATCGAACCGGTGAGATCGTTGTCGTCGGCCTTGGCGTAGGCTTTGGTGTCATTGCGGGACAGACTGCAACCGCCAGCGCCGAGCCCGATCAGAATCATCGTCATGGCGAGGCCCGACGGCCGCATCGCAGATAGGCCAACGCGTCCCCATGCCCTATATAGGGCGAGAGCAGACAACAGCGCGCTTTGGGCCGCGGGACGCAATTCGGACTCCAGACATGACCGACACGACCTCGATGAAACACCAGACACCCTTAACATCCGGTGATTTCACCGCCGCCGACGAGCCTTTTGCGCTGTTCGAGGCCTGGCTGAACGAGGCGATCAAGAGCGAGCCGAACGATCCCAACGCCATGGCGCTCGCAACCGCCGATCCGGACGGCCTGCCAGACGTGCGCATGGTGCTGATGAAGGGCTTCGATACCGACGGTTTCGTCTTCTACAGCCACATCGCGAGCCAGAAGGGCCGCGAACTCGCCGCAAATCCTAAGGCGGCGTTACTTTTTCACTGGAAGTCGCTGCGTCGGCAGGTTCGCATCCGCGGCAACGTGACGCCGGTGACCGACGCCGAGGCTGACGCTTATTTCGCCACGCGACCGAAGCAGGCTCAGATCGGCGCCTGGGCCAGCAAGCAGTCGCAAGAGCTGGAGAGCCGCTTCGCCTTCGAGCAGGCGATCGCCAAGGTCGCGGCCAAGCACATCATCGGCGAGGTGCCGCGACCGCCGGGCTGGAGCGGCTGGCGCATCACGCCCTCGCGTATCGAGTTCTGGCACGATCGCCCATTCCGTCTGCACGACCGCATCGAATTTCGCCGCGACGCGGCCGGCCAGCCATGGTCCAAGACGCGGATGTACCCTTAGCATTTTGTTTGAGCATGATCTTTTCGCAAAACCGCTGCACACTTTTCCGGATCATGCTCCAACCTGAAAGACCTTCATGCCGCAGTCGTCCAATGCGCCGCGCCGCACGTTACTTCTCACCGGAGCGAGCCGCGGCATCGGCCATGCCACGGTGATCCGCTTTTCGTCGGCGGGTTGGCGCGTCATCACCTGCTCGCGGCATCCGTTCCCGGAAGATTGTCCGTGGGATGCCGGCCCTGAGGACCACATCCAGGTCGATCTCGGCAATCCCGTAGACACCGCGCGCGCGATCACCGACATCCGCAACCGCCTCGAAGGCGGCATGCTGCACGCGCTGGTCAACAACGCCGCGATCTCGCCGAAAGGTCCCGGCGGCTCCAGGCTCGGCTCGGTCGACACCGATCTCGAGACCTGGACGCATGTGTTTCACGTCAACTTCTTCGCGCCGATCATGATCGCGCGCGGGTTGATCGAGGAATTGAAGGCGGCCAGGGGCTCGGTGGTGAACGTCACCTCGATCGCGGGCTCGCGCGTGCATCCCTTTGCGGGTGCCGCCTACGCAACCTCCAAAGCCGCGCTCGCATCCCTGACGCGCGAGATGGCGTCGGACTTCGGCCGCGTCGGCGTGCGCGTCAACGCGATCGCGCCGGGCGAGATCGACACCTCGATCCTGTCGCCGGGCACCGAGAAGATCGTCGAGCAGCAGATCCCGATGCACCGGCTCGGCACGCCCGATGAGGTCGCCAAGATCATCTACGTGCTGTGCACGGACACCTCGTCCTACGTCAACGGCGCCGAAATCCACATCAACGGCGGCCAGCACGTGTAGTCGTCGTCTGCGAGCGGCTGACAGCAACTCGGGCGGAGCGCCTTCGGCCATGCCGAGGTTGTAACGGCGTCCCCTCGTAGAGATCAGTGACCGCACGTTGCAGCCCGAATGCGGGAAGCCTGGCGACCTTGCTGGAACAGGCCGGACGCGTTCGCCGGACATGTACCCGCCCTGGTGGGTTCTTTGATTTCAACACCCATCGGCGTCTCCGACGTCACCGGGCGCACGCCTAATCGGCTCCGCAGCGAACCCAATTAGAGACAAGAAGGGCTGGGAGGGGATGCTACCGCCCCAACCGGGCGCTACGGCCCAATGTCAGGGAAGAGGCTAGGACGGCGGGAAGCAAGGCGATCCAGACAAAGCCGCCGCAAGGCTGGATCGCGTTGACCCTTCCGTTCCTCAATCGGCGCGATAGCGACGCGACGTCTCGCGCAGCCTTGGAGCTGCAGCATTGATTGCAGTCGAGCAGTCGTCGTCGTTCTCGCCGTCGAGCAGCGGAGCACCACAATGCCGGCACATGCGTGCCGACAACGACGGCGCCTTGCCGCTCGCCGCGACCTGACGATAGCTCGCCAGATCGATGACGTTGCGGGACGTCGTTATGTGTTTCTCAACCATGGTTTTTCCTCGCGGCTACGCGCTGTTTATCGCAGACAAGCTTCGCGTAAACGTTCAGCCCACCGCTCAAATTTTACCGGAGCAATTGGGGCGGAGCACACGCATCATCGCGCAGCCTCAATCCCGCTCTATTCTGCGACACCATGAGCCGCCTCTCTGCGACCGGCGTAAGGTCTCGGTCACTATTTTCGGAGAGCGCGACGAGATCACAGCCACTTCTTGAACTTGAAGATCCAGTACGGAACGATCGCTGCGATCAGCATCAGCACAAGCGCGAACGGATAGCCATGCGCCCATTCGAGCTCCGGCATGATCTTGAAGTTCATGCCGTAGATCGAGGCGATCAGCGTCGGCGGCATCAGGACAACAGCCATGACCGAAAACAGCTTGATGATGTTGTTCTGCTCGAGATTGACGACGCCGAGCATGGCGTCGAGCACGAAGGTGATCTTGCTGGAGAGATAGGAGGCGTGGTCGGTCAGCGAGACCACGTCACGCTGCATGGTCTTGAGCTGCTCGCGCATGTCCTTCGACCATTTCACGCCCTCCACCACCGCCGACAGGAAGGCAACGACGCGACCGATCGACACCAGGCTCTCGCGAACCTTGGAGGTCAGATCGCCCTTGCGGCCGATCGAGATCAGGATCTGCGAATATTGCTTGGCGTGACCGTGGCGCTCGCTCTCCGGCTCGAAGATGTCATGCGAGACCTGGTCGATCTCGGCGCCGCAGCGCTCCAGGATGTCGGCGCAGCGGTCGATCACGGCGTCCAGGAGTTCCATCAGCACCATCTCGCCGGTGATTCCTGGCGTGCAGGAGCGGGCGAGCTTGGCCTCGACCAGCGCGAACGGCTTGGGCTGGTCGTAGCGCACCGTGACCAGGCGGTGGTCGCCGAGGATGAAGGTCACCGCCGTGGTCCGGGGCATGTCGGTGTCGGAGTGGCACATCAGCGTCGCGGTCATGTAGCGCGCACTGTTCTCGAGATAGAGGCGGCTGGAGATCTCGATCTCCTGCATGTCCTCCCGGGTCGGGATCGCGATCCCCGACAGCCGCTCCACGGCCTTGTCCTCGGCCGCGGTCGGATTGAACAGATCGATCCACACCGCGTGCTCCGGCACCGCCGCAAGATCCTCGACGACGGCCTTTTTTAGGGAGGATTTGGAGGGAACGAACACAGAAAACATGAACAACTCCAGCGGACAGCCTGCGACAGAATGACAGCCCTTAGCGCGATTTTGACAAGTTCATGATGACAAGCACATTAACGGTGCGTTTGCATTTGTGGCCGCTCCGTGGCTCAACCGTGGCACGGAATCGACAGTTTGGCATCCTTTGCCCAAAAATCAGCTCAAGCTCGCAAAACTTGCGGCAAAAAAGCCACAGGTTGGGTCTCGCAGCGCGGGACAAGCCCCGAAACGCTGGAATTGTGGCAGATTTCAACGATAATGGGGGTCCACGGAGTTGTGGAATTGAGCTTGGCGCAAGCCTCGCGAAAGCTTGTTGTTTCGATTGGAACCAAATCATGTCGCCGCTGAAAGTTACGCTTGGTATTTTGGCCGCCGGCTTCATGCTGTCGGGCTGCATGCAGTCCACGCACTTCGAGGCGACCAACACGCAGAATTTCAAGCCGAAGGACAAGGAACTGCTCGCCAAGGTCCGGTATGAAAACACCCCGGTCGCTGAGCCCTTCCGCCGTGCCATCGTCGACTATCACCGCAAGGAAGCGCCGGGTTCGATCGTGGTCGATTCCGACAACCACTACCTCTATTACGTGATGGATAGCGGCAAGGCGATCCGCTACGGCATTACCGTCGGCGAAGAGGCCATGGCCTGGTCGGGCATCGCCAAGGTCGGCAGCATGACGGAATGGCCGGCCTGGCACCCGACGCCCGGCGAGATCTCGCGTCTTGGCGTGCCGACCTTTGTCGCTCCGGGCCCGGACAATCCGATGGGTTCGCGCGCGATGTACCTCTACTCGGGCGGCAAGGACACGCTGTTCCGCATTCACGGCACCAACCAGCCTGAATATATCGGCGCCTCGATCTCCTCGGGCTGCATCCGCCTGACCAACGAGGACGCAATCGACCTCTACAGCCGCGTCAAGGTCGGCACCATCGTCGTGGTGCTCGAGCCGAAACACGGCGACTCGCCTTACAATTCGCGCCTTGCGCTGCAGGGCGGCGGCGTTGGCCAGGCGGGCAGCTACTGATCGCCGCCTGATCTCACGGACCTACAAAAGCGCCGGTTTCACCGGCGCTTTTTTGTTGCCGGCTTGCTCTTGCTGGAATCACTGGCTGGCTTGTCCGCGGGCGCGGCAGGCTTCACTGTCTCCTGATCGCCAGCACCATCCTTGGTCTCGGACTTGGCCGCGACCTCGCGCGGCGGCGCGTCCTCGGGGCGCTCCGCCGGCAGCAGAGGGGCCACCTGGGGCAAGGGATCCCAGACGTTCCACTGGCAGATCCGGTAGTCGTTGCGCCGCTGCGCCAAGTCGAGATGGATGTGGTCCTCGTGGTACCAGTCCGAGCCGGGGCCCAGCACCGTGGAAAAGCGCGAGCAGACCGAACGCAGCACGCGCTCGCGTACGTCGCGCGACATGGTGCGGTCGGTCAGGCCGATCGACTGCCCGTTGGCGAGCTTGATTGCGCGGACATCGAGCGCATTGGCCTTGCCATGCTCGGACAGCATCGCGCCAACGACCCGGTTGCGGCCGCGGCACTCGAAGCTGTCGAAATTGTCGAGATCGCTGATGGGCGAGCCGAGGCTCGCGGCGAGCGGCACCATGTCGGTGCGCACCCAATCGGCGATCGCGGACGCCATGGTGCAGCGGAGGACTGCCGCCGGCTTGACCGCAACCTTGCGCTTGTCCGGCAGCACGATGGCTTCGAGCCGCACCAGATCCTCGCCGCCGCAGCCGCCAGGGCCCCGGATATCAGGAATGGAGGGTGCAATCGCGATCTCCTCGGTCAGGGCGAGCCGGCAGGCCGAGGCCTGCTTCTCCGGCGGCGGCGCGACCTCGGAGGGCTTGTCGGCGGGCGGTTTGCCCTCGGTGGCCGGAGCCTCCGGCGAGCCCTTGTCCGATGCTTTGGGGGCCTCCTCCGGCCGCGGCTTGGGCAAGGGGATCTTGGCGGGATGAACGGGCCCGCGCGGCCGTTGTGTACCAAAGCCAAAGATATCGAGCGGCGCAGCATATTTTCGCGCCATCCGCCGGGGGTGGCAACACAAGCAACAGCCCGAGCCCAGCGGTAACCATTGCCGCACCGGCGGACATATTGCCGCGATAAGACCATTTGCGGCGAAAGTCCGGCAGGCTAAAACTCATGCAATACTTTGGCCCTGCGCTGAGAGCGACAACGCGCCCAGCGAATTCTCGGAGGAACGTCTGAATGCTTGGTTTGATGCAAGATTGGCCCCTGCTCTGCCACCGGATCATCGAACACGCCGCGAAGATTTATGGCAAGCAGGAGGTTGTCACGCGGTCGGTCGAGGGACCGATCCATCGCACCACCTATGCCGAAATCCACAAGCGCGCGCTCAAGGTCTCGCAGATGCTGGAGCGCGACGGCATCAAGCTGGGCGACCGCGTCGCCACGATCGCCTGGAACACCTGGCGCCATCTCGAAGTCTGGTACGGCATCATGGGCATCGGCGCCATCTGCCATACCGTCAATCCCCGCCTTTTCCCCGAGCAGATCGCCTGGATCATCAACCATGCGCAGGACCGCATCGTGATGGTCGACCTCACCTTCGTTCCGGTGCTGGAGAAGCTCGCCGACAAGCTGCCGAGCGTCGAACGGTACATCATCCTCACCGACAAGGCGCATATGCCCGAGACCACGTTGAAGAACGTCGTGGCCTACGAGGACTGGATCGCCGAGGCCGACGGCAAATTCAAATGGAAGGACTTTGACGAGAACACGGCGGCCGCGATGTGCTACACGTCCGGCACCACGGGCGATCCGAAGGGGGTGCTGTATTCGCATCGCTCCAACGTGCTGCACGCGCTGATGGCGAACAACGTCGACGCGCTCGGCACCAGCGCGTCCGAGACGATGCTCCCGGTGGTTCCGCTGTTCCATGCCAACAGCTGGGGCATCGCCTTCTCCGCGCCCTCGCAGGGCACCAAGCTGGTGATGCCCGGCGCCAAGCTCGACGGCGCCTCGGTCTACGAACTGCTCTCGACCGAGAAGGTGACGCACACCGCCGGCGTGCCGACGGTGTGGCTGATGCTGCTCCAGCACATGGCCGCCAACAATCTCAAGCTGCCGGAGCTGAAGATGGTGATCTGCGGCGGCTCGGCGATGCCGCGCTCAATGATCAAGGCCTTCCTCGACATGGGCGCGAACGTCCGCCACGCCTGGGGCATGACCGAGATGAGCCCGATCGGCAGCGTCGCGGCCCTGAAGCCGCCATTCCAGAACGCGACCGGCGAGGCGCGGCTCGACGTGCTCCAGATGCAGGGCTATGCGCCGTTCGCCGTCGAGATGAAGATCACCGACGATGCCGGCAAGGAGCTGCCCTGGGACGGCAAGACCTTCGGCCGACTCAAGGTCTCCGGCCCCGCCGTCGCCAAGGCCTATTTCCGCCTCGATGCCAGCATCCTCGACGAGGACGGCTTCTTCGATACCGGTGACGTCGCGACCATCGACGAGGACGGTTATATGCACATCACCGACCGCTCCAAGGACGTGATCAAGTCCGGCGGCGAGTGGATCTCCTCGATCGACCTCGAAAACCTCGCGGTCGGCCATCCGGCCGTGGCGGAGGCCGCTGTGATCGGCGTCTTCCACCCCAAATGGGACGAGCGGCCGCTGCTGATCGTGCAGCTCAAGCAGGGCCAGCAGACCACGCGCGAGGACATCCTGAAGTTCATGGACGGCAAGATCGCGAAATGGTGGATGCCCGATGACGTCGCCTTCGTCGACGGTATCCCGCATACGGCCACCGGCAAGATCCTGAAGACCGCGCTGCGCGACCAGTTCAAGGAGTATCGCTTCCCGAACGCGGCAGCGTAAGTCACGACCATCGTCACGCCCGGGCCAGAAGCGGGAAGCGCGTCTTCGCCCCAGATGTCCCGGGCATCCACGTCTTGGCGGCAAGAAAGGCGTGGATGGCCGGGTCAAGCCCGGCCATGACGACGCGAGAGTCTGCGGAACTCTTGAATTTGCCCCCGCGCCGTGGTCTCAACGGCCCATAGTCGCGCCAAATCGGCCGGCACCGCCCCCAAAACCCCGGCAGAGCTCACCCGATGGCCCGCAGGTTTTCCGCTCCCTATCAGTCGGAGCCCGTGTCCAGCCTCGCGAACTGGGCGCGCAATCTGGCCGTGTTTGCGGTGGTGGCGGTGGTGGTGTCGATCATCATCGTCCGCTTCGACTTCCTGGAGATGAAGCCGGCGCTAGCCACCTTCTTCGGCGGGCTCGCGATCGCCGCGCTTTCCATCCTGTTCGGCCTCGCCGGCTTTGCCGCGATCTGGCAGAACGGCTCGCGCGGCATGGCGCGCATCCTGCTCGCCTTCCTGATCGACGGGGCGATCCTCGCCTATCCCGCTTATCAAGGCCTGCAGTACCGCAAGCTGCCGCCGATCCACGACATCACCACCGACCCGATCGACCCGCCGCGCTTTGACGCGCTGTCGCGCCTGCGCACCGGTGACGGCACCAACACCGCTGTTTATGCCGGCCTCTATTCAGCCGAGCAGCAGCGCCAGTTCTATCCCGACATCGAGCCGATCGAGCTCGAGATCCCGGTCAACCGCGCCTATGCGATCGCGCGACAGCTCGTCCTCAAGCGCAAATGGATCGTCATCGACGAACGCGAGCCGCAGCCGCCACGCCGCATCGGCCGCATCGAGGCGGTGGCGCGCACGCCGATCATGGGCTTTCGCGAGGACATCTCGATCAGGGTCGTGCCTGACGGCGACGATTCCCGCGTCGATATCCGTTCCGCCTCGCGTTATTTCGAGAGCGACCTCGGCAGCAACGCCGCGCGCGTGACCAAATTCATCGACGATCTCAACACTGCCGCCGATGCGGATGCGCTGAAGCCGGTAAAGAAGACACCGGTGGTGCCGCCGAAGGCACCCGCGAAGACGGTGAAGAAGTGACGGCGAGCTAGACGTTCGCCATCCTGTACGTCCCGCCAATTACGGGATCACCGTCCGTCGCGACAACGCCGCGCGCGACCAGGTCTTCCAGATGCGCCAGCACGGAATAGCCGGCGGCCGTCGTCAGCCGCGGATCGATGCCGATATAGATTGCCCGCACCATGGTCGGAATGTCGGCCTCGCCTTTGGCGAGGCGGTGCAGGATCGACGCCTCGCGCGCCTTGCGGTGACGGATCAGGAATCGCACAAAGCGCGGACCGTCCGGGATTTCGGGGCCATGGCCGGAGAAATACAGATCCTCCTCGCGCGCTGCCAACCGGTCGAGCAATTCCATGTAGTCGATCATCGAGCCGTCGGGCGGCGCCACGATCGAGGTCGACCAGCCCATGACGTGGTCGCCGACGAAGTTGAACTTTCGCTCGGGCCAGGCGAAGGCGAGGTGATTGGCGGTGTGGCCGGGCGTGGCGACGGCTTCCAGACGCCAGCCGGCGCCCTCGACGACATCGCCATGGGCAATCCTGACGTCAGGCGCGAAGTCGCGGTCGGAGCCAGACTCCGGATTGTGCTTTTCGCTCTCGAAGCGCGGGCGCGAAGCACGATGAGGGCCCTCGGCATAGACGGTGGCGCCGGTGGCCTGCTTGATGCGTGCGGTGTTCGGCGAATGGTCGCGATGGGTGTGGGTGACGAAGATATGCGTCACGGTCTCGCCGCGCACGGCATCGAGCAGCGCGGCCGCATGCGCCTCGTCATCCGGGCCGGGATCGATCAGCGCAACCTTGCCCTTGCCGACAATGTAGCTGACCGTGCCGGTGAAAGTGAACGGGCTCGGATTGTTACAGAGCACACGCCGCACGCCGGGGCGGACTTCCTCGACGACACCGGGCTTGAGTGGAAAGTTGCGGTTGAACGGGACGTCGTCGTTGTCGGACATGGCTTGCTCACACCTAGCTGACTTCGTCATGCCCGGCCTTGTGCCGGGCATCCACGTTCTTCGCGCGTTCTAAGACGTGGATGGCCGGGACAGGCCCGGCCATGACGCAATTGGAGAGTTCAGTCGCATCCCACGCTCGGGCGGCTTTGCTCAGAAAAACGCCTGGATGCCCGTGATCGCGCGGCCCAGGATCAGGGCGTGGACGTCGTGGGTGCCCTCGTAGGTGTTGACGGTCTCGAGGTTATGGACGTGGCGCATCACGTGGTACTCGATCGAGATGCCGTTGCCGCCATGCATGTCGCGGGCGACGCGGGCGATGTCGAGGGCCTTGCCGCAATTGTTGCGCTTGACGATCGAGATCATCTCGGGCGCGAACTTACCCTCGTCCATCAGGCGGCCGACGCGAAGCGAGCCCTGGAGGCCGAGCGCGATCTCGGTCTGCATGTCGGCGAGCTTCTTCTGCACGAGCTGGGTCGCGGCGAGCGGCTTGCCGAACTGCTTGCGGTCAAGCGTGTACTGGCGCGCGCGGTGCATGCAGTCCTCGGCCGCGCCAAGCGCGCCCCAAGAGATACCGTAGCGGGCGCGGTTGAGACAGCCGAACGGGCCCTTGAGACCGGAGACGTTGGGAAGCAGGGCGTCTTCCGGAACCACGACACCGTCCATCACGACCTCGCCGGTGATGGAGGCGCGCAAGCTGAGCTTGCCGCCGATCTTCGGCGCGGACAGGCCCTTCATGCCCTTCTCGAGCACGAAGCCGCGGATCTGGTTGTCGTGCTCGGCCGACTTGGCCCAGACCACGAAAACGTCGGCGATCGGTGCGTTCGAGATCCACATCTTGCTGCCGGTCAGGCGATAGCCGTCCGCGACCTTCTCGGCGCGGGTCTTCATGCCGGCGGGATCGGAACCCGCATCGGGCTCGGTCAGGCCGAAGCAACCGACCCACTCGCCGCTGGCGAGCTTCGGCAGGTACTTCTTGCGCTGGTTCTCGTCGCCATAGGCGTAGATCGGGTACATCACCAGCGAGGACTGCACCGAGTTCATCGAACGATAGCCGGAATCGACCCGCTCGATCTCGCGCGCGACGAGGCCGTAGGCGACGTAGCTCGCGTTGGCGCAGCCATATTCCTCCGGCAGAGTGATGCCGATCAGGCCGAGCTCGCCCATCTCGTTGAAGATCTCGCGGTCGGTCTTCTCCTCGAGATAGGCCTTGGCGACGCGCGGCAGCAGCTTGTCCTGGGCGTAGGCGCGCGCGGTGTCACGCACCATGCGCTCGTCTTCGGTGAGCTGCTCGTCGAGCAGGAACGGATCGTCCCACTGGAAAGAAGCCGAAGCCGGCTTATCCTTGGCCTGAGGGCGCACGCTCATGAAACGTCCTTTCGCGTCTGGTTCCGTCAAGAATTGCCCGACAAACTAAAGCGCCGCGGCAACAAGTGCAATTGCGTTGCAGATGTAGAGGTCTGCGTGAATCCCGGGTAAGCGCATGGCGCAAGCCCGAGATGACAGCGCTAGCTTTCAAGCAGCTCGTTCGCGACGATCTCGATGCCAAAGCCCGATAATCCCTTGTAGTCGTGCACCGACGAGGTGAGATGCCGGATCGAGGAGACGCCGAGATCGCGCAGGATCTGCGCGCCGACGCCGACCTCGCGCCATTGGCGGTTGCGGTCGGCCTCCGTCGACGTCTCATCCGGCAGCGGCGACACGGGGACACCGGCCGCGCCATCGCGCAAGTAAACCAGCACGCCGCGGCCGGACTTCTTGAAGTGCTCGAGCACGGCCGCCATGCGCTTGTGGCCGGTAAAGGTGTCCCTGACGATGTTCGGCTTATGGAAGCGCGTCAGCACGTTCTTGCCGTCGCCGACGCCGTTATAGACAAAAGCGACGTGGGCGATGGAATCGAACGGCGAGCGGTAGGCATAGCCCTGCAAGGGGCCGATCGGGCTTTCGGTGACGAAGGTCGAGACCCGCTCGATCAGCTTTTCGCGCGCCTGGCGGTAGGCGATCATGTCGGCGATGGTGACGTGCTTCAGCTTGTGCTGGGCCGCAAAGCGGGCGACCTGCTCACCCTTCATCACGCTGCCGTCGTCGTTCATCAGCTCGCTGATGACGCCGACCGGCGGCAGGCCCGAGAGCTTGCAGAGATCGACCGCGGCCTCGGTATGGCCGGAGCGCAGCAGCACGCCGCCATCCTTGGCGATCAGCGGGAAGATATGGCCGGGTCGGGCAAAATCGTTGGCGCCGGCATTGGGATTGGACAGCGCACGGCAGCAGGAGGCGCGCTCCTCGGCGGAGATGCCGGTGCCGCCGTCGGGCTTGTAGTCGATCGAGACCGTGAACGCGGTGGTGTGGGCGGAATCGTTATGGGCGACCATCGGGTCGAGCCGCAGCCGACGCGCATCCTCGGTCGTGATCGGCGCGCAGACGATGCCGGAGGTATGGCGGATGATGAAGGCCATCTTTTCCGCCGTGCAGAACGAGGCCGCGACGATCAGATCGCCCTCGCCCTCGCGATCCTCGTCATCGGTCACGACAACGAGCTCGCCCCGGGCAAAGGCCTGCAAAACTTCCTGAACGGTATCGGGCATTTCCCAATCTCTATCGGTTATGGGCCGGAGGCTCAGCCGGACGCCTTAGCTGGGACGGCCTTAGCCGGACTTGAGCCCCAGCGCTAGTGTCCTGGACGCAACCGCACATGTCCGGAGGCAGGCCTGTTAACGAAGGTTTGCACCGAAGATACCAGGGATATAGGCGCCAGTGGCCCGGGCGGAAGACGGCCAGACCGTCATGGCAGCACTTCGCGCCGCTCGCTCAGCCGCTGGTCAAGCTCGGCACGCTTGTCCGCGAGCAGGCCGGCCTGGGCGGCTTCGATCACCGTAAACAGCTCGTGCGCGTCGCTGAGCCGGGTCACGGTGACATAGCTGGCGCCGGCCTCGTAGAGCTCGCCGACGTCAGACAACAGATCGGCGGTCGCCACGATCAGGGCGTTCGGGTTGAGGGTGCGGACATGGCGGACCAACTTCTCGTTGCTGGCGCCCTTCAATAGCGCATCCGGCACGCTGAGGATGATCATCTCGGACTTGCCGATCCCGGCATGGAGCAGCGTATCGACATTGCTGATGTCGCCATAGATCACGTGAAGGCCGCGCGAAAGCAGGGTCTGGTACACATTGGGGTTGAAGTCGATCACCGTGATCTGCTCCAGCAACACCGGAGCCTGCCGCTCGATCTCGGCGAGCAGCGCGCTCGCCGCACGGAAAAAGCCGAGGATGACGATGCGGCGGGCCTCGCCATGGCCGCCCTCGTCCTCGGCATGGCCGTCGCCGTGGTCGAGATCGCGCAAGCCGATCCGCTTCAGGGGCCCGATCGCCCAGCGGGTGATCTCGTCGCTACGCGTCATCACGAAGGTCGAGAGCACAGCCAGCACCACGAAGGCAAAGGAGGCCGCATTCGCCGTCTCCGGCGCGATATGGTTGTCGGAGACGCCGGTCTGGATCACCACCAGCGAGAACTCGGAAATCTGCGCAAGGTTAATGGCCGGCAACAGGCTCGCGCGCAGGCCCTGCTTCATCAGATAGAGCGGCGCGAATGTGGTGACGAGGCGGCTCACCACCGTGAACGCCGCGATCATCAGCGCGAGCCCGATCACCGAGAGGCCGGGCACGGGAATGGTCATGCCGAGCGCCACGAAGAACAGCGTGATGAAGAAGTCGCGGAGCGTGGTGACCTTCGCCGTGACGTCGAGCGCATAGGGAAAGGTCGAGAGCGAGACGCCGGCGATCAGGGCCCCCATCTCGCGCGACAGCGAGAGCCGCTCGGCAGTCTCGGCAACCAGGAAGCACCAGGCGAGCGCGCCGAGCAGGATCAGTTCAGGGCGCCGCGCGATCTGGTGGAACAGCCGTGGCAGCACATAGCGGCTGACCAGCAGCGCGGCCGCGACCAGCACCGCGACGCGACCGACCGAAAGCAGGATGACGCTGACTTGCAGATTGGCGAGGCTCGGCTGCACCGCCAGGAACAGGATGGCGAAGATGTCCTGGAGCACCAGCACGCCGAGCGTGATGCGGCCGGGCAACGTGTCGAGCTCGCGCTTCTCGTACAGCACCTTGACGATGATGACGGTGCTGGACAGCGCACAGGCAATGCAGAGATAGAGAGCATCGAAATGCCCGCCGGCGAGCGTGAGCCCAATGCCCACGAAGAACAGAATGCCGAGCAGGCAACCGCCGAGGAGCTGACCGCCGGCCGCAAACAGGATCACCTTGCCCGCCCGCACGATCTTCTTCAGGTCGATCTCGAGCCCGATCATGAACAGCATGAAGATCAGGCCGAGCTCGGAGATGACGCCGATTGATTCCTGCGACTTGACCCAGCCGGCGCCGAATGGACCAATGCAGAAGCCGGCGATAAGGTAGGCCAGGATCAGCGGTTGCCGGGAGAAATGGGCGAGCAGGCCCAGCATCCAGGCAAACAGAATACAGAGAGTGATGTCGCGAATGAGCTCGTGCATGCCAGGTGGGTCCGTTTCGTCGCACCCTAGAGACCGAGTGCAGCGCGGCAAGCGAGCAATTCGTCACATGCTGACGGGGCTCGCCGTTGCAATGCTGCTATGCCCGCTCGCGTCCGCCCTACCCGCACTCGCGCAGCCCAAGGTCAATATCGAACAAAACTTTGCTGATTTGCTCACCGCGATGCCGAAGGAGGAGCTCGGCGTCTCCGGCGGATTCTACGTGCCGGCCTATTCCAGCGTCGCGATGAGCCAGGGCAAGCTGCGCGTCGATTTTTCGGTGACGCTGAGCGTCCACAACGCCTCCGAGACGCAGCCGCTGGTGGTCAAGCGCATTGCCTATTTCGACACCGCGGGCAGGCAGGTCGAGAGCTATCTGAAGGCGCCGATCGCGATAAAGCCGCTCGCGACCGTCTCGATCTTCATTCCGACCGACGATGTGCGCGGCGGGACCGGAGCCAATTTCCTCGTCGACTGGGCCGCCACAGGCGAGATCGCCGAGCCGGCGGTCGAGGCCTTGATGGTTGGCGGCGTCGCCAATGCGCATTACGCTTTCATCAGCCAGGGCCGTCCGACCCGGACGGCCGGTAAAAAGTAAAGCAGGCCGGCGCCAAGCCGGCCGCTCGACAAAAGAAACGAGGAACGCCCCATGACGTCCAGCTTCGATTTCGCACCCCTGTTTCCCGCAGGGCTGCCGGCCCCTTCTGCGCGCTGGACGGGCCTCGCCAGATACAGCTTTGTCGGCGGCAACAACGATTCCGAGCAGGTGCCGCTCGACGACCTGATCGAGGCGGCCAACCTCGCCCTGCAACGCGAGGGCCGGTCGCTTGCCACTTACGGGCTGGCGCACGGCCCGCAGGGCTATTTGCCCTTGCGCGAATTCCTCGTCCTCAAGCTGAAGCGCGATGCCGGCATCGACTGCACGATCGACGATCTCATGATCGTCTCCGGCTCGCTCCAGGCGCTCGACCTCGTCAACAACACGCTGCTGGCACGCGGCGACACCGTGATCGTCGAGCAGGAAACGTATCAGGGATCGCTGCAGCGGCTGACGCGGCTGGGCGTCAACACCATCGGCATTCCGCTCGACGAGGACGGCATGCGCATGGACGTGCTGGCCTCGACGCTGGCCGATCTGAAGGGCCGCGGCATCCGGCCGAAATACATCTACACCATTCCGACCGTGCAGAACCCGACCGGGAGCATCATGCCGGAGAGCCGCCGCGCCGAGTTACTGAAGCTGTCGGCCGAATACGGCGTGCCGATCTTCGAGGACGATTGCTATGCCGATCTGGTCTGGTCGGGACAGCGGCCGCCCGCGATTTACGCGATGAGCCCGAACGGCGGCGTGATCCATATCGGCTCGTTCTCCAAATCGATCGCGCCGGCGCTGCGCGTCGGCTTCATCGTCGCGCCCTGGGATGTGATGTCGCGGATGCTAGCGCTGAAGACGGATGCAGGCTCCGGCGCGCTGGAACAGATGGTGCTTGCCACCTATTGCCGGCCGCATTTCGCGACCCACGTGCCGGCCCTAACGAAGGCGCTGCGCACCAAGCTCGACACGCTGATGGAGGCGCTGAACGAGCAGTTCGGGACGGCCGCCGAGTTCGAGGAGCCCAAGGGCGGCATCTTCCTCTGGGTGAAGCTGCCCGACCAGGTCGATACACTCAAACTCTATCAAGCTGCGCTTGCAGCGGGGGTCTCGATCAATCCCGGGCCGGAATGGTCGACCAACAAGAGCCATTCCGGCTCGCGCCTGCGGCTGTGCTTTGCGAGTCCTTCGCATCAGCAGATCCGCGAGGGCGTCGCCGTACTCGCCGAGGTCTGCCGCAAGGAGTTTGGCGTGCCGACGCGCAGCGCGAACATAGAGAAGGCGCGGGCCTAGAGTCACGCCACCCGGGGCTGGCTGCCGTGAATGGCGGACGCCAGCCTCAGCAGCAAAACGATCGACACGTTGCCCTTGCCGGCCTCGATCTGGGCGATATAGCGCTCGGAAATCCCGGACCTGCGGGCAAGCTCGCGCCGTGACAGGTCGCAGCGCATGCGCGAGGACCGCAGCCGCTCTCCCAGCTCGGCCAGGAACGCAGTCTCGGAATAAGGCGGCGCGGCACAGCTTCCCGGCAACACCTCGCCCGCGAAATCCATCACTTGATTCAGCATCGGTCTATCCAATTTCGCCATCCGGAACCGCAATCCTACCGGAGAAACGGCCGGCCTCATTGACGCGGATCAAATTCGCGCGCGATTGGCAGGTGCCGTGGACGATCGCGAACGGGATGCTACACTTCTGCATTCTTCCGGGCGTGGGCTTGCCAGGACATGATGCGTTGTTTGAGCCGCTGGATCACGGCTGCGCTGCTGTGGGTTGCGTTCGCGTCCCTGGCTCACGCGGAGACGCTGGCGGCGACGGTCGAGCGATGGGGTCTGCTCGGCTCGTGGTCGGTCGATTGCGCGCTGCCGCCCGACCGCGACAAGGGCATGGTGCTGACCTACGAGATCAAGCCAGACGGCCGGGTGATGTACCGGCGCAATTTTGGCGAAGCCAAAGACGACAGCGAGGTCGTGTCCGCCACGGTCAACGCTGAAGGCCTGCTCAATCTGATGGTGTTCTTCCCGTCGCTGCATCAGACGCGCGAGTTCGGATTGCTGCTATCGAAGGACGGTGGCCTGCGCGCGATCTACAATCGCAGCGAGCGCGGCGAGTACACGATCAGGGACGGCAAATACGTCAAGACCGGCGCGCCGACACCGCCGCAGCAACGCTGCGATTGAGCCGCTTCGCACTTCTCCGGATCATGCTCGTCTGAACATCCGTTCAGAATTCTCCTGCAGTTCCTCCGGAACGTTCACGTGTATGAGCGGTTCTCATGTGCATTGAATTGGAGGAGGACATCATGAAGAAGCTTGGTTATGTGGTTGCGGCTCTCGGAGCGCTGGCGATTGTTGCACCGACGATAGCGAGTGCCGAGACGGTGGTGATCAGGGGCGGCCATCACGGCGCCTACGGCGCCCGCGCCGAAATGCGCGAGCATCGTGACAATGGCTGGCATCGCGGCTGGCACCATCACGACCGGGTCGTGGTGATCAGGCATGGCCATCACCACTGGGATTAATGCGTAACGCAACATGGAAATGGCCCCTCACGGGGCCATTTCCTTGCGTTCGAAAAGCGTCGCGGCGGGACTAATCCCACGCCGGCGCGAAGCCGGGATTGACGCAGCGCCTGTCCTTCGGCAGCGCGGCGATCTTCTTGCGATCAGCGTCATCCAGCGTGATCTTCAGTGCATCGAGATTGGCCTGCTGGCTCTCGCGGCGTGACGCCTTCGGGATCGCGGCGACGCCGTCCTGGTCGAGCAGCCATTTCAGCGCGACTTGCGCCGCGCTCGCATCGTGCTTCGCGCCGATCTCGGCGAGCACGGGATCGGATGCAACGCGCCCCTGTGCGAGCGGGCAATAGGCGACCAGCGGGATCGATTTGGCGGCGAGATAGGCCTGGACTTTCGATTGATCGAGCATCGCGTGATATTCAATCTGGTTGCAGGCGATCGGCGCCTTGATGTCGTCGACCACCGTCTTGAGCAGCGCGGTGGTGAAATTGGCGACGCCAATCGCCCGCGTGCGCCCCTCCTCCTTCAGCTTCATCAAGACCTCGAACACTGCACCCCAGTTCGCCGCCTTGGACGGCCAGTGCACGAGATAGAGGTCGACATGATCGAGCCTGAGCTTGCTCAGGCTGGCATCGAAGGCGCGCCGGATCGCGTCGGGCGCCAGATTTTCGTGCCAGACCTTGGTCGTGACATGCAGTTCGCCACGCGGCACGCCGGCCACCGCGAGCGCGGCGCCGATCGCCTCCTCGTTGGCATACATTTCAGCAGTGTCGATGTGGCGATAGCCGATCGACAGCGCGCTCTCGACCGCGGCGCGGCAGGCATCGCCCTGCATGCGGAAAGTGCCGAGGCCGAGCTTGGGCATGCAGATGCCCTGTGTCTTCAGATTGTCCATGAATAGGCTCCTGACGTATTTCAACCCGCCAGACGCGCGGCGAGACTGCGCGGATAGACTCTTCGGTCATGGAAAAGAGATGGCGGGAGCGCGCACTATAGCGCGGTATGTGCGCGGCGACCAATCAAGATCAGGTTAGTGGCTCTCACGAATGCTGCGCCACCACGGCCGGCCGCTCCTGCGGCTGCGGTACGATGTCGACCGACCAAAGGTCGCGGTTGTCGACGTCCTTCAGGGTCACGGTCATCACCCCGGTGCGGCCGTCGATGTCGACGCGACCGAAGAATTGCAGGCCGAAACAGGGCGCGAGGTTCTCGCCCTGGGTCTCGCTGCAGCCGCTTTGATACATCGCGATCGGGCCAAAAGTGTTGTCGAGCCCGCCCGGGCCCCAGGTGCCGGCATGCAGCGGGCCGGAGACGAACTCCCAGAACGGCTCGAAGTCCTGGAATTGCGCCTTGTTCGGATCGTAATAGTGCGCGGCGGTGTAATGCATGTCGGCGGTGAGCCAGACGATGTTGCGAACGCCGGCTCGCTTGATGGACGCGAGGAGATCGGCGATCTCGTGCTCCCGCCTGTCAGGCGGACCGTCGCCGAGCGCAACCGCGTCGAGGCTGATCAGGCCGATCGGCAGGTCAGCCGCGATCACCTTCCAGGTCGCGCGCGAGGCGGCGAGCTCCCGCTTCAGCCAGGCGAACTGCTCGGCACCGAGGATCCAGCCGCGGTGATCGTTACCCTTGTTCCAGCTGTCGTCGCGATAACTGCGCATGTCGATCATGAAGACGTCGAGCAGCGGGCCGTAAGCGATCTTGCGATAGATCCGGCCCTGCCGCGCGCCGACATCGCGGATCGGCATGAAGTCGAAGAAGGCGCGGCGGGCGCGCGCGACCAGCCGCGGCGTGCCGTCATCCTCATACCCGGCCTCGTCGTAGCTGCCGGTGGGCGACCAGTCGTTGGTGACCTCGTGATCGTCCCACTGCGCGAACATCGGTACTTGGGCGTGAAAGGCACGAAAATTCTCATCGAGGTGATTGTATTTGTAGTTGCCGCGAAACTGCGCCAGCGTATGCGCGACCTCCGCTTTTTCCTCGGTCACAAGGTTGCGCCAGGTCTCGCCGTTCGGCAGCATCTGCTCGGAAGGGATCGTGCAGTCGGCATAGATGTGATCGCCGGAGTGGATGAAGAAGTCCGGACGGTTGTCGAGCATGGTGCGATAGCTGCGGTAGCCGCCGCGCGCGGTGTCGATGCCCCAGCCCTGCCCCGCGACGTCACCCGACCACAGGAACGAGATCGACTGGTGCTCGGCCGGCGTGGTGCGGAAATGGCCGACGCGGCTTTCGCCGGCGATGCCAGTGGCGATGTCGTCGAAGCGCACGCGGTAGAAGATGTCCTGCCCCGACGGCAGATCGCTCAGCAGCAGTTTCGAGGTGAAGTCGGCATCCTGCGTCGCATCGGCGGAGGCAGACGCAATGATCGTCTTGAAGCTTTCGACGGTCGAGCATTCTACCTGCATTCGCGCTGGCCGATCCGCGCGCGCCCAGATCACAGCGGAGCCATCCGAGACGTCGCCGGACTGGATGCCGCCCGCGATCTGCGGGCGGTCGGCGGCGCGGCTGATGCGGGGCTTTGCGAGCGCGGCGATGGCAAGACTGGAGGTGGAGCGGACCAAAAACTGCCGCCGGGTCCATGCGCGCGAAGCGCGGAGCGTTGCCATTCAAGAGACCTTCGTCGAATTGCGACGGAAGGTGCCTGCGCCGTTTGACTCCCGGCTTACAGTTTCTTGACTCTGCGCCTACGATTTTGCGACGCGGAGATGACGGCCTCAGACCAGACTAGCGCTGCCAGTTGCAGATGCCGCCGGAGCGACAGGGCCAGGTCTGTATCCGGGTGTCTCTCGCCTGCGCATCCAGCGGATTGCCATGACGATGGGCGAGCTTGGCACGGGCTGCGCCGCGCGGCTGCGCGGGCTTGGACTGCGCGACCTTCGGCTCCGACACATGCACGCGCTCGGCGGCGACCTTCTTCGGCACGTCGACCGGCTCGGCGCGCGCATGGGCGTCGTTGCCACCACGCGCTTCGAGCGCGACCGGAGCGAATTGCGTTTCCGGGCCGAGCCGTTTCGGCGACAGCACGGCCTTGGAGAGATCGAGACCCAGATACTCACTGGGCTTGTAGTCGTCGGCGCG
Organism: uncultured Alphaproteobacteria bacterium; assembly: GCA_963819355.1. Classification (GTDB taxonomy): domain Bacteria; phylum Pseudomonadota; class Alphaproteobacteria; order Rhizobiales; family Xanthobacteraceae; genus Bradyrhizobium. The sequence goes on along the minus strand of CAWFVZ010000022.1, from coordinate 108,276 downwards.
CGCGACGCCGCCCCATGCAAGCACGAGGGCAGCGGCAACAGCAAAATGAACGCTCTTCAGGACCACGGACGCCTCCTGAAATTGACTATTTAAGAAGTAATTTACCTCTATTTAGGAGGCGTCGCGCGCAATTCCAGCGGTCAGTTGCCGCCGTGGTTAAGAAGTTTGGCGGCGTCAGGCGACTTTTCTTGCCGTTCCCGTACCTTCAAGGAACCCCATCAGCCGGCTGCGGATGATTTGTTCCGCCTCACCCATGATGCGATCAACGAGTTCCTTGCAGGAGGGGATGTCGTGGATGAGGCCTGCGACCATGCCGCAGCTCCAGGCGCCAGCATCCATCTGCCCGTCCAGCATGACCTTGGGATAGACACCCGCGACCTGGTCGTGGATGTCGTCGATCGTGAGCTTGTCGCCCTTGGCATGCTCGATCTCGAGCAGCCGATCGACATTGGCGTTCTTCAGCACGCGCTCGGTGTTGCGCAAGGCTCGCATGATGAGGCGGGTGTCGAGCTCGGTCGCCGCGACCAGCGCGTTCTTGACGTTCTGATGCACCGGCGCTTCCTTGGTCGCGATGAAGCGCGTGCCCATGTTCATGCCGGCCGCGCCGAGCGACAGGGCTGCGACGAGGCTGCGCCCGTCGGCCATGCCGCCGGAGGCCACGAACGGAATCTTCAATTCTTCTGCCGCGCGCGGCAGAAGAATCATGTTCGGAATGTCGTCCTCGCCGGGATGGCCGCCGCACTCAAAACCGTCGACGCTGACGGCGTCGCAGCCGATCCGCTCGGCCTTCAGCGAATGGCGCACCGAGGTGCATTTGTGGATGATCTTGATGCCGGCCGCCTTCAGCGCCGGCATATAGGCTTCCGGGCTGCGGCCCGCGGTTTCGACGGACTTGACGCCACCCTCGACGATGGCTGCGATGTATTCCGGATAAGGCGGCGCCGCGAAGGTCGGCAGGAAGGTGAGGTTCACGCCGAACGGCTTGTTGGTCATGTCGCGGCAGCGTGCGATCTCCTTTGCCAGCAGCTCCGGCGTCTTCTGCGTGAGGCCGGTGATGATGCCGAGCCCGCCGGCATTGGAGACGGCGGCGGCCAGCTCGGCAAAGCCGACGAAATGCATGCCGCCCTGGATGATGGGGTGCTCGATGCCGAACAATTCGGTGATCGCAGTCTTCACTTAAATGCCTCCCGTAATTTTGCTTGGGGTCAATCTAGCCGGACTTTTGCGCCGCGGTCACCATTTCTCTCCGAAGGGGCGTATCTCCATTTCGAACGTCCAGGCACTCTTGGGCTGCTGATACAGTTGCCAATAGGAGTCAGCCACGGCCGAGGGCGGCATCAGAAGATCGGGATTGTCGAGCGCGTTCGGGCCGAGCGCCTCGAGCCGGCGCTGCCGCACCCATTCGGTGTCGACGCCGGAATCGATGACGAGGTGCGCGACGTGGATGTTCTTCGGCCCGAGCTCGCGCGCCATCGCCTGCGCCACCGCGCGCAGTCCGAACTTGGCGCTGGCGAACGCCGCAAAGCCGCTGCCGCCGCGCAAGGAGGCAGTCGCGCCAGTGAAGAAGATCTTGCCGCCGCCGTGCGGCAGCATCAGCCGCGCCGCTTCGCGGCCCGCGAGGAAGCCGGAATAACAGGCCATCTCCCACACCTTGCGAAAGACGCGCTCGGTGGTGTCGAGGATCGGGAAATTGACGTTGGCGCCGACATTGAAGATGCAGACCTCGAGCGGCGCATGCTTGTCGGCATCGTCGAGGAAGGAAATGACCTCTTCCTCTTTCCGCGCATCCAGCGAACGCGCGTGAATCTCGCCGCCGGCGGCCTCGATGTCCTGCACCAGCGGCGCCAGCTTGTCGCCGTTGCGACGGCCAGCGAAGATCGAAAAACCTTCGGCGGCGAATTTCTTGGCGATCTCGGAGCCGATGAAATCGCCGGCCCCGATCACGGCAGCTGTCGCATTTCGTTTGGGCAAGGTCGCCTCCTCCGGTTGAGAGCAATATGATTGGACCAGAGGCTATAGTTCTAAAATAGAACTGTCAAATTTTGCTGCTGAATGCTAGGTTACAGTACAAATAGCGCTGACCATTCAAGTCAGTTCCTTTTTCTGACTTACTAGACCAGGCCGGAGACCGGATCATGAAGTGGGATACGCTGGACGAGGAGCCCTGCTCGCTGTCCCGCACGGTCGCCGTGGTCGGGGACCGCTGGACGCTGCTGATCCTGCGCGAATGCTTTTTGCGCGTGCGGCGGTTCGAGGCGTTCCAGTCCTCGCTCCAGATCACGCGGCACCTGCTCTCCGAGCGGCTGAAGAAGTTGGTCCGCTTCGGTATCCTGCGCCGCGTCCCCTATTCCGAGGCGCCGAAGCGCTACGAATACATCCTGACGCAGAAGGGGCTCGACCTCTATCCGGTCATCATGGCGATGGTGCATTGGGGCGACACCCACATGGGCGACGAGCGCGGCCGTCCGCTCCTGCACGAGCACAAGAATTGCGGCAAGCTGTTCGACCCAGTGATGGTGTGCTCGGAATGCGGCGAGGTGCTGCAGGCAAAGCAAGTGCATGTGCATGCGGGACCGGGGCGGAGGGAGATGGCGGGGTGAGCGGCACGATCGCGCTAACTGGCGCTGTCGTTGGCCGCAAGCCAGTCTGCATACTTCGCCCTGCCCTCACGCCGAACCGTTGTCGCCATCATGGCTGCGCATCCCGGCCGCCCCCCTCCCCGCAAGTCGATATCAATTTCGACCAAAGCCCAATGGTGTCAGCGCCAGGTCGAGGCGGATATTGTCGTGGCTGCCGACAGAAAAACCTTGCCCGGCAGGTCAAACAAGGGGGCTCGGATGACGCCGGATAACGCCGCCCTGTTCGCCACCATCATCGTACTGCTTCCGATGATTTATTTCCTGCTGGCAGCGCCCGCCTTTCTGCTGGTGAAGCTGGACATCCCGCCCGTCGCCCTGCTGCTGCGCGGCATGTTCAGCGGCTATTTCCTGACGTTGGCCATTGCCGGGGCAATCGGGATGCTGGCCGTTGCCGTCACTGGTCGCCTGGCTCTGGCCCTTGGCATCGGCTTGATCGCGGCTTTCGCGGTTTTGTCGCGCCGCTGGTTCCTGCGGCAGATGGATGCTCGGCTTGGCGACCGCGACGCCGGCGATGCCAATGCCGTACGCCGATTGCGAAGGCTGCATTGGGGCGGCATGCTGAGCAACGCGATCCAGCTTGCCATTGTCGTGGCCTGCATTCCTTATATCGCCGTGGCGCCGTAACGCCTTCCGCTCTCACCGTGGGCCGCGCGACGTGATGCGGTCATCAGTGTCCGCGCGCCGGCGCGTGTAGATCGGCGCACCTTGTCAGTGCGTCTTCGTTTCGTGCCACCTCTCCAGATCAGGCTTCGCCTCGCCCGACTTCTGCTCCTTCTCCGGACTACCCTTCCAGGGCTTGTCGGTTTGCGCGTGAGATCCCCAGTCATGCCGAGGATCGTCGGTCGGCCGTTCCTTGCTCATCAGATCTCCTTGGGTCGCCACATGCTACGCGAAGGGAACGCCATAATAGGAGTTGATGCCGCGGACCGCGGCGTCATCACCCCAGTTCCACTCGCTCTGCTCGCCATATTTCGGCGCGCGTTGCAGCTCCTTGGTCGTGACGCCCGTGACATAGCCGCCCAGCTCGGTGTCGTATTTCAACGACTGCCACGGCAAGGGGTAGTGGTCGTTGCCGAGGCCCAAAAATCCGCCGAAGCCGAGCACGGCGTAGGACACCCTGCCGCTCGTCTTGTCGATCATCACGCGCTCGATCGAACCGATCTTGTTGCGATCGGCGCCGTAGACTGATGTTCCCTCGACCTTGTCGCTACCGATCAACCGGCCCATCTCGCCGCGGTCCAACTCGCCCTCGTTCATCATCTCGATTCTCCACTCAGCCAATGCCTGGACCAACCGGGCTTGGAGACGATCGTTCCAAAACGCAGCGCGTGCCAAAGTGCGCGCGAAGGAGCAAACCTAGTGCAGAGAGGCGGATGACTTGCGCGGCGACAGGAATTCAAACATCTCGGCGGCAGACTGAAGCTGCTCGATGCGCAGGCTGACGGCGTCCCGCCGCTTGCCTTCGGGCAGGCTCGCCCGTTCATGCTCGAGCCGCAGCCTCTGCGCTTCAAGACGTTGTTCGAATGTATGGGGCTCAGACCGTCGTCGCATCGTCCGTCCTCGGGGGTTGCAGGCCTGGGCTGTTGGCCCAGCGCTCGACTTGCTCGATCACCTTCTGATGGCTTGGGCGCACCGGCTTTGGTGGTTCACGCTCCTCGGAAAGCTTGCGGGGTAACCCGACCTCGTCCGTCATGGCACGTCTCCCTTCCCCCTGAAAATGCGCGTGGGCGGGAATTGTTTCATGTCATAACATATTGATTTTATTTGACTATCTTACTCAAATGACGTTTTTTTGGACTCCTGTGGAACTCCCGGCAAGTTGGCAAGTTTAGCAAATTACTCACCTTGCTAACTTTGCGTGATCGACCATGAACGACCTTCGCGCCGAGCGGCTCCAAGTCATGCTCTCGCCGGAAGAGCTGGCCGCAGTTGATGATTTCCGGTTCAAGCACCGTATGCCGACGCGCGCCGCGGCGGTTCGCGAACTGCTCAAATTCGGACTGGCTGCCGCGGGCATCGAAACGAGTATCAACCCTTCGGCAGGCGTCAAATCAAGCGAGTTTGGTGTATTTGGCCGTGGTCCGGACGGGCACACGCCGGGAAAAGCCGAAGGCGACGCCGAAGATTGATGGCCGGCCTCTCAAAAGCAAAACGACCCCGGCACGGGGGGGTGCCAGGGCCGTTCTTGGAGATTGCTTCCGGAGCACCGGGGGGCATGACAACCGGAAGCAACCTGTCGACTCGTCGCGCCGCGATTTGTTCCTCGCGGAATTAGCCGCCCGGCGCCGCGCCGGAATCGTCCGGCGTCATGCCGGAGCCCGGCGTCTTGCTGTCGTCGTTAAGCTTGGGATCGCGCGTCGCCTCACGCGACGGCGAGCCCTTCTCGTTTGTCTTGTGCACGGTCTGCGCACGCTGCTTGTCGCGCGGCTGATCCTCCGCCCGTTTGTCCTTGACGATGCCGTGGTCGGAATGCGCCATGATGTGCTCTCGCCTCTTCAGATGCCTTGAAGCGCCTACGCGCCGGAGTATTGAATGTTCCGGCGCGTGCGAGAGAGCGGCGCTAGCTATGCACCGCGTGCACTGCGGTCGATGCATTTTCCTGATGCACCTGCCGGACCGTCATCACCGTCGCGAACGCGACCGAGACGCCAAAGGCGAGAATAAGTGAGATAAGTGCCAGACGTGGAGCCATCGCAAAACCTCCTTCTGGAATCCAAAAATCGACGCGATCGACTATTCCTGGTTATTGTTGATTGGTCGCGCCCATTCCGTGAGCGGTCTCACACGCGGACTTACAAAAACGAGAGCGCTATGCATCCAGCCTCTGGCGGATGCGGATTTTAACCGGCGGGATCTCGCCGTCGAGCCAATCTTGCTCCTGCGCCAACGCCGTCCAGGCATCCGCCATACGCGAATAGCGATTGTAGGCGGGTTGCCCTTCCGAACGCTCGGCCAATTGCAGGCAGTTCTCGGCGTTGTCCCTGAAGAAATCAGACTGTTTCATTGACTAGACGTGGGGACGGACCCCCCGGCCTGCAACCGCCCTTACGGGATCGTAACCTCCGCCGGAACTTCGCACGTTACAAGTCATTGCATATTCATGCGGATATTTGTCGCGATCGTCCTGGCCTTCATCAGCACGGCAGCTCTTGCCGACAGCACGGGCGAGCAGGTGCGCGCCGATCGCGCGCCCGACGCAACGGACGTCATCAGCGGCCTCTACGCCCTCAGCCGCTTCCAGCAGGGCATGCTGGAGAGCACCGACCTGAAGGGCAATGCGGAGGTCAAGAACCTCGCCGCCCTGCGCGCCGAAGAGGCCGCCAAGCGTGACAAGGCGCTGAAGGAGATTCAGGATGCGATCGGCGCCGAGCCGCGCGTGGCCAAGACAACATCAGCCTTCACCAGCCTCGCCGAGCCCGATGACGCGGACGGACCGGCCTTTGTCAGAAGTTTCTATGCGGCGCAAATTCCCGAATACGAATCCACGATCACCCTGCTCGAGCGCTATCTGAGGGCACCCGACAATCCCGCGCTCGCCGCTTTCGCGCGCGCGCACTTGCCGGTGCTGCGCGCGCAGTTGAAGGACGCCGAGCGCACCATGGCGGACAAGTAATGGCCCCCTTATCGGCGATCCGACCGGCGCTACGGCCGCGCGGCCCGGTCGAGGCCCGTCCCCCCGGCCCTGCGCCCGGACCGATCCGGCAAGGCATTCGAAATCAGGGCAAATTTCTCTGGAACCGAATGGAACCAATGGCATCAACCACCGTTATGCTGGCGGGGCTGAGCAAAGCAGGTTCTATTTTCGCGCGCCGCAACCTTGGTGCTTGATTTCGAATTTGGCTGACGCTCTATTTTGACTTACCGCGTCTCGCCTTGGATTGGGCCGACGCCTGCGGGGAAATCATATGAGCGACCTCGATTCCGGAACCGCATCACGCTCCGGTCGTCGCATCCCAAAGCCAAAGATCAACGGTACCTCGGAGCCGGACTCCCGGCCCGAATTGCTGCTCGCGCTGCAAGCCATGCGCAGCGGCGATTTTTCCGTGCGGATGAGCGGCGACTATCTCGGCATCGACGGCAAAATTGCCGACACGTTTAACGAAATCATCGCCGCGAACCAGCGCATGGCGCAGCAGCTCGAGCTGGTCGGCCAGGTGGTCGGACGCGAGGGCAAGACACGACAGCGCGCGAAGTTCGGCCTCGCCAGCGGGTCCTGGGCCGACATGGAAGGCTCCGTCAACACGCTGATCGACGATTTGTTATGGCCGACGCGCGAGGTGACGCGCGCGGTCGCAGCCGTGGCGCAGGGCGACCTGCTCGAGACCGTCAAGCTCGACGTCGAGGGCCGCCCGCTTCGCGGTGAATTCCTGCAGTCGGCGACCATCGTCAACACGATGATCAAGCAGCTCGCCGTATTCACCTCCGAGGTGACGCGTGTCGCGCGCGAGGTCGGCACCGAGGGCAAGCTCGGCGGACAGGCCCAGGTGCCGGAAGTGACCGGCGTCTGGAAAGACCTGACCGAGAGCGTCAACTCCATGGCGAACAACCTGACCAACCAGGTCCGCAACATCGCCGAGGTGACGATCGCGGTCGCCAACGGCGACTTGTCCAAGAAGATCACCGTCGACGTCCGCGGCGAAATCCTCCAGCTCAAGGAAGCCATCAACACGATGGTGGACCAGCTCCGCTCCTTCGCCTCCGAAGTGACGCGCGTGGCGCGCGAAGTCGGCACCGACGGCAAGCTCGGTGGCCAGGCCATCGTGCCCGGCGTCGCCGGTACCTGGAAGGATTTGACGGACTCCGTCAACGCGATGTGCGGCAACCTCACCGCACAGGTCCGCAACATCGCCAACGTGACCACCGCCGTGGCGCGCGGCGATCTGTCCCGCAAGATCACCGTGGACGTGCGCGGCGAAATCCTGGAGCTGAAAGACACCATCAACACCATGGTGGACCAGCTCAACTCCTTCGCCTCCGAAGTGACGCGCGTGGCGCGCGAGGTCGGCACCGAAGGCAAGCTCGGCGGTCAGGCACAGGTGCCCGGTGTCGCCGGCACGTGGAAGGACCTCACCGACAACGTCAACTTCATGGCATCGAACCTGACCGCGCAGGTCCGCAATATCGCCGATGTCGCCACCGCGATCGCCGGCGGCGACCTCTCGAAGAAGATCACCGTGAACGTCTCGGGCGAGATCCTTCAGCTGAAGGAAACGCTCAACACCATGGTCGACCAGCTCAACGCCTTTGCCGGCGAGGTCACGCGCGTCGCCCGCGAGGTCGGCACCGAGGGACGGCTCGGTGGCCAGGCCAACGTGCTCGGCGTTGCCGGCACCTGGAAGGACTTGACGGAAAGCGTCAACTCGATGGCGTCGAACCTGACAGCACAGGTTCGCAACATCGCCGAAGTGACGACGGCGGTCGCCGGCGGCGACTTGTCGAAGAAGATCACCGTCGACGTGCGCGGCGAAATTCTTGAACTGAAGGACACCATCAACACCATGGTGGATCAGCTCAACGCCTTCGCCGGCGAAGTCACGCGCGTGGCGCGCGAGGTCGGCACCGAAGGCAAGCTCGGCGGCCAGGCCCAGGTTCGCGGCGTCGCCGGCACGTGGAAGGATTTGACGGACTCGGTCAACTCGATGGCCTCGAACCTGACCGGCCAGGTCCGTAACATCGCCGAAGTCGCGACCGCGGTCGCCAAGGGCGACCTCTCGAAGAAGATCACGGTGAACGTGTCGGGCGAAATCCTTCAGCTGAAGGAGACGCTCAACACCATGGTCGACCAGCTCAACGCCTTCGCCGGCGAAGTCACCCGCGTCGCGCGCGAGGTCGGCACAGAGGGCAAGCTCGGCGGCCAGGCGCAGGTGCCGGGCGTCGCCGGCACCTGGAAGGACCTCACCGACAACGTCAACTCGATGGCGGGCAACCTCACCGCCCAGGTCCGTAACATCGCCGAGGTCGCCACCGCCATCGCCGGCGGCGACCTGTCGCGCAAGATCACGGTGGACGTGCGCGGCGAGATCCTTCAGCTCAAGGACACCCTCAACACGATGGTCGACCAGCTCAACCGCTTCGCGGGCGAGGTGACGCGCGTGGCGCGTGAGGTCGGCACCGAAGGCCGCCTCGGCGGCCAGGCCAACGTGCCCGGCGTCGCCGGCACCTGGAAGGATCTCACCGACAGCGTCAACTCGATGGCGGGCAACCTCACCGCCCAGGTCCGCAACATCGCCGAGGTGACGACCGCCGTGGCACGCGGCGACCTCTCGCGCAAGATCACGGTGGACGTGAAGGGCGAAATCCTCGAGCTGAAAAACACCATCAACACCATGGTGGACCAGCTCAACGGCTTCGCCGGCGAAGTGACGCGCGTGGCGCGCGAGGTCGGCACCGAAGGCAAGCTCGGCGGCCAGGCCAACGTGCCCGGCGTCGCCGGCACCTGGAAGGATCTCACCGACAACGTCAACTTCATGGCCTCGAACCTGACCGCGCAGGTCCGCAACATCGCCGAGGTCGCGACCGCGATCGCCGGCGGTGACCTCTCGAAGAAGATCACGGTGGACGTCCGCGGCGAGATCCTGCTGCTGAAGGACACCTTGAACACCATGGTCGAGCAGCTCCGCTCCTTCGCGGCCGAAGTGACGCGCGTGGCGCGCGAGGTCGGCACCGAAGGCCGGCTCGGCGGTCAGGCCGTGGTGCCCGGCGTCGGCGGCACCTGGAAGGACCTCACCGACAACGTCAACCTGCTCGCCGCGAACCTCACCACGCAGGTCCGCAACATCGCCGAAGTGACGACCGCAGTGGCGCGCGGCGACTTGTCGCGAAAGATCACCGTCGACGTGAAGGGCGAAATCCTCGAGCTCAAGAACACCATCAACACGATGGTGGACCAGCTCAATGCGTTTGCAGGCGAAGTCACCCGCGTTGCGCGCGAGGTCGGCACCGAAGGCGAGCTCGGCGGCCAGGCCCAGGTGCCCGGTGTGGCCGGCACCTGGAAGGACCTCACCGACACCGTCAACTTCATGGCGGCGAACCTGACCGAGCAGGTCCGCGGCATCGTCAAAGTGGTGACCGCAGTTGCGAACGGTGATTTGAAACAAAATCTCACCGTGAAATCGAAGGGCGAGGTCGCCGCACTCGCCGACACCATCAACAACATGACGGAGACACTCGCGACCTTCGCCGACCAGGTGACGTCGGTGGCGCGCGAGGTCGGCGTCGAGGGACGGCTGGGTGGTCAAGCCGACGTGCCCGGTGCCGCCGGCACCTGGAAGGACCTCACCGGCAACGTCAACCTGTTGGCGGCCAACCTCACCTCGCAGGTGCGCGCGATCGCGGAAGTCGCGACCGCCGTGACCAAGGGCGACCTCACACGGTCGATCCAGGTCGATGCCCGCGGCGAGGTCGCGGAGCTGAAGGACAACATCAACACGATGATCACAAATCTCCGTCTCACGACGGACGTGAACACCGAGCAGGACTGGCTGAAGACCAACCTCGCCAAATTCACCAACATGCTCCAGGGCCAGCGCGACCTCACCACCGTCGGCCGGCTGCTGCTCAGCGAATTGTCGCCGCTGGTCAGCGCACATACCGGCGTTATCTACCAGGTCGAGAACGAGGACAGCCCGCAACTTCGCCTGCTCGCCTCCTATGCCGGCGATGGCGTCTATCCCTATCAGCAGGTGCTCCAGTTCGGCGACGGACTGATCGGCCAGTGCGCGCTCGACAAGCGGCCGCGCCTGATCGCGGACATTCCGCCCGACGTGGTGCCGATCAATTCCGCGCTGCTCCGCGTCGCGCCGAAAAATCTGGTGGTGCTACCGGTGTTGTTCGAGAGCCAGGTCAAGGCCGTGATCGAGCTGGCGTCGCTGACCTCGTTCACGGCCTCGCAGATGACGTTCCTCGAGCAGCTCACCAATTCCATCGGCATCGTGCTGAACTCGATCGAGGCGACGATGCAGACCGAAGGTCTGCTCAAGCAGTCGCAGCAGCTCGCCGGCGAACTCCAAACTCAACAGCGCGAACTGCAGCAGACCAACGACCAGCTCGAGCAGAAGGCGCAGCAGCTCGCCGAACGCAACGTCGAAGTGGAGCGCAAGAACCAGGAAATCGAGCAGGCCCGCCGCGCGCTCGAGGAAAAGGCGACCGAGCTCGCACTGACCTCGAAGTACAAGTCCGAATTCCTGGCCAATATGAGCCACGAGCTGCGCACGCCGCTGAACTCGATCCTGATCCTCGGTCAGCAGCTCACCGACAATCCGGACGGCAACCTCACAGGCAAGCAGGTCGAATTCGCCCGCACCATCCACGGCGCCGGCACCGACCTGTTGAACCTTATCAGCGACATTCTCGATCTTTCCAAGATCGAGTCCGGCACGGTGACTGTCGACGCCGAGGAGATCCTCACCGCCAACCTGCTCGAGACGGTCGGACGGCCGTTCCGGCATGAGGCGGAGAACCGCAATCTGTCGTTCAAGATCGACGTCGATCCGAACCTCGCACGCAGCATCGTCACCGACTCCAAGCGCTTGCAACAGGTGCTGAAGAACCTGCTCTCCAACGCCTTCAAGTTCACTGGCGAAGGCGAAGTGCGGCTGAAGGTCGCCGCCGCGCTCGGCGGCTGGGGTACTGATCATCCGGTGCTGAATTCCGCGCCGGCCGTGATCGCCTTCGAGGTCTCCGATACCGGCATCGGCATTCCCCTGGAGAAGCAGAAGCTGATCTTCGAGGCGTTCCAGCAGGCGGATGCCGGCACCAGCCGCAAATATGGCGGCACCGGCCTTGGCCTTGCCATCAGCCGCGAGCTGGCGAGCCTGCTCGGCGGCGAAATTCATCTGCGCAGTGCCACGGGCAAGGGCTCGACCTTTACGCTGTATCTGCCACTGAAATATTCTGGCCCGACGCTCGCACCGCGCGCCGCGCCGTCGCCGCAGCCATACAGCCAGCCGCTGGCACTTCAGCCGGCCGCGACGGCGCCCGAACATTTCATCGAGCAGCTGCCCGACGACCGCCTCAATCTCGAGCCCGGTGACAGCATCCTGCTGATCGTCGAGGACGATCCGCATTATGCCCGCATCCTGGTCGACCTCGCGCGCGACAAGGGCTTCAAGGTTCTGGTCGCCGCGCGCGGCGCGGAAGCCATCGAGCTTGCCAAGCAGTATCAGCCGCGCGCCGTTTCGCTCGACGTGTTCCTGCCCGACATGCTCGGCTGGACGGTGCTGAGCCAGCTCAAGCACAACCCGCTGACGCGCCACATCCCCGTGCAGATCATCACGCTCGACGACGACCGCCAGCATGCGCTGACCCGCGGCGCCTTCTCTTTCGTCAATAAGCCGACCACGACCGAGGGCGTCGCGGCCGCGCTGACGCAGATCAAGGAATATGCGCGACCGCGGCGCAAGCGGCTCCTGATCGTCGAGGACAACGAGGTCGAGCAGCTGTCGATCCGGGAGCTACTGCACCATGACGACATCGAGATCGTGACCACCGACACCGGCGCCGGCGCCCTCTCGACGTTACGCGAGGCGCCGTACGATTGCGTGGTGCTCGACTTACGGCTGCCCGACATGAGCGGTTTCGAGGTGCTGGACCAGATCCGCTGCGACGAGGCGCTGTCAAACGTTCCCGTGGTGGTGTTCACCGGCCGCGAGCTCTCCGCCGAAGAAGATGCGGAGCTCCACACCATGGCGCGCAGCATCGTGGTCAAGGGCGTGGAGTCGCCGGAACGCCTGCTCGACGAGACAGCTTTGTTCCTGCACCGCGTGATCACGGAACTGCCGGTCGAGAAGCAGCGCATGCTGGAGAAGCTGAACAGTTCCGACGAGGACCTGATCGGCAAGACCGCGCTGCTCGTCGACGACGACGCCCGCAACATTTTCGCGCTGTCGAGCGTGCTGGAACGGCGCGGCATGAAGGTGCTGACGGCGACCACCGGCCGCGAGGCGGTGACGCTGGTCGAATCCAACCCGGAAATCGCCATCGTGCTGATGGACATCATGATGCCGCAGATGGATGGCTATCAGACCATCGGCGCGATCCGGGAGAACCCGGCCTTCCTGCGCCTGCCGATCATCGCGCTGACGGCGAAGGCGATGAAGGGCGATCGCGAAAAATGCCTGGAAGCCGGCGCGTCCGACTACCTCGCCAAACCCGTCAACACCGATCAATTGCTGCTTGCGATCCGCATGTGGCTGCACCGCTGAGTTGGATCCGAGAATGGACCACGAAAAGGTCAATATCCTCCTCGTCGACGATCAGCCGGCCAAGCTGCTCGCCTATGAGGTGATCCTGAGGGAACTCGGCGAGAACCTGGTGATCGCCTCGTCCGGTCGCGAGGCGCTGGAGGTGCTGCTCAAGACCGAGATCGCGGTGATCCTGGTCGACGTCTGTATGCCCGAGCTCGACGGCTTCGAGCTCGCCGCGATGATCCGCGAGCATCCGCGCTTCCAGAAGACCGCGATGATCTTCATCTCGGCGATCCAGGTCTCCGACATCGACCGGCTGCGCGGCTACGAGATGGGCGCCGTCGACTACGTGCCCGTGCCTGTCGTGCCGGAGGTACTGCGCGCCAAGGTCAAGGTGTTTGCCGAGCTCTACCGCAAGACGCGCGAGCTCGAACGGCTGAACCAGGATCTCGAGGACCGTGTCCGCGCCCGCACCGCCGAGCTGGAGAACTCCACCGCAAAGCTGCGCGAGAGCGAAGGGCGCCGCAGCATGGCGATCGCGGCCGGCAAGATGGGATCCTGGGACTGGGACTGGATCAACGGCGACTGGATGTGGGACGAAGGCCAGTACCGCATCTTCGGCGTGACGCCGGAGACCTTCAGCGTCAATTCGGCGAACATCCAGGCCTTGCTGCATCCCGACGACGTCGATCAGTTCCGCCAGGCCATCGCTGCATTCAATACCGGCGCGCATTCCTATGAGGGGGAATTCCGCGTCAGCCGCCCAGACGGCGAGGTGCGCTGGTGCGTCGGCACAGCGGCGGCGACGGTAGACGAGAGTGGTCGCGTCGTGCGGGTGAGCGGCGTCACCATCGACATCACCGAACGCAAGCGTGCCGAGGAGAGGCAGAACCTTTTGGCACGCGAAGTCGATCATCGCGCCAAGAACGCGCTGGCGCTGGCGCAGTCGATCGTGCGCCTCACCCGCGCCGACGACGTCAAGGACTATGTCAGCGCGGTCGAGGGCCGCATCAATGCGCTCGCGCGCGTGCACACCATCCTGTCGCTGTCGAGCTGGCAGGGCGCCGAACTCTCAAAGCTGATCGAGGAAGAGCTTGCGCCCTATTCGCTCGGCGGACAGATCAAGCTTGCAGGTCCCGAGATGCAGCTGCTGCCGGCCACCGCGCAGACGCTGGCGTTGGCGTTGCACGAGCTCTTCACCAATTCGGCGAAGTATGGCGCGCTCTCGACACGGTCAGGACGGCTCGCGATCGGCTGGCAGGCCGAGAACGAACTCCTCACCTTGACCTGGGAGGAATCCGGCGGGCCGCTAGTAAGGACGCCGAATTCGCGCGGCTTCGGGACAAGGAGCCTCCTGGCGAGTGTCGAGTCCCAACTCGGCGGACAGGCGCAATTCGATTGGCGGGCGGAGGGGCTGGTGTGCCGCCTCGAGGTGCCGTTGACTCCCAAGGCTGCGGCCACGGCAGCACAGGGCAAATTCGACGCCGGCACCTCCTCTGAACTACAACGCGCGTTGGGTTAACGCGACGCAGCTGCTTTAAATCGCCGCATCGGTCGAGGTTGATTGGCGACGCGCCCTTCGAGCCAGGCTTCCGTTTGCGCGAGATCCCGCAATGCCGTCGCATAGCGGCGGGCTGCGCTTCGCTCCGCACCACGCGGCAGCTTGCGCGCTTTGCGCAGCATGTCGGCCGCCGCGTTGCGATAGGCCAGCGAGCGGTAGAGAAAGACCACCTTACCCATATCGAATGTTCCCGTGTCGATGGCGCTCATCCTCGCAAGGCCGGCATGAACGTCGGATGAAGCCCGCCGTGACAAATCGTGCACCCGCGTGGAACCTGCGATCAGCGGCGGCGTTGCATGCAAAATCGAGGGGCGGTTCCATGCGTGCGAAGAAGTCGAGGCTGATCTCTCCTACCGGTGTCATCAAGCTGATGACACATGCGATGATGGGCGCGGCACTTGGCCTTGCCTTCACGCTCGCGCTAATCCTGGCCAATCCTGCGGTCGCCGAATTGCTGAACCATGGCGGAAACCGGGCCGTCTTCGTCTTTGTCGTCACGCTGGTGACAACGTTTTCAGTCGGAGCGGCGCTGACGGGCGTCGTATTCATTCTCAACGAGGGCAAGGAATTCTTGAAGCGCATGCGACGCTTTGTTCGGAACTCCTCCTGCGAACGGCTGTTGGCTGCCTGCGTCAATTCAACTCGGGGAGTTTCCACGCATGAAGACCACCAAGCTCGCTTTCGCCGTGATGTTGGCAACCGGCCTTGCCGCCGCGCCGTACGCCGCGCAGGCCAAGTCGCACAAGGCGAAGCACGATTCCTCGACCTCGTCGTCGCAGACGACGGGTGCCAACACCAAGTCCAAGGGCAGCGATCCCTCCGGCCAGGGCGGGTCTGATCCCGGCTCCGACCAGGGCGGCACCATGACGAACCACAAGGACGGCATGAGCAATACCAAGTAAGCTCCCCGGAGCTCACGGGGAGGTCCCGCGATCGCGGGGCCTTTTTGCTTGGGTGCTCGAACCGCGTCGTCTCATGGCCAAATGGTCGGCGCGCGAGTTCAGGGTATCCCGGCCCTCAGCAGAGCGGCCATTCCGGCATCCGGCATTGACGAGCTCCGGCATGTCGCGTTGCGCGACCGCTTCAGCTGCGTCGGATGTCAGTGGTGTTAAGGCGACGACCTACGGAATTTGTTTTCATGAGGTGGTCGAGCTGCGCCCGCTTGCGCGTGATCAGGAGCTGGGCCGCGGCGGCGTCGAGGCCCGCGCGCTGCAATTGCCGGATCGCGGAGCCCAGTTCGAGGATCTCGGCGCGCAGTTTCAGAATCCGGTAGGTGTCCGGGTCTTCCTCCACCGCGTGCCTCCAGATATCTCAGCGGGGTGCGATTGCGCCTGCAGGCTTGCTCTCGATCTTCACTGAACGAAGACGCACCCGGTCACGGATGTCCGGCAGCACCTCGCCGCCGCCGGCCGCCTTCCATTCACCGATCAGCAGGTTGATTTTCCGGCGCAGATCGATCTGCGCCTGAGCCCCTTCAGTGCAGTCGCGATCCCGGTTGACGAGATCGCGCACGGACGCCTCGACGTCGGCCATTTCAAGCCTCAAGGCACTGATTTTACGTCGAATTTCATTAATTCTGTTGTCCATGGCTTGTTAGAACAAAATAAGAACATATAGTCAAGTCACGAATTCAGGACGGAGAGCGGACATGCAGGTTCAGGGTAAATACGACGCCAAGGCTTTTCTCATGGAGCAGATGACCCGGGGGCAGGGGCTGAGGCTGAGGCGGCTGAGCGAAGAGGCCTACCAGCCCGCGCAATACGATCGGGATCTGTCCTCTGCCGAAGCCGCGCGGCGCATCCAGGTGCTTGAAGCGGAGATCGAGCTCGCGAACTCCTTCTGAGGAGCGCGGCCGGCGGATTTGGAACGTAGCGTAAGCAGTATGGTTCTCTTCCCGGACCAGGGGAGAGAGTTGATGGCACGCAAGGCAAAGAAGCGCCGTTACTCACGCAGCGCCGGCAGCGATGTCGAGCGCGAGATGCGGCGTTACAAGAAGGGCACCGCCAGAAGCGGCCCCGGTGGTCGCGGCGGACGCGTGAAGAGCCGCAAGCAGGCGATCGCGATCGGCCTCTCTGAGGCGCGCGCGAAGGGTAAGAAGGTCCCGAAGAAGGCGTCGAAACGGAAGACGTCCAAGAAGGCTGCCACGAAGAAGACCGCAAAGAAAACGTCGAAACGGAAATCCGCCACACGGTCACGCTGACCGGCGTCAGATCATGCTGCCAGGCATGAAGCAGCGGATCGAAATGCCGAACGCCGTCTTGACCGGCCAGACCATGGTACGTCCGGCGCGGTTCGGTTCGGTGATCACGGCATCGTCGGGGACCTCGACCCACTCCCCGTCGAGGCGAACCCGGTAGTGACCATTGTGCGATTCCCAATCAGGATCGGCCACGGCAACGCCGTCGGCATCCGAGCAGCACGGACCAAGATGGCTGCGCAGGCTGTCAAACCAGGGCTTCAGCGGCGAGTCGGTGAAGCGGCCGTCATCGCGCCCCATGGCACTTCCGGTCGACAGCACGAGAGGCGCCGCAAGCAGCGCAAGCCTCAGCGAGAGCTTCAATCGATCCATGTCGGCACCGATCAAATGCGAACCACCGGCCGCTTCCACAAGGCAGCCGGACAGTCCGAAGTTCCACTCCTGCAATTTGCCTCGGCACCTTCACTGCCGCCAAAGCACAACACGCGACTCCGAAGTGTGACGAGCGAACGCGGCTTTTTCGGACGAACCCGTCACCATTGCTGCCGTTAACGAGAATGTTATCGACGGCCTGTGGGTATCTCTCAGGCGAGTGCGAAAAAGGCGGCCTTCAGGCCGCCTTTTGAATTTGCAGTCGAGACCGAGTGATCAGACGAGCGGTACCGCGACGAAGCGGGTCGCCTCCGCGTTCTTCACCTGCAACAGCACGCTGTTCTTGCCGGACGATTTGGCCTGCGCCAGCTCGGAGCGGACGTCCCCGACATTGGTGACGGGCTTGCCACCGACATTGAGGATGACGTCGCCGGTCTGGATACCGCGCTGCGCCGCCGGCCCCTGCGGATCGACTTCGGTGACCACGACCCCCTTCTGGCCTGCGCCCTGCACGTCGCCGGCGGGCGCCAGGCTGAGGCCGAGGCGCGGTGTGCCGGGGGCCGGCTGCGTCTTGCCCTCGTCAGCGTCGCCGTTTCCTTTGGCCTGCCGCTCGTTCGGCAGTTCGCCGAGCGCGAGCGTCACGGTCTTGCCCTCACCCTTGTGGACGACGTCGAGCGTCACGGGCGTGCCCGGCGCCAGCTTGGCGATGGTGCGGGCGAGATCGCGGGAGTCCTTGATCGCTGTGCCGTTGACGGCGGTGATCACATCGCCCGCCTCGATGCCGGCCTGCGCCGCCGGGCTGCCATCCTGCGGATTGTCGACGATCGCGCCGCGCGCCTCCTTCAGGCCGAGACTGTCGGCGATCTCTGCGGTTACCGGCTGCACCTGCACCCCGAGCCAGCCGCGGGTGACCGCACCCTTGTCCTTCAGCTGCGCGATCACGAGCTGTGCGGTCGAGGCCGGAATGTCGAAGCCGATGCCGACCGAACCGCCGGAGGGCGAGAAGATCGCGGTGTTCACGCCGATCACGTTGCCGTTCATGTCGAAGGCCGGACCGCCGGAATTGCCCTTGTTGATGGGGGCGTCGATCTGGATGAAGTCGTCATAGGGGCCGTTGCCGATATCACGGCCGCTGGCCGAGACGATGCCGGCCGTCACGGTGCCGCCGAGGCCGAACGGATTGCCAACCGCGACCACCCAGTCGCCGATGCGCGCCTTCTGGTCGGAGAATTTGACGAACGGCAAGTCCTTCTTGCCCTCGACCTTGATCAGCGCGAGATCTGTCTTCGGATCGGTGCCGACCACCTTCGCGGTGTAGATTGTGCCGTCGTCGGTCGTCACCTGCACCGACTGGGCGTGGTCGACGACATGATTGTTGGTCACCGCATAGCCGTCAGCCGAGATGAAGAAGCCGGAGCCCTCGCCCGTGATCACCTGATGACGCTGACGCGGCATGCCGTTCATGCCGCCGGGAAAGCCGAACTGCCGCGAGAACTGGTCGAATTGCGAATCCTCGTCCGAATCCATCCGGTTCTGTTGCAGCATCGCGCTCTTGTCGTTGTCCTGGTCGATCTTGACCCGCACCGAGATGACGGCCGGTTTGACCTTGGCGACGAGATCGCCGAAGCCCGGCGGCGTCGCAGCCATTTCAGCGGCCTGCGCCGGCGTAATGAGGGAGTTCACACTGAATGGCGACGAACCGGGAGACGCGGCGAGCACGGCCACGCCAAGCGCGGCCACGGTGCCGAGCAGCGCAAGCCGGCGCGGCCTCAGAATTGTGCGGGACGTGGTGGTGTCGGAATTGACGCGATCGTTCATGTCGAAATGTCCATGTTGGTGAAGGTCGTCGCCTTGCACGCAACATGGGCTTTGCCACCTTACGGTGTCCCGTCCACGCGATTAATTCTTGGCAAAGAAAGAGAGACGGACGGCCGCAGGCCGGAATCTCGAAATAAACGTCGCACTGCAACCGAAATCCCAGCGAACAGTCCTGTGATGAATTGCAGATAGAACGCTCTACGCTGCCGCGGGTCGCTCCCAGGTCGCCGCTACGACGGCATCATCCTCGCCTTTCGCATTGCACGCTGCGAAGTGCGCTTTGAGTTCGATCTCGGCGAGATGTTCGAAATGTTCGGCCTGGCCGAGGAGTTGCCAGTTCTGAAGCGGCCGATAGGCCGCCTGCTGACGACAGAGAGACGCCAGCGCGCGGTAGCGACGTACGTTCTCCATGAGACCCTCCCTCGCATTCGCATGCTTTATTGCCCAGATTTGCGTCAGGCCGATGGCGGTTGTGCAAAACATTTTCTGCGCGCGCGGCCCGCTTCACCTGGGTTAACTTTTAGGAAGCGCGCTCGCCCGCGTTGGTTCCTATCGGACGAACCGGGGCGTGGAATTCGCAATGCGGTCAGGCGTAGTGGCGGCGTTCGACGTTGATGCCGATCAGATCGAGGTACCGTTCGATCGGTTCGGGCCGCCCGATGAGATAGCCCTGCATCTCCTCGCAGGCCTCGCCCGCCAGGAAGGCACGCTGCGCCTCGGTTTCAACGCCTTCGGCAACGACCGGAATGTGCAGGGCGTGCGCAAGGCTCAAGACCGCGCGGACAATCTCGGCCGATTGCGACGTCGCCTCGAGGTTGGAGATGAAGCTGCGGTCGATCTTGATCTTGTCGAACGGGAACGACTGGAGATAGGACAGCGAGGAGTACCCGGTGCCGAAATCGTCCATCGCGATGCGGATGCCGAGTGCCTTCAGCCGCCGCAGCAGATTGAGCGCACGGGTGAAATCGCCGATCAGCACGCCCTCGGTGATCTCGACCTCGAGTTGCGTCGGCGCGAGCCCCGTCTCTAGCAGGATCTGGTGGATGGACCGCTCGAGGTCGCCGGCCTGGAACTGCACCGGCGACAAATTGACCGCGACTTGCAAAGACCGTGGCCAGGATGACGCCTCACGGCACGCCTCGCGCAGCACCCATTCGCCGATCTCGATGATCAGCCCGTTCTCCTCGGCAAGCGGGATGAACTGGTCGGGCGGGACGAAACCTCGTGTCGGATGGTTCCAGCGCAGCAACGCCTCGAAGCCGATGATCTCGCCATCCATCCGCGCCTGCGGCTGGAAGTAGACCAGGAACTGGTTCTGCTCGAGCGCTTGGCGCAGATCGTGCTGCAACAGCCTGCGGTCGCGCAGCTCCCGATCCATCTCGGTTTCGAAGAAGCAGACCCTGCCCCGGCCCTCGCGCTTGGCGCGATAGAGCGCGGAATCGGCGTTCGCAAGCAGCGTCACCGCGTCCACGCCGTCGTCCGGATAGACCGCGATGCCGACACTGAGGCCTACATGAGAGAGATAGTCGTCGACTTCGAGCTCCTTGCCGATCGCCTCGACCAGACGCTCGGCGAGCGAGAGGACGTCCGCCGGCGGACGTCGTCGGGCATCAGGATCATGAACTCGTCGCCGCCGATGCGGGCGACGAAGGCACTATCGGCCTCTGCGGCAAGACGCTCGGCCGCCGCCCGCATCAGCATGTCGCCGACGGGGTGGCCGAACACGTCGTTGACCGCCTTGAAGCGGTCAAGATCGAGGCTGAGGACCGCAAAGCTGGTCGTCGCCTCCTGCGCCTGGTCCAGCCGCGCGCTCAGTGCCGCGTTGAAGGCACTACCATTCGGCAAATCGGTCAGCGCGTCATGATGCGCGAGATGACTGATGCGTTCCTGGGTGTTGACGCGCTCGGTCACGTCCTCGATCACGCCAACCAGATATTGCGGGTCTCCGGCGCCGTCCGTGATCACCATCTTGCGCGAGTTAATGACGCGGTCGTGGCCCTTTACGCCGACCTCGACCAAATGCTCCTCGAGGAACATTGGCATGCCGCTGGCGACGACCTTGCGGTCCTGCTCGCTGACCATGCGGGCGACGTCGGCCGGGAAGATCTCGTCCGGAGTCCTGCCCAGCATCTGCTCGCGCGGCAGGCCATAATAGTCCTCGCCGGCGCGGTTGAGGAGAATGTAGCGGGAATCCTTCGCACACTTTGCGAACACGGCAATGGGAATGTTCTCGACGATGGTGTCGAGGAATTCCTGGGTCCGCAGCAGATCATGCTCGACCTCATCAGGCGACTGGGCGCTCACCTCGATGGTCCGCTGACGGTCGCGATCGTTGGCCTCATAGGCCGCGCTGACGAGCTCGCCCAGCTTGGCGAGGTCGACCTGTCCAGACGCATCGGTGGCGCAGCGAAGCTGCTCGGCGAACAGGCGATGCGTATTCACACCATCGCTCCACGCGGCGTGCAGGCGTCATGCCCGCAAATTTCTTCGATCCGCATCCCCGCGCTCTCTTAAGCGTTCCTAAATGGCAGATTGAGACGCATAGCATTGCCCGGGCGTTAATCGAACTTTCGTCTCAGGCGTGTTGGTTACCCCGGCCTGAAAGGGCCTGTCGCTTTGCGCAGCATCCTCCGTAGAACACCGGAGATTTGTGACACGCCTTGGCACAACCGACGCCACGACGTCGTCATCGCGTGGGCTTACCGTCGTCTACCGGATGCGTACGCCTTCTCCGTCACGCATCGGCAGCGCGGAACTAACTTGCAGATTCGGAACCCGACCTGCCTCGGCCGCAATGCGGATGGCCGCGATGTTGGCGGCATAGTCGGCACTGCTCTTTCCACGAAACACTGCGGAACCTGCCACAAGTGTATCTGCACCCGCGGCGGCAACGACGGCGGCATTGTCGCGCGTGACGCCGCCATCGACCTCGAGCCGGATTGGCCGTTCGCCGATCATGCTTCGGATCCGCACGACCTTCTCAAGCTGGGATTCGAGGAAGGACTGGCCACCGAACCCCGGGTTGACCGTCATCACGAGCACGAGGTCGATACGATCGAGCACATATTCGATCGCGCTCTCGGGCGTCGCCGGGCACAGGCTGACGCCTGCTTTCTTGCCGAGTGCGCGGATCGCCTGGAGCGAGCGGTCGAGATGGGGACCGGCTTCCGCGTGCACCGTGATGACATCGGCACCCGCCTTCGCGAACGCCTCGAGATAGAGATCGGTCGGCGCGATCATCAGATGCACATCGAAAATCTTCTTCGTCAGCGGCCGGATCGCCTTGATGATATCGGCGCCGAAACTGATGTTCGGCACGAAGTGGCCGTCCATGACGTCGCAATGGATCCAGTCGGCGCCCGCTGCATCGATCGCTGAAATTTCCTCGCCGAGACGCGCGAAATCCGCCGCCAGGATCGAGGGAGCAATAACAATTTCCCGCGTCATGGCTGCGCGCTCCGCGCATCGGCGCCGCCGCTGAAGACGCGGCTCGCTAGCACATCGGCGGAATCGATGGTTTCGAGATCGGCGATGTCGAGCATGCGATCGAGGTCGGACACCAGGCGGTCGGCTTGCCGCAAGCGGATACGGTCGACGGCGTTGCGGATTGAGCGCGCGTTGGAGAAGAACGGCTGCGTCCGCCGCAACGCGATGTATCGCTCGAAGGCCTCGCGCGCAGCCGCCGAGAAGCGATAGCCGCGCTCCCGGAGCATCAGCTCGGCAATGACGAGCAGCTCGGCTTCCGCATAATCCGGAAAGTCGATGTGATGGGCGATGCGCGAGCGGAAGCCGGGATTGGAGGCGAAGAAGCTCGTCATCCGCTCGCCGTAGCCGGCCAGGATCACCACGAGGTCCTCACGCTGGTTCTCCATCACCTGGAGCAGGATCTCGATCGCCTCCTGGCCGTAGTCGCGTTCGTTGTCGGGCCGATGCAGATAATAGGCCTCGTCGATGAAGAGCACGCCGCCCATCGCCTTCTTTAATATCTCTTTCGTCTTCGGCGCGGTGTGGCCGATATACTGGCCGACCAGATCGTCGCGCGTCACCGAGATCACCTGCCCACGGCGCACGAAGCCGAGGCCGTGCAGGATTTTGGCCATGCGCAGCGCCACGGTGGTCTTGCCGGTGCCGGGATTGCCGGTGAATGACATGTGTAGCGTGGGCGGCGCGGAGGCCAACCCCGCACGCTGGCGGACGCGCTCGATCAGCAGGAGCGAGGCGATCTGGCGCACGCGGTCCTTGACCGGCCTTAGTCCGATCAGCTCCTGGTCGAGCTGTTGCAGCGTTGCGACGATTCCGGCGGATTCGGCTTCCTTGCGGAGGTCGAACGCGGTCTCGGTTGTGGCGGTATGGGGCACATCAAGCATCGGCGCCTCGAAGAAAGGAGCTTCGCCGCGGGGGGAGCGGCGAAGCAGTGGTCCGCCAAGGATACGGAGCAGGGAGTGCTCCGCGCGGAGAGGAATGGTTATTGCGAGGCGTGGACAACGGGCTTGCGAACGGTGCTGTAGCGGATGGCGCGGCCGCCGACCTCCTGCCGCACCAGCTCGAACTCAGCTTCCTGCGGCGGGCGGTTGACCAGGAAAGAGATCCGCACCGATTCCCAGCCATGGCTGGAATCGAAGCCGCTGATGCGGATGTAACGGTCGCCATACACCCTGCGGCATTCGGCGAGCTCCATCATCACGCCGGCGGCGTCCTGGAGATCGAACATCGGCAGGCCCCACATCTCCCAATAGGTATTGCGGGGATGCGGATCATCGGTGAACTCGATGTTCACCGCCCAGCCATTGGCGAGGCAATATTGCACCTGCTTGGTGATCTGATCGTCGGTCAGATCGGGCAGGAATGAAAAGCAGCCCTGGGTGAGTTTCATGGTCCGTCTCCTCAAACAGTCTCGAGCGCGGTCGGCACGAAGTCCGGCGTATCGGTGGATTGATAGTTGAAGCTGACGTCCTTCCAGACCTCGAGCGCTGCCTTCAGCGGGGTGCAGGTCTCGGCCGCCCTGGCCAGGATTTCCGGCCCTTCATGGACGTAGTCGCGCCCCTCGTTGCGAGCGAGGATCATCGCTTCCAGCGCCACGCGGTTGGCGATCGCGCCCGCCGCAATGCCCATGGGATGACCGATGGTGCCGCCGCCGAATTGCAGCACGACGTCCTCGCCGAGAAGGTCGAGCAACTGGTGCATCTGGCCGGCATGGATGCCGCCGGACGCAACCGGCATCATCTTGTTGAGGCTCGCCCAGGACTGGTCGAAGAACAGGCCGTGCTCGAGCTTGGTCGGGTTGAAATCCTCGCGGCAGACGTCGTAATAGCCGCGCGTGGTGTTGGGGTCGCCCTCGAGCTTGCCGACCACGGTGCCGGCATGGATGTGGTCGACGCCGGCGAGCCGCATCCATTTGGCGATGACGCGGAACGACACGCCGTGGCTCTTCTGCCGCGTATAGGTCGAGTGACCGGCGCGGTGCAGATGCAGGATCATGTCGTTGCGCCGCGCCCATTTCGCCATGGACTGGATCGCGGTGTAGCCGATCACGAGGTCGATCATGACGATGCACGACCCGAGCTCCTTCGCGAACTCCGCGCGCTCGTACATGTCCTCCATCGTCCCGGCGGTGATGTTCAGGTACGTGCCCTTCACCTCGCCGGAGGCCGCCTGCGCACGGTTCACCGCTTCCATGCAATAGAGGAAACGGTCGCGCCAGTGCATGAAGGGCTGCGAGTTGATGTTCTCGTCGTCCTTGGTGAAGTCGAGCCCGCCCTTCAGCGCCTCGTAAACGACGCGGCCGTAATTGCGGCCGGACAAACCGAGCTTGGGCTTCACCGTTGCCCCGAGCAGCGGGCGACCGAACTTGTCGAGCCGTTCGCGCTCGACCACGATGCCAGTCGCGGGACCCTGGAACGTCTTCACATAGGCGACCGGGAAGCGCATGTCTTCCAGACGCAACGCCTTCAGCGGCTTGAAGCCGAACACGTTGCCGATGATCGAGGCCGAGAGGTTGGCGATCGAGCCCGGTTCGAACAGGTCGAGATCATAGGCGATGTAGGCGAAATACGAGCCCGGCGTGCCCGGCACCGGATCGACCCGATAGCACTTGGCGCGATATTTTTCGGCGGCCGTCAGCCGATCGGTCCACACCACCGTCCAGGTCGCGGTCGAGGATTTACCGGCGACCGCAGCGGACGCCTCGATCGGGTCGACACCCTCCTGCGGCGTCACGCGGAATAGCGCGATGACGTCGGTGTCCTTCGGCACATAGTCGGGCTCCCAATAGCCCATGCGGGCGTATTCCATGACGCCCGAGCGATAGCGCTCTTTGCCGCGGACTGTTCCTGTATGTGCGTTCATGGCTCTCTCCTGACTTTTCTTTCTGCTCTCTCTGAATGATTAGGCCGCAACGGACTCGCGGGCGTCGATGCGCGGGTCGAGCTCGCCTGTGCGGTACCGCCGTGCCATCTCGCTCAACGGAACGACCTTGATCTTGCTTGCGTGACCCGCCGTGCCGAACTGCTCGAACCGTTCGCGGCAGAGGTCGCGCATAGCGTCCATCGCCGGCTTCAGGAATTTGCGCGGATCGAACTCGCTCCGGCTTTGCGCAGCCACCTTGCGGAACACCGCGGTCATCGCCAGCCGGCAGTCGGTGTCGATATTGACCTTGCGCACGCCGCTCTTGATACCACGGACGATCTCCTCCACCGGTACGCCCCAGGTCTGCGGCATCTCGCCGCCGAACGTGTTGAACATGTCCTGGAGCGGCTGAGGCACCGAAGAGGATCCGTGCATCACCAGATGCGTGTTTGGCAGCCGGCGGTGGATCTCCTCGACCACCCGCATCGCCAGAATGTCGCCGTCCGGCTTGCGGCTGAACTTGTAGGCGCCGTGCGACGTGCCCATCGCAATCGCCAGCGCGTCGACTTTTGTCGCGCGGACGAAATCGACGGCCTGGTCGGGATCGGTCAGCAGTTGGTCATGACTGACCTTGCCCTCGACGCCGTGGCCATCCTCCTGCTCGCCGCCGCCGTGCTCGAGCGAGCCGAGCACGCCGAGTTCGCCTTCGACGGAGGCGCCGACCCAATGCGCGAGATCGACGACGCGGCGGGTGATCGCGACGTTGTAATCGTAGTCGGCCGCCGTCTTCGCGTCCGCCTTGAGCGAACCGTCCATCATCACCGAGGTGAAGCCATGGGCGATCGCGCTGGCACAGGTGGCCTCGTCATTGCCGTGGTCCTGGTGCATGCAAAGCGGAATGTCGGGATAGGTCCGCTCCAGCGCGTCGATCATGTGCGAGAGCATGAGATCGCCGGCATAGCTGCGCGCGCCGCGCGAGGCCTGGATGATGACGGGCGCATCGACCTCGGCCGCCGCCTGCATGATCGCAATGCCCTGCTCCATGTTGTTGATGTTGAACGCCGGCACCGCATAGCTGTGGTTGGCGGCGTGATCGAGCAGTTGCCGAAGGGTGATACGGGCCACGAACTTTCCTCCTGTTATTGCTTGCCTGCGCGGGCGATCGCCCGCCTGGCGGCTTCCGCGATGCCTTGCGGCGTGATGCCGAATTCGCGGTAGAGCACCGGCGCGGGCGCCGAGGCGCCGAAACCGCGCATGCCGACGAACTCACCATCGGCACCGATCCAGCGCGGCCAATCGCCGAGCACGGCCGCCTCGATGCCGACGCGCGGCGCGGTGCCAAGAACAGTGGCGCGGTAGTCGTCTGGCTGTTCCTCGAACAGCGCGAAGCATGGCGCAGAGACCACAGCCGTACGGATGTGCTCAGTCGCGAGCAGGCGCGCGGCATCCAGCGCGATCGACACCTCAGAGCCAGTCGCGATCAGCGTTACGTCACGGCCGCCATCGGGCGAGACGATGAGATAGGCGCCCCGCGCGACACGGTTTCGACCGCGAGCATCACTGCGGAAGGTGGGCAAGGCCTGGCGTGAGAGGCACAGCACAGAGGGACGGTTTTGGGATTCGAGTGCGCAATCCCAGGCTTCCAGCGTCTCGACCGCATCGGCCGGGCGGAACACCAGAAGGTTGGGAATGACGCGGAGCGCGGCGAGATGCTCCACGGGCTGATGCGTCGGGCCGTCCTCACCGAGCCCGATGGAATCATGGGTCATCACATGGACGACGCGCAGCCGCATCAGGGCCGCAAGGCGGATCGCCGGCCGGCTATAGTCGGAGAAGGCGAGGAAGGTGCCACCATAGGGAATGAAGCCGCCATGCAGCGCGAGACCGTTCATCGCGGCCGCCATGCCGTGCTCGCGGATACCATAATGGATGTAGTCACCGGCGAACCCGTCGCGCGTGACCGGTGCTTGCGTCTTGGCGTGCGTCAGGTTCGAGTGCGTCAGGTCCGCGGAGCCGCCGACGAGGCCGGGAATCGTCCCGGCAATGCTATCGAGCACCTGTTGCGAGGCCTGCCGCGTCGCGAGTTTTGGACGCTCGGTGGCAAAGCGCTCGCGTAATTTCGCCGAGGCCTGGGCATAAGCGCTCGGCAGGGCAACGGCCTTGCCCTCGATGAAGAGCTCGCGCTGCGCGGGCGTCGCGCACTCATAGCGATCGAGCCAGGCGAGACGATTCATCTGTCCGCGTTGGCCGATCATCCGCCACGCCTTCAGGATCGGGATCGGCACGACGAATGGCTGATAGTCCCAGCCAAGCGCACGGCGCGCGGCCGCCGTCTGCTCGGTGCCGAGCGGCGCGCCGTGTGCCTTCTCGGTGCCTTGGCGATCCGGCGCACCAAAGCCGATGATGGTGCGGCAGGCGATCAGCGACGGCTTTGCGCTCTCGCGTTCTTCCGCGATCGCCTGTGCGATCGCTTCGGGATCGTGCCCGTCGACGCGGCGCACAGACCAGCCGGAGGCCGCGAAGCGCGCGAGCTGGTCGTCCGATGTCGCGAGCGAGGTCGGCCCGTCGATCGAGATGCCGTTGTCGTCGAATAGCACGATCAGGCGGCCAAGCCCGAGATGACCGGCGAACGAGATCGCCTCCTGGCTGACGCCTTCCATCAGGCAGCCGTCGCCGGCGATCACATAGGTGAAGTGATCGACAAGTCCGTCGCCATGGCGTGCATTGGCCATGCGCTCTGCGAGCGCCATGCCGACGGCAGTCGCGATTCCCTGCCCCAGCGGCCCCGTCGTGGTTTCCACGCCTGGCGTGTGGCCGTATTCCGGATGGCCCGGCGTCTTCGAGCCCCATTGCCGGAACGCCTTGATGTCATCGAGGCTGACATCGCCACCGGTCAGATGCAGCAGCGCATAGAGCAGCATCGAACCGTGGCCCGCCGACAGCACAAAACGGTCGCGGTCCGGCCAGTTGGGATGAGCTGAGTCGAATTTCAGGAAGCGCGAGAACAGCACGGTCGCGACGTCGGCCATGCCCATGGGCAGGCCGGGATGGCCGGATTGCGAGGTCTCGATGGCGTCGACCGCGAGGAAACGGACGGCATTGGCGAGATCGCCGTGAGCAACCGCCGTGAGCTCGGCGTCGGCGTGGACGGAGATGTTCATCGGATCCTCCCTTGTTCACTTCAGGTTTCGCTTGCGCTCGATCAGCTGCATGATCAACGGCGTCAGGATCAGCTGCATCGCCAGATCGAGCTTCGCGCCTGGGCACACGATCGAATTCGCGCGCGACATGAAGCTGTGCGGCAGCATCGACAGCAGATAGGGAAAGTCGATGCCGCGCGGATTCTTGAAGCGGATCACGACCATCGATTCGTCCGGCGTCGGGATCCAGCGCGCGATGAATGGATTGGACGTGTCGACCGTCGGCACCCGCTGGAAGTTGATGTCGGTCTCGGTGAATTGCGGGCAGATGTAATGGATGTAGTCCGGCATCCGCCGCAAAATGGTGTCGGTGACGGCCTCGGTCGAATAGCCGCGCGCGCTGCGGTCGCGGTGCAGCTTCTGGATCCATTCGAGATTGATGACGGGCACGACGCCGATCTTGAGGTCGGCATAGCGCGCGACGTTGACCTTGTCGGTGACCACGGCGCCGTGCAGGCCTTCGTAGAACAACAGCTCCGAGTTCTCCGGCAACCGCTCCCATTCGGTGAAGGTACCGGGAGCCGCGCCGTGCAACGCGGATTCCTCGGAGTCGTGGACGTAATGCCGCGTCACCGCGGTGCCGGTCTCGCCATAGTCGCGGAAAGCGCGCTCCAGCTCCTCGAACAGATTGGTCTCGGGGCTGAAATGGCTGAAATGCCTGTTGCCGCGCTCGGCCTCTTGTGCCATCTGCAACCGCATCTCAGTGCGGTCGTAGCGATGGAATGCATCGCCCTCGATGTAGACGGCGTTGACCTTCTCGCGGAAGAAGATCTGCTCAAAGGTCTTCTTGACCGAGGTTGTGCCCGCGCCGGAGGAGCCGGTGATGGAGATGATTGGATGCTTCCTGGACATGCGCTACTCCCTCACAGCCGGAAGAAGCCGCGCCGCGCGAACAGCGGCGCAGAGACGCTGGCGACGAGCAACGGATCGCAGTGCAGTTCCGCGACGCGCCGCACCTCATTGCTCGAGCCCATGACCAGCGGCACACGCTGATGCAGGCTCTCCGCTGATAGGTCGAGGATGCGCTCGCGCCCGGTCGAGGCGGAGCCACCGGCCTGCTCGACGATCATCGCCATCGGGTGCGCTTCATAGGTCAAGCGCAGGCGGCCGTCGCCATAGCCGGGGCGCGCGTCGGAGGGATAGAGGAACACGCCGCCGCGGGTGAGGATGCGATAGGCCTCGGCGACCAACGAGCCGATCCAGCGCATGTTGAAATTGTGGTTGGCGGGCCCGTCGACGCCGGCGAGGCACTCGTCGACGAAGGCGCGCACCGGTGAATCCCAATGCCTGCGGTTCGACGCGTTGATCGCGAATTCGTCGGCGGTCTCGGGAATCTGCGCGCTCCGCCGCGTGAGACGAAAACACCCGGACCTGCGATCAAGCGTAAAAATGTCGACACCGTCACCAAGCGTCAGCACCAGGGAGGTCTGCGGACCGTAGGTGATGAAGCCCGCCGCAAGCTGCGCCGAGCCGCGCTGATGGAAGGCGAGAGCGAGATCGTCCGGTGCCGGCAAAATCGAGAAGATCGTGCCCACGGCCATGTTGACGTCGATGTTGGAGGAACCGTCGAGCGGATCAATCGCGACGCAGATTTTTGCTGCGCGGTCGCCGATCTGGGGCTCACGCATTTCCTCCGACGCCAGCGCCGCGACCGGCAGCTTGCCGAGGCAGCGGCGCAGGATCGCATCCGCCTGCACGTCGAGATCGCGCTGGAGATCGCCGTCGCTGTTGCGGCCCGTCGTCAGGCCGGAAGCATCTGCGAGATCGCCGGTGCTGATGATGTCGGCGATCTCGATTGCGGCCGCGGCAATGGCATCGACTGCGGCCGCGACCGCCGGCGCATGCGGTGCCGTCACGGAATACCGTTGAAGGTGGTCGTCCAGCCTGAGTTGCCCGGTCATCTGCGTCCATCCCCTTGCTGGCGCCGCATCCAGTTCCCTCCCCGGCGGAGGTCGGTGCGGTCGGTCCCGGCACGAAGAGATTGACAGCGGCGGCTTAATAAGGAAAATTTCTATTTATAATGAGCGCCAAAGAATTTTCTTATAATGGCTCCAGCCATGCGGCGACCCAGCTCCGGCATCTGACGATCCGGCAGTTGCGCTCGCTTGCGGCGCTTTCAGCCAAGGGCAGCGTCACCGCGGCCTCGACCCAGCTCGGGCTCACGCAGCCTGCCGTGACGCAGCAACTGCGGCAGCTTCAGGATCTCGCCGGCCTCCCGCTGGTGCAGCGGACTGGCGACGGGATGCTTCTGACGGAGGCGGGGAAAGAGGTGCTGGCGCTAGCCGAGCGTGTCGAGGCTGCAATCACGGACTGTCAGGGCGCGCTCGACCTGCTCGCAGGGAGGACTGGCGGCACGGTGCATCTCGGTGCGGTCTCGACGGCCAAATATTTCGTGCCGCATGCGATCGCGGCGTTCTCCAAGCGCTCGCCCAAGATCGAGATCAAGCTGACCGTCGGCAACCGCGAGGAGATCCGCGAGGCCATGCACGGCTACGACCTCGATTTCGCCGTGATGGGTCGGCCACCGGCAGATGTCAGCGTCGACGTCCGTCAGCTCGGGCGGAATCCGCACATCATCGTCGCGCGCAAGGGACACTGGCTGGAGAAGGATTCAGGCCTCAGCCTGACCGATCTCGTGCACGAGACCTTCCTCACCCGCGAGCCGGGATCGGGCACGCGCACGCTGATGGAGGGGATGTTCCAGAAGTCGGATCTCGAGCCGATCATCGGCATGGAGATGAGCAGCAACGAGACCATCAAGCAGGCCGTCATCGCCGGGCTCGGCATCGCCTTCATCTCGGCGCACACCGTGGCGCATGAGCTCGCCGAGGGCCGCCTCATCGTGCTCGACGTCGCTGGCCTGCCGATCGTCCGGCAATGGTACGTGATCCGCCGCAGCGACAAGGTGCTGCTGCCGCCGGCGCAGGCGATGTTCGATTTTCTCGGCTCGGAGGGAGCGAACTATCTGCCCGAGGTGCCCGAATTTGGCGGGCGATAGCGCCGCCGGCGCTCAGCCCATCAACTTCATCGCGACCGTCGCCGCCAGAACGACGATGATCTGAAGCAGGCGCTCTGTCGTGAAGATGCGGTTGAAAATGGTCATCGCTCGCCCCTGGCCGTCGTGAAGGAGACTCGGGTGAGTTGCTATCACACAGCGGCAGCGGGATAACTCCGTAGTCGCCCCGGGTTCTGCTCGCGACCGGATCGCCGGAACTCGAAATGTTTCGAACGATTCAAATCCGATTTCCCGGAATTGCTGAACGCCCGACGTGTTCATGCACGCAGGACTTCAACCATCTCGAACGCTACGGCATCAACCCATACGGGTTGAACATCGAGTCCGGTTATCTGCGAGACACGATCGAATTCTCTCGCGCGCTCCAGTTCACCGTAGGCACACGGTTCGACCGCTTCGAGGTTGAGAACATCTTCACCAAGGGATATTGGGCGTCGGCCGACGGCAACAACAATATCTCACCCGGCCAGGGCCGCACGGTGCCGCTCCAGGCGAGCTACCGGTTCTGACGGCCAAAGCGCAGACGTCTGCGATCCCGTCGCATGTCGTTCGCGCTCTTCGGCATCAGCATGGTTAACAATCAGGCAGCGAGCGGGGCGGCGTAGTCCGCGCGGGCAGCGAAATAGGCTTCCAGCTCGGACAGCGCCCGCGCTTCCCACTCGCCGGCCTGCTCCAACAGCGACCAGCGCTGGCCCGGGCGGAATGCTGCGGTCTGGCGATAGAGCGATGCGATCCCGCGATAGCGGCGCACGTTCTCGAAGATGGCGTGTCCGCTGATTTGGCCGTTCATGTCGAAACTCCTCGTCCTTCCTGCGAGGGAATTTGCGGCCAAATCTTTTTTGAAAAGTTAGCGGCGCGATCCAGGCGCGCGGATGGTTGCCGGACTGTTGCGCGGGCGCAACGGGCGCTGCCGCGCGACGCCCGTTTATTGCGGATTCGTTGCCGCGCTCTCGGCCGAGCGCTTCAGCCCGCCGCGGCGGATGATCGTCATCGTCTCGCGGCAGAGATCGGCGAGGCCGATCAGCAGCACGGCGAGAAGGAAGAACAGGTTGATGGAATCGGCATAGTCGCTGGTCAGCGGGCTGAACTCGAAGAAGGGCGGCATGAACGCCCACCACACCAGCGGAATGGTCAACAGCACGGCAAATGCCGCAGCCGGCGCGCCGGCCAGAATTCCGACCAGGAAGATGCTGGGCAGGAACGCCGCGAAATAGAGCTTTGCGCCGAGCGCGACGCAGGCGCCTTGAACTGCGGCCGACGCCGCCACGATTGTAAAGCCGAGCAGAAACGCCTGCCACGACCATGGCCGTACTCGCGGTACGCCGAACAATCCCGCACGCTTCATTGGCCTCCCCCTGCAGCCTGTTAACCAGGCCCGATTGTGACCAAAGTACTACACCCGCGCCGAAACCGCGAGACGGAAATAGTACCGTCGCGAGCTTGGTAAACCAGACGCAAAAGCACAATCGGACCGCCTACTCGGTGGCGGCGTAGAGCAAGGCGGCGACCGGCAATGCCAAGCCGATGCCTGAGGCCAGCGTCCAACCGCCTTGCGCGAACGCCCAGGCGCCGAGTGCGGATCCGGCGGCGCCGGCGGCGAAGAACGTCGCCATATAGAGGCCGTTGAGGCGACTGCGGTGCTCGTGCCCGAGCACGAAGATGGCACGGAAGCCCAGCACGACATTGCCCTGCACGCCGAAATCGATGGCGATCGCAGCCGCAACGAGGCAGGCGAGGTTGAGCGTCGACCCGGCCGCGCCGATATGCGTCACCAGGAAGCCTATAGCGACGAGCAGCATCGCAATGATGGTGGCGATGCGGCTAAGGCCGCGATCGGCGAGCCGTCCTGCGATCGGCGCCGAGAACACGCCGGCGACGCCCGCGAGCGCGTACAGCGCGATGCCGCGCTGAGTGAAACCGAATTCGCTCGCGAGCTGGAGCGGCGCCACCGTCCAGAACAGCGTGAAGGCGCCAAACAGGCCCGCCTGGTAGAGCGCGCGACGCCGGAGCAGCGGCGTGGTGCGCGCCAGATGCGGCATCGACATCAGCAATGCGCCGTAATGCATGCGCGCAACCGGCGTGCGCTTCGGCAGCGTCATCCGGAGCACGGCCGCGAGCACTATCATCAGCGCCGCGGAGCAGAAGAACACCGCGTGCCAGGACAGTACCGCGGTGACGAAACTCGACACCGGCCGCGCCAGCATGATGCCGAGCATCAATCCGGTCGAAACGTTGCCGACGACACGGCCGCGAATGGCCTCGGGCGCGAGATGCGCCGCATAAGGGATGATGATCTGAACCGCCACCGAACCTAGCCCGATGAACAGCGCCGCTATCAGGAACGGCAGCGCATGGGTCGCAAACGCGGCAGCCAGCAGGGACGCCGCGCCGAGCGTGATGACGGTGCAGATCAGCGTACGGTTCTCGACGAGATCGCCGAGCGGCACGATAAATAGCAACCCCGTGCCATAGCCGATCTGCGTCATGGTCACGATCAGCCCCGCAGCCGCATGCGACAGGCCGAGCGCGGCGCTGATCGGGGCGATCAGCGGCTGGGCATAATAGATATTGGCAGCGATCATGCCACAGGCCGCCGCAAGCACGAAAGTCAGTCGTTGCGACACCGCATCCGTCTCCGGCGCGGTCTCGATCGTGGCATTCATCGTCATTCCAAAATCTCCGACACTTCAAAGTCTCCAGATATAGGAAACAACCGTTTCCTAATACGGCAAGAATTCAGGCAAGCAATTTCATCGCGACCCCGACCAAGCGCTCGCCGTCGAGCGGCAGGCGCGCCTTGCCGACGACGCGCAGGCCCTGCGTCATGCAGATTATCAGCCGCGCGGTGTCGTCGGCCTCGACATGGTCCGGAATCGAGCCATCGGCCTGCCCCGCGCGAATGAGGCCGGCGATGAAACTCTCGTTGGTCTTGAGCTGCGCCGTGACGCGCGCGCGGATCACCGGGTCGACCGCCGACAGTTCGACCGCGCTGCCGACCACGATGCAGCCGCGGCGCCCCTCGCTGCCCTGGGAGTGCTCGACATAGGACAGCAGCAAATTGCGCAGCTGCTCGCGGCCGTTCGCACCGCGCGCCGCCGCGCTGCGGGTCTGTTCCCGGCGCACCGTGGCGTAGCGCTCGAAGGCCGCGACGAACACGGCATGCTTGTCGCGAAACGCCTTGTAGACACTGCCGGTGGCAAGCCCCATGGCGGCGGTCAATTCTCCGATCGAGGTGGCATGATAGCCGCGCTCGCAAAACACCCGCACCGCCCCGTCCAGGGCCGTGTCCATATCGAACTCCCGGGGGCGGCCGGGCGGAACAGGTTGGGATCGGCGGGCGGCTTTTTGCATTGCGGCAGAATAGGGAATGATCATTTCCGAATAAAGACACGTGGTTGTGATTGGGGAAATGGGGGAACGGGCTGGCTTGCGATATTGAGGTGGCCCGTCCCGTCATCCTGAGGTGCGAGGCCTGCGATGCGCCCGCATCGCAAGCGGAGCCTCGAAGGATAAATGGCCGAGATGCAGCGGGCCATCGCCCTTCGAGGCTTGCTCAGCGGCGCGGTCACGCCGCTGAGCGCGCATTGACAGGCGGGCGACACAGGCACGGAGCAAATCACCCCTTCGCCCGCACCGGCGTCCCGTCGGCCATGGTGGTCACCCCCTTCCGCTCGACAATCATGCCATAGGCCTGGGGCTGGCGATGAACGTCGAAATTGAAGGTCGTGCGCTTGTAGGAATTGCAGAGGTCGAGATCGCAGCGGGCCAGCGCGATCTCGTCGCCCTTGGTCGTGCACGCCGCGATGATCTCGCCGGAGGGCGCGACGATGCAGCTGCCGCCGATATGGTCGACGCCCTCTTCAACGCCGGCCTTGGCGACGCCGACCACGAAGGTGCCGTTCTGGTAGGCGCCGGCCTGCATCACCAGATGGTTGTGGAACAGCGAGAGGTCGTCCTGCTCGGGCGCGGGCGGATTGTGCACTGGCGTGTTGTAGCCGATCATCACCATTTCGACGCCCTGAAGTCCCATCACCCGATAGGTTTCGCTCCAGCGACGATCGTTGCAGATCGCCATCCCCATCACGCCGCCGAACGCATCGGCGACGCCAAAGCCGCTTCCCGGCTCAAAGTACCGCTTCTCCAGATGCTGAAACTTGCGCCACGGCTCGTGCTCGGCGTGACCGGGCAGATGGACCTTGCGATATCGGGAGACGATGGCGCCGCTCTTGTCGACCAGAATGGACGTGTTGTAGCGGTGGACGAGTCCAGCCTCGACCGTCAGCTCGGCATAGCCAAGGCAAAATCCGATGCCGCTCTCGCACGCGAGATCGAACAGCGCCAGCGTCTCCGCCCCCGGCATCTCGCGCTCGAAAAACCTGTCGATCTCGGCCTGGTCCTCGAAATGCCAGCGCGGGAAAAACGTGGTCAGCGCGAGCTCGGGATAGACGATCAGATCGCAGCCGTTAGCCTTCGCCTGGCGCATCAACGCCATCAGTCGCGCCACGACCTCGGCCCTCGTCTCGGCTCTCGCAACCGGGCCAAGCTGGCCGGCCGCGACATTCACAAATCTCGCCACGCGTCTGTCCTTGGTTCGCTTGCTGGATCATGTCGAGGCGGAGCCTATCGCGCCACGCGTCACGCGCACAGCCTCGCTGTCCGGCACGATGCTCAACTGCGAGGCAGGCCTGCTTCCGTCGTGCGGAAAGTGCCGACGACAGATTGTAATGTTGCGCGCCTACGCTTTGGCCGGGTCAACGCACAGAGCGGAGCAGACGAGATGTCGAACGAGCTGACTGAAGACGTGAAGGCATTTTTCCGGGCCTATTGCGCGGCGTTCGAGACGCTGGACGTGGAGGCGATCGCCGATTGCGTGGCCTACCCGAGCGATATCGTCTCGGATGGCGAGGACGTCGTCCTGATTGCGATCGCCAACAGGCAGGAATGTCTGGCGACAATGAACGGGGTCGTCGAACTCCATCGTCAGCTTGGCGCACCGTCCGGCCGCATTCACGACCTGTC
Source organism: uncultured Alphaproteobacteria bacterium (assembly GCA_963819355.1). Taxonomy (GTDB): domain Bacteria; phylum Pseudomonadota; class Alphaproteobacteria; order Rhizobiales; family Xanthobacteraceae; genus Bradyrhizobium. Next base: position 71,925 of record CAWFVZ010000022.1, on the reverse strand, counting down.
CATCACAGAGCTTTCGCCACGCCTCGCGCAGGCATCGCTGACGATGGAGGCGCTCGACCGAGCCTCAAATCACCTCTACGACTTCCAGGCTACCTACAGCCTCGCAAGGCTCTCGGGAGAATGGCGCATCGTTGCGATCGCGCACAACCAGATCCCACGGCTGCTGCGATGCGTCGCGCAACGGCAATCCGGGCTCTAGAGCCAATTCCGTTCCGATGGAATCGGAACGGGACTCTAGTTTCTTGTTCTGACGCGGCAATCGCGCCCGGCGAGGAACCAGACGCTTCGGCCTCACTTGTTCCCCAAGGCGAGGAGAGCAAGGAGAGCAACATGGCCAGGCATCTGACACGAGCGCGTCTTGCGCGCGGCTTGACCGGGGCGATCTCGGCGCTGGTTCTGTGCGCGATCGCCGCCTTTGGCGCCGCGCATCATTTCGCGGTGTGAGGGAGACGTTCGCATGGCATCGGACCCCGAGGAATCGGTCAGGCTGCAGGGCTATGGCGAGATGACGCTGCGCACGGCCATCGCGACGCTGATGGCGCTCGCGCCGCACGACCGTTCGAACACCGCCGTCTTCCGCATTCGCGACGGCGCACGGCTCGCCTCGCGCGAGATCGCCGACCTTGCATCGGACTGGGGCATCGGATCGACCGGCGACATCAGGTTCCCGGCGGGGAATTCCGATCAACACTGGCCGGCGATCGTCCGCGGCATGGTCCGCGAAGCGCCGCTGCCGGCGCTCTTGGTGGCATTCCTGCTGGGTGTGCTGGTGGCGCGGAGGTGACGAACCGCGACGCGCGACGCCTCAACCGCTGATCGGCCCAGACAATGTCCTCAGCCCCGCCTCAATCAAGGCGATATCATCGTCGATCTGCCCGATCGACGACCGGCAGTCGAAGCCCGTCCTGGCCTTCAGATCCACGGCCAGACGCCGCCGGTGCATCCTCAGATCCTCCAGCGACCGACGGTCGTTCAAGCGGGTGTAGCCCTCAACGATCAATTCCATCGCACTCGACATGACGCAACCCCACACACATAAATGAATTCTGCAATGAACTCAGTGTACGGGCAGCGCGACAGCCGCGATACTGTACCAACGGCCACGGCAGGCCTGGTCCCTCAGCCGGCACGTTGGCATTCTCCTTGCTGCACTGCGGTCAATCCCTCAGACCCGCAGTGGGTCTGTCTCATAGTGAGGCGATCGCATGCAGCCGATGTCCCGTTTCGAAGCGACTATCCCGACACAGCTCCACGCACTGATTTCCGATCTGCGCTGGCGCACGCAGATGCTTGACGCTGACATTTTGGAGGAAGAGCAGAAGGCCGGAATTACCGACCCAAAGAACCTTGCCTATCCAATGCTCGCGCTGAACCTGAGGGCCCGGCGCGACAATATCCGGATGAGCATCATGATCCTGGAAAGCCGCATCGAGACACGATCGACCGAGTGGCCCCGCGCCGCCTGATGCGACTCAGGCCGGGCGACCTGGCGGCGCGACGATATTTGCAGAACGGCGCGGTCGGTAGGGCGATAGCTTGATCGTCTGCGACGGCGCGGGTGCATGGATTCGCGTTGCCAATCTGCAACGGTTCCCCACTGTCTGAAGCCGGACAAAAGAAACGCCCATTGCGGCCACGAACCCCGCTCACAACGCCGTGAGATCAGCAGGGGAACTACGATGCGTGCGCAAAGAGTTTGGGTGGTGAACGGGGCCGCCAGCGTCGAGCAGTTGCAATCCAGATTGGACGATCTGAACAAGCGGCTCGGTCAACTCGAGAACCAGCACCCCGAGAGCTGGAAGGTCGAGGCGTTGAAATCGAGCGCAATCAGCCTGTCGCGCGAGATCGACGACATCCGCTGCGCCGAGGCGACGGATGCGTTGAGAGACTTGCTGCGGAAGTAGTGGGGTGGGAGAGCCGAGGTTGTAGCGGCCCTAACGAAGCATGTGGATGTAACGTTCACCATCTTCGAGCTGATCGAGGTCGAGCTGTTCGATTCATGGAAGCCGGGATCATGCTCGAGATCGATAGCGATGGCACGACGCTATGCTTCGATTCCAGCCATGGAATGCACAGCCGGATCAAGGCCAAGCGGATTGTCGTATCCCTCGAGCCGCGGCCCGTGGGATAGTCCCTGCGCTGCCAGCCATGCCGCGCCGACAGGCCGCCCTACCCCCGCAAATCGGCCGTGGACCCGCCTCGAAAATCGTTGCAAAAAGGCGCTCCCGAGGCGCCGGCGGCCGGTCCGCCAAGCCTCTGGAAAACGTCGACTTTTGGAAGAATGGTCGGAGTGGCAGGATTCGAACCTGCGACCCCTGCGTCCCGAACGTAAGTAGCAACCGGAAAGTTCAACAAAAACAGTGACCTTCGCTCCTGGTTGACCACCTTTATCGCCGTTTGTTCACGGGATTTCGGTGGTCAATCGGTGGTCAGCTTCCGGCCGGCTCAACTGGCGATAAGGCGAAGTCCTCGCTGATCAAGAGTCCTAACAATTAGCGGCTGTATCAATGGCATACTTCAAACCGACGCATTAAAGCCGTCGCGATATTAGTGCTAATGCAAACTGGGGCCCTAGCACTTGTTAAGGAAAGTTCAGACCGCGTCGCCCAGCGTGGGCCCATGTCTTTTATCCACGGGGTCCTGGGTTCGAGCCCCAGCGCGCTCACCAACAACTAGCTGAATTTACTACAATAATTGCAAGTACTGCTCACGTGACCTAAGGTCGAATCCGGCTTCGGGTAACGCGGGGGTAACAATTTTCGCAGGAAAATTCGCACGCAAGTTTCGAAGATTCGAGCTCTTCATAGGCGACCGGCGAGTTACGAGCCGCTCAACAACTCCCGTTCTGCGCGCAGCCAAAACTCAACGTCCCTTCCCATGGGCCGTCCCGCCTCCGGCCAAAGCTGATACGCCCGGCGCCTTGTGGCGTCTTCGAGGCTGACCGCCTTTAGGCTGTCGATCTTCGCCTTTATGTTGTCCCCGAGCGCCGCAAGTCGAGTAGCGGTCGGACGGTCGTGAACCATGGCAAGCATTCGATTTGCCAATCCGAGCTGATGCTCCAGCCGCTGAAGCTCGGCTACGAGGTCCATCTTATTTATCCGCACTCGAAAGGGAGATAATCAGAGCGAAAGCGAATTGTTCATCTGGGCATCGAGCCGCAAAGGGATACCCCAGCGCCGTTTGCCGTCGGCCCCCCAGATGGCCTGTTTGACTACCCAGCCGCCCCCGCCCACGATGGCCCCCGGAGGGCTCACAGATGGACTGGCGTAAAGAGTTAGAGGCGCTGAGGCACGAGACGACCGCTTTGGTATCGGCCACGCCCACGACCGCCCTGGACGCGACGAGGGCACCCGCCCCAGGACCGCAAGCGTCAATCGACCTTGTCGTGTCGATCCTCAACGAACCCAGCCGCCCGGCACCTGGCCCATTCAATTTCGGACCGTCCGAACGCGAGCAAATCAGCAAGCGCGTCGAGAATTTTAAAGCGCACCAAGAGCGCGTGCGACGCGAACGTGAGGATTATTTTACACGGACCATGCAGCGCGCCCGGGACACGGCTAAAGGCGATTTGCCAGAGAGCCACTCCTAAGCTGAGCGGGGAGCGCTAACCGAGACAGCCTGTCCGATCACCGGGGCAAAGCAGATGTCTCGCCGCCTTTGTCGAGAGCTTCAACGGGCGCATGCGCGATGAGTTGCTCAACGAGACCCTGTTCTTCGATCTCGACGACGCCAGGACAAAGATTGCGGTCTGGGTTGCCGACTACAACGGGGACCGTCCGCACTCTTCGCTGAAATACCTCACCCCGGCGGCCTACGCTGCCACGTTCACCGCAACGGGCGATCGGCTGCGCAACCCCGACCAGCTCCGCCGATCGCCCGTTGCTCCACCTGCGCCACTCGGCGTACAAACCCCGAGACTCTAACTGCCTCTGGATGAAAATTTAGTGGCAGGTCACTAGCCCCGCGCGATCTCGGCACTGGCAGATTTGTGGTAATTTCCGGCTGAATTTTTTAGTCGTTTTAAGCGGCAGGAACGGTGCGCTAGTGTTGTCTGCGCAAACTTAGAGGGAGTTCCACAACGAGGAACAGATCCTCATTTTTTGTTCGGAGGAGAAGTTCTTTCTTTTCGGCAAGTTTTAAGACATAATTTTATTCGGCATCCGATGTCGAGAAGACGGAGTGAACATTTTTCAAATGCTGGTCGACCAGTTCGCCAATCGCCATCAAATCCAGTCCATTATCCCCTTAACTACCGACGGCATCCTAAAAGATAAAAGCTGATTGCTCGCTCAAATAAGTAAGGAGGGTTCAATGCGTTTTAACGCCAAGATCTTTTCAACCGCTGTTCGGACTCCCAATCGTTTGCCTAAGTGACCTGACCGACTTTCTCTGGAAGTGGTCACCGCAGGGCTTTACCAAACTATCTTGAGTTAATGCCGGCGCGTCTTTGCCTGGCCGCGGTCCTGTCCTGCATAGTAACCGACTGCCAGCGGGCGCCTAGTATCGTGATCTAACGACACGCCGGCAAGCCGCTTAGCCTTGTTTTATGTCGACCACCGTTGAAAGCCGCACAAAGCTGAAACGTCTCCAGCTAGCGCTGGCGACCCTCTCAGAGGATTTTGATGCGATGGAAAGCTCTCCACATTTATCTTTGCGCATCGCTGCCGAGAATTTAGAGCCCGACAAATCTTATCGGTTGAATACCTTCGTCGACCAGTTCGCGGTAGCGATGAAGCGCTCAACCTCACCAGATACCGGCAGCGAAAGCGAACACCAACTAATTGACACCGCACCGAGGGACGGGAGATTTGTAATCCTTGGTGAGGACGCGAGTGGGAAATATGATATCGCGCGCTGGGCGCCTGAGGTGGCTGGATGGGTCCGCGAAGAAGGCGAGCCCGATAAAGATCACACCGTCGTACTGGTATCCAATAGAGGGAGAGAATTGTGTTCATCCGGGGCTCGATATATCGACCAGCGCCTGTCCAACCCGGGCTGTCGGAATTCCTGGGGACTGCAGCACAGCGGCGGTTTACCGACGACATCGTAACATCTCATTCGGATGGGGTTCCGAGCGGGGCCGTTGCGGCAGTCAAGACAGGGGTCACCGCAGCCGGACTAAAGCGCTCGTCTCATGCACGGAACCGGTTTGCGGCGTTCTCGATTGCCGCGATGCCTCGTCGTAGCGGCATCCATCGGCATATATTTCCGCACCGAGGTCGCCTCCTATGTCGCACCACACGCCGTTCGTCAGGATCTCGTTGAGATCAGCGCGATCGGCGGCCAGCTGGTCGGGCAAGCAAGCCAGTGGTTGCGCCGGAACTTGGGGAGCAAAGTCTCAGCCCAAATTTCTCAAGGCAAGAACACGCAACAAGTCGACGCATCAGCGAGCATATTGCCGCATTCCCGCTCCAGGCCGAAGCCGACGGGATGGAGCAAAGGCGTCGAACACGACGCCGGCCAACGCCGCTATACGACTAGAGCCGGTTGGAATTCCCGGGAAGTATGGTGAGGCGCCAGGCGAGCACGATCGCGTTCCACGCTCGCTAACGAATCTGGGGATGGCGCGCGGCGACTTCGGGACAAATGTCGCGCTGTTGAGCAAAGCGGCCGACGAAGCCGCGCAAGACAGACCGTGCGGACCACCGCTGCGGAATTGGGGCAGTCTTTGCTAGAGGAACGTGACCGTGTCGCCGCCCTAGCTCTCGAACTCGCCACGACGCGTCACGACCTTGAGACTGAGGTTGGGCTGTCGAGCAAGGCCGGCGAGGAACTGGAACAGCTTAGGCAGGCGGCGAAGGCCGCGAAGACGGAGCTGGAGCAGGAGCGCAATAGGTCGGCAGAACTGGCTCGCGAACTTGAATCCGCTCAGCGCGGAATTGGAGCACATTCGACCACTGAGCAGTCGCCGGCTAGCCAGATCGATCCGATGAAACGGGTCGTGGAGGGCTGTGGTGCAACCACCGCGCACCACGGAACAAGGCGGTCAGGAAGCAGCCAGAATGATGGCCCGCGCCAGTGCGTTGCTCGACCAGGGAAATATCGGTGCGGCCCGCATCGTGCTTGATCGGGCTGCTGAGACGGGCAGTGCTGAGGCGAACTTCATGCTCGCGGAGACGTATGACCCAATCGTTCTTTCCAAGTGGGGGGCGTACGGAACGCGCGGCGAAGCGACGAAGGCACGCGAGCTTTATACGAAGGCCTAGGCCGGCGGCATTCGGGAGGCAAAGGACCGACTCGACGCGTTGCGCCATGATGGGATTTGACCTTGATGCATGGGCGCGTCGGCGACGATGGCGGTCGGATAGGCAAATATATTTGGCGCACAGAGGCTCATCGATGATTACGTTATTTAGGACACGTTTCTTGCTGCCGCTCGCTGCGTTGGCGCCTTTTGTTCTAGCGATGCAGCCGACCAGTGTAGACGCACAGAAGCAAAGGATCCGCACGCCACCAGCCGTCTCGGCGTCCGAGGTGCAAAAGGAGAAAATGAACGCTTGGACCGTCGGCCTTGCCGGCGGATTGATAGAAGGTGCGCCCCTCCGCCTCGCGGCGGAGATGGCCCGCGTCGTTGACGACGGACCCAATTTGCATGTTCTGCCGATCGTCACCAGCGGAGCCACCGAAAATCGTGAACTCGCTGCTCTATCTGCGCGGCGTCGATACGGCGATCATTAATTCCGACGCTCTCGAAGAGTACAAGATTCAGGTACCTGAGATCCGGCACCAAATCACGTACCTGCTCAATCTCTTCCCGTCGGAGCTACATATCTTTGTCCGCCCCGAGATCGAGAGCCTGCAAGATCTCGCCGGCAAGAAGGTAAATTTCAATACCCAGGGGACGGCAGCGGCATATTCGGGTCCGCTGATCTTCAGTCGTCTCGGCATCAATATAGAAAAGACCTTCATTCCGCATCAGGTTGCGCTTGAGCAAATGCGCAATGGCGAGATGGCGGCAGTCGTCTTTATCACGTCGAAGCCGATTGACGCCTTCGTAAAGGGACGCTGGGAGCCTGGCTTCAAGTTCCTTCCGGTAAAATACGAAAGCAAATTCGAGGATTACTACCTTCCCGCGGTGCTAGAGGCGGCCGAATACCCCGGTCTGATCAAGCAAGGCGAACGCGTGTCGACCATTGCGGTGCCCACCGCTCTGGTCGCGTTCAATTGGCCGGCAAAAACAAACCGCTATCAGCGCGTCGCTCGCTTTGTCGATACTCTGTTTTCGCGTATCGACAAGTTGCAAGGGCCGGGCTTCGACCCGAAATGGAAGTCGATCAATCTCGCCGCGACAGTCCCTGGCCTTGATCGCTTCGCGGCGGCGCAGGAATGGCTGGATCGCCAGGCACGCGGAAAACAGGCCTCACCATGAGGGCCGCTATGATCCCGCTAATTGCTGCGTTCGAGCTGGCGGGAAGAATTGCCTTCGCACAAACTGAGAGTGATCCGGTCGCGCAACTTCGCGCCTGCTCTCTGATGGAGCGTGATGAACGGCTGGAATGTCTGGATAGACTGTCGCGTGATATCGCAGCCGCCCCGGATCGGCCGCCACGGGGCGGCGACAACTGGATGGTCAGCGAGACGACCTCGCCGGTGGACTACACGCCGATCGTGACCGCCGTCACCGTCTCGCGCAGCGACGCCGATGGCTCCGTGATGCAGCTCGCCATGTACTGTCGCGGCGGCCGCACTGAACTCGTGGTCGAAGGGCCGGCCATTGCCGGTAAGGGCGACGACTACGCCATTTCCTATCGTATTGATGGTAACGATCCGGTTCAGCTTTTAGGAGGGCCATCGTCGTTTGGAACTGGCGCCGCGTTCAAAGGCGATATTGTGCGCTTGTTACAGTCGCTTCCCGAGGAGGGCGGCATCACCATCCGGATCTCCTCCCGAAGGGGTGCTACTCGTGAGGGAACTTTTTCGCTCAATGGACTGAAGACGGTGCGGGAAAAGCTCGCCGCCTCTTGCAAATGGCCGCAAGGCATCGCCAAGCCCCGCAACTGACGAACAGGAAAAAACTTTTCAGAGGAGTACATGATGATGTCATTTGAAAACGTAGTGAAAGCTGCGGCGCTGATCGTGACCGCCCTGCTCATCGTCACGCCGCTATCGAGGGCACAGGGAAAAAAACAGACCACGGTGCAGACGTCGAAGCCGCTCGTCGCCGATCAGAAGGCGCATCGCGTAGTTTTGCAAGTGGATACCAACGAACCCGCAATGATGAATCTTGCGCTCAACAATGCGACGAATGTTGCGCAATATTACAAGGATCGCGGCGAGAAAGTGTCAATCGAAGTCGTCACTTTTGGCCCTGGCCTCCATATGCTGCGTGACGACACCTCGCCGGTGAAGGCGCGGATCGAGGTGATCGCGCTGAGTACGCCGGAAATCTCCTTCAAGGCGTGCGGCAATACCCAGGAAAACATGCACAAGGCCGAGAGTAAGGAAATTCCCCTCATTCCACAGGCACAGGTCGTAAAATCCGGAGTGGTGCGCATCTTGGAACTGCAAGAGCAGGGTTGGTCATATGTTAGGCCCTGACCCACCGAGGTCGCAGAACGAACTATTGTGTCCAGAGGATCGGGGCGGTTTTGTTTTGGGTTATCCTGGCTCTTTAGTTTTGCCTTCCGGTGTGGTGACCTAAGTCCGAGCTTATTCAAGAGGCGGCGAGCGCGACGCCCTGATCTTTCCGCGACCGGCGATACGCCATGAAGTTAATCCCCCTAGCGAGGTCAGTCCGAAGTGTTGTCCACGGACCCCGGTTTTGGGACCAGAGGCTAAGTTGGAAAAGGACCGCTCCGTTTGATAGACGGAGGGCATCTGCGAGCCGTGCGGTTCTGGCGTGGCGGTTGTCGAAGACGATGGACATCTCGTTCTGCGTGGCGGCTCTGGAAGAGGCGCTGGCGAAGTGTTCCCCGTCAGCACCCATGAGACAAATTGAGGGTCTTCACGGAGGGAGGATTTCTGGTTCATCGTAGCCGCAAGGAGCGAAGATGAAACAGAAATCCGGGCCGGATAAAGCACCGGCAGAGCAAGTGCTGAAGAACATTCGGCGTCAGACACGCCGGCAGTACTCGGCGGAAGAGAAGATTCGCATCGTGCTGGAAGGGCTGCGCGGCGAGGAGAACATCTCGGAGCTTTGCCGCCGCGAAGGTATCGCCGCCTCGATGTATTACGGCTGGTCGAAGGAGTTCCTGGAGGCCGGCAAGCGCCGGTTGGCGGGCGACACGGCCCGCGCCGCGACGTCCGGCGAGGTGAAGGACCTTCGTCGTGAGGCCACTGCCTTGAAGGAGGTCGTGGCCGATCTCACCCTGGAGAACCGCTTGCTTAAAAAAAGCATGAGCGGGGATGGGGAGGACGAGGCATGAGATATCCTGCATCCGAGAAGGCCGAGATCATCCAGCTGGTCGAGCAATCGCATCTGCCGGCCAAGCGCACCTTGGACAAACTCGGCATCCCCCGCGCCACGTTCTACCGCTGGTATGACCGATACCGTGAGGGCGGCCCTGAGGCGCTGGATGACCGCCGTTCCCGACCAGATCGTGTCTGGAACCGGATCCCGGACAATGTCCGCCGCCAGATCATCGACCTGGCGCTGGATCTTCCAGAACTGTCGCCGCGAGAGCTGGCGGTACGGTTCACCGACGAGAGGAAATATTTTGTCTCGGAGGCATCGGTCTATCGGCTGCTGAAGGCGCATGATCTCATCACCAGCCCAGCGTACGTTGTGATCAAGGCGGCGAACGAGTTCAGGGACAAGACCACCGCCATCAACCAACTCTGGCAGACGGACTTCACCTACCTCAAGATCACCGGTTGGGGATGGTACTATCTCTCGACCGTGCTCGACGACTTCTCGCGCTACATCGTGGCCTGGAAGCTCTGTGCCACGATGTGCGTCGATGACGTTACTGCAACCCTCGACCTGGCGCTGTCGGCCTCGGGCCTAGATCGCATCACCGTCGTGCACCGGCCAAGGCTTCTCTCAGACAATGGCTCGTCTTACGTTGCCGGCGATCTGGCCAAGTGGCTTGAGGGTAAGGGCATGGAGCATGTGCGCGGGGCGCCGTATCATCCCCAAACTCAGGGAAAGATCGAACGCTGGCACCAGACTCTGAAGAACCGCATTCTACTCGAGAACTATTACCTGCCCGGCGATCTCGAACGGCAGATCGAAGCCTTCGTCGAGCACTATAACCACGTCCGCTATCACGAGAGCCTGAACAACCTCACGCCGGCTGACGTCTACTTCGACAGGGCCGAGATAATCCTTGCCGAGCGTGAACGCATCAAGCGTACAACCATCGCAAACCGCCGCTTGCAGCATCAGCTGCAGGCCGCTTAAACTCTAACCCAGATGAGCCAGAGCCTCCCTTCTCGAAACGCCTGATCAGTCTCAAATCATCTGCCGACGGACAGGCCCGTACTGCCATTGCTCGCCGATAGGGATGGCATCGACCGAGCGGGCCTCCATGGCTTCGATGGCAGAGCGGATCTTCGTCACGCGGCCCTTCGCTTGCGAGGGGGATGGGCCGTAACCCGCTTCCTGGCTTTCGTCGCTTTGCCAACATGCCTGCGGCCCAGACTTTGGCGCAAGGCATCCATCAGGTCGATGACGTTGCTCTCATCTTCCTTTTCTTCCGGCACCTCGATCGTCTTGCCGGCCGCCTTGCGCTTGACCAGTGCCTTCAGAGCGTTGTCGTATTTGTCCTTAAACTTGTTCGGATCGAATTTGGATGCCTTCGTGTCCAGAATGTGCGCTGCCAGATCGACCATGTCCTTCGACACCTTCGGGCTGGGTATGTCGTCGAAATAGTCGTCCTCGTCCCTGAGCTCGTACGGATATCGCAAGGTCGTCCCAAGCAATCCTTTCCCCAATGGCTTCAGGGCGATGACATGCTCCCTGTTAGAGAGCACGACGCGGGCCAGGGCAACCTTGTCTTTCCGTTTCATCGCATCGCGGATGACAACGAACGCGTCCGCGCCCGCCTTGCCGTTCGGCACGACGTAGTACGGCTTGTCGAGATATCGTTCATCGATATCCTCGGCTGGGACGAAATCGTCGATTTCGATGGTATGGGTGCTCTCGAGTTTTACGGCCTCAAGTTCATCCTCGTCGATCTCGACATAGCGGCCTTTCGAGAGTTCGTAGCCCCTCCCCTTGTGCTCTTTATCGACAACGCGACCGGTCTGTTCATCGACCATCTGCTGTTTCAGGCGGTGGCCGGTCTTGGTGTTGATCTGATGGAAATGGGTTTTTTCGGCCTGGGTGGAAGCCGGATAGAGGGCGATTGGGCAGGTCACGAGCGATAGCTTGAGCGAGCCCTTCCAGTAAGCACGAGGTGCCATTCCCATCCTCCACGGTTCGAGGAACTTTAACCGGCGCGGGAACTTTCTGTTCCAAGAATCGAGGTAAGGCCGATGGCGAAGAAGCTGCTCGCGAGCTACCGCGCGAAACGGGGCTTTTCCAAAACGGATGAGCCCAGCGGGCAGGCTCAAGTCGGTACGTCAAAGCACCTGCGGTTCGTGATCCAGAAGCACGCGGCTTCGCACCTACATTATGATTTGAGGCTTGAGCTGGACGGTGTCTTCAAGTCGTGGGCCGTGACCAAGGGCCCGTCCCTCGATCCTCATGACAAGAGGTTGGCGGTTGATGTCGAGGATCATCCTCTGGATTACGGCGACTTCGAGGGGACAATTCCAAAGGGTCAGTGCGGCGGGCACGATCATGGTCTGGGATCATGGCTTCTGGGACTGCGAAGACCCGGCGCGCGGCTTTTCCAAGGGGAAACTGGATTTCAATCTTGAGGGCGAAAAACTTCGTGGCGGCTGGATTTTGACCCGTCTGCGGCAGCGGGAGGGAGAGAATCGGACCAATTGGCTTCTGATCAAGCACCGGGACGCATTTGCCCAAGAGGGAAAGAATAATCGCATCTTAGACGAGGACATGTCGGTGGCCTCGGGCCGGCTCCTTCCGGGCACAAGGCAAAGAAATCTCCGGCGAGAAAGTCAGCAAGGTCGAAGGATGAGGAGAGCGAGCAGTCTCGCGATCGAGGTCTGCTCTGTTCATCGCGCCGCAGCTGTGCACATCGGTCGAGCGGCCCCCTAGCAATGGAGATTGGGTCCACGAGATCAAGTTCGACGGCTACCGCATTCAGATGCGGGTTGAGGATGGGAACGTCACATTGAAGACCCGAAAGGGTTTGAATTGGACGGAGAAGTTCAGTGCGATCGCAAGAGCGGCCAAAGCGCTTTCCGATTGCATCGTGGATGGCGAAATCGTTGCCCTAGTACCCGGAATCAGAGCTGAGTGATACGGCGGCCTTTGAAAGGGCGTTGACGGACCTTTTTCTTGGTCCAGACGAAGGGCTCGGCTTTGTCGTTGTAGGCGTTGACGTAGGCATCGATGTGTTCCTGGAGCTGCTTGAGGCTTGTGAAGGAGGTGCCGCTAAGTGACTGCCCCTGCAAGATCGAGAACCATACCTCGACCTGATTGAGCCAGGACGCGCTTGTCGGCGTGAAATGAAATTGCACGTTGGGGTGGGCCTTGAGCCAGGGCTCATTCTTCTTATGGGTGTTGAGGTTGTCGAGGATGACGTGAAGCTTTCGGCCTGGAAAGGCCGCGGTGACGCTGTTCATGAAGTCGAGAAACTCGACGCGGCGACGACGTTTTGAATGCGTCGCGATGATCTTTCCGGTGGCGACCTCAAGCGCCGCAAACAGTGTTGTCGTGCCATGCCGCTTGTAATCGTGGCTTTGGCCGGTCAAGGCGCGGCCATTGGGCAACTTCAGATAACCCTGCGCTCGCTCCAAGGCCTGGATCGAAGGCTTCTCGTCCACGCATAGCACAATGGCCTTGGCGGGCGGGGCGACGTAGAGACCAACAACATCGGCGGCTTTGGCCGTAAAGTTCGGGTCGTTGCTCTCGCACCAGGACTTGCGAGCCGCGAGGTCAATCTTGTGGCTGCGCAGGAACCGCCAGACATATTGGACGTCAACATCGCCCAGCGCCTCGGCCAGCAGAGGGCCGGTCCAGCGCGCAAATCCTTGCGGGGCCGGCTTATCCAGCAGCTTCAAAATCCGCTTGTCGGTGGCCTTCGTATAGATCGGCTGCTTGCCGGGCCGCGGCTTGTCTTGCAACCCTTCAAGGCCATGATCGGCATAGCGGTGCCGCCAAAGGCTGACAATCCGCGGCTGGACTCCGACTTCTTTGGCGATCGAGCGGGTGCTGCGCCCGGCCGCCGCCAACAGGACTATCCGCGCCCGCTTCAAATCGCGCTGCAACGTCACCGGCGAGCGACAACACGCCTCAAGCACCTTGCGATCTTTCCGCGAAAGGTGGACTTCTCTTGCTTCGGGGATCATCCATATCTTAAATCACGACTCACGATCCAAGAAAAGTGGGTACTAGACCATCACGGATCACCCGACTTCGCCGGATTGCAGGCAGCGCTATCGGAGAAGAAAACCGAAGATCTGATCTTCTATGCGTTCGACCTTCTATTTCTTGAGACAAGGGACCTGCGCCGGCAGCCTCTCCTCGACCGCAAGCAATCATTAAAGCGGTTGATCAAAGAGGCCTACAGGAAAGACCGGGCCGAAATTCGCTTCGTCGAGCATTTCGAAAGCGGCGGCGATGCTGTCCTCAAATCTGCTTGCCGGATGTCCCTCGAAGGCATTGTTTCGAAGCAAGCAGACGCGCCGTATGTTTCGGGACGCACCGAGTCCTGGACCAAAGCAGAGTGCCGCGCCGGGCATGAGGTTGTCATCGGCGGCTGGAACAGCAATGGCGGCCGGTTCAGATCGCTCATGGCCGGCGTCTATCGCGGAAATCATCTGGTCCATGTCGGCAACGTCGGAACGGGCTTTGCCGCCGACAAGATTGCGCGGCTGTTGCCAAGGCTAAAAGCCGCTGCGTCTGAGGCAAATCCGTTCGGAGGAGCCAATGCGCCTCGCATTAAGGCCGGAATGCGTTGGCTCAAGCCGGAGCTCGTCGCCGAGATCGAGTTCGCGGGCTTCACGGGTGCCGGCATGATCCGACAGGCCGCTTTCAAGGGCCTGCTACAGGACAAGCCCGCCAAAGAGGTCGAGGCCGAAACGCCTGCGCCGGCAGACAAGACTGAGATCGCCCATCCCGCGCCTTCGCACCGCGCCAAACGGCCTGGCCGATCCGATAGCGCCTCCAAGGGGGTCGTCATGGGTGTACCTCTGAGCCCCCCCGACAAGGTTCTTTGGCCCGACGATGGCGAGGGAGCGATTACCAAACTCGATCTCGCCAGGTATTTTGAGAGCGTGGGAGCCTGGATGATCGAGCACCTCAAGGGGCGACCTTGTTCGATCATCAGGGCACCGGACGGCATCGAGGGGCAGCGCTTCTTCCAGCGGCATTCAATGAAAGGCGGCTCCAATCTGCTAGAAGAAGTCTCCGTTGCCGGCGACCGCAAGCCCTACGTCCAGATCGACCGCATCGAGGGATTGGCTGCGGTCGCGCAAAGCGCCGGCATCGAGCTTCACCCGTGGAATAACCAGCCTGGCGATCCGGCCCTGCCTGGCCGACTGGTGTTCGATCTCGATCCGGCGCCGGATGTGGAATTCGATGCAGTCATCGAAGCGGCCAAGGAAATGCGGGATCGACTTGCCGCCCTTGGACTCGTGTCATTCTGCAAGACCACCGGCGGCAAGGGCTTGCATGTCGTGACCCCGCTTGCGCGCCCGAAAAGAGGCCATAAGCTCGATTGGCCCACAGCAAAGCAATTCGCACGCGACGTCTGCAGTCAGATGGCGAGCGACAGCCCCGATTGCTACCTGATCAACATGAGCAAGGCGAAACGAACCGGCAAGATATTCCTCGACTATCTTCGAAACGATCAATTTTCGACGGCCGTAGCGCCACTCTCTCCGCGCGGCCGGCCGCATGGGCCAGTCTCGATGCCGATCACTTGGGCGCAGGTCAGACATGGCCTGGACCCGCTGCAGTTTACGATCCATACGGTCCCCCGATTGCTCCGGAGATCAAAGGCCTGGTCCGACTATTGTCAGGCCGAGCGTCCACCGTTGGAAGCGATCGCAAGGTTGGGGAAGCAACCGCAGATCGTGCGGGCGGCGTGACGCACAAGCCGAGTTATGGCGTACCCGGAAGCCTTCGCGTCAGCGGAAGGGCGATTGCGCAAGAAGCCGCCATGGCCCAGAAGGCCTGCGCGTTGAAGATACCGTACAAATATCCCGACGCCGTGGTCATGATCGCCGACGCGATGCCGAGCGCGCCGGTTCCATAAACAGTTTGTGCAGTGGCTGCCAAGCGACCTGGGACAGACCGGGCTATAATACCCATTGCCGCCAGATGCAACAGGGCGAAAGTCAGTCCATGGAGTGCTTGCATGCCGATTAAGGCGGGCATGGCCGTCGTGCTTGCCATGACGCTCCAGCGCAAGACGCCGGCACCCGCAGAGAGCGTAGCCGCGCCCGCTAGACCGAGTCGCATAATTAGCCATGGGCCAAGCAGGAAGAATACGATGACCTCGGCCATTACCGCCTCCGACCACATCAAGCTGACGGAGAGGTTGCTAAAGCCGGCTTCGCGCCATTGGATAACTGCAAACGTGTCGTTGAGTGCATGACTGCCGATGACGAGAAAGGCTACGACGACCAAGCTTCGATACGGTGCAATTCTCCAAAGCAGGCCAAAGACGCCCGCTTCCCGCTCTTCAACGACCTCCCGTACCTCGATAGGAGAACGAATGCATACTGCGCTGACCGCCATGATCAGAAAGAAAGCGCTGCTCGTCATGATGATCGAAGACAGGCCGAACCGATCTATCAACTGACCCGACAGCAGAGTGCCGCCGATGAAGGCGACAGACCCAGCGCCACGCACCCAGCCGTATTGGAACGCGCGCCCGCGAGCTGATGCCATCACCGAGAGAGCATCGCTCAACGGAGCAAGAGAAGCGGTTGCGGCGGCGTGGACAATGCTGACAGCCAGTAACTGCGCGAACCCGAACGCCAAATTATAGGCCAGGCCAATAAGGCCGGACAAGGAGGCCGCCACTGAGAGGACTTGCTTGGGAGCCTCGATGAAATCGGCCAAGCGGCCGATGAGAGGGCCGGCTCCTATGCGAACCATGGTTCCAGTCGCGAGCATCAATCCGATCTGCTCGAGCGATAAACCGTGGCTACGCAAGAACGCCGGCAGGTATGCCGATTCGGTGCCGTACGCCAAATAGAGCGCGCCGTAGAGGACCAGATAGCTCGGCAGCATCTTGGCTTCGTTAGTTGACTGGACCTGCGGGCTATCCTTCTGAACGGCCGAACTTTGTTCGCGATCGGCCTGCATCTTGCCCCCTCAGCGCCGCGCAAAGTAAAGCCGGACCTCGCGCAGCGCGCGTGACGGACTATCGAATGAACTGCCAACGGTCTTCATCGGGCTCCAATTTGGGCCTTGTGGTGTCACCCGGCATCGCCCACCCAGATCTTGGTCAATCCGAGCGACGACCTCTTCGCGCTCGACCCAGTAAAACCACCAGACACCCTGCCTTACGGGATCGGGCCGCATTTCGATTTCGGCCACGGTACTCTCCCAGCACGCCCGATCCCAATCCAACTAGAAAAGCCGGGGCTAACGTTGAAGGTTCCTAAGCTAGGAACGGATCCCTCTTGGCCGGCTTATGCCTACTAACGTTCTCAAGCCGAACGAGGTCGTCCATTCTAGCGCCGTGCCACAACTTGCTGTTGCAACAGGCCAATGAGTTCGCAAGCATCGCGGGCGAAGCTTCGGCTCGTGCCGACGAGACGGGTCTGATCGATCAAAGTGTCTGGACAGCGCTCCATGAGACTGGCCTTTCGATGGCGGCCTTCGATCCGGAATTTGGCGGCACAGGTCTGGGCGCGCCCGAGCAGCAGCAGATACTATGCGCGGTTCTGCGCCTAGTCGGAGGGGCGGACCTGTCCGTCGCCCGCATCCTGGAGGGGCACGTCAACGCGATCATTTTGGTTTCGCGATACGGGACCGAGACCCAGATCGCGGCCTTGGCCGCTGGCGTGAAGCGCGGAGAGCTGAGTGGCGTCTGGGGCGCCGAAGATGCCCAAGGCCTGAGGAGAATCGCCCGAGGCGTCGAATGGTCATTGGAGGGACGCAAGATTTTGGCGTCAGGGGCCGGCTTCGTGACACGCCCTGTCGTCCCGGTCATAACTTCCGAAGGACACGTCATGTACCTGCTGCGTCTTGCACAAGGCGAACGCATCGACGTTTCCGGTTGGAATCCTCTCGGAATGAAAGCCACCGCCAGCGGCGCGGTCGATCTGACCGGCATTTCCGTAGGCGTGCGCGAACAGATCGGCACGGTCGGAGACTTCATGCGTCAGCCATTCTTTTCGGGCGGCGCCTGGCGGTTCTGCGCTGCGCAGCTGGGTGCCATGGAGCGGCTCGCATTGCTGTACGGCGATCATCTGCGCTCGCGAGGACGCGAAAGCGACCCCTATCAGTTGGAACGGGTCGCGCAATGCGCGGCCGCGTGCGGAACCGCGCTCTTTTGGGTCGAAGAGGCGTCGCGGCGCTTCGGGGACGAAACGCTCGCGCCGAAAGCTGTAGTCGCCTTCGCCAACCTCACGCGCATGGTCACCGAGCGCGCGGCTCTCGACGTCCTAGAACGCGTACAGAAGGGTATCGGGCTGGCCTCGTTCATGAGCGGTCATCCCGCGGCGCGCGTCGCGCGCGATCTCGCGACCTACCTTCGGCAACCCGTTCCGGATCAGGCAATGAACGATGCAGCGCGAGCGGTTCTCTCGGGCGACCTCTCGATCGGAGCCGCCACTTGAACGCTGGCCAGTTCTTCGGATTGATCGACGAGTTGCCGTTGGGGGATTGGCGGACGCTCACCGGCGGAAGTCCCTTCGTCGTGCTTTCGCCTCACCCGGACGACGAAAGCCTGGGGGTCGGCGGTCTAATCGCTCTGGCGACGCAGCACGGCACGGACGTCGCCATAGTACTGGTTACCGACGGCTCGATGTCGCATCCGAATTCACGCGCCTACCCACGCGAACGACTGGTTGCCACCAGGCAAGCGGAGCTCATCGAGGCTGCGAGGATTTTGGGCGTCGTCGAAGATCGGCTCTTCGAGCTCGGCCTGCCAGACGCAGCCGCGCCACTGGAAGGTCCGGAGTTCGAGCAAGCGCTCGAGGCCGTTGGGGCGATCGTCATAAATGTCGGCGCGCGCAACCTATTCGTCAGTTGGGAGCACGATCCGCATTGCGACCACGAGGCGGCGGCGCGGCTCGCTCGCGCGTTGCGTCAAAAACATCCGACGCTGCGGCTATGGTCCTACCCGGTGTGGGGATGGCATCTTCCTCCCTCGCAGGAGGTCGCCGCTCCCGCGCCCGCGGGCTTTCGACTGGCCATCGACGAAGTTCTTGCGCGGAAACGGGCCGCCATCGCAGCGCACGTATCTCAGATGACCGACCTGATCGATGACGATCCGGAAGGCTTCCGCTTCGACGAGAAGAGTTCTGGCGCCCTTCTTGCGGCCACTCGAATACTTCGTGAAGGTGCCCAGCGAATGACTACGCCGCGGGCGCAGGCAGGATCGGTTCCGCCCTGCTACTTCGAAAAGAAGTATCAGGAGGAGATCGATCCTTGGCACTTTCGGACCAGCGCCTACGAGCGGGAGAAATACGAGGCGACTATCGCAGCGCTATCCAGGCCTCGCTACCGCAACGCGTTGGAGATCGGCTGCGCGATCGGGGTCCTGTCGGCCCGCCTTGCGCCACGCTGCGGTCGCCTTCTAGCTGTGGACGCCTCACCGACTGCGATCGCCGAGGCGGCGCGACAAAACCTACCGAACGTACGCTTTGCGGAAGCGGTGATGCCAAGCGAATTTCCCGAGGGCTGCTTTGACCTCATCGTGCTATCGGAAGTCCTGTATTACTTTTCGGAACGGGATCTTGAGCGTCTGGCCGACAAGTGCGTGGATGCTCTTTCCGCCTGCGGCGACATCGTATTATGCCATTGGCTCGGGGAGACCGATTATCCATTAACCGGTCATCATGCCAATGATCTCTTTTATGGGACCGTCTCTAAGTTACGGCCGGTTCGAACGGTGCTTCACGAAGGCATCTATCGGCTCGAGCGGCTTTCGTTTCGCGATACGCGCGAAGATGCTTCAAGATGAGCGTCGCCTTCGCGATCTCGCGGGGAAGATCGGATGGCCGCAACGGGTCGCCTCTTTGGAGCCGCGGATTCAGCGCTTCGACCGTTTTCCAATCGTCGGCGAACGACCCATGCTGACTGAAATGCGACCGGTTCCCGAGGAGTCTTCGTAAAGCGGCCTTGCGCCCGGTCTCGCGATGAGCCTTGCGCAGAAAACCTCGCATGGCTGCGCGGCGGAGCGTTTGTAGTGCCGGCTCGAGATCGTCGTCACAGAATGCGTCGGGGACGTCGCGCCGATGGCGCATCGTATCCGCGGCCCCGCCCGTCGCGCGTCCGTCCAGACGACACGAAGTAAGTACGGTGACGTCGAGGGCGTGCCGCACCCTGTACCCCCGTCCGTCGAGAAGTGCGGTAAAGGCACCGTCCTCTCCCACTGCCTTGTCCGGCATGCCGCCCACCGCGTCGTATGCGGAAAGCCTGACGGCCAGGCTCGCACCCGAAGAGACGCGATGATTGGGCCAAGGATCGTGATCCCTAGGGTCGCAGAGGGCATATATTTCGGCGACGAGGCGCAGGTAGGTATCTTCGAGACGCCCGCGCGAGAGAAATGTCGCACCGTGCGAAACGATTTCCGCCGGCTCGGCGTCTATATAGCCTGCAACGCAGTCGGCGCCCGCCTCCAGATGCCGGACGCTGCTGGACAGCCAAGTGGGACTGACGACGCTGTCGGCGTCGGTGGTCAGAAGGAACCCTTCGATCGACGAACACCGTATGAGGGCGGCGGCCTCCTCCATCGCCAGGCGTCTGGCACCGCCGGCGGTCGCGTTCCGCGAGAGCTGGACTTCGCGGACGGCCAGCGGATATGGCAGTCCGCTAGATGCTCGTCGCGCAGCAGATGCCGTTTCGTCGCACGAGTTGTTGACCAGAAGTAGGACGCCGAAGCTGCCGACAGGTACCGGAGCACCGAGCCCGTCCCGCTGCACGGCGAGCGCGGACAGACAGCGGATGATACGTTCGGATTCGTTACGCGCGGGAATCGCAACGATGACGGGACAACTGCGCAGGAGAACCGATTCTGACCGGACGACTTCCGACCGGGCGATCTGACGCCTCTCCATATTTCGATCTCTATCCTCGCGCTGCTTCGAAGTGGAAACGGCACCGTGAGACAAGCGTTCCCATTTGCCCGGGTCGCACAAATGGCTTGCCGAGGTAAAAAGCGGGGGCGGCGGCGCTGCCTTTCTCCCTTCCCTCTCGTGCTCCCTCAAATCCAGAAAGCTCGCCTCCAAAGAATGACTGAAGACATCGCGCCCGGCATGGCCCGCGGTGCGCTGTCGCTCGATGCTCCCAACCATGCGCTCCCAATTGCCGGACGCGACGCGCGGGGAGCCGAGAGCCCATCCGCCGCCGGAGGCAACCATCTTCTTTGCCCCGGTCCACAGTCGGAGCGGGAACATTGAGGAGTTTTGCCGCGTTGGCGAAGCAAAGGGAGAGATCAAATAGTCAGAGCCCAAAAGCGGGGCGGACCGAGGCGCAGCAGGACCGGGCTCGTGTAACAGGCGCACAGAATTACGAGATCCAAAAAGAGCATCGCTCGAAGGCGGGCGTGAAAGGCGATCAAGAAGATCGGCGACTGACGAGCGCAGAGTGGCGCACTGATTGAATGAAAGAAGACGTGATGTCACCAAAGGAAAACGATCTGGAGGGCGATCAGGATCAGGGCGGACAGCACGGAGGCCAGGCCGGCATGCCGAAGCCGACGCGGCCTCCAAAGACGACGGAGCGCGACGAGGATGTCGTCCGAAAGGGCTCGAAACCTCGGCGCAAGTGATGATCGGCTATCGCAGCGTGCTCCGCCGGCACACTCAGCCGCGCGCGCTTCGGGCTCCTGGGCGGCGCTGCACGCCGAGAACGTTCCGAGATAAGTCGGCACCTAACAATGGCAGCGACGGTTGCCTCAATCGCGCATGAGGTCAGCCAACCGCTGGCGGCGGTTATACTGAACGCAACGACCGGCTTGCAATTACTCGCCAAGGCAAAGCCCGATATGGACGATGTGCGTGAGGTATTGAAAGATATTGTCGATGACGGACAACGTGCCCGTGCGGTGTCAGCGTGTCGCAGAAGCCCTGCATGCCCCAGACATTGAGGGCGTCCGCTGTTGCTGCCCCCTCGGGTAGCGCGAAGTCGCGGCAAGTCCCTCGTTGAAGTCTCATGGTTTCCGCGGGGGTTTGGGTGCCCCGCATCGTGCGACGCTATCCCTCTGCGATCGCCTCGTTAAGCGTCATGAGTAGCCGCCCGGTAGGGCGGTTGATGCCGGGCGCAACAAACTTGGAAAGCCATTCGTCGACGGCTGCATCGCCTGGATAATGACGACGGATGCACGGCTCCAAATCCGGTAGTTCATTGCCGTCATACGCGAACGGGTGCTCCCGAGCGTATTCCTCGATCCGAAAGTCTGAAGTGTTCTCTGGAGTAGCTCAAGACGGATTGTCGTCTCAAACTCCAGCACTTCTGCCAAAATGTTGAAGTCAACCAGCGTGAGGCAATTGCCGAAGACGTCGTGTATCCAGCGGATTTCGACAGGCTTCGGATTTATTAGGAGCTGGCAGTCGAGTAGCCGCTGATCAAAACTATCGCGCGGACGAAAGAGCATCTGATGCTGCCCGGGCCTTACAGGCCGGCGGTAGCGATAAACTGTGCTGTGGTGGACAGTGTAAACGGTCATCGCGTGTGCTCGGGACCGCAAGATAAGACCCGGTCTTGACCGTAGTCCGCAAGAGGAAATGGATGCATTCGGACCGCACAATTGCCATTCATTTGAGCAGCATTGCCGAAGGAGATCGAGGAACAAACGGGGGTTGGGTGAGCTTTGTCTGCCACGGTCAACGTGACGGTTAGGGAGACGGCTTTGAAGATCCGGGCAGGTTACGATATCATGTTTGAAAGCAACCAGGACGTCCCAATGGTGCTTATGCTCACCGTCCATCCGTCCCGCCAGGCGGATATCCTGACGGACCATGCCATCCACGTGTCACCGAAGGTTCTGGCCAAAGATTACATGGATGTTTTCGGGAATGTTTGCACGCGCCTTGTCGCGCCCGTCGGGCTGATCGAGATTCGCAACGAGTTCATTGTCGAGGATAGCGGTCTGCCCGACGCAGTCGCACCACATGCCGCTCAGGTCCCACTACACGAGTTGCCGGACGACGCCTTGATGTATCTGTTGGGCAGCCGCTATTGCGACACGCAAAAGCTGACGGATTTCGCCTGGTCCACGTTCGACCATATCAACCGGGGCTGGCAGCGAGTCCAGGCCATCTGCGATTACGTGCACGACCGCATTAAGTTCGGTTACCACTTTGCTCGAAGCGATCGCACGGCCTCTGAAGGCCACCAGGAGCGCGTCGGGGTGTGCCGGGACTTCGCTCATCTTGCCATAGCGCTATGTCGATGCATGAACATTCCAGCGAGATATTGCACGGGCTACCTGGGTGATATCGGTATTCCGCCTGATCCTGCGGCCATGGACTTTAGCGCTTGGTTTGAAGCGTTCGTTGGGGGACGGTGGTACACTTTCGACGCCAGGCACAACCATCCCCGCATCGGTCGAGTCGTGATTGCGCGCGGCAGGGACGCGGCTGACGTAGCTATCTCAACCGCGTTTGGCCCAACGCATCTGGCGCGCTTCAACGTGTTGACTGAAGAAGTGCTGGCCAATGAAGCGATTCCGCTTCAGCCGAACATTGACGCGTCAAATAACAATTCACTGGATCAGGGGCAGTTTGCTTGAGCCGCAGTTCAGACGCAGCGGGACCGTCGCGCTTCTGACCAAGGTCGCCGCCGATCATCCCCGGCAAGGAACGAGGCCGATCGCCGCGACGCTATTCATGATCGGCATGAAGCCGGTTCTCAATGCGTCCCGAATGCGGGGACGCCCATGCAGCTGGTTACGCAATACACGAAAAGCGGCCCGGCCATTCGGGCAGTAAATTGCTACACAATCAAATCGTGAGTCGCATGAAGATTGGCGTGCCATGAGTGATCGTGGTGCGCATCTGAAATATCAATCCCGTAGGTATCCTGGACCGGCTCCGGCCCCTCGCGTGCAACAGCATGCTGACCACCTCCATAGGCTTTTCCATTTCCGTGGCTCAGTTGCTGAAGGTCATACATGTCTGAAAACCTATTGTCGGCGCCACTCTTAAAATGAAAGGAATCGCCAAGTTCGGTGCCAACCGCTGATTTGGCCTGATCTGCGTTGTCGGAAGAAGGCCCGCCCTTTCCTGCAGTTTTAATCTTCGATGCCGAATGTGCGTCGTTGGCAAAATTTACGGATGCCGTTGGCATATCCTGCTGCGGTTTGCCAGTATCTAAATCACCTGCCTGTGGATGCTCTGCGTGTTGCTTGCCGGCCGCGGAGCCATCTTCAAAAGTCTGCAAATCGCCGTGCGCCTGTCCGCGATTCGAATCTTCTCCCGGGGCCTCATGCTTGGCATGCCCCTTGGCGGCCACGGAGCCGTTGTCGGACTCATGCGGTGACTTCTGAGATTGACCATGATTTGAACCGTCTCCCGAGGCCTCATGCTTGGCGTGCCCCTTGGCGGCTCCGGAGCCGTTGTCGGACTCATGCAGGGCTTTCTGCGATTGACCGTGATTTAAATCGTCTCCCGCGGCCTCATGCTTGGCGCGCCCCTTGGCGGCTCCGGAGCTGTGGTCGGACTCATGTAGGGCCTTCTGCGATTGACCGTGATTTAAATCGTCTCCCGGAACCTCAGGCTTAGCGGCTTCGGAGCTGTTGTCGGAAGCGCGCAAATCAGATTGCGAGCGACCCTGATTTGACCCGTTATCCCGGCCTGTCTGGGTTGGGCCATGCTGCGAGGCTTCGTTCGCGGCCGCCGCAACAACATCAACGGTCCCGGAACCTCGGGGAATAGGAATTTCTCGGTCACTGCCGCCATCCTCCGCATGGGCATTGCCGACATAAAGCTCGCCGCCGTCTGTGGCGATTGTATCGCCTTGGGCGAACTCGAATGCGAACGCCCCATCGTACACGGCCGTGCCGCCGAAATTTGCGAAGCCGGGAAGTGCGGATGCCAGTCCGTTGGCGTCGCTTGCGGTCGATGAAGTGACGATGTCATCGCCAAAATCGAACGCCTGCACGGCGTGGTTGGCACCATCGAGCTCGTAGATCAAGGCGGCGAAAGCTGCAACCATGAAGATACTGTAGCTGCTCGAACCCGACCTCGGCGCGTCCAGTGCTGCCTGCGCAAATTGGCTCGCGGCAATCTCGACCACGGGGTCGACGAGTTTGCCGGTCGGCGATGACGTCCCAGTTGCGGCGCCGGCGCGGTCCTTGCTCGCGCCTTTGGCCCGGGTGCCACCTGATACTGCTTCCTTGCGGCTGATTTTAATGATGACTTCCGCGCAGCCGTTTGCGGCCATGACCGTGAAACTTTCGGTTGCGGCGTGACCGGGCGAATCGTCCAACGCTGCCAGGATCGCAGCTGCCAGGATACTCATCGCGCCATAACGGCGCGACCGTGCCAGCGCAGCGAGCTCCGTCCGGCTGTTGATTCCGAGCTTCTGTCGTGCGTGGTCGATGTGAATCCTGACGATCTCCAGAGAGACACCGAGCACCCGAGCAATTTCACTGTCCGACAAACCTTCGGCGACGAGATCCATGATCGTCCGCTCGTTGACGGTCAAAACCGCCAGAACGTTATTGCCGAACGAGGCGATTCCATTAGCTTCGTTACCGACCCTCGCCAGGTCTGACCCCGGTTTTTCCAGCCTCAGGGACTGCACCAGCGCTTCTGGTTTGGCGTTCATCGAAATCGCGCCGCAAGCACCGGTCGCCAGTGCCGTGGCAAGATCGCCGCAGGCGACAGTAGCAGTGAAGAACACCAGCCGGGAGGAAAGGGCTTCGTCGTCCACGACGGCGAGGATGTCGGAGGCGGTTACGTCGGTGAATCCGTCCTCCAGTAACACCACATCGGGCGTCAAACTGCGAATGGCCGCAAGGCAACTAGCTCCATCAAGACAGCACGCAACCACTTCGAAATCGGGCTGCGCTCCGAGCAGCGATGCAAAACCCTGCAGAACAATGGGACGTCGATCTGCTATCACAAGTCGAACGCGTCGCATGGGCTTCCTTCGCTCGGCCTCGCAACACAACATGAGAAGCGGCGAAGTAACTCCGCTCGGCCTATCGCGTTCCAAATTGTCCAAATGGGGTCGTGCGGAAGCTTCTGACGATGAATTCAATCAGTTCGTCGGGATAGCTCGATATGGCTCGCCCTCTTAGCCGTCCGTCAGAGGTCGTACCGCTCCAAGTGCGCAGGGGTGCTGCGACTTTAAGGTGATTGCTGGTGATCCCGATTTTGGAATCGAGGAGGTGAAGCACTGCTCTTCAAGAGCCATTTTATCCCGTAGAATGCCCTCCGGCCGACCTTAAAACTGTCAGAGAATTCGATTTTCAAGCACAACGAATGATGGCATTTGGTGAGCAGGACTCTCTCCGGTGTCGCTATTACGCGAAAACTGCCGAAAAACAGGATCCCAGTCGACGACCCTTTACCGGTGCAAATCGATCTCGACTGCAATCCGGACGAGGTCGGAGTGATTTTTAGCGCCAAGTTTGAACTTCAGCATGGAGGTCGTGTTGGCAACGGTTTTATAGGAGATGCCGAGTTCGGACGCGACTTCTGAGATGCGGTCGCCACGCCCCAAAAGCCTCAGGATCTCGAGTTCGCGTGGGCTCATCTGCGTCAAAGGACTGGCCTTGATCGCCGCGCCCGCGAAGGTCGTCGCTTCCGCCAGACGCGGTGAGAGGAAGCGCTCCCCGGCTGCAACCTTCCGGATGGCCTTGGCCAGGAGCCGGGGATCATCGCTCTTTGAGACATGTCCCTGAATACCCATCTCCACAGCGCGCACCACGAACGCCGGATCCTCACTCACGCTGAACATGACTATTTTGGCGGTCGGATCATCCCTGCGGATTCGCCGGGTCAACTCGAAGCCGGTAAGGTCGGGAAGGCTCACGTCAACCACGGTGACGTCCGGATGCTTCTGCAAGTACGCACGGTGGCCGTCCTTTGCATCGGAAGCCTCCAGGATCTCGACGGAAGGGTCCGACGTGAACAGAGCCCGGCAGCCGGTCACGACAACGGGATGGTCGTCGACGATCAGTACCCGCATGTTGATCTGGTCCTCATTAGCACATTGTCGCTTCCTCCAGTTGTGGAGAACGTGGCGAGCACTGTAATGGTTCAAAAAATCTGAGCGGGACGTCGGGCGAACCGACCGAAGGAGCACGAATTGCAGAAGATCTGGAATGACTTTTCCTTTCGGCAAAGGCTGCTGCCTCCGATCACTTTGATGATCCTGAGCGCGCTGGTGTCCGGCGCGATGGCGCTTCTCGTCTTCTCTCCTGATCAGTTCGAGTACGAAAATGAACAGGAATTGGCTCCGCACGCGCGGTCGCGAGAGCCCTCAATGGAGCCCTTGAAGCTTCGAGCAATCCGGAGCAGACGCTGGACGCCTTTGGCAACGGGCTCGGGAATTCCGAGGCGATCCGATACCTTCCGGCGGGAACAAATGAACCAGTGCCACCTTTGCGCGGGAAGGAAAGCAGCGTGCCCGCCTGGTTCACCTCCAATCTCACCATTCCCGACCTCGAAAAGATTACCCCATCAACATCGGCCCTCCACATCCAGGCGATATCGCCTTTGTTCCAGATCTCTCTGCCGACATCAGGGAAGAGTGGGTCGGCTTCGTGGCTATCCTATCGACGGGCTCGCTGCCGATGCTGTTGGCCGCGTTCGGCTCGCATCTCATCGCCGGAAGGGCAGCCATCGTTCCGATGGAGCGACTTGGCGCCGGCCTCGTCCGGATGCGTGAGAGAGACTACGACGCCGTCATACCGCTCGTCGGCCCTCCCGAAATCCGAAAGTTCTGCCAGGTGTGTTTCGGCGTGGGGTCTCGATCATGATCGGCGTGGGGGTCCCACCACCCCCATTTTATCGAAATCAATGGCTTGATGGGTTCCCGACGGCGCCGATGGGGGGTCACTATTCGATCAGTATTCACAGTCATCACCCCGTTAAGCGCGCGAGCGTCACAAACACGCGCCCATCACCGCGTCATCGCCACCGCCTCGACGCGGACGACGACACCGGGTAGTGATCAAGTCAAACCGTCTCAGGATGTTCTCCGTCGGGCTGCACGTCGTCAGTCTCCACGTCTGGCGCTTTGACAGTCCCTCCGGACTTGTCTGGCCCGAGCGGTGGAAAGGCGATACCCAATGCGTTAGGTATCCGAACGCAACCTAAACCGGAAAAACCGGGGACTTCGTCCGGTGGGAACAGTGGCGCAATGTCGCCCTGGTCTTGTCTGGGCCGAAGAATGGGAAGGCGATACCCGGTATCGCCGTTGGTCAGACTTTTGGGGCCTTTCTGGCGACTTCCGTTGCTCGCATCACGTCAGGTTCTCCTGAGCAATGCCAATTGCACGGCCCTCGATGAGCTCGTCGGCTTTTCCTGCGTAAGGACAATGAAAGGCCGCCCTCCTGTCGCGTGAAGTATGACGGCGTCGAGGTCGGCTCGATCTCGGAAACGGTCAGCCATGTCACAAGGCACCCGTCCTGGGGCCGGAGGATCGTTGCAATGCCTTTGATGCGGCGGGCAGCCGGCACGCGCATACGCTGCCTTACCAAGGGCGGACATAACGGGCCGACCGCTTCCCTTCCATCGTCCATGCCGAATTCCCCCGACTAATTCTATCAACGGCAACGGACGACGCGGGAATGTTTCGTCAGACCGCCGCACGGAACTATCGATTAGGTGGGGCTTTGTTCTGTGCGTGATGGACAAGTGTCACCAATTAGGCCGTTCGGTTCGCCGGCGGCCTTAATGCATTTTGGAGGTACAATGAGGCAAACACATTCCGGCTTGGCTTTCGCGATCTTGCTAATCGGTAGTTCTGTTCTCCCCGCTGCAGCTCAAGTAGCAAACCCGGAATTAGAAGCGTGCCGGTCAACAGGGTTGATTGCTCTGCGAGAGCGCAATCCTTCCATTAAAGACATAACGCTCGACATGGATGGAATGACTGTCGCAAAGGCCAACACGAAGGTTGAGGATACACCTGTCAAAACGATCATCATCGGTGATGCCTATCTTGAAAAAGGAAAAAAAGACACGCGCCGAACCTTCCTCTGCCTTATCGGAGAAAAAGGGAAAGTCCTGTTGACGTTCTTCACCGATAAATAGAACGCTACGATAGCTGCCATTCCGTTGTGGTTACTTTCGGAGTTCTGTCACAAGGGCACACTTCCGCTTTTTTTTACGCGGAGGCCATCACGCTGTCGGCATTCGAAACGTGAAGCGTGTCTAGTCGGCGGTCGAGCTTGCTTCGAGCGTGCCGTTGTGCGCACGGGCAATCTCGGAGGCGATGAATAACCCCAGACCCAGCCCTGGTAGGGATCGTATGACATTTCCCCGAAAATACGCCTGAAACAGTTGAGCCATAACAGCGGGAGGGATGGGGTCGCCAGCGTTCGCGACCGATAATTGGAACGTCCATTTTTGGTTGTGGCCCGGGTGACAATTGGGCTGCCGGCGCTCCGTGAGTTATGGCGTTGCCGACCAGATTTGAGAACAGCTGGGCTAAGCGATGAGAAGCACAATTTATCGGCTGCGTCAGATTGAAATGGGTCTCAATCTTTCTATCCGAACGAGAAGAGCGAAGTTCCGCTACCACCTGACTAAGCATCTGCTCGAGCGGCTCCTTGTTGTTCCAGTTCAACCTTAGTCCACCGCCTAAACGGCCGCGCGCAAAGTCGAGGACATCATTGATTAGTAGGGACATCCGGTTGACGCTGCCTTGCATCATGCCTGCTACTCCGATTGCATCTTCCAGCGATTTCGCTTTCGCTATCATTCTTAGGCCAGCGGCAACTGACGCTAGGGGATTTCGCATGTCGTGGCCGAGCGCTGAAATAAACTGCTCACGCAATTCCGACGTCTGGCGTTCGCCCAATAAGGTCGCTTGGCTTTGTTTCAGTCGATCTATCGCGTTGAGATGGCTCGCGATCAGCTCTGCAAACATTATTCACCCGTGCGGGACGCGGATCAATCGCGCACAGAGTGCCGAAGAAAGTTCCGTTGCACAGCAATATCGGAACCGAAATGTAGCTTTGAAACCCGTAGTGAGCCGGGGTGTGAGTCCGCAGAATACTTCGTCGTCGGCCACATGATCGATGGCGACGGCTTCCAAGCTCTTTCGAATTTCATGACAGATGGTTGTTTCGACGACCAACTCTCCGCCCGGTTTAAGGCCAAACTCAATCTCGTCCCGGACCGCACAACAAATCCATCGGCCGTCCGTCACCCTCGCGACGGCGGCATAGCCCATGCCGGTCGAACGGCACACAATTTCGAGGATCCGGGCCACTCCATCGATACGCTGTATAGCGCCGATGTCAGCCGCGAAATCGCTGTTCATCAAGCTGGCTCAAAGATGGTCCCGTGTGAAGCGTAGCCTACACAATCGGGCCATGTCGAGCGGAACTATCGTTAGTTCAAGCGCTTAAGCCTCATCGGAGGAGCGTTTCGTGCTAGAACCCAATAAAAAACGCCCCGTTGTGCTGATCGTTGAGGACGAATTACTGGTCCGCATGCATGCGATGGATATAGTTAGGGATGTCGGTTTCGATGTTGTGGAAGCACAAAATGCCGACGAAGCCATTGCCATTCTAGAGAGCCGACTAGACATCACTGTTGTCTTCACCGACGTTCAAATGCCGGGATCCATGGACGGCATTAAACTGGCCGCAGCTGTAAGGGATCGCTGGCCACCAATCCATATCGTGGCAACGTCCGGACTGTCCAACGTTACGGAAGATCATTTGCCGCGCGGTAGTCGTTTCCTTCCCAAACCATATAGCGCCGGAGAGGTTGTCGGGGCGCTTCGCGAGCTCACCGGCTGTCCATGAGCTGCTCGCAGCTGATTGGAGATTTTGTGCGGTAAGCACCGGCGCGTGTGCGATCAAGTTTTGAAGTCCAGATTGAGGTCGGTCGGCTGAGTGAAGCCGACGGCGGTCGTGCCATTTAACTCAACCGACCCGATCGTGGGCGCAACACTCCCATCCGGACGAAGAAAGTACAACGTGGTACGTAAAACGCTGTCTTGACCGTTCGACACGTTACGCACAAAAACTTGCGCGTTGGTCGAAATACAGCCGCGCCGCTGGTGCTGATGTGTAACGTAGTGGCCGCCAGCAACAGTTACGAATCAAGATAATCTCCTATCAGGAAGTAGCGCGAGAAAGTTTCCAAGATGGTCGAGCCGCAGGCACTGGACCTGATGGCTACCACCGAGGAGAGCCGTATGAGAAGGCCAACTTACATCGATGCGGATTGCGAACACCACCGCCAAGCTGTTGAAGACCCACTTAACGACGGCTTCAACGAAATGACATCGCAAGTCTCCGCCAGTCTGGTGAAGGCCTTCGACAATTACGACAAATACACCAAAGACGCGGTCCAACAACAACGCTAAAGCAAGTCAACTCGGTACCGCCACCAGAACGGTCCTCAAAGGCTTCTCCGCCTGTAAGCAACCACAAGCCCCGGCACCCATGAGGTGACCCGGGCTCGAGGTGTACAACGGGGAAATGAAGCGGCCACTGACCACAACGGCAATTGCGTGGTTGCTACTTGGCCGGAGCGGTCGTGTTGTTCCAGGCGGGGACTGAGTTGGTCACGCCGACCGAGGGTTGGTTTGACGTTCCGATCGACGGAGCCGTAACGGTCCCGACAGTCTGTCCGGAGCTTCCATAAGTTGTGCCTTGCGTTGCCGGCGCTCCTGAGCTTCCGCTCGTGTTGCTTGATGCGCCCGCCGCAGACGTCGCGGATGTCTGTGCACTTGCAGCGAATGGCGATGTCACAAATCCGACAGCGATAAGTGTAGCAATAAAGCGTCTCGATCTTGTCATGGCTAATCCTTTCGGGCGCGGTCCCTCAGTCGCGTCAGCCGTTCGGTAGTCGAACCGCTCCTGTACTGAGCAACCCTACAACTCCCCACGCTCGAAAATGTGCCGCAACATACATGGCGGGCCGCAGCGATTGCGTTCACTGCGGCTTCGTCTCAAAGTCCCGCCAGCGTGAATAATCGGCGGTGTGACAGACAGTGGCGAGCGGCACTTCACCATTCGACGGCGAGGCGTGGTACTCGGTGGAGACTGTGAATCCGATCCTTCTTGGACTTCACCGGCCTAACACCCGGCGAAGGCGGCCGCCGGGAGTTTCACCGCCCCTTGGGCCGGCCGGCGAAGAGTACCATTGCCGGGCGCTAACGTCGGCGATCCGGCTCATGAGCGCCGCATGAGCTTGGCCATTATTTGTCATCTTGACGGATAGGCGGAGCCGGCCGCGCGTTGAGCCAGACGGGGCAACAAAGGAGCATACTCATGAGGACATTGACGGTAGCGATGTGTGTCGTTGCTGCGATCGCCGTAGGACCGGCGTTGGCCCAACAACCCACACCCAATCAGAATCTTCAGAACGAGGCGGATAAAGGCGTAAAGACCCACAATTCCGGTGCCTCCGGATACGTCGGCGATCAAGAGAAGACCGGCGCAGCCGCCCACCCGCCCGGCAAGCCAGGCCGCGCGACTTCGTCGGCGACGGGAGTCGGCACAGCCCCCAGCGCGCAGAATTCAGGAGCGGGGATTAGCGGCGCTCCGGGCAACAAGAACGGTCCCGCCGCCCAAACAGGGACCGTAGGCTCAGCTTCGCAAAATCTCTCGGTTCAGGAGCAGGACTCCTCCAACGTAAAGGGCTTGCCTGGAAACAAGAGTGGCCCGCCAGCCAAGCGGTAGAGGACCACATCCTCTCCGTGGCTCAAAATAAGCGAGCTCGAATTCTTTTTGAGATCGGGACCGCCGTAAGTTCAAAAGTGCACCCAGGCGCCGAAATCCCTTGGCTGTGTTTCGGCGCAGGGGCCCGACCACGATCGGCGTGGGGTCCCATCATCTCATTTAGCGAAATCAATGGCTTGAGCCTGACGGCGCCGACGGGGTCACTATTCGATCAGCCTTCACATGCGGCTGCGGTCGTCGGACGTCGTGCGGCCTAGAAGCGCTACCGCGACGCGAAAACTGGGCTAGGGTCACGGGAGGGATTTTACGGTGAAGGATTATCAAACCAGTTTGGAAAAGCTCCGCAAAGATGCGGCAGCGGGAAATGTGCGACCGGTTGGCTCAGCATCTGAAGAACCCGCTTGCCGACGAAGTTGAGCACGCGATGGCTCGAACGTACCCGGTGCCATGATCCCCTACCCGGTCAAAATTACCTTCGGCGAACTGCGCTCCTCCGGCGTGGGCGAGATGCTACAACCATGCTGACCCTGCGGATGATCGGCTTGACCGACTACCGCGTCCACGACGATGGGCAGCACATCGGCCGTATCCGCTTCGCCAGCGAGCGCAACCCCGGTGTTTGGCTCTGGCACATCCAAGCCCATATCCCCGGCCCGCCGTTCGGCAGCGCCGCCAGCCTCCTCGAGGCTATGCAGGACTTCAAGGCGCGTGGCTGGCGTTCAAGGCGAAGCACGGACCGCAAGTGCTGGCGGCGGCCTGTAGCGACATGAACAAGCGCGACAAGCCATGACCGCGCGCGGCTTCATCCCGCCCTGCCTGCCGCGAGCGCGCCGTCCGGCCCCTGCTTCCGAGATCAAGCACGATGGCTACCGCCTGATGGTGTGTCGGGACGACCAACGCACCGCAGCTTCACCAAGAACGGTTATGACTGGGCCGACCGCTTCTTTCCATCGTCGAGGCCCGACGGCGCCGATGGGGGGTCGCTATTCGATCAGCATTCACAGCCGATGATTGCCTTCAGCTACCAAGCGCCGTCTCGCCCGCTTCGCGGCCGGGCACGCTGACATGAACCTCATGGCCCTGGCGAAGCGCCAGTGAAGCGGCGGCCACGGCCGATTTAAATGCTGATTCCTTGGTGGCGTATTTTCCCTTGACGCTGCCGTCGTGCAGCACGCCCCATTCGTTCTGAACCGGCACGATCGCGTATTGAGCAAGGCCCATTGTCCAACTCCTCGAGTTTCCAGGATCTATCGCTGCGTGACCTGCGGGTGCGCGGCGGTCACACGCCAGACGGTATTGCCGCTGTCGTCGGCGACCAGTAGCGCACCGGTCTTGTCGACGGCGACGCCGACCGGACGGCCGCGCGCGTGGTTGTTATTGTCGAGGAAGCCGGTGACGACGTCCTGCGCCGGTCCGCTCGGCTTGCCGTCCGTAAACGGAACGTACACGACCTTGTAGCCGTTCAGAACCTGCCTGTTCCAACTGCCGTGCTCGCCGACGAAGGCACCTCCGCGATAGGCGCTCGGCAGGCTGTTGCCGGTAGCGAAGGCAAGCCCGAGCGGCGCAACATGCGAGCTCAGTGCGTAATCGGGCACGATCGCCTTGGCGACCAGGTCCGGCCGCTCCGGTTTCACGCGGGGATCGACGTGCTGGCCGTAATAGCTGTAGGGCCAGCCATAGAAGCCGCCGTCCTTCACCGACGTCATGTAGTCGGGGACGAGATCGGGACCGAGCTCATCGCGCTCGTTCACCACCGCCCACAGCGCGCCCGTCTGCGGCTCGAAACTGAGGCCGTTGGGATTGCGCAAGCCGCTTGCGAAAATGCGCCAGCGGCCGCTGGCACGATCAATTTCGAGGATGTCTGCTCGATTGTGCTCGGCCTCCATGCCGTTCTCGGTGATGTTGCTGTTGGAGCCGACGCCGGCATAGAGCTTTGAGCCGTCCGGGCTCGCGACCAAGCTCTTGGTCCAGTGATGGTCGATCGGACCGCCCGGGAGCGGCGCCAGTACCGCGCCCGGCGCGGTGATTTTGGTGTCGCCTTCCGTGTAGGGATATCTGACGATCGCGTTGGTGTTAGCGACATAGAAGTCGTTGCCGACCAGCGCGACGCCGAACGGTGAGTTGAGATGGTCGAGGAAGACGCTCTGGATGTCAGGCACGCCGTCGCCATTGGTGTCGCGCAAGAGCGTGATGCGGTTGCTCTCGCCGGTATCGCCGCCGGAGGTCGCCCAGGACTCGATGTATCCCATCACGATCTCCTTGGGGCGCCTGATTGCAGCGGCCTTCGGCGCTTTGGATTCCACCACCAGCACGTCGCCATTGGGAAGCACGTAGAGGGATCGCGGATGCTGCAAGCCTGTCGCGAAGGCCTTGGCTTGCAAGCCCTGCGCGACAGTTGGCGTTTCGTCCTTCTTCCAGCCGACAATGCGGGCGATGTGCATCGGCGGCAACAGATATTGCTGGATGTCGGGGAGCACCGGGTTCGCGCCGATCTGCCCCTTCGGATCTCCGCTGCCGTCACTGCAACCGGCGAGGCATAGCAGCGAAGAACACAGCAGCACGCGAGCAATCGAGGATTTCATCGCGCAACCCCTACGCCGTGGCGATACACCATGGCCCAGCCGAGCCAGCCCGTGATCGGCAAGATGAGCACAGTGATCACTGAAAGAATGAGCCCGGTCGGCCACACCGAGGTCCAGGCATCACGAGTGTGGATCAGCGCATTGACGATCGCCAGGATCAGCACAATGGCGTTGCCGATCAGATGCGGCCACGCCGGCGACTGCGCCCGCACCAGGCGATCGCCGACGAAATCGGTCAGGCCCGCGATGGCCGCCAGCACGCCGAAGATGACGCCGACGACCAGAAGCCAGGCCGAAAAATTCGCCCACATGATCTCGGCGCTGACGACATAGGCGATGTCAGTCAGCAGCGCGCCGAGGAAGCATACGATGGGCATCGGCACCAGCATCGGATGAATCGGATGGCCTGCGATTTGCGCGATGGAGGCCGGATGGATCGCCCGGGATGACACCTTGCTCATTTGCTCTTCTCCGATGCAACCTCAACTTGGCGTTAGTTGGTGGGTTCCAAAGGAATAACGCACAGTTTAGCCGGTTCCGAAATTCACATGCGATAATTTCTTCGGCCTCGCATCAATGGGCCCGCATCCCGTCGGCCGATATATCCTCTCGGAGCCCTTTGAAAAAGGGGTGCCGCACCTCTCCCTCCGCTGACTTGGCTCGGTACCCGCTCTGCCGGTGCTCTAGCCGGCCGGGTTTCTGTTTCATTTTTGCTCCTTGCGGCTACGAAGAATGAGAAATCCTCCCTCCGCGAAGACCCTCAATTTGTCTCTTGGCTGCCGACGGGCAACGCAACCAAGATCGGTTGTCATCTTCATTCCCGGCTTGCGCGCCCATACGGCGGCACTCTTCAGCCTTGCACTTTTGAAACGGTCGGCATCAGAGTGGAACACGGCATCTTCTTGGCCCCTCCAACCGGCGGAGGAAGAGAGCGTCCCTCCGGGCTGCAGTGAAGCCGGAGCAACGTGGGGACGCGCAGGCTCTTCCGTGGCTACTGGTAACTTGAGCTGGACTTTAACTTTACGGTGCTGACTTGCGGTTATTTCGCGCTAAGCTTTTCTTAACCTCTGCCAGCGTGCTGTTGAAAGCGTCTCGCAACGATTCCGCGTGGGCGGCGTTCTCCGGCTTAGTCAGAGACGCAACCTTGATCAAGAATGAGTTCAAGAGATAGGTGACAAGAAGATTTTCTGAATGCCGCGACCGCAGAGTTGTAATTTGCCGACGCATCTCGATAAGAGCGAGCGGCTGATTGTTCCCCGTCAGCACCTGTGAGACCAATTGAGGGACTTCCGGAAGGGAGGATTTCTGGTTCATCGTAGCCGCAAGGAGCGAAGATGAAACAGAAATCCGGGCCCGGCAGAGCGCCGGCAGAGCAAGTGCTGAAGGAGATTCGGCGTCAGACCCGCCGGCAGTATTCGGCTGAGGAGAAGATCCGCATCGTACTGGAGGGGTTGCGCGGTGAGGAGAACATCTCCGAGCTGTGCCGCCGTGAGGGCATCGCGGCTTCGATGTACTACGGCTGGTCGAAGGAGTTCCTCGAGGCCGGCAAGCGCCGCTTGGCAGGCGACACGGCCCGTGCCGCGACCTCCGGCGAGGTGAAAGATCTTCGTCGAGAAGCGATCGCCTTGAAGGAAGTAGTGGCCGACCTCACCCTGGAGAACCGCCTGCTTAAAAAAAGCACGAACGGGGATGGGGAGGACGAGGCATGAGATATCCTGCGTCTGAGAAGGCCGAGATCATCGAGCTGGTCGAGCAGTCGCACCTGCCGGCCAAGCGCACGCTGGACAAGCTCGGCATACCGCGAGCCACGTTCTATCGCTGGTATGATCGTTACTGTGAGGGCGGCGTTGAAGCACTGGCCGATCATCGGTCGAGGCCGGACCGGGTCTGGAACCGCATCCCGGACGATGTCCGCCGCCAGATCATCGATCTGGCGCTGGAACTGCCAGAGCTGTCGCCGCGAGAGCTGGCCGTGCGGTTCACCGACCAGCGGAAGTATTTTGTCTCGGAGGCTTCAGTCTATCGGCTGCTGAAGGCGTACGATCTCATCACCAGCCCGGCCTATGTGGTGATCAAGGCGGCGGACGAGTTCAAGGACACGACCGCCGCCATCAACCAACTTTGGCAGACCGACTTCACCTACCTCAAGATCACCGGTTGGGGATGGTACTATCTGTCCACCGTGCTCGACGACTTCTCGCGTTACATCGTGGCTTGGAGGCTTGGTCCCACCATGTGCACCTCCGACGTCACGGCCACGCTCGATCAGGCACTCGCAACTTCCGGCCTCGACCACATCACCGTCACGCAGCGACCGCGGCTTCTGAGCGACAACGGATCGAGTTACGTCGCGGACGATCTGGCCACGTGGCTCAGAGGCAAAGACATGCAGCATGTGCGCGGCGCTCCGTATCATCCCCAGACCCAGGGTAAGATCGAGCGC
Organism: uncultured Alphaproteobacteria bacterium; assembly: GCA_963819355.1. GTDB lineage: Bacteria > Pseudomonadota > Alphaproteobacteria > Rhizobiales > Xanthobacteraceae > Bradyrhizobium. The sequence continues at coordinate 34,882 of CAWFVZ010000022.1, read as the reverse complement.
TGGCACCAGACCCTGAAGAACCGCATCCTGCTCGACAACTATTATCTGCCTGGCGACCGCGAACGGCAGATCGGCGCCTTCGTCGAGCACTACAACAACGTCCGCTATCACGAGAGTATCGAAAACCTCACACCCGCCGACGCCTACTTCGGCAGAGCCGACATGATACTGACCGAACGCCAGCGCATCAAACGACAGACCATCGCAAACCGCCGCTTGCAGCATCGACTGCAGGCCGCTTAAACTCTAACCCCTGATGAGCCAGAGCTTCCCTTCGCGAAAAGCCTGACCAGTCTCAAATTCTCTGACGACGGACAGCGGCTGATCATCCGGTTCATCTATCAACTCGTACCATTGCGACGGTGAAGCGAAGCCGACACGCCGAGTATGATGGGCGCGCCGAACTTCACCATAGGGTCCCGGACGGTGCAATGTCCGGTCCGCAGATCCTAGCGAGCGCCTTCAGGCTGGCAATCGCACTCGTGAATTAAGCTTGATGCCACAACTTCAGGTTAATTCCGGAACTCTGCGACAGGATGCCATCTCGAGAGAATTAGCGTGGCCGGACCAATGGGCGCGACCAGTCTCTCCCGAGGGCTGGGATGTTTCGCGCTAACTGAGCAATGTCATGCGCATCTCCTTGTCACGCGGCGTCGGCCTTCCTCAACACCCACTCAGTCTCAGAAGTCTGCGTGGCCGGATGCTAGGTTGGATTAAAGACGTCGTTCAACGCAAGAAGGCCCTCGGTCGAGACCAAGGGCCTTCGAAGTGCACTAGGGGTACATCCGCCCTAGTGATGCCAGAACAGTGCAAGCAAAAGGATTATCGGGAGGGGGATGCCGAGCATCCAAAGCAGTGCGCCTCTTCCAAAACCCATGATTTCCTCCTGTGTTTCCCATCCAACTTGCGAACGTCAAGATAGTTCCGCTGTTGTTCAGGGAATACGAAAGTTGTAGGTGAAATTGGGGGATCGTCCCCCGTGGCAGTCAACAAACCCGCCGGACAACGCACGTAACGTCAAGGCGCGGTGAAGAAGCGCGCGGTTGAAGAAGCCGCTGACGCCGACTTCGACCAAGCGTAACAAAAACGGCGGACAGTTCATAACCGTCAAGAAGATCGCGAAGAAATCAAGGGCGTAAGAAAAGTGATCGGCCAGTTCATCGGAAACATCATCTTCAGTGTCGCGATAATCCTCGCGATCTATTTCCACGACTTTGCCTTATGAGTTAAAGTGTGTCGGGAGTTCGTAGAGGGGAGCATTTATCCTCGTTGAGCAATTCCTGCTCTGCGAAGCGCCAGAAATCTTCACCTCGCCCCTGAGGCTTCCCACCTTTCCCAAAGCTCATAGGCGTGGGCCGCGACGGCTTCGTCGATACGCATGTTCATCGGACTACTCCGGACCATCAGGAAACTGGAGACGTTCCTACTTCTTGGTTAGCCCCTTGAACAAGCCTGAAGGCATATCACTCCGGCCGGTCAACCGCTCGCCGTACAATCGGGAGCTGCAAAATCTCGCTCAACCAAGCGACGCTAGAAAGTCAGCCCGGCATCGTACGCGAGGCCGCGCATCACTGCCGCATCTTTCCGGGCGGGCCCCTCAATCTCCTCGATGATACCTTCGACGTCGGGAATGTAGTCGGGCAGGACGCCAACGCTCGGATGCTTCGGATTGTCTGGAAGGTTCGCCGCATTCTCGGATTGCGACGGCTTCCTGCAGCACTGGCTCTGGATCTCGGCCATCGCGATCCTGCTGGGGGCGAGCTGAGCGCTGAGATGGAACACCAGACCCCGCGCGACACCACGACTGGCGCACCGAAGCCGATGGGGCCCGGCGCGCAAAGATGGCCGACACGGCGGGTGCCGCGCGCACCTGATCAAGCCACGTCAACGCCGGCGGGCGAAAACCAAACTCCCAGCACGAAGGCTGCCAGGAGCGAGCGTAGCGGCCTCCACCGTCACTTTCCGCAGTCGCTCGGCTATATCCTCCGCGACATTGGCCGGAGCAATCGACAAGGGGCCAGTCGCCATAGCGACTGGCCCTCAGTCTTATTCGACGACTTCAACGATGCGGTGCGTGCGAGGATCGACAAGAACCGTTCGGCCGTTGACGACGGTGTAGCGATAATCGCGCACGCCATATTCCTGCGGAACGTCATAGTAGGTCACGCCAACGCCGGGCAGATCTGCGCCCTCCCGCACGTCGCCGTCGTACGCATAGGACGGGTGATGCCTCTCGACCACATAGCTATGAAAACGAGGCCGCTGATCGATCCCGAGTATGCCATTTACCCCACCGACAACACCGCCAATGGCTCCCCCAACGATTCCGCCAACCGGGCCTGCTGCCCGCTCACCTTCGCGAGAGCGCGTGCGATGCCTCCGGGTACGCCCTGAGCTGAGGCCGCCGCGGGAAACAGCAAGACTGCTGCAAGCAGCGAACTGTGTTTCGGCGCGGGGTCTCGACCATGATCGGCGTGGGAGTCCCATCATCCCATTTAGCGAAATCAATGGCTTGAACGGGTCCCGACGGCGCCGATGGGGGCACTATTGATCAGCATTCACACCGGACAGCGAACAAGGCGGTAGGCGCTTACTTGTCGGCCGCGTTGCCTTGTCCGGAAACGCGGCTTTTCGTTTGGTTTGCAGGCGGTAGATCGTGGGCCAGCAAGGAACCCGCACGCGTGCCTGGCATTGAAGTCGCGAAGAGGAGGACTTCGCATGAATGGAATCATCTATCTCGTTGGCCTGATCGTAGTCGTCATGTTCATCTTGTCTCTACTCGGGCTTCGGTAAGACGCCATGGCAATTGAACCGCTCTCCCGGACCGAAACCGAGACTCTCCCCGCAGCCGGCCTAACCAGGCCGTGGGGGTTGCAGTGGACGCCCATCGTCGTCGGCGCCTTCGTCGCTACGGCAATGTCTTTGATCCTGATCTCCTTTGGAACGGCGCTCGGACTTGGCATGGCCTCCGCTGCGCCAACCTGGAGAGATGCGTCCGTTGCCCTATGGCTGTTGTCGGGTGTCTACCTGATCTTCCAATCCCTTATCAGTTTTGGCTGCGGCGGGTATTTTGCCGGGCGCGTGCGGCCACCCTACGCTTCCGCGACCGACGACATCGAGACTCGCGATGGATTACATGGCGTTTCTGCCTGGGCGCTCGCGGTCTTGATGGGAGCCGTTCTGACCGCGTTGGTAGCGGGCGCTGCAAACCGTCCGTCCGCAACGACACAGCCGCCCTCTGCTACCGAACCGTCGGTTCTAAGTTACGAACTGGATCATCTCTTCCGTGCGCCCCGGCGGCCGCCGAACGTTGATCTTACGGGCGAGCGCGCTGAAGCAGCGCGAATTCTGGCAACCGCTTCAAGTCACAGCGGCGTTCTCCCCGAGGATCGCACCTATCTTGTTCAGCAGGTCACGGCATTGACCGGGCTTGCAGCGCCGGACGCCGAAAGGCGGGTAGAGACAACGTTGGCCAATGCTAAGAGCGCGATCTCGAGAGCTCGTGCGGCGAGCATTATCATCGCCTTCTCTGCTGCTGCAGCATTGCTGTTCGGGGCTGCGGCGGCTTGGGCCGGCGCGGAGGCCGGAGGCCGGCATCGCGATGGCGAGCCGATTTCCGAATGGATGGCTCATTCCAATCGATGGCATAAGAGCCGTGTCGCGGATCCCCGACCACTGCCGTAGTTCCATTGTAACGTACAGGGTCGCAGGCAATGGAGTTTGTCCTGTGCCAACTATCGGTGATGAGAACGTCGGTTGCGCTCCCGCCCCCTTCAAGGGAAAGGAGCTCCCATGAGCCGTCAATCCAAGCTTCATACCGTCGATGAACGGCTGAACGAAGCAAAGGCGCGCATTGAAGCTAAACTGGAATTTACAGAGCCGAGTCCGCAACGTGACCTTCTGGAACTCAAACTTCGCCAGATCGAAACCGCTCGTGAGATTGAAGACTGGCGATCACCGACGCTGGACGCAGCCGTCCAGTCGGCGGGCTGAGCCAGCATGTCCTTACCGATGCTGCTGATGCCGCGCTGATACGCGACTTGGCGGGAACCCCAAGCGACAGTTGTTCACCAGATTAGCGGATCACTTGGCAATGCTCGCTGCAGTGGTTGAGTGCGAGATTGCGATTAAGGCCGCCTCCACTGGCGGCCCGCTGCCAGCTTCTTCTGCCAGTTCGGCGGATCGCTTATAGCTGGTGCCGTTCTTCTTGAGAGGAGCGGGATCACCACTCCCCTGTAGCGGTGATCGTCGATCACCGCTGTCCGTTCACGTTTCGGTAGCTTCCGTCACCTGCCTTGCGCTCGGCGCGCTTTCACCCATCGCTGCGCGGCTTCAGTGGCACGACGATATTCCCGCTTGAGAGCAGGCCGGTAACCCGTCATCCTCTGCCGGGTCGTCATCCTCGTGGTCGCAGTCGTCCTCAAGGTCGGCCGAAATGTCATCCTCCAGTTCGGTCATGACGTTGGGGGTCGGAGGCGTGCAGGAAGGCGATCAGCCGGTCGATTTCGGCCGATGCCCTCTTCCTGAGTTTGCGGAGGCGCCTGGCCCGCTGCGGATAGCGAGTCGTGACAAAAACTCACCAGCGGAATCCGCTGGCCGTTCTGTGCTGGTTAGCATGGTGGTGGCTCACTGGTTTGGCTTCCTAGGGCCATTGTCGCGGGTCAGCCGCGGCAGCCGGGGGCTAGAAACCTGCCAGTGAGACAGGCGCGGCGCTTTTGGGCCTTGCGGCCTTGGAAATAACGACGGCGCCCGGCCAAAGGCCCGGACAGCACGTTGTCGCAAGCGCCATCGCCGCGAAAATCGCGGTATGCGACACAGAGACGGACACGGGCAGCACTGGTTTGGGTTTCAAGGCCCACTAGAATCAGATTTGTGAAGAAATTCACTCCTTTTGGGGCTTAGGGCTGCCGCCTGCCTTTCGACGAAACAATTTGGGTTCCCCGAAACCTTTGTCCGTTGGCGATGCCGTCCTGGATTCGGCTTATCTAGGATCATACCGCGACCAAACAACCGGGTTCGGTCATGTCGGCGCTCATCAACGTCCTTTATCGCGAGTTTTGCCTGATCCGCATCGAGGAGATGCGCAAGGTTCAGCCTTGCCGCGAGGTGGTGGCATGAAGACCGAGAGGGACAATCTTGGTTTCGAAGACTTAGCCGTAACTTTACAGTCTGCCGAACGAAGACGCGCAGCCGACTTGAAGCAATTCTTTCGAGAGAGCTAAAGTCGCTGGATTAGGTAACGCAATCCAAAATAAGCGATGTCAAAGTCCGCTTGGCATTCCGTCTTGATACATTTGTGCGGAGACCTGAGATCCCCCACGCTTCATATAGGTGACCTGCTCCAACTTATTGGGCGCTGATCGCCAGCCGATGAATATCTGAGACGCCACCAACAAAAGCATGGAGAATGCAAAGGTCGCCGAAGCACACGCGATCTGATGCCGAAAGCCCAAGTCCCGTCTCCAATATTGCGGCAGTTCATAAAACCGATTTCGACCGGTTCGTTCCATCACTTGGGAAATCGGCAAGGTTTGCGCTGCGGAAGGCGCGCCTGATTCGGGGCGTAGGATGGCCGATCACGGAATTTATGCGGATTTCGAACCTTTCAGCTTGCGCCGCTTAGGTTGAACTACGGTTGGAGACCGCATTATGCGAGCCCATCAAAAGTAGGTCCATGACAGCAAAGCGTCATCCATGTAGTGGAAGGTCGCGAGTGCGGCACGTGCTCTATTTGCTGCATGGTTATACGCGTTGAGGAGATAGCAAAGCATCCCGGAACATGGTGCACGGCGCATTAGGGGCTTGAAAAAGACGCTTCTGATCAATCTTGTCGCCGGTTGACCAACAGTCCAAATATCATCTGCCACCTGGTCAATCGCGGCGCTTACTCCGACGAATTCTTGTTCGCTTAAGCACACGGTTTCGTTTCCGGCCTGAATTCAGCTTGGCCAGCCGTTTGGCATTCGCCGCTACACGTTGTCGATACCGATGAACTATTTCGTCGCCGGAAGCACCAGCCATTAGACGTGCTGTTGCGTCGAAAGCTGCATCTACCTTTTCGCTAACCATTAGCCTGGCTTCGCGCCGCGCACGTCTGCCGCCGAGCATCAGCTTCATCATCCGCTGCGCAATTACCCCATTTGCTTCGACGGCCAACATCATCAAAGGATTGAACATCCGACCCCTCATCAATCCAACTGAAACAAGGTGCTTTGCACCGCGATGGGTGGCGCGCCGACGAATGCCACCCTTGGGCCAGAAATCTCTCCGCCAACCAATAGCGCGATCACCAACGCAGCAACGAGCACGCTAGCGGCGATTAGACTGAAAGACCAGACGTTACGACTACGAGCCACTTTGAACTCCCATAGAGCGTCAACTCCCTTTGAAAGGAGCGGTTCCGAAGGCGCGGACCTCGCAAAAGACCGACACGATGACGGTCCGCCACCGGTCGCGTTTGGAACGTTAAATTGCGCGGTATGTTGCCTCAAGAATGACCATTGTGTCGCCCAACCCTCTTGGAGCATCAGATGAACAAACGTAAGCCGGCGTTAAAGCACGACCGCAGGCCAAAAATGGCAGCGAAGGCTCCACGGGCCAAGCAGGCTGTTGTTACAAGCCCGCAAAACAGCAGTTCGGTTACTGAAGACTTGACTGAAACGCTGCCGGAGCATCCTAACGACTCGCCACTGGAGGCTTCCCTTGGTCAGAATCCGGCGGTAGCCGCGCAAGATGATTTCAAACAGACGATCAGCGATAACAATTCAAAGAGCGAGTTTGATCTTTCTTCCGTCACGGCAAACGTCCGGGCCTATCAGGCGAAGCTGCTGGAAATAGCAGAAGCTAACATGCAATTTGCTTTTGAATTCGCCCAGAGGTTTGCGACGATTAGGTCGCCCGTTGAGTTTCTAAAAGCGATTGAAGAGCTTACAAGCAAGCGGATCGCAATGTCCTGGAAGTATTCGAAAGAGTTGACTGAATTAGGCATCATCCATCGGTGAGCTAGGCGGAAAGACCCGAGAACACTGAGGTCACGCCTCCGACCACCATTTGAGTCTCAGGTCAGGGGGAACGATCGCCCTCTTCGGCGGACCATTCCTGCCGAAACTGCTGCGGCAGAAACCGACCAACCCGGTCAATCCACGCACGGGTCGCAATCCCGCGCATTAGGAACATCCGTCCGACGCAGTGTTGATCGGCGCAAAGAGCCTCGCGGCAAGCGGCGCGCCGCCAATACAGAGAGACCGGACCATGAACGCACAATCATCGCCTTTGCTTGCGCGAATTCTTGCAGGCCCCGCCCTCGCCCAGTCGCTCGGGGAGAAGACCGGAGCCAATTCGGCGCTCGGCGTCGCGCCGACCACCGCCGACTTCGCCAAGGAGGTCGCCATCAGCGACATGTTCGAGATTGAGGCGAGCAGGCTCGCCGAGCAGAAGGGCAACACGCAGGAGAGATCCTTCGGGCGGCAAATGGTAACCGACCACACCAAGACCAGCAGCGAACTCAAGAGCCTTGTCGGCGATGGCAACGCGCGTGCATCCCTGCCGACGGCGCTGGACAGCTCGCACCAAAGCAAGCTCGACGACCTCAAGAGCGCGAGCGGGAAGAATTTCAGCTCGGACTTTGACTCCTACCAGGTTAGCGCGCATGAGGACGCGGTTTCACTGTTCGAGCGTTACCCCAAGGGCGGCGACAACGCGGCCTTAAAGGACTGGGCTGGCAAAGCGCTGCCGGCGCTCAAGCACCACCTCGAAATGGCCAGCGAACTGGGCAAGGCGCCGAGCGTTGGGCAGACCAAGTGATCCAGTCTATCAGGGACATCGACCTTCCGGCGTCCTTATCGCTTTAGCAACGATGCTTATCTCCGCACGTTAAAACGAGAGTTCGCGGAGACCTTCATGACGTATCAGAAAGGCTGCAATATATCCCGCCGGCACGTAGGCCAGGCCGCGAGCGCAATGCTCGCAGCGGCTTCGCTGGCTTCCCCAGCAGCGAAAGGAAATACACCCATGCCTGAGCAGGACCTGATCGATCCCGTCACCCGCTACCCAAAGCCGCCGTTCAAGAAGCAGTCGCAGCCCTGGCCGGGCCTTGCCGGCAAGATGGATCCGCGGCCGGACCATGGTGAGACCAGCTACAAGGGCTCCGGTCGGCTGGCCGGCCGCAAGGCGCTGATCACAGGTGGCGATTCCGGCATGGGCCGCGCCGCCGCGATCGCGTATGCGCGCGAAGGCGCCGATGTTGCCATCAACTATCTGTCGGCGGAGGAGCCGGATGCGCAGGAAGTGATCGACTCTGATCAAGAAGGAAGGCCGCGACGGCTTCGCGATCCCCGGCGATCTGCGCGACGAAGCCTTCTGCAAGACGCTGGTCGAGCAGGCCGTGCAGGGCCTCGGCGGCCTCGACATCATCGTCAACAACGCCGGCGCGGCAACAGACGCGCGCCTCCATCCTCGACGTCTCGTCGGAGGATTTCGACGCGACGATGAAGACCAACATCTACGCGCCGTTCTGGATCATCAAGGCGGCGCTGCCGCATCTGAAGCCCGGCTCCTGCATCATCGGAACGACGTCGGAGCAGGCCTACGATCCCTCGCCGGATCTCTACGATTACGCGCAGACCAAGGCGGCGACGATGAACTACGTGAAGTCGCTGGCCAAGCAGCTCGCCCCAAGGGCATCCGCGTCAACGGCGTCGCGCCGGGCCCGATCTGGACGCCGCTTCAGGTCTCCGGTGGGGCCACGATGGAGAAGCTCGAGAAGTTCGGCGGCCATGACGCCGCTCGGCCGTCCCGGCCAGCCGGCCGAGCTCGCCTCGATCTATGTGCAGCTTGCCGCGGCAGACGCAAGCTATGCGACCGGCCAGGTCTATGGCTCCGCGGGCGGATCGGGACAGCCGTAACGCCTCTGGAACCTTCCCTGCCGCTTTACAAAAAATATCATGGAGATCGTTTCGACAGCTGTAGGTCGATGGCACTCGTAACCGTTCACGGATCGATATCGCGATCGCGAACGAGATTGCGGATGATGCCAACTCAGAGCTCAAGGAGACCGCCGAAGCGCTGACTTGTCGCGCGGGCTTCACTCTTGGCCGTCGTTGTCGAGCGGATGCTGGGGCTGTGGACATTCCCAACTCACACCGCAAGCCCGCAGACGACGGGCACGGTCACGACTGAATATGTCCTGCGTTTCATTGCCGGCGGCGTCTGACGCTGCCATGCCACCGGAATTACTCCAAGGCTTGAGTCTTCCCACGGCCTTTCGTTCCCGTTGCGCGAGGAACATTGAGGAGTTCTGCCGCGTTGGCGAAGGAAAGGGAGAGATCAAGTCAGAGCCCAAAAAGCGGACGAACCGAGCCGCAAGCAGGACCGGGCTCCTGTAGCAAGCGCACAGAACGACGAGGTCCGCTATGAGGCTGCCGGCTCAACCGGTCGACGCAACACAGGCGTTAAATCTCTCTGCTGGGGTTTCAAATTGCAAGGTCTCACGTGGTCGTTCGTTTAGCTGGCGAGCCACTTTGTTCAGATGGACTTGCGAATGGACCGACAAGTCGGTGCCCTTCGGAAAGTAATGTCTCGGCAGGCCATTGGTGTTCTCGTTCGACCCGCGCTGCCACGGGCTTTGCGGATCGCAAAAATAGACGTCGATTTTGGTCGCCAACGTAAAGCGACGATGCTCCGTAAGTTCCTTGCCCCGGTCCCAGGTCAGGGACTTATACAGCTCCTTTGGTAGCTTCTTGGCCTGCTTGATAAGCGCGTTGACAACCGTCCGGGTGTCCTTGCCTGCCACCTTGGCCAACATCACGTAACGGGTATGACGCTTAACTGCCCAGCTGGACGGGCTCGTGGTTTTTGCCTAGTTTGCCTGAGTTCCACATATTGGATTGCGGCGCGAAAGCGGACACCCCAGGACTTCCGCCAAAAGCGGTGATACGTTTGATCAAGGCGCGCGGACGAGCGATTTCGCAACTTCCCGCGTACAGTCGATGAACGCTTCAACCGCGGGGCTGAGTGTTCGCTTTTTCAGGAACACGACTCTGCAGAAATTCGCGGGCCCGGGGATTTTAGCGGCAAAAACGCCTTCTGCAGCTTCGCCAAACGCCTTCTCCAGCAACATCGGTACGTGCGTTCCTCGTGCGGGTGGCGACCCCGGAGCGCTTCAGCAGCAGCAAAGCAATCCGACAGCTTCTCATCCTCCTCGAGCCGCCCCGCCCCCCGCAGCCAAGTCCGAAAACGTGACGTCTGAACGTTTGGAACATGGGCGGTCGCAACGAATGTTGCAGGTGCTTGGGAAAGGCTCCCAGCGCCGTTGCGGTCGTTGCCATCGTCAGGCTCTGAGCGCCGCCTTTGGTGTCCGTCTAGACCAGCCAATGGAAAAGCTGACGTTTAAGAGTACACGCCTAAATGCCGACCGAACAGGCCTGCGTCCCTCAAGCTGGCGACAGAACTAAAGGCGAGAGTGGGCGTTTTACAGAGAGGTCAGACGCTTTCGACTACTGCCGGGCCTACGCTGTCCGAGCTCTTTGCAAGGCGAGATCGATGCCGCAGGGCAAGATGAAGAATCTGCAACTGGTGGCCGGGCGAATTTATAATCTCCTCAAGAAAGAGGCCGCTTATAGCCCGAACACGCACCACCTTGAGGACTTCCGGGCAGCGCAGAAGCTTGAGAGATCTCTCGACAGTCGGAGGGATGACGGCCCGACTGTTCAAAGTCGCTTTGATCCGACGAGGACGCAGAGCGCGGGACGGGAGCCTCCTTGAGTGCCTCCCTCGACGCTCGCACCGTAGCAAGTCTCCTGCGAGAATACGCGCAGAGAACCGCGTTGCGTGGCGGTGGGCGCACGCGAATTCGTCCAGCGATACCTCGCCTCTCGTAGTCGCCTCCAGAGCGCTGGATAAGAAAATCAAGAGTATCTGCCGGGGGTTTATTCGCTTCTCATTGCGACGCTCCCCGTCGTTCAAACGGCGGCAGCCCCTCCCGCACCCGAAGAGGCTGCGCCCCCGGCGTTTCCGCCAGCGGACCCGCCGCCGCTACCGCCTCCGCCTCCTTGAGCGAAAGCAGCGCAGGGAAGGAGGACAATTGCCATGGCGAGAGCGAGACGAAAGCCTTTCATGCTGCGATTCCTATAGTGACCAAGCAGCCGCTGGTAATTACGTTCCTATCGCTGACGCGAGCCGGCAGAGACGAAGTCGCTATTAGAAATGGGGCTAGGAACCCAGGCTGCCACAGAGACTTAATCTGCGCGCTCCGCCTCGTTTGCGACCGCGCAACATCCTCAGTCCGGCCCGGAGTTCTCATGCTTGCTTGGTATTCGATGCTGACACTTATGGCCGATGCCCTTCAGGTCATCGACATGCGCCTGCGCCAGATCGCGGCGGGCGCCGGCACAGCTGACGAAATTTTCCTTATGGTGACGGAAAAGCTCGATGCTGCTGCAGAGGCCCGTACGATATTCATCCGTGGCGGCGACTGCAGTGACGTTTTTCATCATTACAGAAAACTCGTCGCCGGCAATGTTGAGCGCTTGTCGAGGAAGTAGCCGTCGATCCCGCGTGGGAGGGATCGGCCTATAGGACGCAGGGCAGGAACGAATGTTTCAGGTTTTGTGAAGCGGTTTTACTTCGAACCAGCTGGCCGCGTTCACGGCCTAGCGACAGGGCCGGACATCGATGCGCATCCAAGAGAGTACGCAAAGTTCGTTGCGCATCGCTTCGGCTCTTAGAAGCCGTCATTTGCAATGCCCGGAAGCTACGTCCGCGTCAAAGGGGCCACTCAATTCCGGGACGTTACTACTAAACTGTCGCGGCAACCAGGCCAGGATCGTCCGTCTTCTTTAGCGAGCCCTGATGGACGAAATTGCTCCCGCGCCTCACACCTCCAGTGCCGCCTTTATCGTCCGAGCGGCCATCGCGAGATCGTAGAAAAAACCCAGCAAGGTCTTATACGTCTTGAGCTTCCTTGCCACGTCGTACCCTTTTGCGGCCAGTCAGCGCCGGCGAGCGATCCACATTCAGAGCGCGAAAGCGACAGCCGATGGCAGCGGGACCTTGACGGTCATCTTGCGGAGGCGATCGACGCAAAGGATGGCGGCATCTTTGGAAGGCGACTGCGACGGTCCCTGCCGCGCTCCAAGGGGCGCTCTTTGCCCTTCAGCTTGCTCGCCACCGGAGGCTTGAGTCATCGTCGATTCCTTTCGTATTTCCTACTTTGGCGTCAGGCGGACTTTCGTTGCGACTTGAAGCGTGCCAAGGTCCGCGCGATCGATCCACCAATCAATCTTGTTTCCTTTTGCAAATGCGAGACGCCTCTCCGCGCTGAAGGTCCAACTGTCTTCCTACGGCGCGGACGATCAGGCAATTTTGCTTTGTCATGAATGCGGTCCTCAATCGCAAGCAGACAGACGTCATTGCCCTAATATAGACAACCCTGTGTCATATGAACAATTCGTTTCCGGCTAAGCTCCTTTTTGGCCTCATTTATGGAACCGGAACCGGGGAACTAACGTTCCATTGGCTCATCAAGGAGAAAGGCCATGGTAACGCGACGCCGGATCGTCCCTCAAACCTCCCCACTCGAGATACGACTTGCCGAAGAGGCAAAGCGCCTTCGCGCAGAGGCCGAAGCTCTGCCACATGGCACCGAGCGGGAGGAAATGATCCGGAGGGCTCGGCAGGCCGAGACCGGCTCGCACATGAGTGAATGGCTGAGATCGCCCGGGTTGCAGCCGCCGGAATGAGCAGAAGGCCGGCACCATCTGCCTAGACCCCGTGATGCGAACAGGAGCATCTTCCCACCGGGCAGAGCGTGGATGGGGAACGCGATGATCGGCTTAACCCGTATCTTTGATGTCGCCGTTTTGGCGTTGGGTGCGTTCGACGTCGCGTTGGTTGCGAGGGTCGTTCTCGCGTTCTGATCCGCCTCAATTGTCGTCAAACACGCGTAATCTTACGCACCCTACTTGGTGGCCCGGCTTGTTCGTAGCCTGGAGCCGTAGGATCGGGATGGTTTACGACGGAACACGAGCAACCCACACGATCGAGCTCTTGAGGCGGCTCAAAAAGAACTGATTGACGCAACATTGGCTGGAGTAATGGACAAGAGGCCAGTCGCCATGGCGACTGGCCCTCAATATTATTCGACGACCTCAACAATGCGGTGCGTGCGAGGGTCGACAAGGACCGTTCGACCGTTGACAATGGTGTAGCGATAATCGCGCGCGCCGTATTCCTGCGGAACCTCATAGTAGGTAACGCCATCGCCCGGCAGATCTGCGCCCACCCGTACGTCACCGTCGTACGCATAAGACGGATGATGCCTCTCGACCACATAGTTGTGAAAACGAGGCCGCTGATCGATTCCGAGTATGCCATTGACCCCACCGACAACACCGCCAATGGCTCCTCCAACGATTCCGCCTACCGGACCTGCTGCCCGCTCACCTTCGCGAGAGCCGCGTTCGATGCCTCCGGGCACCCCCTGAGCTGAGGCGACCACGGGAAAAAGCAAGACTGCTGCAAGCAGCGAACTCATGACAACTCGTTTCATCGCAAATCCTTATTTGATAGGAGGAGCACGACAAGCCAACGGCGCCCGTTTGGTTCCCAGTCACGAATCGAGAGGACGTGCAACGAAGCGCGGAGCTAAACATAGCGCGGCATGCACGGCAGATGTCGGTGGAGCGATCCTCGAATGCCGCCGGAAGTAACTCCGGCGATCGAATGCCTTCGGTCCAGCAGAGGAACGGAAGCCACACAGGGGGATTGAGGCTGGCACCCCGGGAGATCCTCAAAATGGCTAAGACGACGAAATCGGCGCGCACATCGGCTGGGGCAGCAACCGTACACGATCAAAAGCTTAGCCGAGGCGAAGGCGGCGAACTCCATCAGATCGCGACCGGCAAGGCGGCTGTTCTGACCACGGCCCAGGGCAGTCCGGTGTCCGACGACCAGAACTCGCTGAAGATCGGTGCGCGCGGGCCGACGTTGCTCGAGGACTTCCACTTCCGCGAGAAAATCTTCCACTTCGACCATGAACGCATCCCAGAGCGCGTCGTGCATGCGCGTGGATATGCGGCGCATGGGTTTTTCGAGAACTACAAGCCGCTTTCAAAATACACCAGAGCCGACCTATTTCAGCGCGCCGGCGAAAAGACGCCGGCCTTCGTGCGGTTTTCCACCGTGGCCGGAAGCAAGGGCTCGGTCGATCTCGCCCGGGATGTGCGAGGCTTTGCGGTGAAGCTCTATACGCAGGACGGCAACTGGGACATCGTCGGCAACAACATCCCGGTTTTCTTCATTCAGGACGCGATCAAGTTTCCCGACCTGATCCACGCGGTCAAGGAAGAACCGGACTGCGCATTCCCGCAGGCGCAGTCGGCACACGACAATTTCTGGGACTTCATAAGCCTCACCCCCGAAAGTATGCACATGGTCATGTGGGTGATGTCCGACCGCGCCATCCCGCGTTCGTTTCGCTTCATGGAAGGTTTTGGAGTTCATACCTTCCGGCTCGTCAACGCTAAGAACAAGTCCACCTTCGTCAAATTCCACTGGAAGCCGAAACTTGGCTTGCAGTCGGTCGTGTGGAACGAAGCGGTCAAGATCAATGGCGCCGATCCCGACTTCCACCGTCGCGATCTCTGGGCGGCCATTAAGACCGGCAATTTCCCGGAATGGGAGCTGCAGCTGCAATTGTTCGATCAGGATTTTGCGGACGCGTTCGATTTCGACGTGCTCGATCCGACCAAGATCATTCCCGAAGAACTCCTTCCCCCGTTCCGGTCGGACGATTGGTGCTCGATCGCATGCCGGACAACTTCTTTGCGGAGACCGAACAGGTCGCCTTCATGACCCAGAACGTTCCGCTGGGAATTGATTTCTCCAACGATCCTCTGCTTCAAGGGCGTAATTTCTCTTACCTCGACACGCAACTCAAGCGCTTGGGAAGTCCGAATTTCACCCGCCTACCGGTCAACGCGCCCAAATGCCCGTTCGCGCACTTTCAGCAGGACGGACACATGGCCATGCGCAATCCAGTCGGACGTGCCAATTACCAGCCGAATTCCTTTGGCGAAGGCCCCAGAAAATCGCCCCAGCGCGGCTTCACACCGTTCGCCGACGTCGAGCAAGGTGCCAAGCGACGTCTGCGCGCTGAAAGCTTTGCGGACCATTATAGCCAAGCGCGTCAGTTCTTTATCAGCCAGACCACGGGGGAGCGATCCCACATCGTCGCCGCACTGACCTTCGAGCTGAGTAAGGTGAAAATTCCGGCGATCCGGGAGCGTATGGTCTCCCATCTCATCAATATCGACGAGACCCTGGCCAGCAAGGTCGCAGACAAGCTCGGCTTGCAGAAGCTGCCGAAACCTGCGGAGGCGGCTGTGCCGACGCGTCAGGATCTCGCCCCCTCCCCGGCCCTCAGCATCGTTGAAAACGGTCCCGAGCGCTTCGAGGGTCGAAAGCTCGGCATCCTCGTCTCGGACGGTTCAGATGCCGGTGTCCTCAAGGCCCTCAAGGTCGCCCTCAGCAAGGCCGGGGCGACCTACGAGGTCATCGCGCCGAAGGTGGCGGGTGTCAAAGGTAGCGACGGAAGCTGGATCGAAGCCGACCAGATGATCGACGGGGGACCGTCCGTCCTGTACGACGCGATTGCGCTTCTGCCAGCCGCAGATGCGATGGATGACCTGCTGCTGGACTCTTCGGCGCGCGATTTCGTCGCCGACGCCTTCGCACACTGCAAGTTCATCGGCTACGTCGATGCGGCGATGCCGTTGTTCGAGAAGGCGGGCGTCGCCGCTCAAGATTTCGATGATGGCTGCATTCCTATCGGAAGCGCGAAGCAGGCCACATCGTTCGTTGAAGGCCTCTCCAAGCTTCGAGTCTGGGGACGCGAACCCAACGTCAAGATGCCTTAGGACCGGAGCAAGTCAAACGCGCTACAAGACGAGATCAAGACAGCAAGCCCGCGAAGTCTCCAATAGTCGCACGTGAAGTTTCCGGCAACGCGCAGATTTAAGCGTATTGCAGCGAGGCGATTGAGGTTCCAGAGCCCGATGGGTGTTTCGGCACAGGGTCTCGACCATCATCGGCGTGGGGGGCCCATCATCCCATTTGGCGAAATCAAAGGCTTGAAGGGGTCCCGGCGGCGCCGATGGGGGTCACTATTCGATCAGCATTCACACCAGAGGAAGAACAGACAGTTCGTTCCAAAATATGGAGGCGGCGGGTTTCTAAGTATTGCCTACTCAAAATTGGGCGGTATTCTGTAAGCCTACCGTCCAGCTTCGCTTTAGGACGAAGTCGATAGGTTAATGAAGTGCTCGCGCCGCGTCTCTCGCCACCTTCGGCTCTCGGTTACGCGGGTCTGCTGACCTAGTGATATAGCATCTTGAGTTGCGCGCACTTGCCAATTCAGCGATCGCGAAGTGCTACGGCCTCCTGCTCCTCGGCAGGAGCGGCTTCATTGGTCCGCACAAATACAAAACGGGATGCCACGGCGATCTAACGTCCGGGCTGGAGTTTCGCACGCCATCCCGGCAATTACCCGCAGCGCCTGCTGGGTACCCTGCGAGGGATAGCCCCCGAGCCGGTTCGTACGGATCGGCTTCCATCCAACGAAGCGACTGTCAGGATGCAGGCAGCCCTCGGGGGATTCCGACCACGTAAGGCGCGGGTGGTTCTCGCAAACCCAACCCAGGCCGAAACAGTAGGGCAGTTAGGCTCACTGGAGTTACGAAGCGCGCGGGCCCTGCTCCAAAGATCGCAGGAACACCGCGCGCCGTGCTGGCCCATCAAAACTGGACCGCATCCGGAGAACGCTCGAAAATCCCCCCCTCGTTCCCGAATGCGTCGGCACGGCTTCGGTGAGCCCCAATATGAACAATTCGTAACTTGGCGGATTAGCCCGCTAAGGGAGACCGAGCCGTGAATTTTACCGCGCTTGTCGTAGAGGATGATACGTTTCAACGCGAGACTTTGACCGATCTTCTGAAGGACGAGGGCCTCGAAGTAATCGAGTGCACTTCCGCGGAAGCGGCGGAGCTCGTCGTCGCCTCTACTGGCTCCGAGCTCAAGGCGTTGGTGACAGAGGTATCTTTGTCAGGCAAGTTGTCCGGCGTCGAGCTCGCCCAATACGCGAAGCGCAAGTTCCCCCACATAAACGTCGTCATCGTCTCGGGCCGTTCTCCGCCCCACATTCCGCAGGGCGCTTGGTTTCTACTGAAACCATATAGACGGAGAGAGCTCCTCGACGCAGCTCTTCAGTAGTCTGCGTTCGAAACTGCCCACCTGTCCGTCATTCGAGAGCCTCAATTGGTCATCCCCATCGTAATAGCAAGCGTCGCTGTAATCCTTGTTCTGGCCGTCGGCAGCTTGACCACGACGGTAGGCACTTGGTACGGGCACTTGCGCAAGCCGCCGTGGACTCCACCAAACTGGGTATTCGCGCCTGCTTGGACGGTGATATTGGCTCTGGCAGCTTGGTCTGGAGTATTGGCTTGGACAAACGTTGCGGATGACAAAGGGCAAATACTAATCTTAGTGCTTTTCGGCATAAACATCGTCCTGCACATGCTCTGGAGTCCGCTCTTCTTCGCGCTCAAGAGACCCGATTGGGCCCTGATCGAAGTCCCGTTCCTCTGGCTCTCAATCGCGGCCCTCATGCTTGGGACCAGCGGGTATTCAACCTTCGCGCCTTGGCTACTCTTGCCCTATCTGCTTTGGGTAACATTCGCGGCATTCCTGAATTTAAGGATTGTCCGATTGAACGGGCCGTTCCGCAAACGTGCCTGAGAAACAATCCACCGTCCTGAAGAACAGGAACCCGTCCCGGACGGCGCGGTGTTCGCCGTGTCTATCGAAGGCAAGCACCGCTTCAGCAAGACCTCTCGACCTTCTATCACTCTGACGCGCGGCCATGGGTCGAAGGCGACGCGCACTGCGGGCCCTTCGTGCGGCACCGGTACCTGTCGCGCCGCAGTCCCAGGGCTCCCAACCTCCGCCAGGTTCACCTCCTTCCCAGCGAACTTTTTAACGCGTTGGGGACATCCGGATTCGATGTCGGACCTGAGGCGAGAACATCACGACCATCGGGCTCGACCTCGAATGCCTTCCTCTGGGCACGATGCTAAGGCATGGCGCCTTGGCGACCCTCGAACTCACCGGTCTGCGCACGCCGTTCGTCCTAATCGATCGCTTCAAGGCCGGATTAAAGAAGCGGCTGCAAGGTGGCGCGCTCGGACCGCGCTTCAGAGGAGGCGTCATGGCGATCGTATTGAAAGGAGGCGAAGTCTCGCCTGGGGACCGCATACGAGCTTGTCTTCCTGCGTCTCCACATTTGGACCTGCCGCCGCTCTAAGCCGACACGTCCCCGCATTGCGCTCATACGTCCCCTAGATAGTGGATGCGAGGTCGTAGACCCGAGGACGTCACGTCGATCGTAGCAAGTGTGTTTCGGCGCGGGGTCTCGACCATGATCGGCGTGGGGTACGTGTGTGCGTCTGCCATGGGGGCAAAGCCGAATGATTTAGCGAGAACTTTCGGTGATGCCGTTGGTTCCCCGGGATGCCTGTGGACCAACCGGAGGGTCGGCGAACAAGGCAATGGTTGCCTTCAGCGATCGAGCGTGGACGTTATCCGCCGGGGTATCCGAACCAACCCGCGGCGATTCCGCCAGCAGACACACCACAATGCGGGCGGCCGGCGCGGTTCTCGATAGCTTTCGGACGGTATAATCCAGCCGCGCCTTTGAAACGTCTTCCAGGTAGCAAAGGCAAATTGACGTCGCTTTATTGTTCTCGATCGCCGTCGTGGCCCCCGCAACGCGGGCATCGACCCCACGCCGTTTCAGGGCGTCCGCGACCACGAGCACTCCACAATCGTTCAACCGGCCCAAGCCCGGGATACAAAAGACCTGCTTTCCGAAATCGCCCCTCGCCAGCGACAGGACGTTGTCGGCGGTTGATGAGTGCTCATTTGGCTTTTCGTTCGGAGTTTCGCCGCTCCCGTGTTCGGCTAGATCCTCCACCGTGTCGGACACGGTCTTGAAAATGTTTTCCAGCCGAGCATCGTCGAGCCGGCCTTGTTCGGCATCAGCCTGCGCCAACCTGAGGGCTCCGACCAGTATCTCGTCGTAGTAGTCAAGAACAGTACCCTCTTTCAGAAACGCCCGAGCCTGTTCGATTGCCTCGACGGGATCACCGGTAAGCATGCGTTGGTAGGCCGCCTGATGCGGCGTCAACGCGGGCTGGTCTCCGAGCATGATGTCGATGAATTGCAGACGATCGACGTGCCGAGCCAACACGGCCAGGCAAAGCGTCAGCGGTGTCGACATCAATAGTCCAAGAGGCCCCCATAGCCAGGTCCAGAAAGCCGCCGAAATAACAATGGCAACAGGGGAGAGACCCGCGCTGCGACCGTAGATAAACGGTTCAATGGCTTGTCCCATCACAAGTTCGACGAACGTAAAAAGAGCGATGGTCCACATCGCCATTCGCCAGTCCGCTTCCACGGCAGCGGCTAACGTTAAGGGAAGTGCTGCCGCCAACACAGCACCAATGTAAGGCACAAAGCGCAATATCATCGCCAACAGCCCCCACAGCGGAGCACTGGGAACGCCGATCAGCGCGAGACCCGAACCGATTACGAAGCCGAAGATCGCATTCAATACAAACTGGGTCGCAAAGAGCTTGCCTAATCTCCGACCGGCGTCGTCTAGAGCCGTAGTGGTCCGCTCGATATCTCCGCTTCCCACAAGTCTGATGAACCTGTTTCGAAGATCTTCCCGCTGAAAAAGAAAGAATGTTACGAAGATCAGGACGATTCCCGTGGTCGTGAAAGGACCGACAAGGGGTTGAAGAACGGCTACGAATGTTTCTGAAGCCCCGGGCACCGGCTGGTGAACTTCCACCGGAATGGGCGCCGCTGTTCCGCCGGTCTGTGTCAGGGAACGCGGGACCACCGCCGGCTTGTCGGAATCGCTGGTCTCTAATTCCTGGCCAAGGTTCTTCAGGAGGTTGGACGCATTTTTCAGAATGCCATTTGGACCTAGTGTGTCCCGCAGGCTGTGAACTTTTTGGCCCAAGGTTGTCTGGTAGCGAGGCAAATCGCTCACCAGCTGATTGACCTGTACCGTGACCATCGTCCCAAGACTTATTGCGACAGCAAGCCCAGTGATGACGGCCAGTAGCACTGCGACAGGGCGCGGGATCCGCACTCGCTGAAACAGCTTGACCAATGGCGCCAGCACAAAACTGAGCAATACCGCCAAAGCTATCGGTACAAGAATCTCGCGGGCAAAATAAAGAGTAGCGACGATGACGGCGACCACTATAAAATTATTGATGGCCAATCCCGCAGGAATAATCATTCTATGCTCTTAAATCAGGAGCAAACGGATACCCGCAACGCAATCGATCCAATGAGCTAAGGTTCCAATTCGTTCCAAGTCTCCGTCTACTCCGATAAATGGCGATGCATCGCCCACGGCGGAATCGGAGCCAAACGGACTACTATAGCCCCGCTTAAGAACGAAGAACCAAGCTGGAGCCGAAAAGAACAACGGCCCGCACGATGCGGGCCGTTAAACTCATTTACACGCTCAGATGCCCCCGGTGTACAATTGCCGTTCCTTACGAACCTCTTCGGCGCCGTACGGCTTACTCGCTGGATCGTAGGTCTTCCAGCCGGTTTTTTGCCACGCTGCGCTTCGATCCCGAAGGTTGACGGAGGACTGGTTGAGGAGCGCATCGAGGCGCGTCCGGTCGGCTTCGGGTACCCGGGCGGAAACCAGCGTTCCGCCGCGACGGACGCCTTCGGCATAAAGCGGCGCGTCTTCTTTCGAGACGCCCGCCTCCGTCAGTGCTCCCACGAGCCCGCCCGTGGCGGCACCCGCTGCAGCACCGACTGCAGTTGCGGCAAGCCAGCCGGCGGCGACCACCGGACCTAAACCGGGAATGGCGAGCAGACCAAGGCCGGCAAGCAAACCAGCTGCGCCACCTAGGCCGGCGCCGATGCCGGCACCTTTTCCGGCCCCTTCCGCCCGGTCGTCAACGCCGTCGCGATCACGATCGACTTTTTTGTCTGCGCTGAACCAGTTGTCAGAATTGTTGGCCACGATGCTGATCTCGGAATGCGGAACGCCCGCCGCCTCAAGCGACCGAACAGCGCTTTGAGCATCCGAATAGCGGTCGTACAGCCTGGAAATTGTTACGGTCATTTTCTAAATCCTTTTCGACGGTGCGTTATTTGGCCGCGATGACATTGCCTTGAAAGTCCACGCTAACGCTGGTGGATGACCCGCTTTTGCTGGCCTTGCCCCGCCACACGCCGTTATCATCCTTCTTCAGGCCGGTAACGTTGGTGTACCCCGCCTTTTCGATAGCGCTTTGAGCCTGTCCCTCGGTGAAGCTGTTGCGACCCGCGACCGGAGCGTTGGAATTGTTCTGCCCGGAACTGTTCACGGCGCTATTGTTAGGGCCGGATTTCGCGGGCGGGGTTTGCGCCATTGCCGCGGTTGATGCGAGCAACGCAGCTCCCATCAAGAGAGCATTAAACCGTATCATAACTTCTCCTCCAGA
This sequence comes from uncultured Alphaproteobacteria bacterium, assembly GCA_963819355.1. Taxonomy (GTDB): domain Bacteria; phylum Pseudomonadota; class Alphaproteobacteria; order Rhizobiales; family Xanthobacteraceae; genus Bradyrhizobium. The sequence goes on along the minus strand of CAWFVZ010000022.1, from coordinate 13,307 downwards.
ATTGGTGTTCGTGGACGCGGATAACATGCATCTCTGGACCTAGTTCCGGTGCCGAACGCGCTGCGGCGCAACGCCTCTGAACGATCGGACGTGCGAGGGTTGGGCTGGTGCTCCGACGCATCGACCGTCTGCGACCGGCCACGGGCGAGGAATGAGAACGACCAGGTCTCGGCCCGGAGCCACACGGTGATCCTCGCGTTAACTTTCGGATGCCTGGCCGAGACCTCGTCTGAAGCGTCATTGCTCGGCGCCGAGTACACCCCGGCACGCCACCGGACCCCGCGTCCGGATGCGCATTTCAGGCGCGACCGGGGAACCGGACGCGACCTCATCCATTTACGGTGAATTCATGCAGGGGGCCCGATGCTCTGGACAATTGCTAAGGAGGCCGCTGCGAACTGGTCGAGCCACCGCGATTCACGGCAGGGAGCCGCTTTGGCGTATTACTCCGTATTCTCGCTCGGCCCCGTCATCGTCATATGTGGACGGCCCCTATTGGCAAGCACTTTTTGAAGTATCGAACGACTTGGTCTGCTTCGGTCATATGTCCGGCCTGTTGGTGCGGGTTTGTGACCGCTGGCCCTGATGAAATCCGATTGCCGTGGTCCCTATCATTGCGGCGAGCTTGGCAGCTTATGACGATGTCGGGGTGTCCATGGCGTTCGGTGGTGACCGTATCGCTCATCATTTCTTTGGTGCTTACCAAACTTGAACCGGCATACTCCCCTTGAACGCTGTTTGAGATGGCGAGGTGCGCTCAAGCCTTGACATAGGTATCGGTACGGAAGCCTTCGCCCGTGGTCATGATCGCCCAGCAGATCCTTGCCAGCTTATTGGCCAGAGCCACCGCTACCAGCCGCTCAGGCTTCCTGGCCCGCAGCGCGTTGATCCAGTCGGCGAAAGCACCTTTACGCTTGCCTGCGACACGCAGCACCGAAGTCGCTCCCGTAACGAGCATTTTGCGGATGTAGCGGTTGCCTTGCTTGGTGATTGCGCCGAGCTTCTCCTTGCCGCCGCTCGAGTTTTGCCTGGGCGTCAGACCGAGCCATGCCGCGAAGTCGCGCCCGGACTTGAACACGCCTGGATCTGGAACACTGGCCGCGATCACCGAGGCGATCAAGGTCCCAACGCCGGGAATCTCGTCGAGCACGCGGCTGGTCGGATTATGTCTGTGCGTCCTGGCGATCTCTTCCTCCATGGTCGCGATCGACAGGTCGAGCCCTTCCAGATGTTGAGCCATGCAGGCCACCGCGGCCATGGCAATCGGCGGAAGTGCAGCATCCGCCTTCGCCAGCGCCAGCAGTTCATCGACGCGGCCTATGCCCTTGGCGGCGACAATACCGAACTCGGCAAGGTGGCCGCGCAGGGCGTTGACAGTCATCGTGCGTTGCTTGACCAGCAGTTCACGGGTCTTGTGCAGCATCAGAACGGCTTGCTGGTCGTCACTCTTGATCGGTACGAAGCGCATATCCGGTCGCGACATCGCCTCGCAGATCGCCGCCGCGTCGACCACGTCATTCTTGCCTCGCTTGACGTAGGGCTTGATGTAAGCCGGTGGTATCAGAACCACCTCGTGCCCCATCGCGGCCAGCTGGCGAGCCCAATAATGCGCCGAACCGCAGGCCTCCATGCCAACCCGGCAGGGCTCGATCTGCGAAAACACCTCATGCAGCTTCGAACGCTTCACCTTCCGCGAGATTGATCGGCCGCCTTCGCTCTCAAGCGCGTGAACCTGAAAATAGTTCTTGCCCAGATCAATCGCCGTTCTGATAAACTTTGCCATGGACGGCCTCCCTCTTTGTGGCGCTCCGGCGACCACGTTTTGGCACTTGATGCCGTTCAGGTGGGGCCGTCCACAACATCATTGCAATTGCGGTGGCAGGATTTTTTTTCGGTCGCGAGGCTGTCATTGCAATTGCGGTGGCAGGATTTTTTTTCGGTCGCGAGGCTGTCAGCGGCCAGGTCTCTTCCTCGATTACGGGCATGCTCGGCGACACCGGCGCAAAAGCAGTACAGGCCATGTTGGCCGACGCCGGGCGGCCGAGGGAAGGCCTGCTCGCAACCGTTCTTGGAATTGGCACACTGCTTTTTGCCGCGATCGGCGTCGTTGTGCAGCTCAAAGACGCGCTAAATGCGGTGTGGGAGGTAGGCGACATTCCAGGTCGTGGCGTCTGGCACTTCCTGCGAAGCTATGTTGTTTCACTTGCTGCCGTACTTGCCCTCGGCTTTCTTCTCCTGGTGTCGTTGATCGTAACTGCCGGGCTTGCCGCCTTCGGGAAATATGCCGCACCGCATATCCAAGAATGGCTCTTGCACGTTCTCAGCCTGATGGTCTCGATCTCCGTAATCTCCTTGTTGTTCGCAATGATGTTCAAGTGGCTTCCGGACGCCGACGTCGATTGGTCTGACGTGTGGCTCGGTGCCATTATCACAGCCATGCTGTTCGAAATCGGCAAATCAGCAATCGGATTTTACATTGGAAAACAAGGTTTGGATTCCACCTACGGCGCGGCGGCATCGATCATAGTGGTGTTGATCTGGGTATATTACTCGTCGCAAATCATCTTAATGGGCGCGGAAGTTACCCACGCGTTTGCCAAACATCGTGGCTCCATCAAGAAGCGCGGCGAACCACTTGGTCGAGCAGATGCAGCTTAACGATCAGCTGCGTGGAGCGGCCGTCACAGCCGGCGGCGGGCAACATTGCCTGAGATTAAAAGCGCCATTGGTGGCAGTCGGCCCCAGGTAAAAGAAGTGCAGCGCCCGCAAACCGATTTAAGTTTGCCTGGCTCCTGCCCGCTCCGCCGGTGGCTGCATCGGGCTTGCCTGCCCCCTTGGGCGGAACAGATTTTTGAGATGTGTACCGGAGAGTCGTTCTACCTGAAGTCCGTCCGAGGCTTCGCAGGTATCCGCGACAACTGGGTCGAGGCGCAGGGCAAGACCTGTACCCGCCCTGCGAGACGAGTGGCCTCGCGAACTATATTCTGATTCAGCATCGCATCACCTCGTTCTGTCGGCGAGAGCGGCCTTGACCGCGGGAGTGGCATGGAGCGCCCCCAGCACCGAGACCGAGGCGATGGTGGCGCGGGCGAGATCGGGCGTGACGTCCTGGCCGATGGTTGCCAAGCCGAGAACGTTGATGTGCAGCATCTCGCCGGCGCGCTGCGCCGCTTCGAGATCTTCACCAAGACCGATGTAGGCGGTCAATCTCCTCATCCTTTAAGGTTCCCCTTGCTGGCCACCGGCATCGTCGACGAAAGCCCCGACCTGCCCGGTATAAAGGAGGCGATCGCAAACGGCTCGATACGATACTGCAGGGTGGCGAGACGCTTTCGTAGCCCCCCGGCCAGCGTCACCGATCCAGATCGGGGATCGGCGTGCCGGTGCCGAGTAAAGTGACCTTAAAATCGCTGTCAGCTTTGACCTGCGTACTGACTGTCGCGCCAAGAAAAAAGGCCAACAAACCGACGAGTGAGGCTAACGCCTTGGACATGATCGCAACCTTTTGCTGGTGATCAAAGCAAGACCCTCATCTTTAATTGTGGGGCAGTCAATGCGTCAAAAGCGGACACCTCATCGTGGATGGTTCGCACCGTGTCGCCGTGATGACCGTCGAAAGGATGGCTACCCTCCGCAATCAGCCCGGTCAGTGGCCTGGCGCGCTGTGGGGCCTCCTGTGGCCCGACGCTGCCGCCTGACGGTGTGGTAACCTTGGGCTTGTAACTTCGTCCCCGCAAACGCGACGAGGGATGCTGACCCATGAAGATCAACCGCGCCACTACCGTTCCGACGTGCGAGACTTTGTGTCCGATCGAGTCACCTTCCGATGGAAGGACTATCGCACCGAAGGTCGTGAGCGCGCGAAGGTCATGACACTCACCACTGCCGAGTTCATCCGCAAATTCTTGATCCACGTCCTGCCGCAAGGCTTCCACCGCATTCGCCACTACGGCCTGCTTGCCAGCGGCACCCGCGCCGGCAACATCGCTCAAGCGCGCCGCCTGCTGGACGTGCGGGCGACACAGACCGAGGCCGGGGATGCTAACGGTGCCGAGGCCAACGAGCCCAAGCCGCTCTCGCACCCGTGTCCGTGCTGCGGCGGTCGTATGATGATCATCGAGAGGTTCCGGCGCGGCTCCTCACCGCGCTACCCTCCCGCGACTTCCATCGCCGTGATAAGGATCGACACATCATGATCAAGATCGGTGCGCGGCAAAATTATAAGACTACCCGTCTGCTTCGCCGGCTCTCGACCAGCAATGATCATGCTCGCCCTCGCACCACCATCGATAGCCGTCGTGTCGTTCGACCACCGCTGCGCGACTCCGATTCCGCATGTCGTGACCGGCCGACCGGGCTCGTCGCCTCACCGGTCGTCTTCCAAACAGGCATCCAACGTACGTCGGCAACAGACCGCCAGCATCGAAATCCCCATAGCGTCTGACGCCCCACACCGCCACACCTCCCGCGGTTTCCTCCTCTGAAGGTTTGCGGACGCCGGCCCCCGGTGTCCGCCGCGCCACCATCATGGGGCCGGCATCCGCAAACCTTCACAGAAGCGGCCCCTCACAACTGCGAAGCGGCACCGCACCAGAAACGACGCTGTGCGCTGCTGCGACTTTTTCGAGATAACGCCTGAAACCAAGAGTATCCGGTCGTACTGATCGCACGATTGTATTCTGGGGCTGAGCCACAATTGTGTGGATCCTCCATTATTGCGCCCGCGCAGCGTCGAGGCCCAACAGCGGACTATCGCGCACGAAATAGTCAAAAATCGCAGGTTGGCGCACAAAATCGTGCAAATGGCGGAGAGAGTGTTAAGTTGGATTGTTGTGCCCTTTGGCTCGTTTAATGTGATTGCGATGCGTCCATTGAGTTGGGCAAGAAAGCTCTTGAGCCGCTCGGAAGCGAAGACCCGCTCGCCGCTGGCTCTAATTCATATTTTCGAACGTTCTCATCGCCGCGACAACATTCTTGCCGACATAAGGCTTGGGAATAAAAAGCGCGTTCGCCGGGATTTCCAGCGGCCGAACCTTGCCGGTGGTGATTATGATGTGAACCGGAGGCCACCTGTCTCTTACCGCAGCGGCCAATTTCAGCCCATCCATGGAGCCGGGCATATCGATATCGGTAAAAACGAGGTGGATATCCTGAAGGGCCTCGAGAATGGCGATCGCTTGGTCGGCATTGGTTGCAACGACGACGGAGTATCCGGCTTCTTCGAGTTCTTCCGCGACGAGTTCCCTGATCAGGGTCTCATCTTCGACAACCAAGACTGTCGGCATTTCCACCCTTCCGGTGGGCACATCCAGGCCACGACTGCATGGATCAAGCACGGCGACGAACAATCGTTCCTTTCGACGGATCGCAGGTCGGGCGGTAGCTCGAAGTTCCTCGCTGCAGACCGGCATCAACAGCGTGTCAGGATCTGAAGCTCCATCAATGCCATTCTCTGCAATATAGCGGGGTCTCGCTCGCCGTCCTTCGCGGTGCGGAGTATCGTTTCCGCAATGGCCTGGACATGCGCGGAACTGACGAGATCCGGCAGTGAGGCAACCGCCCTATCCAACGCCACTTTCATGATCGCGATCGTTTCAGGCGGAAACGACGCATTCGAGAAGTTTTTCATTTGGAGGCGATCCGGGGCAAAGTTCAGGGTCCTCGTGGCTCTCGCGGCAAACGCACGAGCCGTTGCCGAGACGCGGGCATGGGTCACCCCCAAACGGCCGCGCCATCTGCTTCCCCATCCACCGCCACCGCGGAGAAGCCGCACCACGAAGAGCAGCAGTACCGCGCCGATGGTGGCGTTGACGATCGCGCTGATGATACCTCTGCCGAGATGGATGCCGAGCTGGGGCAGCAACCAACTGCCTATAAAGGCACCCAGTATACCGATGATCAGATCGCCGACGATCCCGAATCCGGTCCCGCGTACGATTTGACCGGCCAACCAGCCTGCAACGAGCCCTACGAACAATACGACCAAGAGGCTTTCGCTCGACATATTCATCTTGCTACCTCAATCGTTGGCTCGCCTGCCAGTCTGATCCTCAGCCGAGCACCTATTTCCTCGCAGATCGGGGCGCTACACACTCGGTCGATCTGAATTCCATTGCGAGCTTCTGGACTGATCATCAAGGTCTCCCGTTCGCCACGTCTGCAAGCTACTTGCCTAGCGGCGCGCCGTGACCAGGCGAACTTCGCGAACCATCGCCTCGCCGCTAAGCAGACACTGCGCATCGAAGCGGGGCCAGATTTGCTGCGAACAATTTCGTGCGACAGTCGAGTCAAGCGGTCCGACTTCGCCAGCACGGAGGTCTCGCCCGCGGCCACCTGAGGCGCAAACCCCGGCAAGGCAATAACCGCCGCTCCCAAAAGGCCGAATATGGCCAGGGACGTGAGGGAGTTGTTCATGTGAGGCTGCTGATGGTGGCCGATAGCCTATCCCGCTTCGCTTGGGGATCATGGGAACAACGGCACGATCCATGGGGAGTTCCCTGACCGCAAGCTATATTTGAATAACCCGGCCGCCGGCGCGGGTCAGCTCATGTTCTCGTCTAAGGGCACGTCAAGCTGGATCATGACGCCTTTTGGCGTGTTGGACGTCACCGTGATGCGTCCCTCAAGTTGGGCGATCAGGCTTTTAATCACTTTGAAGCCGAGAGACGCCCGTGGCTGGTCGATGTCGAAGTCGGTCGGCAGACCGATACCCTGATCTGATAGTTCCACCCGCAAGTCGATGCCGTGCCGTTCGCCCGAAACGCGGATTTCGCCGGACCCGTCTGGGTAAGCATGCTTGGCGGAATTAGTCACAATCTCATTAATCAGAAGGCCCAGTGGAATCGCTTTGTCGGCGGAGATCATCAGAGGATCGAAAGCGCAGCTTACCTTGTGCGCCACGGTCTCCTGCAGCTGCCGGCAAAGCTCGCCTGCAAAGTCGGCGATGTCGACAAACCCGATCCTGGTGCTGCGCCATAAATGGTCGTGAACTTGCGCGATCGTGGTGATGCGCGAAGCCGCGTCTTTCAAGGCATTTCGGACATCTTCCGAATCCGCGTTGCGCCCCTGCACGCGGAGCAGACCCACGACCGACGCCAGACTGTTCTTGACGCGGTGGCTCATCTCGCGCGTCAGCATGGCCTGGTGGTCGAGTGCTTCCTTGAGGTCCGCGTCGGCATGTTGCCGCTCGATGGCAATACCGAGCAAACCAGCAAAGCCGGCAAGGAAGTCGGCATCCGCAGCATCGAACTGGCCGGGGTCGGCACTGTCGACCTCCAGGACACCGAAGGGCAGATTGCCCTCGCCGCCTCTCGCGATCAGAACGTTGATCGCCCGCTTGATCCCGTGATCCGACAGCAGCTTGGGCGTGCGAAAGCGTGTTTCTTCCTGAAGATGATTTGAAATCACCATTTGGCCGGTCTGGAACGCGTAGCCGGCGGGAGATTTCATATCAATCCCGAGCGACACCTGACCGATCGTTCCCGATGCCCAGCCGACGCCGGCACGGACCAGCAGCCGCCTGTCGTCAGGCATATACTCGAGCACCTTGGCGAAGGATGTTTCGAGGCCCTGGGAGCAGAGCTCGGTAGCGCGCTGCAGAATTTGTCCAATGTCCCGGGTCTGCATTGCAGACCGACCGAACTCTCCAAGCAAGGACTGTTGCCTTAACCGGTACGGTAGCTCCTGCCTTGTGGCATCGGTGGCTGCGGTAGGGGCCGATACTGAATCCTTCTCGGGTGGAGTAGGCATAAGTTAATCCCTCAGAGAGGCCGCCGCGAGCGCCGAAGGGAAAATGTAGCATGGCGCCCTGCCGGGACGACACTATTTCTAGTGCCTGGGGCGACCCCAGCCGGCTGTCAGAAGAGGATAGAAAAATGTGGACTCCCTCTTGAAACCAAAATCCGGTTTTTTTATTTTCCAAATCGCCGCCGCGAGGTGGCTCCCGGTCGCCTGATGGGTCCGGGGACTTGAGACGGGCACCGGTCGTGTCCGGTGCCGCTATCAACCATTTTGCTCCTAGGAGGATCTGGCTATGCGCACTTATGACTTCGCTCCCCTATTCCGGTCGACCATCGGTTTCGATCGTCTTTTCGACCTCGCCGAGACCGCCCAGCGCGGCGCCGAGGAAGGCTACCCTCCCTACAACATCGAACGCCTCTCGGAAGACCGTTACCTGATCACGCTGGCGGCTGCGGGCTTCTCGCCCGATGAAATCTCGATCACTGCAGAGCAGAACGTCGTCACCATCGAAGGCGGCAAGACCGAGAAAACCGAGCGCGAGTTCCTGTATCGCGGCATCTCAACCCGCCACTTCAAGCGGCAGTTCAACCTAGCCGACTACGTTCAAGTCAGGGATGCAGCCTTCGACAACGGCCTCCTCAAGATCGAACTGGTCCGGGAAATCCCAGAAGCCATGAAGCCGCGGCGGATCCCCATCAATGGCGCGCAGCCGGCCAACGTGCATCAGATCGAGCCCAAGGCGGCCTGAGTGAACACCCTGCGGTGGCCCGGAATTGTTGTCTCGGGCTGCCGCCCCACTCGTCTTGAATGGAGGATACCATGCGGCCGACGACCGCCATCAACGACAACGTATTTGACTTCCAGGCGCTGCTGCACCCGGGCACCGTCGTCGAACATCCCAGGGGCGTGGTAGCGCATCCGGACCTGACGCCGGCCGAGAAGCGAGCGATCCTGGCTTCCTGGGCCTCCGATGCATCGGCGATCGCGTCTTGCCCGGCACTGCGCGCTCCGGCAGGTCTAAAGGCGCCGGTCAGCATCGACGCCATCTTGGAAGCCCTGTGCGACCTGGACGGCGGACCTCGCCATCCGCCGGGCGGGAAGGCCTGCAGACTGCGGTTCACCGAGCGCGCCATCGCGGCTTAGACCACTGATATGACGAAAGACTGTCAACAGCGGATGACGATGACAGAGAAAAATCTCGCCCGTTGACGCGGCTCGCACTTGCTGATCGTCGATGTCCCGCGCACGTGCTTAATCGAGACTTCCGACTGCCACCTCTTTAACAGGTTGGATGGCCGCTTTGCGCCAGAGGACTAAACCGCTCGCGCGGTAGGGCACTGCGGCGGGCGCTGGGGCCAATGGGATAGCGCGACGGGGCGTCCTGTCTTGAGATGAGGGGTTCGCAACCTCCATCAAGACAGGAGCATCCCTCATGACCGATAAGGCCATAAGCCCGCTGCGGCAGCGCATGATCGAAGACATGACGATCCGCAAGTTAGCGCCGAAGACTCAGCATGACTACGTGCAGAGGGTCAAGAACTTCGCTGCCTTCCTCGGCCGCTCGCCCGACACGGCGAGCTTCGAAGACGTACGCCGCTATCAGCTTCATCTGGCGACGAGCGGCGCCGGCGTTCCGACCCTCAACCAAAGCGTCTCGACACTGCGGTTCTTTTTCAAGATCACGCTCGGGCGCGCCGACATCGTGAACCACACCCAGTTTATCCACGTGCCCCGCAAGCTGCCGGTGGTCCTGAGCCCGGAAGAAGTCGCCCGTTTTCTCGATGCGGCACCGGGGCTCAAATACAAAGCGGCATTAAGTGTAGCCTATGGAGCCGGATTGCGCGTGTCCGAGGTGGTCGCGCTGAAGGTATCCGACATCGACAGCAAGCGCATGGTGATCCGGATCGAACAGGGCAAGGGCCACAAAGACCGCTACGTTATGCTTTCGCCGCATCTGCTCGAGCTGTTGCGCGCCTGGTACAACGCGGCACGTCCACAGGGGTGGCTGTTTCCCGGAATGAACCCGGTCAACCCGATGTCAGCCCGCCAGCTCAGGCGCGCCTGCGATACCGCGGCCCAGATGGCCGAGATCGGCAAGCAGGTGTCCCCGCACACCCTTCGTCACAGCTTTGCGACGCACCTTCTGGAGCAGAACACCGATATCAGGGTGATCCAGGTCTTGTTGGGACATGCCAAGCTCGACACCACCGCGCTCTATACGCGTGTCGCCACCAAGATCATCCGGGAGATCATGAGCCCGCTCGATCGCATTACAAGCAAGCTCAAGGAGGGCGTCGAACCGCCCGCCTGACCCGCGTCGTGTCGCGTCCATCGCTGGAGGTCGCGGACATCTTCCGTGGCCACGGTCCGACATGGCGCCGGGCCAATGCCGGCCATGTCAGCCTCGGCCAACTCAAGGTGATGTCGGCGATCGAGAACTGCCGCACGGCGGCGCTCGGCGGACATGTCGCGCGCTGCGAGCAGTGCGCGCACAGCCAGATCTCGTACAATAGTTGCCGCAACCGGCACTGCCCGAAGTGCCAGGGCGCGGCGGCAAAGGACTGGCTGGCGGCGCGCGAGGCCGACTTGCTGCCGGTGCCGTATTATCACGTCGTGTTCACACTGCCGGCGGCCGTCGCCGACATCGCCTACCAGAACAAGGCTGTCATTTATGATTTGCTGTTCAAGGCTTCGGCCGAGACTTGATCACCATCGCGGCCGATCCAAGACACTTCGGTGCCCGCATCGGCATCACCTCGGTCCTCCATACCTGGGGCTCCGCCATGACCCATCATCCGCACGTGCACATGATCGTGCCGGGCGGCGGCATCTCGCTCGATGGCGAGCACTGGGTGGCGTGCCGCCCCGGCTTCTTCCTGCCGGTGCGCGTGCTGTCGCGCCTGTTCCGACGGCTGTTCCTGGAGAGGCTGCTCGCCGCCCACCAGGCCGGCCGCCTGAAGTTCTTCGGCGATCATACTGCTCTCGCCGATCCGCAGGCGTTCGCGGCTCACCTGACGCGGCTGCGCCGAACCGAATGGGTCGTCTATGCCAAGCGTCCGTTCGGCGGGCCACAGGCGGTGCTGGCCTATCTGTCGCGCTACACCCACCGCGTTGCCATCGCCAACAGCCGGTTGATCGCCTGTGGCCGCACTAGCGTCACTTTCCGATGGAAGGACTATCGCGCCGAAGGTCGTGATCGTCAGAAGGTTATGATGCTGACCACCGGCGAGTTCATACGCCGCTTCCTGATCCACGTCCTGCCGCACGGCTTCCACCGCATCCGCCACTACGGCCTCTTGGCCAGCGGCACGCGCGCCGACAACCTCACGCGGGCGCGCGAGTTGCTCGCCGTTTCAACCCCCCAGGCCGAGCCCACCGGTGCCGACGTCGATCCCGGCAAGCCGACTTGTCCATGCTGCGGCGGCCGCATGATCATCATCGAGGTCTTCGAGCGCGGTGCAACGCCACGGCATCGGTCGACAGTTCCATCCATCGCAATTAGGGTCGACACCTCATGACCGCGTCACATCCCCGCAAATCTGATCGTTGCACCCGCTGCCTCTCGACCGGCCACGGCAGAGCGCGCCCAGACATCCCCCTGTCGTCACAAATCGTCCGACAACTTATCGAGTTCGACGCGACCCGCCGCTCATCCAGCAACCGTTTCACCGTCCACCGGCTTGCTGGAGCGCCTCGACTCCATTCACCCACCTCATCCGCGGCACTCAAATCCCCATAGCCCACGCCGCGCCACCCACGTGCCCCTCCCGCGGTTTCCTTGTATGGGGCTTTTTTTGTCAAGGAGTTCGCAAGAGCGCCGCATTTGTTGTCCTTCGTCAGTTTCTTGTTCGATCTCAGAGCCCGTTTCTTCGTCCCGACCCGCGCTTCGCTTGCGCCGTCGCGCGCAGAAGCGGTCAAGGTTGGCCGCCCACCAATCTTGCGGCAAGCTCCGCCGTTGCCAGGCCACACCTTGACAGCTTCGAGCACGACGGCACGCCGGCTGCGATCGGGATGACGATCAGAGGGGAGCCCGCTTGCGGGCGCGGATCAGTCGCGCCACAACCTTGTATTCGGTGGGTCCGAAGACCCGAACCATGATGCAGTCATACGCATCGGCAGCGAAGCTCCGAAGCGGCGGACCCATTCTCCCTTTCGGCATGAAAGCCAAGGAAACACGTCGGGATTCCGCCACCTCGAACCGTCATCGGCGACCCGTCACCAGCGGACGATCGGGCGATACTGTTAGGTGTCCTTTATCGACCTCCGCTTCATTATGCCGGCCGCAGAACGACGCCGTCCGGTACTACGCCCTCCCGCACGAGACGCCACAGGGCGATCAGTAGCTTGCGCGCCAAGGCCACGATCATGGTCTTGCGAGTGCCACGGGCGCTCTCGGTGCGGGCTCGAAACCACTGCGCCAAGGTGCTGTCCTTCTGGAACATGAGAAATCGCCACGCCAATTGATCATGCCTCGTCGAACCCGAGCGTTGCCGGAACGGGCCAGCCCTTTCTCGCGGCGTTTTCGCCACTCTCGTCGGGCGAGCCTGTCAGGCCGGCATAACGCGCTACGGCCCGTCGGTCGCGCATGCTGCGCGACAGTACCTCCTGCACCAGCATGTCGGCCGTCTCGACGCCCACCCCATCACCCGCGCCAACAGGCGAACCATGGCGTGTGGTCCATCACCGGGCGCCCGCTTGAGGCGCTCCAGGCGAGCGTCCTCGATCCGCCTTATCTGATCACTGATGAGCCGCCGGCGCACCATGTCGCGACGCAGCTCAGCCAGCGTGTTGGGCGGGATCGGCTCCCCCTCGGGGGTGCGCAACCGTTTAGGCGTTCGGCGGCCTTCTTCAGCTTGGGATTGAAGCCGCGGATGCCGAGCCGGATCAACGCTGCCTTCATTCGGTTGACGATCCGACTTTGCTCTCCGACGAGGCTCTCGTGCTCGCGGTTGGGACGCTTGGCATCTTCGTCCTTGATTGTCGGGATCGCCACCATCTTGCAGTGATCACGCTCGCCGCGCAGCCAGCCGAGAAAGGCGCGTTTGAGCAGCTCGGTATCGAGCCGATCGGTCTTGGCGCGCCGGTGTTCGCGCGACACGGCGACGCTCGAGGCGTGAATGACGTGGGCCTCAATGTCGCGTGCACTTGAGCCAACGCGCCAGCCAGAAGCCGTCCCGGCCGGCCTCGAAAGCGACCGCCGTGCGTTCGATCTGTTGCCCTGCCTTCTCCGCTTCCTCTCGCCATCGATCAGCAACTTCAGCAATGCGCTCTCGTCGACCGCGAGCTTCTTCAACGGCTGGCGCTCGACGCCAGGCACGATGCCGGCGACGAGCCAGCTCGACAGGCTCAATTCGATCACGGCGATCAGCGTGCCGTCCGGATCTAGGGGATTAGCGATCGGCTCAGATCGTTACACTTCTGCATGGGGTGCTCCATCGGTTCACATTAGCAACGATGGATGCAATATCCTCGCCGCCGCCCCATAGCATCTCCCTTGGAGGTTTGCGTACGCCGGCCCCGGTGTACCCCGCGCCACCGTCATGGGGCCGGCATCCGCAAACCTTCAC
>CAWFVZ010000021.1:0-134116 GCA_963819355.1 uncultured Alphaproteobacteria bacterium | reverse complement strand
CGCAAGTTAGCGCCGAAAACTAGCATGACTACGTGCAGAGGGTCAAGAACTTCGCTGCCTTCCTCGGCCGCTCGCCCGACACGGCGAGCTTCGAAGACGTACGCCGCTATCAGCTTCATCTGGCGACGAGCGGCGCCGGCGTTCCGACCCTCAACCAAAGCGTCTCGACACTGCGGTTCTTTTTCAAGATCACGCTCGGGCGCGCCGACATCGTGAACCACACCCAGTTTATCCACGTGCCCCGCAAGCTGCCGGTGGTCCTGAGCCCGGAAGAAGTCGCCCGTTTTCTCGATGCGGCACCGGGGCTCAAATACAAAGCGGCATTAAGTGTAGCCTATGGAGCCGGATTGCGCGTGTCCGAGGTGGTCGCGCTGAAGGTATCCGACATCGACAGCAAGCGCATGGTGATCCGGATCGAACAGGGCAAGGGCCACAAAGACCGCTACGTTATGCTTTCGCCGCATCTGCTCGAGCTGTTGCGCGCCTGGTACAACGCGGCACGTCCACAGGGGTGGCTGTTTCCCGGAATGAACCCGGTCAACCCGATGTCAGCCCGCCAGCTCAGGCGCGCCTGCGATACCGCGGCCCAGATGGCCGAGATCGGCAAGCAGGTGTCCCCGCACACCCTTCGTCACAGCTTTGCGACGCACCTTCTGGAGCAGAACACCGATATCAGGGTGATCCAGGTCTTGTTGGGACATGCCAAGCTCGACACCACCGCGCTCTATACGCGTGTCGCCACCAAGATCATCCGGGAGATCATGAGCCCGCTCGATCGCATTACAAGCAAGCTCAAGGAGGGCGTCGAACCGCCCGCCTGACCCGCGTCGTGTCGCGTCCATCGCTGGAGGTCGCGGACATCTTCCGTGGCCACGGTCCGACATGGCGCCGGGCCAATGCCGGCCATGTCAGCCTCGGCCAACTCAAGGTGATGTCGGCGATCGAGAACTGCCGCACGGCGGCGCTCGGCGGACATGTCGCGCGCTGCGAGCAGTGCGCGCACAGCCAGATCTCGTACAATAGTTGCCGCAACCGGCACTGCCCGAAGTGCCAGGGCGCGGCGGCAAAGGACTGGCTGGCGGCGCGCGAGGCCGACTTGCTGCCGGTGCCGTATTATCACGTCGTGTTCACACTGCCGGCGGCCGTCGCCGACATCGCCTACCAGAACAAGGCTGTCATTTATGATTTGCTGTTCAAGGCTTCGGCCGAGACTCTGATCACCATCGCGGCCGATCCAAGACACTTCGGTGCCCGCATCGGCATCACCTCGGTCCTCCATACCTGGGGCTCCGCCATGACCCATCATCCGCACGTGCACATGATCGTGCCGGGCGGCGGCATCTCGCTCGATGGCGAGCACTGGGTGGCGTGCCGCCCCGGCTTCTTCCTGCCGGTGCGCGTGCTGTCGCGCCTGTTCCGACGGCTGTTCCTGGAGAGGCTGCTCGCCGCCCACCAGGCCGGCCGCCTGAAGTTCTTCGGCGATCATACTGCTCTCGCCGATCCGCAGGCGTTCGCGGCTCACCTGACGCGGCTGCGCCGAACCGAATGGGTCGTCTATGCCAAGCGTCCGTTCGGCGGGCCACAGGCGGTGCTGGCCTATCTGTCGCGCTACACCCACCGCGTTGCCATCGCCAACAGCCGGTTGATCGCCTGTGGCCGCACTAGCGTCACTTTCCGATGGAAGGACTATCGCGCCGAAGGTCGTGATCGTCAGAAGGTTATGATGCTGACCACCGGCGAGTTCATACGCCGCTTCCTGATCCACGTCCTGCCGCACGGCTTCCACCGCATCCGCCACTACGGCCTCTTGGCCAGCGGCACGCGCGCCGACAACCTCACGCGGGCGCGCGAGTTGCTCGCCGTTTCAACCCCCCAGGCCGAGCCCACCGGTGCCGACGTCGATCCCGGCAAGCCGACTTGTCCATGCTGCGGCGGCCGCATGATCATCATCGAGGTCTTCGAGCGCGGTGCAACGCCACGGCATCGGTCGACAGTTCCATCCATCGCAATTAGGGTCGACACCTCATGACCGCGTCACATCCCCGCAAATCTGATCGTTGCACCCGCTGCCTCTCGACCGGCCACGGCAGAGCGCGCCCAGACATCCCCCTGTCGTCACAAATCGTCCGACAACTTATCGAGTTCGACGCGACCCGCCGCTCATCCAGCAACCGTTTCACCGTCCACCGGCTTGCTGGAGCGCCTCGACTCCATTCACCCACCTCATCCGCGGCACTCAAATCCCCATAGCCCACGCCGCGCCACCCACGTGCCCCTCCCGCGGTTTCCTCCCTTGGAGGTTTGCGTACGCCGGCCCCGGTGTACCCCGCGCCACCGTCATGGGGCCGGCATCCGCAAACCTTCACAGATGCAGTCACTCGTGTTGCTTGCCGTAGATCCGCTGCTTTCTCCGCCTCCGCGAACGCCGCAAGAGGAAGCGCAGAGCCTGATCCAGATCATGCCCCGGCCGACAGGCGCGGCCGTGTCATCGGCCTATTCAGGATGGCGATGTTCAGCCTGGTGCCTCGGTCTGCGCGCCTTCAGCGGCATCTCGGTCGGCCTGCTCGGCACTGATCGCTGGCAATGTCCGCGCTGGCGACCCTGATCGTGGCAAGAGAAACGCCGGCGATACAGTGAGAAAGCCCGACCGGAGCGGCCTCTTGGTAAGAGAGTGGCTTGCCACAACCCCAACTGAGGAATTGTTCTCAGGGCACAGCCATATTGCATCCTCGCAGTGCTGGCCCTACGCTTGGGTGACACCAAGGGAGGCCAGCGCACCTCGCGCGCAGATTTCCGACGATGTCGTCAGAATTGGCGTGCTTAATGACCAATCGGGTCTTTATGCCGATCTCGGGGGCCAAGGCTCGGTCGTTGCTGCCCAAATTGTGTTTCGGCGCGGGGTCTCGACCATGATCGGCGTGGGGGTCCCATCATCCCATTAGAGCAGATTCTGATCAGGCACGATCATAGCCAGCGGCGGCGAAGAAATTCAGACATTCTTGAGTGGTGAAGGCGAAGGGCGGCCTTGAGCTTGGCGAAGGCCATTTCGATCGGATTGAGGTCGGGCGAGTAGGGCGGCAGGTAGAGGAGCCTGGCGCCTGCCGCCACGATTGCGCTGGTGATTTCGTCCCGCTTGTGTGCCGCGAGATTGTCCATCACGACGATGTCGCCCGGCTTGAGCGTCGGCACGAGGACCTGCGTTACGTAAGCCTCGAACGCCGGCCCATCCATGGGACCGTCGAGGACCATCGGCGCAGTCATGCCGGTCGCCCTGAGCGCGCCGACGAAGGTCATCGTCTTCCAATGGCCATGCGGGAGCGCTGCGACACAGCGCTGACCGCAAGGCGAGCGGCCATAGAGCCGGGCCATCTTGGTCGAGGCTCCCGTCTCGTCGATGAAGACCAGCCGGTGGATGTCGATCTCAGGCTGAGATGCCTTCCACGCCGCGCGCTCGGCCACGTCCGGTCGATCCTGCTCGCTGGCGTGCGATGTTTTTTTTAAAGGTGATGTTGCGGCGATCGAAGAACCGCCAAACCACGCTCGGCACGAAGCGCTCACCGTGCGTTTTGAACAGATGGTCGGCGATCTCGGCCAGCGTCATATCAGGTGTGGCTCCGACCAGGGCGAGGATCTCCGCCGCATGGCTCTCGATCCGAGCCGAGCGCCGGTCCCCACCCTGCACACGCGCCTCACAGGCGCCGGTGCTCCGCCACTCGCTCACCAACTCGATCGCTGTCGACGGCGCCACACCGAACCGACTGGCAGCGCCTCGACAGCTCATGCCCTCGTCCTCCACGGCCCGAATGATGCGAAGACGAAGATCCGACGAAAGCGGTTTGGCCATGCGGGCTGGCCTCCATCACCAGCCCTCAACATGAATCATGATTTGCCCCGGCAAGGGAACCCCTTCCGATTCCACCAGCGCGGAAAATGATCTAGCGAATCAATGGCTTGAAGGGGTCCCGACGGCGCCGATGGGGGTCACTATTCGCTCAGCATTCACACTCATCGGGCAGCATCGACGAACGCGACCTGAGTTCCCTTCGCCACCCGGTCACCTTCAAGGTACCAGACGGGGACGGCTTCGCATCGCTGCCGACAATCGCTGGATAGAAACCGATCAGCGTGTTCGAATTGTCGAAAAGCCTGACGGTCTGCCGGGCCTTGTCGACCTCGACCCGGTCCGCCTTCGCTGGATTGCCCGTTCCGGCGTCGCCCGTGTCCACGACTGTGATGCTATCGCCGGCGCGGTCGAAATGCTGTCCGGGATTAAGTGCCGCGATCAGCGCCTCGCTCATGTGGAATTTTTCGGCTAATCCCTTCACGCGAGTTTGTGAAGCTCAGCTTCGGAAGCTCCTTCATATCCTCCATTTTCGACGGAAGCTTGGGCAGAAACGGCCCGGCCACGTCCTGTTCGGCGATGGTGTAGTTCGAAGTCACCGGTCGGTCGTCCGTCCGCAGCGCCTTCCAGACGTCCTCGGTCGGAGCATCGGAGTTCGGCAACTGCAGAGCTTCCGCGTAGGCGCAGCGCCTTCTTCGCGTTCTCTCCGAACTTGCCGTCGATCTCGCCGGGTGAGAAGTGCGCCCTGTCCAGAAGCACCTGCAGCCGGACGCCCGCCGGCGTCGGCTTTTCGCTCGACAACGCCTTCTTCGAAGCCTCCGCGGAACCGACGGCCGCGGCATTCATTTCCGCGCCAAGCGCCGGACGGGCCGTCAGGGTGACCAGCAGAACCATGAGAGCCTGACTCGTTTTTCCGAGCGACATTTGGCAGCCCTTTCACGTTGCTGACGGGAGGATATCCAAACAGGCGCCCGCCTGCGGAGCCTTAGCGGCTGCCAATTTTTGGTACAGGCCTTCGTATTCTTTTGCCATCCGCCTCGCCGAAAAGCGCTCCTCGAAGCGGGAACGTATCTTTCGTCTGTCCAGTTGCTCCAACCGATTTACCGCAGCGATCGCCTCTGCCTCATCATCGACGATAAAGCCCGTCACACCGTCCTCGATCACCTCGGGAACGGAGCCGGAGCGATAGGCGATCACGGGCGTCCCGCATGCCATCGCCTCGATCATGACCAAACCGAAAGGCTCCGGCCAATCGATCGGAAACAACAAGGCGGCGGCCTCGGCCAGGAACGGCTGCTTTTTGACATCGTCGACTTCTCCGACGAGATGAACGTTTTTGCCGTCGATGTGAGGTTCGAGATGCTTCTTGAAGTACACGGTTTCGCCGCGAGGGATCTTTGCTGCGATGCGCAGAGGTCGCTGGGCGGCGCGCGCAATGCGAATGGCGTCTTCCGGTCCCTTCTCCGCGGTGAGACGTCCAAGAAACGCGAGATACGATCCTTGTTTGTCGGACGGGCGAAGCAGATCCAGAGGCAGCCCGTGCTGGACCGTCGCAGTCCAATTCGCATCAGGAAGCGGCCGGCGCTGATCGTCCGAAATCGAGACGAAGTGGGCGCGAGGGAATTCGCGAACGACATCGCCCAATCCTGGCAAGTCGAGCCGTCCATGCATGGTCGTAAGGAACGGCACGCCCAGGCGAGTGAGCAGCGGAAGCGGTAGCCAATCGATGTGAGCGTGGATAACGTCGAACTCCGTCGCGCGCTTCGCGACAGCTTCCAGCAGCAAGGCGCAGGCAGCGTTCGGATCTGTCCCCTTTCTGCCTAGGCGAATCGCGCGGGGACACACCGCATGAAGCTCTCCACGCGTCCGGGAGTCGCCGCTCGCGAAGAGCGTGACCTGATGGCCGAGTTCGACCAACTCGTCGACGAGCCAGGCGACCACACGCTCGGTGCCGCCGTAGAGCTTCGGGGGTACGCTTTCGGCCAAGGGAGCAAGCTGGGCGATACGCATCGGTGCTGTCCGCTAATCGAAGGCAGAGCGCAGCGCCATCACGACGGCTGCGGAAGCGAGGTAGGAAATCGCCAACAACGTCCAATCCGGCCTGGCGCTCCCCGCAGCCACCCGCCAGATGAGCGCATCGATCCACCTTAACATTCGTCGTCCGGAAGGTGCTCGAGGTAAGCGATGCCGATGGCCGTGAGTTCTTCGGCATCGCCTTCGCGCGCTTCCCGTCTCCTCCGCAGATGACGTTCGAGCAAACATCGACGGCTGTCCGCCGCATCGACGCCTCGATGCTTCGCCCGATAGACGAACCAAGCCGTATCGATCGCCCTCCGTGTCGGGCCGTTGTCGACCATGCTCGAGCTCCCAAATAGAGTTCTTCGGGTCCAACTCATCTCGGCAGAGGAAGTTTCTACTTTTTCCCGGAGACGCGCCCGACGCTCAGCTGGGGCGTTTCGCTCCCCTATGCAGTTGGCCGACCCCGCGACGGGAGGTGCCTTCGAACTCCAGGCCCGAGGAAGACTGCGTTCGTCTGGACGCGATGCCCATCGGACTTTATCGGACTTTAGTCGGGTCGAATCGCGCGGCTTCGCGATCTGTCGGCTTGAACCGGTTCGCGGGAGCGTTGCGCCCGACTGACGACCCGGACGACCTGTACGCCCGCCGTCGATGATTTATCGGGCCGAGCGCTGCGCCTTCTGCGCCAGGCCGCTGCCTCCGCCTCAAGCTTGGCCGTCAACCCGTCGGGCGTGTCGGTAACATACGGAGTGGACATTCTTCCTCCCGGCTTATGCAAGCGCCGATGAAGAGTTCGCCGCATTTCGCCGAGCCTCTTCACCGTCGCGATTGCGATCAGTGCATGTGACCGATCAGATAGATGCCGCCGCCAACGAAGAGGACGGCAGGCACGGCCACAGAATGATGACAGGCATGGTCGTCTCCCTCGGTCGCTGCGGTTAGTTGGACGAGCAGACCTTGACAGTCTGCATCCCGGCTTCGGCTTCCGTGCGGCTCTTGTAGACCGTGCCGGACGGGCTCACGACCGTAGTGGTCGTATCGAGGGGCTTCTTGTCGACGATGGTGCAATGCTTCGTCTTCGCGTCCTGTACAACGTAGAATTCGTCGGCCGCGAACGCCGGGGTAACGAAGGCCGCGATCAGCGTCGCAGCGGCAAGGGTTCTAAAGTTCATATCGTCTTGTCCTCCAATGTCCCCGAGGCATATCCACGGGCGGAGGCCAACGGGACAAAGTGGCAATTTGTTCCTGCCTAATGATGAGGAACATTGCCCCAGTGGAGAGGTTCTTCGCTGCGCCGCATCCAGCGGCGAGGAGAACGTGATGAAGAAGTTGCTGCTGATTTCTGCCGCCGCCGCTGCGCTGGTCTCGACGGGCGCCTTCGCACAGACGACGGTCGTTACGACGACGGGTACGGGACATTCCGGGGCCGTTCAGATCGAGCCGGAGTACCGCACGAAGATCCGGAGCTATGTCACCGAGCACAAGATCCGTCCGGTCGAGACCCGGGAGAAGATCGTGGTCGGCTCGCCTGTGCCTCGCGACGTCGAACTCGAAGCGGTACCGACCGAATGGGGACCGTCGCTCACGAGGTATCGCTACGTCTATTCCGGCGAGCGCGTGATGCTGGTCGATCCTGAAACCCGCGCCGTCGTTCAGGAAGTCGAATAAGCCGTCGCGGCGGGCCGTTGAGGAGGCGGCCCGCCGCGAACTCGGTCCCGCCGGGTTTGCGGTCGCGCTCCGGCGAAATTCCGTCGGGCGAAGTTGCCGGGGGCCCTTCTCGAACGAGCTGTCGCACAAGCAATGATCTATGCGCCAGCTGCCGCGCCGATTACACACGGGTCTTACGAAGCGTAGCAAGGATATCCGATCGCTAGAGGCGACGGCGCGGTGAAACCATGCGCTCCCGCGGATCGCCGCAAGTTCCTGTGTTCAATATAGACGAGCGCCGCCGACTTGCCTTGCTCGACCTTTCGTTCGAGGAGTCACGCCAGGCGCCGAACCCTCCCCCCACAGAGTCAGATAGTGAACTTGCAGGTGACGATGCTGAAGATCCTGGCGAGCTACCCGCGGGGCACGCCGGGCTTCTTGATTGGCCGGGTTAGCTTGGCTTTCGGACTGACAACGGTGTCGAGCTTCTTGCGGATCGTATGGCGCATCCGCCCTGCTGCGGCGGTCGTATGATGATCATCGAGAGGTTCCGGCGCGGCTCCTCACCGCGCTACCCTCCCGCGACTTCCATCGCCGTGATCAGGATCGACACATCATGATCAAGATCGGTGCGCGCGTCGTGTCGTTCGACCACCGCTGCGCAACTCCGATTCCGCATGTCGTGACCGGCCGACCGGGCTCGTCGCCTCACCGGTCGTCTTCCAAACAGGCATCCAACGTACGTCGGCAACAGACCGCCAGCATCGAAATCCCCATAGCGTCTGACGCCCCACACCGCCACACCTCCCGCGGTTTCCTCCTCTGAAGGTTTGCGGACGCCGGCCCCCGGTGTCCGCCGCGCGATTGATTGACGCGGAGGGCGGGACGGCGGAGCACCGCCTATGTCTGTACCTTCTATCAACCGAGACCGACGACCTTGGAAAAAACCCCTTGAGCCGAAGCATGTCTGGTCCATTCGAGTTCACCTAGAAATCGCCAGATCAAGGCGAGATCTTGCAATCGTTAACCTCGCGATCGATAGCAAGCTTCGGGCCTGCGACCTAGTCAAGCTGCGAGTAGACGATATTTGCTCAGGAGCCAGTGTTCGGCGCCGAGCGACAATCGTCCAAAAGAAGACTGGTCGACCTGTCCATCTCTTCCCAAGTCGACTGCGCGCAAATCCTCACCTATCCATCCGTCAATATGCCCGGCTGGTGCATCGCTGGGTCGAAAGCATAGGCTTGAAATCGGCCCTTTATGGCACGCACTCGATGCGGCGAACGAAGGCTGCTCAGATTTACCGCAAGACGGGAAATCTGCGCGCGGTGCAGCTCCTACTTGGACATCTCGGAATTGAGGTAGATGATGCCCTGAATATGGCCGAGCAGCTCGACCCTTAATCATAGACCACCGGCGTCAGCCGGTGGTCACTTGCGCGCAATGAGCGGGTGTTCAATGCGAGAATTCGCCTACAGACTGACCGCCTTTTCCAGCGCCGCCGCCAGGTCCTTCGAACCGTAGGGCTTGGACAGATGGCCGAATTCAATCGATCGGTCCGCCGGCAATTCAGCATATCCCGTCGCCAGCACGATCGGAAGCCTTGGATGGCCGGCCTTAATTCGTTGCGCGAGTTCAAATCCATTCATTCCCGGCATGGCATAGTCGGTCACCACGACGTCGAACTTTCCGTCGGATTCCAGTAACTTCAAGGCGTGGGATCCCGAATGCGCTTCCGTCACGCTGTGACCGAGATCAAGCAACATGTCGGCCGCGCCCATGCTCACCAGAATATCGTCATCGACCAGCAATACGCGCAAACTTTTCGACTCGGTCGATTCGGCAGGCTGCATCTCCGCGTTCGCCGCCATGGAACCTTCCTTCGCCCGCGGTAACCACAGCGTGACTTTAGTACCCTCGCCAGGTTCGCTTCTAATTCGCAGGGCACCCCCGGACTGCGCAGTAAACCCCTGCACCATTGAAAGGCCTAGGCCCGTGCCCTTGCCGGCACCCTTCGTAGTGAAGAAGGGTTCCTGGGCCCGCGCCAGCGTCGCCGCGCTCATGCCCTCGCCCGTGTCGGTAATGGTGATGCAAACGAATGGATCCCGCGGCAGTCCCACTCTTTTGCCGTGATCCTCGTTGTGACAGGCGATCGTTAGCGTACCACCCTGCGGCATCGCATCGCGCGCATTCACCGCAAGGTTGATGAGCGCCAGTTCAAGCTGATTTGCATCAACCTCGACCGCGCATACTTCAGGCGAGATCTCGACGTGGATGGCGACGTTCGGGCCGACCGAGTGCCGCAGGAAATCGAGCATTTCAGGAAGTAGCTTTTGCAGCGAGACGAACTCGACTTTCAATTCCTGCCGCCGCGCAAAGGCGAGCAGCCGCGCCGTCAATGTGGCGCCACGCTCGGCGCCTAGGATCGCCCGATCCAGCAATCTAGATACCCGCGGATCGTCAGGAACCGCTTTCTTCAACAAGCTCAGGCTGCCGAGTATCACCGCCAACAAGTTATTGAAGTCGTGCGCTACGCCGCCGGTCAACTGCCCGATACTCTCCATCTTCTGGGATTCGTGCAGCTGTTGGAGCGCGACTTCACGCTCTCGCGTGCGCTCTTCAACCCGCCTTTCGAGCTCTTCGTTGTTTTTCTGTAGCGCGTCCCGGGCGTCGCGCAAGGCGGCATCGGCCTCCACGCGCTCCGTCACGTCGCGCCAGATCGTGGTCACGAAATTCCGTTGGTCGGCCCGCCAGTGACCCAGCGAAACATCAAAGTAACCCGACTTTCCGTCCTTGTGTCGGCCCATAACCGATATCGCGTTGTCGGCCTTGCTGTCGACCGAGGTTTGCGCAAGCGCCTGCAGCAGCGGATTGTCCGGCTCGAGCAGGATATCGAGCTTCTGCCCCAGCAACTCGGAATGGCTATAGCCCAAGACCCGGTCGACCGCACCATTCACCCATTGAATATTGCGATTATCATCGATCGTGATGATCGCGTCCGGAGCGGAATCGACGATCGCGTGATAACGCGCGTTCTGGCGTTCGCGCAAAACACGCTCGCGCGTCACGGCCACGGTGACGTCGGTGATCTGCAAAAGACAGTAATTCGCGTGCACGGACGATACCGGACGCACGACGATATTGTGCAGCAGCGGCTCACCGCTTTCGCCCTGCAGCGGTAGCAACGCGTTCAGGGTATGGGTCAGGATGCTCGAACTGCCGACACGAAGTGAATCCTCGATGACATCGGGCAGGCGGGTGTGACGCACCTCAGGGAAGACTTCGAGGAGGGGTTTGCCGAGCACGTCGCGAGCCTCGTGGCGCGAAACGCGGGCCATCCATTCATTCCAGCCGACGATACAGCCTTGGCTGTCGAGCACGACGAGGCCGATGTCGACCGTATCGAACACCGGCCCGAACAGATGATCGGAGGGGTTATCCAACATGACCGGAGGGTTGCTTTTCGATACCACTGACGAAATCGTTCACAATGTCCTTTAGGGCGGCGATCGACGGCAGATCCATGAGCAGCGCGATGAAGCCGTGAACGTTGCGCTTCTTGATATTAAAATCAATATAAAGGAACAGGACAAACTGTCCTCCTGAACTCGTTTCGTTAACCTCGAACAGCTTCGCTCCATCGCCTCTGACGATGGAAGGCAGCGACATTCGCATGGTCCGGTGCAGAACATTTGCGATCGTCGCCAGGCAGCCGTTCAGGATGATGTTGCCGGTTTCAGCCAGCGCTTCCTGCTCCAGGTCGATGACATCTTCCAAGGAGTGTTCGTCGCCGACAATCGCGCGGACCAGTTCCAGGCTTTGGGCTTCCGGAAAGATCAACAGCGCCCGGCCGGCAAACGGCCCCTCAAAGGACTGCTGCACGGCGACGAGCTTGGTCGCATTGTTGCGCTCCACCAGCTTCGACGCGGCCTGGCGCGTGACAATCTTGACGGCGGGCACGGACAGCAGCACTTCCTCGCCGACCATCTGTCGCAGGCTGTTGGCGGCCCGGCTCACGCCCATATTGGCGATTTCTGCGAGCGCGTCCTGCTCAATGTCGGTGAGTTCGTCTACTTCCTCCGTCATGGAGCCGCTTTCTTCAGGCGAAGCGTGGCGCCCGAAAGAAACGCGGCAAGAGCCTCATCCGTCAGAGGCTTGGGAATAAACCCGGCATTCAGCTCCCGGGCGCGTCCAATAATCTCGTCCTGGATATTCGCCGAAACCACGGCGACGGGCATGCCTGGATGGCTCTTGCGTATTTTCGCCACCAATTCCAGGCCATCGGTCCCCGGCATATTGAAATCGATCAGCGCGATGTCGACCGTGCCCACGGCGGCAAGCGCCTCTTCGGCATTGGCGGTTTCGACCAAGGTCCATTCCGGTCGAATCCGTCGGAATGCGCTCGCCATCACCATCCGGGCAAGCTTGCTGTCGTCGACGACCAGAACTTTGTGGGACATATCGGAATTTCTCTTTGGCTGAACGGCGGTCCACTTGCGGGCGGCTGCGGGGTTGAACGGCTTGCCAGCTTAGCTCTAACGCCTTGTCAGAAGGGGGTAAATGGCTGTCTGCCGGACTTGTTCCATTGGCGGCGCCCGGCCGCCCGGCTCAGCGGCCAGCCTCGTTTTGGGTCAGTTTCGGCGCCAGCCATTGCGCGACCCAAGCGTCGCCGCATGGCCCGATCGGGACCCTGCCCGACGCCAGCACGAGCTGTAGCACCGCGGTATGCAGCTGATGGCAGGCCTCCCAGTCGATCTGCGCGGCCGGCATCGCCTGCAGCATCTGCAAAAGCGGCTCGGCATCTTCGACCGGGCAGACACCGTCGAGCACAATCACGCCGTTGTCGCCGCGACGGACCGTCATGGCAATAGCTCCTTCACGTCCAGCACCAGCAGGACCTGTCCATCGCCCAGCAGGGTCGTCCCGGCATAGCCGCGGGCGTTCTCAAGCAGCCCCTGCATCGGCTTGAGGACGACATCGAGGCGGTCCCGGATGGCGTCGATTTCGAACGCCGCGATCCTGCCCGCAGCTTCCATGACGACGAAAAGTCTCGCCGCAGCGGCGTCCTTCGCCGCTTCCGGCAGTTTCATGAGTTCGGCCAACGAGACGATCGGCACGATGCGATCGCGCAGCACAAAGCCCGGGTTGTTCTTGATCCGGCTGATGCGGTCGGGCGTGATACGTACGGTCTCGGACACCGCGTCCATCGAGATGCCGAACAACTGGCCCCCCGCCTCCACCACCATGATGCGGGACATCGCGATGGTCATCGGCAGATCGAGCCGCACCGTGGTGCCCGTCCCTACCCGGCTCGCCAGCGAAACCCGGCCGCCGATCTGCTCGATCACGGTGCGCACGACGTCCATTCCGATGCCGCGGCCGGAAATATCGGAGACTTCGGCAGCGGTCGAAAATCCGGGCGCAAAGACCAGATCGATAACCTGCTCGTCGGTCAGGGCGGTCAGCTCATCGGCCGGCACCAGTCCCTTCTCGGAGGCCTTCCGCCGCACCACCGCCGGGTCGATGCCGCGGCCGTCATCGGCTGACCTCAATCAGGAACCTGTCTCCCGTCCGGGATGCTTCGATCGAGATCGTTGCGGTCTCGGGCTTTCCGGCCGCGCGCCGCTCCGTCGGACTTTCGATACCGTGATCCACCGCGTTGCGCACGAGATGCACCAGGGGTTCGAACAGGCGATCTACGATGGTCTTGTCGGCTTCCGCAGTTTCACCTGATGTCACCAGCCCGACGTCCTTGCCGAGCTGGCGCGACACATCGCGGACCAGCCGGTGCAGCGATCGGAACACCTGCGTCAGCCGGCACCATCCGCAATTGCAGGATGGTGCCGTGCAGTTCGGCCACGAGGCGATCGATGGCGTCATGGTCGCGTCGGATCGATCTTGCGACCTCGTGTCCGCCAAAATCCTGTTCGACGCGCTTTGCCGAATGTGCGAGGGCATTTTTCGCAACAACGAGTTCGCCCGCCAAATTGACGAGGGCCTCGATTTTGGCCTCGCTGACCCGAAGCACGCGCTCGACCGGCCGTTCCGTAGTGCTGGCCGCGGCGGCACCTGGCCCGTTGACGTCCTCGGCCATCGGTCGTCGGCGTATCGGCGAGCGCAACCAGCGCCTGTTCGAGCGCCGTCAGCAACGGCCCGGCATCGTGCTGCGCCAAGGCCATGGCGCCGGCGCGCTGCACCGTATCCGCCAATTGCGGGCGATCGGCGTGGCGCAGAGCATTGGTTGCGACACGCGCCGCAGCGCCGGTGCAACCGGCAAAATCGTCCGTTCTTTCGGAAACCCGCAACAGTTCGCACTGGGCTTCGATGACCGTTCGGATCAGGGTTTGGTCGGCATCGTTGGCAGCCGGTGGCTGTCGCGACAAGCGCATCCAGCGGAATGCCGGATATCTGCACCTGATCCGGCACCAGCCGAAAAATCCTGGCAATTTCGTCAGCGGTCGCCGGCGGAAATGGCCTGCAGACGCAGATTGCACGCGTAGGGATCGATATCCGCCAGAGGCGCAAAGCCCTCGCGCGGTTCGATGTGAAATGCCAGCAAATCCGGCACCTGCCGCATCAACTGCAGGGGATCGTCGCCGTTGTAGAAGCAGCCCGCGATCGGTTGGTAGGAAATCGCCGACACGGCTGACGCACGTTTCGGCATTCGTGACACCATCGCGTCGCGCTCCGCCGCGATCAGGCGCGCGGCCCATTCCGGCAACGCCCGCTTCGATACCTGCCGTGGATTTCCGCGACGGCCGACGCCGGCTGCTGCTGGCCCGCCGCCACCGGCAGAAACGATCGCATCCGTTCCGCCAGCATACGGCCATCCTCGCCTGCCTGCGCGGGCAACGCACCGGTGGCCTCGAAGTCGTCGACCCAGCGCGACACCTGATCGAGACAGGCCAACGCCGCATCGATGATATCGGGACCGCTGTCGAGCGTTCCCTGCCGCACGCTGGCGAGCAGATCTTCCGCGGCATGCAGCATGATGCTCATGGCCGGCAGTTCGACCACGCCGGCGGAGCCCTTGAGTGTATGAAAGGCGCGGAATACCCGGTCGATCCGCTCGGGCGAAGCGCCGTCGCGTTCCAGTACGATGAGGTCGTCGGTGGCCTGACTGATCAGCTCGCGGGCTTCGGTGACGAATTGTTCCTGCAGAGCGCTCACGATGCGGCTCCCGTGAGAACGCAGACATGCCGAACCAGTTCGGCTTCCGCTACCGGCTTGACCAGATAGAAATTGGCGCCGGCTGCCCTGGCGGCGGCGATATCCTGCATTTCCGCTTCGGTCGAAATCATCAACGCCGGCAGCGTCGCGACATCGGCCGCGCAGCGGCGAAGCGCGCGCACAAAAGTGAAGCCGTCCATTCGCGGCATGTTGATATCGACGATCACCAGATCGAATGGCTGTGACAGCGCTCTTTCCATCGCCTCGATGCCATTGATCGCCTGCTCGACCTCGAAACCGGCCTTCTCCAGTGCCGAGCGGTAATAGAGCCGCACCAGCGACGAATTGTCGACCACCAGTACCCGCGCCTTGGCGGATGCGCCGACATCAACCATGATCCGCCTCCGGCCTTTGATAGACGATCGCGTCGGGAAACCGGCATACGCTGAACAGCGGCGATATCCGACTCATGCTTTCCGAATGCCCAAGGCATATGTAACCGCCGGGCCGCAGACAGTCATAGAGATTTTCCGCCGCCTGGCGCCGGGAGGCATCGTCGAAATATATCAGGACGTTGCGGCAAAAGATCAGGTCGAAATCGCGGTACCGCGCCATGTCCTGGGCATCGATCAGGTTGGCGCGGGTGAATTCGATGGAGCCCCTCAGTCCCTCGTCGATCTGATGATTGCCGTTGGCGATGGGCTTGAAATAGCGGGTGACGATGTCGCGCGACAGCCGCATCAGCGCACGGTCGCCATAGATGCCCTCGGCGGCGGCCTTGAGCGCCCTGGTATCGATATCCGATCCGACGATCTCGATATTGTAGTTGTCGACCTGGGGCCAGTTTTCCATCAGCCAAAGTGCGATGGAATAGGGTTCTTCCCCGGTCGAGCACGGTATCGACCAGATGCGGATGGTGCCCCCCGGCGGCTTGAGAGCGGCGATGGCGCCGAGCATACTGGAGGTCATGCAGCGGAGCTGGTGGTCCTCCCGATAGAAATAGGTCTCGTTGACGGTGAACGAATTGATCAGATGCTCGATTTCATGGTCGGCATCGGCGCGCAGCAGCGAAAAATACGCCTGGAACGATGACGAGCCGGTCGCGGCGATGCGGTCCTCAAGACGGCGATCGATGAAATATCGCTTGCTCTGCGTGAACGACATGCCGGTGCGGCGGTAGAGAAATTCGCAAAAACGCTGGACTTCATCCGGCGTGATGGCGACGGATCGCGACTCTGAGCCCTCTGAGCCGCTCATTTCGCCTAGCCTTCCGCGCCCGATATGCGCGCGATGGCCACCGAGATCGCGAACGGCAGAAATGGCGTTTCCGCAAATCGCACCGCGCATTTTTCCAGCACCGGAATGGCCTCCGGCGTTCCGACTTCGGTCAGCACATCGATCGCGGCGGCGCAGACATTGGGGTGCTGCTCGCGCTCGATCAGGTCGCACAGCAATCGGGTGGCGTCCGGCGCCTTCATGTTGCGCGCCAGTTCAGTCGCAAGCAGGCGCACATCGGAGTCGCGGTCGCCGAACAGCGGCGCCATGAAGGGCGCGATAGCCTCCGGCAACGCCTGCAGCGATTCGATCGCGGCGGCGCGCAGTCCCGCATCCTGCGAGCGCAGACAAGGCAGTATCGCCTCCACGCTGGCGGCATCGCCAATGCGCATCAGCGCCGTCATGATGGCTTCGCGCACGCGCGGCACCGTCTCGCGGCCCAGCGCCGCGGCAAGCTCCGGCACGGCTTCCGCATGACCGGCAAGCGCGCGGGCCGCGGCCCATCGGCTTTCGGCGTCGGAGCTGTCAAGCGCAGGCCGTTGCGGCGTCAGATCGCCGCTGGTGCCCGAGCCCTTGGCGCCGCCCTTAACCAGCGGCATGGGAGATCACCATGTCGACGATCGTTGCGGCGATATCCTCCAGCGGCCGCACCATTTCGGCGCCGCCATTCTTCACCAGTTCTCCCGGCATGCCCCAGACGATCGCGGTCGATTTCGGCTTCCGCAATGGTGCGGCCGCCGCTCTGACGCAGCCGTTTCATCGCCTCGGCGCCGTCATTTCCCATTCCGGTCATCATCACGCCGATCATCTGAGGGGCACTGAAGTGTTCAAGTGCACTGGCCACCATGCGTTCCACGCTCGGATGCCACAAATACTGGGCTTTGGCCGGCACCGGCATCGCGACTGAGGCCCGCCGCCCGCGGCGCCACCATGACGTCGGCGTCGCCCTTTCCGATGTAAACAGTGCCGGGCTTCAGCAGCATCGGCTGGTCCACCTCGACCACGTTCAGATGACATTCCCGGTCAAGCCGCTTGGCAAACGCACCGGTGAAACTCGCTGGCAGATGCTGGGCGACCAGTACCGGCCACGGAAAGTCCGGGGGCAGCTGCGGCAGCACGATGTCGAGCGCGGCCGGGCCGCCGGTCGAGGTGCCGATCAGCACCAGACCCGGCAAGGCGCCATGCCTGCCCTTGACCGCGCCGGCGCCCGCCGCGACCTTGGACCGTTTGACTGGCCGGGCGCGCGGACCGTCCGGGCGCGCGTCGCAAGGCCGGCGCCGCGCATCTGATGGCGGACGCGCTCGGCCAGTCGCAGCGTGCGCCGAATGCGCGCATTGGCCGCGGCCCGAACCTTTTCCACCAGCACGGGCCGCAACCGGTCGATCTCCAGCGAAACAGTGCCGCTCGGCTTGGCAATAAAATCGACAGCGCCAAGTTCGATCGCCTCCAGGGTTGCCTCCGCGCCTTCCGCGGTCAGCGAAGAGATCATCACCACCGGGCGCGGCGCCTCGATCATGATCTGGCCAAGGCAGGTCAGGCCATCCATGCCGGGCATCTGGATATCGAGCGTGACCACCTGCGGATCGAACGATCGCACCAGTTCGAGCGCCTCGTTGCCATTGCGGGCCAGACGGATGTCGAAGTCGCCCTCGTTGAGGAAAATGTCTTCGAGCAATTTGCGCATCAGGGCCGAATCGTCGGCGATCAAAAGCTTGATCACGGGACCGTCACGGGCACGTCGAGCTCGGGGGGCCTGAATTTGGCGAGAACATCGGCTTCGACCTGGTCAAGCAATTGCGCCGGATCGACAAGCAGCACCATTCGTCCTTTTGTTTCCAGGTTGATGACCCGGGAGATCAGGCGCATCTGGTCCGGCGACAATTCGGGCGCCGGCTGGATGGCGTCGACCTGGACTTTCATGATCTCGGATACGCTGTCGACCAGGAAACCCGCGACGACAGCGCCGATCGCCACCATCAGGATACGCTGGGACCCCGCATGTTCCGCGGCGCGCAGATCAAACCGGCGGCGCAGATCGACGATCGGCACCACGCTGCCGCGCAGATTCATCACGCCGTCGATGAACGCGGGCGCCTTCGGCAGCCGCGTGAAGTGATCGGGCCGGCGCGCGATCTCGCTGACCGCGGCGATCGGGATGCCGTAATCCTGATCGCCCAGCCGGAAAATGATGAACTGCTCGTCTGCCATGAAGTTTGCTTCCGATTGCAATCCAGTTTCGCCTGCACCGGCCTGCTCGGCAAGAATACGGCGAACCAGTTCCGACCGGAAAAGCCGGTCCGGGGACAGCAGCGCGACCAGCCGCTGCCCGTCTTCGAGCCGGCAGATCGACGCGATTTCGGCGTCGCCATCGCCGCGGGTGAGCAAGGCCGGCGCCGGTTCGACGATGTCCGGATCGACCCGGAGTATCTCCCGGGTGGCGTCCACCACTACGCCGACCGCGCCATCGCCCAACGACACCACCACGACCTTGCCGCGCGGCTCGCGCTCGCCGCCGGCCGCCATCCCGAGCAACGACGCGGAGCGACACCAGCGGCAGCAGGCGGTCCCGCAGCGTGATCACGCCGAACACGGCGGTTTCCGGCCGCGGCAGCGTCGAGATATGGTCCGGCAGGGGAACGATCTCCCGTACGCGATCGAGCGGAAGCGCATATTCCTGCTCACCGAGACGAAAGCTCAGCAGCGAGATCAGCGCCTGGGCCGGCGCCGCGGCCAGGCTACCAGTTGCGACCGGCGACCTGTTCGCGGTGCGCGTCGTGGCGACGCCTAGCCGGGCGAATTGCCCGCTTAGCAGCCGCGACGGATTTAATAACTTGATCGTGCTCTGGCCTTCCGAGCCCTTGATCGTGCCATCCAGCAGCGCCGGATCGGTGGTACCGGCGCCAGCATTGTCGTGTTCCAGTCGGTGCGCGGCGAGCGCCAGCAGGCGGTCGATCCGATCGACCACGAAGCCGACGGCGGCGTCGCCGCGCATCACGATCACACGGGTCTGCTCGTTGGCTTCAATGCCGGGCAGCTGCAGCAACGCCCGCAGGCTGATCACAGGCAGCACAATCCCGCGCAAATTGGCGAGGCCCAGCAGGCTCGGCGGAACCAGCGGCATATGAGCCATATCCGGCAGCCGGATGATTTCGGCGACGAAGGCAAGCCGTAGTGCGAACGATTCTCCGGCAAGCTGGAAAATCAGCAGATTCTCGGAGGCGACGTCCTCCTCTCCCGCGACAAGCGGGTCGGAGGCCGCGGGAAGATCGGCCGTCTTGCGGGATTGCTGACGTCTACTGGCCATCGCGACGCTGAATGGTTTCCGCAAGCGAGGCGATTTCCTCGATCGCCGCCGCGAGATCCTCGGCGCCCCGGGCCTGCTGCTTGGCTGCAGCCGCAGCCTGTGCCGATGCGCCGGCGGCTTCCTCGGCGACCGAAGCGACCTGTCTGGCGCTTTGAGCGACATCCTTCATCGAGGCAAGAATGGCTTCCGCGCCGGCGCCGATCTGGTCGTTGACGGCGGCGATCTGGGCCACGTCCTTTTGCACGATATCGAAACTTGCCAGCACCGCATCGGTCTTCTGGTTTTCGGCCTCCGCTCCGGCGATCACGTGCTCGAGCTCGCGGCGGACCGCCGCGATTTGACCCTGGATCGCGAGCACCGTGTCCTTGATGCGCGCGGCGTTCTCCCCGGAATCGCGGGCAAGGCTGCGGATGTCCTTGGACACGACGGCGAACCCCTTGCCGAATTCACCGGCGCGCGCCGCCTCGACCGAGCCGTTCACCGCCAGCATGTTGGTCTGAATCGACACGATTCCGATGCCGTCGACGATCTTGTCGATGTTGCGGCTGATGCTTTCGAGGCCGGCTATCAGGTCCAGGCTCTGACGCGTGGTCTCGATCGACCGCGTCACGCCTTGGGACAGGCCTGATATCTGCAACCGGCACTCGCCGAGCATCGCGTCCATTCGCCTGGTCCGTTCCAGGGATTCCGCGGCGCTTTCCCGGGACGATTGCGCGGTCTTCTCGATCTGCGTCATCGCCGCGCTGGCTTCCTGGGTCGCGGCGGCCTGCTGTTGGGCGCCGCGGCTGATCTGGTCCACCGCGCTCATGATCTGCGCGGCCGAGCCCGACATCTCCTGGACCGCCGTCGAAAGCTGCTCGGCGGCGGAGGCAAGTTGATTGGCGCTGGCGTCATTGGTCGAAATCGACTGGAAGTCGGTGGCGAGCGCGGACAGGGATCGGGATGCGGCCTGACTTTCATCCAGGACGCTGGCTTGCTGTTCGACGCTGCGAAGCGCCTCGGCGGCGGCGGCGGCCTGTTCCTCGGCGGCGGAGGAAATGATCTCGGCGCCCTTCTGCGCTTGGCGTGCGGCCGATTCAGCCTCCAACGTCGCTACCGCGATCGACTGGCTGCCCTCCGCCAGAGCGCCGACTTCCTTGCGCAATTCGCCGAGCGCGAGAACGACGGTCTGGCTCTTCTGAGCCTCGTCCGCGGCGCTCTCGGCCGCCGTTTTGATGATGGAAGACACCGAGCCGACCTGAGTCTCGATCTGTGCGGCAAGATTTTGCACGTCACGCGCACTCTTGTCCGACGTCTCGGCCAACGCGCGGACTTCATCGGCGACGACGGCGAAGCCGCGGCCGTGATCGCCGGCGCGCGCCGCTTCGATCGCCGCATTGAGCGCCAGCAGGTTGGTCTGGTCCGAGACGTGGCTGACGGTCTTGGTGACGTCGCCGATGCTGGCCGCCTGGTCGCTCAACTGCGCCATGATCTGGACCGTCCCGGTCTGGCGGTCGCCATTATGCTTGATGTTATTGGCCCACATCCCGATCTGGTTCGAGGTTTCGATCAGCAGCGTCTCCAGTGCGTCAGTCCGGCGCCGCGCGCCCTCCGAGCGGTCGCGTGCCTGCGCCAGGGTCCCCGCGGTCGTAATGGCGACGGTGAGTGTTTCCTGAGCGGCGCTGGCGGCTTCCTCGGCACCGCTGGCAATCTGCTCCATCGAACGGCGAAGCTCTTCGGCAGCCGATGCCGCCTCGGTGATGCCAGCCGAAAGCTCCTCCGTCGCCGCCCCAATCCGCTCCTCGATCTTTTGTTGACGGGCGCGGGAAATATTGCCGGGTGCGGGCTTGCGCCGCGGGGTGGGAACGTACGTGGAACCTGGCGGCGGCTGAAGGCTGCTCCGGCGCTCCGCCGCCCGCCCGGCGCCCAACGCAGACGTTTTCATCAATGATTTTGGGCCGCGCGCAGGCAGGGTTTTTAGAGGGGCGGAACCGGCTTCATTGGAGACATTTGGACTGGTTTGCGCCGGCTTCGCAGCGCTCGGCCGCCGCGGCTTCGGCGTGGGCTGCTCGGTGATGCCGGGCTTTTTCCGCATTGCAAAAATCCGTATTCTCAAAGGATTGCCGGTAGCTTCGGCGGCTGGAAGATCGTAATTGGTGCCAAACTACGCGGTCTGCGCAAGTTGACACAAGCGAAACAATGGTTCCCCGCGGACCTCGCTTGTATCAAAGTGAAGGGCGCCGGCCGCCGTGTCCCATCGCGAGAATGTCGCCTAGCCGACCCGGCGAGCGGTAGCCCGGCAAGGACCCGAGAGAGTAGAGGCCCAATGTCCGAACCGTTTACGCCCCTGACCGAGCTTGAGCGTGACGCTCTTGCCGAGCTGTCCAATATTGCGATGGCCAAGGCTGCCAACAGCCTGCGCAAGATGGTTCAGCACGAGGTTCTGCTGGCCGTGCCTTCGGTGGATATTCTCACCAACGCGGCCGCCGCAAATCTGGTCGGAAAGCCCGACAACCCCAAACTGGTCGCGGTACGCCAGGATTTTGCCGGTCTGTTCTCCGGCCGCGCGTTACTGATTTTTCCGGAAACCAACAGTCTGGAGCTGGTGCGCGCGGTGGTTGGGCAACAACTGGCGCTGGAAGACATCGTGGACCTGGAGGACGAGGCGCTGGCGGAAACCGGCAACATCATTCTCAACAGCTGGGTCGCGACGATCGCGAACCTTCTGAAGAGCGCGATAAAAATGTCGCTTCCGGTCGTCATTCGTGGCGACGGGAAACGGATGTTCGAGACCACCACCTCGACCCTGGTGCTGTTTCTGCATATCAAATTCGAGATTCATCAAAAGCAGATTGGCGGATATGTCGCGCTGCTGATGGACATTCCATCCATCGATGAACTGCGATCCCTGATCGCGGGATTTATCGCGTCCCTCACACAGGACGAAAATATCAAACCGGCGACCAGTCAGCCATGAGCGGCTGAGTTCGTCGCAGACGGTCGGCTTTGCGCCAGAAGGGGCCGATCGCAATCGGATGTTATGCATGTCTGTTTCTAGATTCGGACATCGCTCACCTCCGGAGCCACGTCAGCTTTGGGCCAACAACGGAACGAGGTGTCCTCATAAGTACAGCCACCAACAATCCCGCTTGCCGACAGGCTAACTTTTCGGTTTACTTTGGGGTGGCGCAACACAAGAGCACTCCCGGCAATTCAGACTAAACCCGGGCGTACAAATCTCCCACATGGAACTTGAATATGCCTGCCGCCCGGGTTGAGCGACGTCTTGCGGCCGTGCTCGCGGCTGATGTTGTTGGTTACAGTCGCCTCATGGGCGTGGATGAAGAGGGTACGCTGGCGAGGCTGAAGGAGTGCCGGCGGGCGCTTGTCGACCCCAAGATTGCCGAGCACCGCGGCCGGATCGTCAAGACAACCGGCGATGGTATGCTGGTCGAATTTGCAAGCGCCGTGGATGCGGTTCGTTGCGCTGTCGAAATTCAGGGCGGCATGACGAATGGCAATGTGGACGTGCCTGAAACCAAGCGCATCGAATTTCGCATTGGCATTCATGTCGGTGACATCATCATCGACGACAACGATATTTTCGGCGACGGCGTCAATATCGCCGCGCGCCTTGAGGGGATAGCCGATCCCGGCGGCATCTGCATTTCGGACGATGCTCATCGCCAGATCCGGGGTAAAACGGAAATCGCATATGACGACATGGGTCACCAGTCGCTGAAAAACATTTCCGAGCCGATGCGGGCGTGGCGCGCGCGGCCTGCCGGCAAGATCGTGAATTCGCCGCCCGAGACTGACCGGCCCATGCTCGCGCTGCCGGACAAGCCTTCTATCGCGGTGCTGCCCTTTACGAACATGAGCGGCGACGCCGAACAGGAGTATTTTGCCGATGGCATGGTAGAAGACATCATAACCGCCCTGTCACGCATGACGTGGCTATTCGTCATCGCCCGCAATTCGAGCTTCACCTACAAAGGCAAGGCGGTCGACATCAAGCAGGTCGGCCGGGAGTTAGGCGTACGCTACGTGCTGGAGGGCAGCGTTCGTAAGGCCGGAAATAAGGTGCGCATTACAGGGCAGTTGATCGATGCGTCGACTGGAACGCATTTATGGGCGGATCGTTTTGACGGCAGCCTTGAAGACATTTTCGATCTTCAGGACGAAGTGACTACAAGCGTTATCGGAGCTATCTCGCCTAAACTCGAACAGGCCGAAATCGAACGCGCCAAGCGCAAGCCGACAGAAAAATTGGCTGCCTATGACTATTTTTTACGGGGTATGGCGAATATCTATCAAGGTACGAAACAGGCCAACCATGAGGCGCTGCAGAACTTTCAGCAAGCGATCAGCGTCGATGAGAATTTTGCCACCGCCTACGGGATGTGTGCGTATTGTTACGTCTGGCGAAAGGCAAATGGTTGGGTAGTCGATCGTGAACGGGAAACTGCTGAAGCGGAACGTTTGGCCCGCACAGCGGCAAGAACTCGGTACCGACGACCCCGTGGCGCTTTCTCAGGCCGGCTTCGCACTTGCCTTCGTGGTTGGTGCCCTCGACGATGGTACTGCCCTGATTGACCGAGCCCTTGTGTTGAATACCAACCTGGCGATGGCTTGGCGGTTTAGCGGATACGTCAGGGTTTTCCTCGGCGACCCGGATCTCGCGATTGACCATCTGGAACGCGCAATCCGCCTAAGCCCGCTCGATCCGCTCATCTTTATTGTGCAAAACGGTATTGTGCTGGCTCACTTCTTCGCTGTTCGCTACGATGAGGCGCTCTCCTGGGCCCAAAGAACTCTAAGACAGAATCCTAATTATGTCGCGGCGATCATTATGGCTGCGGTGAGTGCAGCCATGGTAGGGCGCGACGACGAGGTGCGCAAAGCGGTTGGACGCCTGCACCAGGTCGATCCAACCTCGGGTGTCTCCAATTTCGCCCACATGTGGCCGCTGCGCCGTCCCGAGGATTTGGCCGCATTTGATTCCGGCCTCAGCCTCACTGGTCTTCCTGAGTGATCGCACGTTGAATGCTGCGGCAGGGGCAGAGAGGTCTTGATGTCCGTTCAGCGTCACAAGAGGCCAATCAGGAACCGCCCTCGGGGGTTCACAAATCACAGGCATTGAGGTCGTTGTAGGTCTGGCAACTTCTGTCATGGCCAACTACGGCGGCAACCTGACGAAAGGCTCCCTAGGACGAACCTCTCAAGTCCACGTAGGGTCCCCGCCGATCGTGCGACATGTTGGGTCGTCGGGCGGGCCCAGCTGAATAGTGGTGGCTTGCCCGGCTGGCGGGACGTCGGCGATAATCGTAAGGGAAGGGCCACTCCGATGCTGCGCTCGATTTGTCACAGGAGCAATTGCCCTGCGAGGTCGTCTAGAACGGCTTATTTCTTTTTCGTTGATCGCTTTTTCGGAACCATGCTTCGACGCCACACTACGAGAAAGCGGCGATGGGGCCGCTGGCCTGAAATGCAGCCGCTACTTTGGCCGCGGCTCTTGCAAACCCGTGCCAGCATTTTCCAAATGCCCTGACCGGGCCAGATCAACCGCGGCGCCTAACGCGCGGGCGACATTGAGCACCTCTTCTTGAAACGCTTTATCGGCATCGAATTCCTGATGGGATGTGGCGTAGGGGCTTCATGTAACCTATAGCCGTCGGTTTCGGCCATGCCGCCCGCCGAAATTAATTCCAGATCGGTCAACCCGTCGGCGAGCGACCGCCGAACAGTCTCGGCGCCGACACTATCCCCGTGCGAGACAACGCCGAAATGGCGGCCCTTTAAATGCTTGGGGTAAGGCCACCCTTTCAGTTCGAGCTCTTTCGCTTCCGTCGCCTTCTTGCCGTGCATCGATGACGGATCCGGATTTCCGCCGTCGGCGCAAACGTGGCTTGCCATTGGTGTCGTCATGACGTTTTTGCGCGTCGTCGATGGCGGCTTTCGCCTCGAGCCAGTCAATCGCGATGTCGTAGTCGGGATCGGCAAAGCCCGCTCCCGCCTTCCGCGTGTTGGGTGATTTACGTGAGTTGCTGTAAGCGTCCCAAGCGGCGCTTATGATGGCGTTCAACTCTTTTCGCAGAGGTTTGAAAACCGGGTCCGCATAGCCGCGGCGGTAACGCTTTTCGAATTCGCCGCGGTCCAGTTCGACCGGCGGCATCCCCTTGCGGACGTCGACTGCGACATTCAAACTCCTCACCCTTAATTTATCAACTAGATGAAGTGCCTACGAAACCGCCGCGAAGCAGGTTCCAGAGGCTGGCGTCCGATCGTTCGCCCCAGGGAGCTTGGGGCTCTGAGTAAACTCTCAGGGCTGATCCGAGATGGGTTTAAAACGCGCGTCCGGCGAAAGAGATTCCCGAGCCGCCAGAGCGGCTGCCAGGAGAAACTCCTGGAATGCACTGCTGCCGCTCGCGCTCGCCGTTCGAGTTGCGCACGTATCGGCGCCAGACATTCCAGAAACGCCCGGCATCGGCGCGAGGTTGCCGACATAGCGGTCAACCACGCGACAGCGCGATGATCGCGATTTGGTTGGTGGTGATGGAATAAAGGTTACACATAGTGCTTCGCAGACTAACGTTTCTTAAAGTCCGTTAGCTTGCGCATGTAGTAGCCCTGCCTCTCAACGGCGAGCTTAATGTCCTCGCTTACGCTCGTAACTTTTTTCTTCTTACGCCATCTGCCTGGCGCGTCAGGAAGAGGAATTGGCAAACCGATGGGCACAACCAACAGATCACGCTTAGTGTTCAGATACACATCGAACATTCCTACAGGCCCCCAGCCGCCACCAGAATATCGCGGGGAGTAAAAATGGCAACAACTCCGCCCGGCCGTGCGTGAGAAACGCCACGGTCTCGGCAGCACTCATCAACCAGATTTAATGCAGCACCCCGACGCCCGCCGCCCGCATCCACCATCGCCCTCAACTTCGGCGTCATTGCGACCGCCGCGACTGATCAAGGTAGCCTGTGAATAGTGGGACTGTGAACTGAGACAGCGCGACCACCACCGTAGCCGATCCTTGGTAAGGCAGTCGGTCCTCTCGACGGCGTCGGGTATCAGCGGCCTTTGCCGCCTTTCTTCGCACTCTCAAGGCCTAGTTCAACCA
This sequence comes from uncultured Alphaproteobacteria bacterium, assembly GCA_963819355.1. Taxonomy (GTDB): domain Bacteria; phylum Pseudomonadota; class Alphaproteobacteria; order Rhizobiales; family Xanthobacteraceae; genus Bradyrhizobium. The sequence goes on along the minus strand of CAWFVZ010000021.1, from coordinate 107,761 downwards.
GCCTGCGGACGGCTTCCGAAAGGTTCGTCAAACAAGACCGTTTTCGGCGAAGTCGCCGATCGAGACGCTTGAGAGAGCCTTGGCTGCTTGACGCCGCGGTCACCCGTTGATCGTCTCCATTTATGCGGACAACGCTCACCTTGTCGGCACCGCAGAGCCAATGCGGTTGGCGACTGCCAACGCGGCCTCTTCGCCTGTTTCGAGTGCTATCTTTTGGGCCAGCATAACATCGCCGGGCACCAGTTGGCCTGAAGGAAGAAAGCACAATCCCGTTCTTGCGGTCCCCGCTTCATCCATCTCTTCAACGTTCGCGGCGGTGCCATAATGAATACGATATCGCCTGCCCGTATCACATCCGATGACATCGAAGTAGCGGTGCGCCTCAAACTGTGCACGCTGCTCCGGTGTAAGCCATTTCCGAAGCAATCGGCGCCCGCGGGCTTCGGGCGTGTTTTCGCCGAGGAAGTTTCTGTAGAGCTCCCGCAATGCATGCAAGCGCAAGGGATCGCTTATGCGCGTTCTAGACAAGAACATCACGACCTGCCGGCGTTATCCACCGACGAGGCGCGGAAAGAACAACGTCTCGTTGGCGGTCGGATCGAAGGCCTTCAGCTTCACGACTTCGCCTGACCCGGTTCTTGCGGCCGCTGTGAACCCCCGTCCGGTGAGCTTCCTGAAACGCCGTTCCGCCTTGGCCAAAGCCGCAGCATCTTCCTTGTCGAACTCATGGCGGGTATCGCCGGCGCGATCCATTACGATCAGGGTTGCCATCACACGCTTCCTCGTCGTCTCAGCCCCAACTACGCAAACCTTGTCGCCGCCTCGGCAGTTCCAAGGCCTCATAAATTTTCGCGAGCCGAGCCGGCGATCAAACGCCTCTGCTATATCCGCAATATCATCGGCTGAGGCGAGTTAGGGGCCACAGCAGTCATTCCGAACCCAGCCTGATCACGGCGCCCCCTGCCAGGCTCAGCGAACGGCCGCGCAAGTCGCCATTCGCAAAGCCCACCCGCTACAAGACGGAACTAACCTCGGTGCTCGAACTTTAAGGCCCTAGGAGGACGGCTATTTGCATGTGCCTCCTCAAAGGGAGGCAGGGATGCTGCGCGAGAGCAGAATCGAAGAGATTTCGGATCGCATTTCCGAAGTCGCCTCGGCGATCGCCGAGGAGGGTCTGCGCTACGTAAGCGACGCATCGCCGGGGTACCGCCGCAAGCGAACCGGCACATCCTTCAGCTACTACGACAAGGACGGTAAGCGCATTACCGATAAGTCGGTCATCCGGCGCATCAAGTCGATCGGCATCCCACCGGCCTACGACTTCGTCTGGATCTGCCCTTCTCCCAACGGGCATATTCAGGCCACGGGCCTCGATGCACGCGGACGGAAACAGTACCGTTATCATCCGAAATGGCGCGAAATCCGAGATCAGAACAAATACGAGCACGTGATGGAATTCGCAGGGGCGCTTCCCGCGCTACGCGCTCGCGTGGCATCGGATATGAATTCTCGAGGGCCTGCCTCGCGAAAAGGTGCTGGCGACGATCGTCAGCCTTCTCGAGAAGACGCTCATCCGGGTCGGCAACGCTGAGTACGCCGAGAAGAACAAGTCCTATGGACTTACTACCATGCGTCGGAAGCACGTAGCCATCGGCCGCGGCGCCCTGCGGTTCGACTTCACGGGCAAATCTGGCAAGCAATGGAAGTTACAGGTCCAAGATAGGCGTATCGCCGCGATTGTGAGGCGCTGCGCCGAGATTCCCGGCCACGAGCTCTTCAAATACCTGGATAGCGGTGGAGAGTTGCGGACGGTCGACTCCGGCGATGTGAATGAGTACATGCGGGAGATCACACAACAGGATTTCAGCGCCAAGGATTTCCGGACCTGGGCGGGAACGGTCCTCGCCGCTCTCGCGCTGGCGGAGTTCAAAAAATATGACAGCCAGACCGAAGCCAAGCGCAACGTCGTCGCGGCCATCGAGAAAGTAGCGAAGCAGCTAGGTAACACTCCGGCAATCTGTCGCAAGAGCTACGTTCATCCCGAAATATTGAGCGCCTACATGTCCGGCGACCTTGTCAAGATGATCGACGCGAAGATCGCCCGGAAGTTCAAACGGCAATATGCTCAGCTAACCGCCGATGAGATCATGGTTCTGGCCTTTCTGCGCAAACGGTTGGAGACGATGAACCTGGCCGCATAGCCGACGCCCTTGCCATGTAACACCAAGGATAGTCTGGGGCGCTTGCCGGCGACGTGACAGAGGCCGGAAAGGTTGCGCTCTCAGCTTCAGGGACTGTCAATCGAACGGCATGACACTGGTCCCTTTGGTCGCGTACTGATCGAAAAGAAGACGGAGCTCGTGCATTCGCGAAACCGGCATCTGGAAACTGAAGCAGGACAGATCGCCCAATAGGAGCGCTGCCTGCCCTCGCCGCTTAATCCGATATGTGAATGCTGATCGAATAGAGACCCCCATCGGCGCCGTCGGGACCCCTTCAAGCATTGATTTTGCTAAATGGGGTGATGGCACCCCCACGCCGATCATGGTCGAGACCCCGCGCCGAAACACAGCCAGCCCGAGCAAATCCCATGATCGACGCGTCAGTCGGGCCAGCAGCTTCGCGCCGCCGCCTTCGAGGCCGAGCGCAAGAACGACTAGCACCTCATTCATCCCGACCGGTGATTTCGAATGAATGCGGGCCGGCAGTGCGTTGAGAATGGAGCTCGCATGGGGCGCTTCGCGCGACAGATTTACGTCACTGGCGGCGATACGCAGACGCCTGCCCTCTCCCGTCGCAACAGACAAAGCGGGGATAAGAAGCTGTCCGCCATCGATTCTCAGGGGCAGGATGCCATAGGTTTCGTCGTAGGCGTCAACCCGAGCATCGATATTCTCGGCGGCAACGAGGCGGGATTTTGGATCATCCCGGTGGTTGAAATCCACAAGGTAGATGCCGCCCGGCTCTATCGTCCGGACGCTCTGTGGTAGAGCGCCGGGCAACGCCTGCTGGACAACACCTGTCGAGAGCGAACGGGCCGCGACGAGGAGGATGGCTGCTGGCCGACATCCTCCGGGAGGTGACGTCTCACAAGCGCCGGTTCCCTTTTCGCCACCCAGAGTTTCCGGGAAAACTCGGCAATTTATCTTTTCCGGAGGAACGACCGCATACGCGGCTCGTTGCCCGTACCGAAGCGGCGTCAGGGGTCATGAACTGCGATGGGTGCTAGACGAAGCCAGTCTCTCAGGTCAGACACGTTGCCCGCTCAATGTCGTGACCTTCATCGACGAATGACGGAAGTTCTCACCCTTCGCGAAAAGGTCGCGTCGTTAGAGAAAGCTCGGAAGAATACTCGACGGCGCGCCAACAAGGCAAGCGAGTGCAAAACGAGACCGGTGCTCTGATGAGCCATGTCAGGCAAGATGATCCGGATGGTCCGACCGCAACCCGATCTGGCACTGGAGCGCCCCAAAACTTTCCCAAGCCGCCAGCCACGTCGGCAGCGAACGACAATGATTGCGAAGGTCCTCGGTCGCAGGTCCCGTTGTCGACAGAGCGCAGCAGCATCCCAAGTGGACAACCGGAACCGACCCGAGGGCAGATAACAGAAGGTGCCTGTCCGTCTATTCCATGTGAAGAAGTCACCAATCCGCAGGCGGTTCAGGCTGGCTCCTCATGGAGAGCGAGGTTGGGTATGCTGGCGTATGTGGCGGCAGTATCGGTTGCGATGTTCGGTTGGCTGTACCTGCTTTGGCTGGCTCTGGTCAGCAGCATGTAGGCGATACTAAAGCTGGTACGACGTAAACAGAAAGCTGACCTGCGGCTCGCAATTCAAACCTGATGATCGTGGATTACCCAGCCATCAATGCTGGCTTTAACTTGTGGCGGTAGGACATGAAGCCCACGCACGCGAAGCTGAGAAGCATCATCGCCACTTGATGGCATCGCCGGTCGCGCAGGAACAACCCGATCATTGCGGCCTGACCAGGCCAGCGACGGCAGGTAACAGAAGGCCGCTTGCGGGCGGCTTTTCCTTTTGCACGGGCGTGCGTTATGATTAGCGACGTGCGCGACCCAGCCATAGTGCCTGCCTCAAGCAGCGACCCGTCGAAGGTGGCTGAGGTCGAAGAACCCGGCAAGCGAGACGGTGCACCGGGACAGCGAAGAGGAGCGCGTGACGATCCCGCGTCACGAGCTGCGACTGGCATCGTCTCCGTGTCGCGAGCGGTGCTCATCGATGCCGAGCAGTTTTTCGGAGTTCGTGATCGCCTCTTTGAGGGCACGCCGAATTGTACTGACATCCGCCTTGGGCCTGTGATCAACCCAATACTTGGGATGTTCGAGAGCGAGTTCAGCAAGATCAATCGAGGCCAACAGTGCAAGTCTGAGATCGGCCTCTTTCATGACGGCTGTCAGCCGCTGCACCTGCATTTTATAGTCGTCGCGTATCATGGTTCCACTCCCGATGGGCCGCCATGCGCTTAACCACTGGCGGCATGAGACAAAACGCAGGACCGCGCGAAACGTGCCTATCTGGCATCTGCTGTCGCGGCGGGGCATCGCGAACCCATCGAAGGGGCCGCGAAGCGCCATCAGGCTCGCGCCTCTCGCGGGGCCCTTTTTCTTTGGCCTTTGCTCGCCCCCGACGGGCTGGCGGCCTTCATCCTCGGACGCTGCTCGTCGAGCAGTGATCGGGTGGGACACGCGCTGATGACCACGGCTACCGCGCGGAAGCCGCAGGCCCGTCATCGCCGCCCAGCCAACAATCTCCTTCAGGTCTGCCGGCCGACGCCTGTGACCATAAAGAGGTCGCGCAGCATCAGCTACTGGAGATTTTTGCGTGTCACCGCGCGGCCCGCCAAGGCACCGCCACGGCAGCCTTTGCGCGGGGGCTCAATCCAGCCAGCAGCCGTTGTGCTGTGTTGCGGCGCAGGGCCCTCCGGAGAAGATCGCGTTCGAGACGCGTCCGCGAACCGATCCAGCGGTGTTGGCGACCCCGGCCCCCGTTCCTAAAGCAGGCGAACGTCCTTCGCGATATGCTTGCGGCGATGGCCGCAACCGGAGCCTTCCGCCGCCAAGAAGGATGCGCCGGTTCGCAAGCGCGCGGATGACCGTTCGCAAAAAAGAAGGCGGTCAACCAAGCCGGCGACCGACGGTTGGGCGTCGGAGCGGCACGACTTCTTTGCCGGTGGCTGGTGGTGATCTCCCGCTCGCTTTCCCATCGAGCGTCTTCGGCCTCGATCCGCTTCTCGATCGCGGTCCGTTCTACTTCGAGTTTCGGCCTGAGCTTCATGCTCCCGCTGCGCCTTGTCCAGGGCCGCCTGCGCCTTCGCGACCAGCTTGTCGCGCCTGGCCCAGTCTTTTTCCCTCGCCGCGTCTTCCTTGCGGCGCTCGGCTTCGCGCCCCGCCGCCCGCGACGCTCGAATTCGGCGGCGGCCTTGCGGGAGGCCTCCTTGCTCATCTTAGGGGCATGATGCCTTCTGAGCGTACGCACGCTCGCGGTCCCGCCGCCGTCGAGGTCGGGCACTGCGACATCGTCGCGGCAACGACGTCCCGGTCGTCCGTCTCCTTCGCAGCGCCCTGATGGAACAGGTTGCTGCCCGCGCCCCAAGCGTCCAACGCCGCCTTTATCGAGGGCGCGGCGATCGCAAGATCGTAGAAGCCCAAGGAAGTCTTGTAGGTCTTCAGTTTTCTTGTCATGCAGCCTGCGGGGCGCACGTGACGTTAGATCCCAAAGGCCTCCGCCGCGGCCTGCGCAATCAGAAAGGACGGGTAGGTGGTATGGCGGAGCGATCCTTTTTTTCGCGAGCGGCCGATGTTCGGACCAACCTCATCCTGCGCCGCGCATACCAGGCCACGACCGAGACAGCCAGCCAGGCGAGCGATGCGCCGGCGAAAGCGCCGAGCACGCTCCTTTCCACTGTCAGCCAGAGCGTGAACGCAAACACCATCATTCCCAGTGATCCCAGAGCGGCACCGGCGGAGTTGAGCGCGGCCGCCAATTGCCCGCGACGTTCGCCGGCAAGGCCTTTCTCCCGCTTCCGCCGGATCTCATGTTTTTCGATCAGCGTAGCGCTGGCGCAGAAGATAGCGGGAAGGGCGAGGAAAAGCCCGCCGACGCCCGCTCCATAACGGCTGCTGATGAGGCCGGCGAACACGGTCGCCCCTCCGCCGAGGACGAAACGGACAATATACTCATACCAGCGCCCGTCCTTGAGAGAGGACGGCGAGAAGCCGATCGGTGTCATGACTGCCCTCCGACGAGGGCGAAAAGGCCGAAGGCCACGACCAGCCAGGCGGCGAGCGAAAGCGTGGTCGCGGGCAAGGCGCGCATCCGTGCTCGGACGAGCAGATGACAAACGGTGACGCTATAGAGGGCAAGCGCGACCGCGCCGACCATCATCCGTCCGCTCTGGACCGCGGCATAGTCGGCACCATGCTGGTGGATCGCGATTCCGAGCGTGGCGAGCGCCACGGAGGGAGCGGCTCCGAACAGACCGGCGAAACTCTTCGGACGCAGAAGGTCCCCGAGCATCGCGAAGGCCGACACCACGGCGCCGCCGACGAGAAAGCGGACGACGTACTCGCTCATTTTGCCTTCTTCCAGAGCTTTAAGAGCGGTCCCCCGGCGCCGTAGACCGGATCCTTGCGCGGGACTGGCACCTTCGGAATGGTCTTCAACGCCCGCGGCCGCTCTTCCACCGTCGTGCATTCGTCGTAGGTGCCGACCGGCGGGTAGGCGCCGACCACCAAAAAATCGTCGTCAGCGGAGAGGCACTGATGGCCCGTGCCGGCAGGCAAGACCACAATGTTCCCTGCCTTGAGCGCGAAGATCCGTCCCTTGTCGCCGCCGAAGCGGACGCGGCCCTTTCCACGCGAAATACCCAGCACCTCATGAATGCGCGAGTGGTAATGCACGTAGTCGTAGATTCCATCGCGCCAGCTATCGCCCCAGCCGTTCGCCTCGAAGAGGTCCTCGATCACCGCTGCGGGATCGTACCCCTCGCCGAGATCGACGGCCCGCCGATAGACGATCAGCGGCCATCGCGGATGATTGGGAACGAGACCGTCGTCCTTGAAGCGGACCGTGTGAGGCTTGCGCGATCGGGCGAGATCCGAGGCTTTGCCCTTACCCGGCCGCCGGAGACCGGTGGCGCGCTCCGCGTACTCCTTCACGTCCTCAAGTATCGGCATGATCGATCTCCTTCAAACCGGCGATAGGATAACCCGTCCATAGCCTCAGCAGGCGCTCCAGCGCTGCTCCGAGCGCGAAACCGACGACGACGTCGCTCGCCCAGTGCGCCAAAACCAGGATGCGCGTCAGCGAGATTCCGACGGCGATTGCGCGAACCGTCCGTCCCGGCCCAGGTGGCAGCGCGCCGGCCGCGGACGCCAAAGCACCCATGTGCAGCGCATGTCCTGAGGGAAATGCGTCCTCGCGTTTTCCGGAGAATGAGACGCCGTGGATGTGCCCGACCACCGTCTCGCGGTCCGGGCGGGTCTGATCGAACAGAGACTTCAGCACGTGCGGCAGTAGGGACGCCGCGGCCGTCACGAGCAACGCGTGGTTGCCCGCCCGCTGCAACGGCTCGCTGCGCCCTCGCGAGAGTATCCAACCCGCCGTGGCCAAAACCAAAAGGATCTTTTCATCGGCGCCCCAAGTCAGTGCGCGCGCCACTTCCTCCGGAGCTGGAGCCGTGTGGCGCGCGATTCCGCGGGCGATGGCAACGTCCGTATGGGTCGGCCGGACGGAGATCGGAAACTTGCGGCGAGTTGCGGTGAACATGGTTCCCTGGATTTGGTAAAGGGGCAGGTAAGTCCTTCAACGCGCGAGCAGGCTCACAGTTCTTCGGCGGTCCCGATGCGGACCAGCCTTCGGGGTTGGCGCGGGCAAAACGGCGCTGTCGAGACAGGCAGACCGAAACCTTCCTGTAATACGACGCCCGCTGCCGAGAACATCGCCGCGCTCGAGCGCTACCTTTCGGTCGCCGCCGCCGCGTCCGGTCCGGACAGTCCCCACAAGACTGGTCCGTCACGGCGCCTGGTCGGAGCATTCTGCAGATCTGCCGCGAACAGGCTGGTGCGCACTGCAGAGAGTGCCAAAGTAGGGCCCCGTTCCACCATCGGCATGCTCGCCATGGGATCACAGATCCAGCTTCCCGATCCAATCGCCGCCGTGTTCATCACCAAACTGGTCGAGACCACGATCGGGCGAATTGGCGGCGAGATCGCGCGCGAGTGGCGGGACGCTAGGCTTCACGTCCGGATTTTGCTCCCGCTGAGCGCGCTGCGGAGCTGACCAAGGCTCACAGCTCCATTGGAACTCCTCCTTGATAGCCGCCGTTGGATTACCTGGAGAAGTTCATGGCCAAGATCGAGAACGTGCGCCGTGGAGAATTGAACTTGATCGGCTGGAATATAGCTGCGGCCCTCGGCGTGATGGCGGTGGCGTTCCTGATCGACCGTGGCGCGCCCCCGAGTGACGACGCCTCGCCGATGCCGCCCAAAGAAAAGCGCGACGCCTCGGCGGCGGGCCTGGCCACGGAAAGCGGAGACCACGGCCGACACGCCACATCGCCCACCGAGATTCCGGCGAAAGGCTGGAACGACATCCTGCTGCGCGTCTACGGCAACATCGGCAACCACCGGATTTTGGCTCTGGCCGCCGGCATGACCTACTACAGCATTCTCGCGATCTTTCCCGCTCTTGCCGCGCTCGTCGCGATCTACGGCTTCTTTTCCGACCCGGGCAGCATCGCCAACCATCTCGACGATATCTCCGGCTTCGTCCCAGGCGGCGCCATCGAAATCGCGCGCGAGCAGCTCACGCGGGTAGCCACGAAGGGCGACCGAACGCTTGGATTGACCTTCGTGGTCGGGCTTTCGATTTCGCTGTGGAGCGCGAACGCCGCGATGAAGGCCTTGTTCGATACCCTGAACATCGTCTATGGCGAGCAGGAGAAGCGTGGATTCGTGAAGCTGAACGCGATTTCGCTGTTGTTCACCGTCGCGGCCATCGCATTCGTCCTGATCGCGCTCGGTGCCGTCGTGGCCGTGCCCGTCATCCTCAACTTCGTGTGGCTGTCGAGCATCGCCGAGTTCGTCATCCGCTGGGCGAGATGGCCCGTTCTGTTCGTCGCGGTCGCGCTCGCCTTGGCATGCGTCTACCGTTTCGGGCCGAGCCGCGAGGCCTCGCGCTGGAAATGGCTCACATGGGGTAGCATCGTGGCGACACTGCTATGGCTCGTCGCCTCGGCCCTGTTCTCCTTCTATGCGGCCAACTTCGGTACTTTCAACGAGACCTACGGTTCGCTCGGCGCGGCGATAGGCTTCATGACATGGCTTTGGGTCTCGGCCATCGTGATCCTGCTGGGAGCGGAGTTGAACGCCGAGATGGAACATCAGACCGCGCGCGACACCACGACGGGCACCCCGAAGCCGATGGGCGCCCGAGGCGCGAAGATGGCCGACACCGTCGGGGGCGACCAAGGGCGCATGACCATGACGAACTTGCTCAAACTTCCTACCTGGGCCGACGACGACCACATTCATGCCGTCGTTGAAACGCCGCGAGGAAGCACATGCAAGCTGGAGTTCGATCCAGACTTGAAAGTGTTCACCCAGGCGAAGCCGTTGATGACCGGTCTCGCCTATCCGTACGACTGGGGCTTCATTCCGTCGACCAAGGCCGAGGACGGCGATCCGCTCGATGTGCTGATCATCCATGATGCCAAAACCTTTCCCGGCGTCGTCCTGCGATGCAGGCCCGTCGGCATTCTCGAGGTCCAGCAGAAGAGCAAGGGCAAGAAGGAACGCAACGATCGCGTATTCGCGGTCCCGGATCGCTCTCCGCTGGAAACCGATCTGGAGGATGTCCGCAGGCTTCCAGGACGTGCGCGCGAGGAATTGGAGCATTTCTTCCGGGCTACCAACGCGCTCGAAGACAAGCAGATCGACTTTCTGGGCTGGCGTGGACCCGGCCAGGCGATCAAGACGATCAAGCGACTTTCCGGGAAATAGTGAACCATGCCCAGGTCGATACTCCCGAAGTCGCCAGGTTGCTTCGCGAACATGCGCAATGCACCGCCCTGCGTGCTGCCAATCCTTACCGGGCGAAGGCCTACTCGCGGGCGGCTGATAGTTTGGCCGCACTTGCCATTCCCGGCGAGGAGCGCCGAAGCCAGCAAGTTTCTTTTGAAGACGATCGATAAGAGGGTCCTTAGAGGTGAGCGGCGGAAGTTGATGCTCACGCGCAATCGATGTCTATTTCAATCGATTTGAACGTCGCCAGTCATCCTAGATGGCGATGGCTGTTGATTCCGGGCTCGTCCTTGCAATACGGCACGAAAAGCCGCCTTGGCAATCTGCCAAGGGCGGCTCTTTACAAGCCCGACCTTGGCTCAGTCGCGCTCTTTGATAATCGTCTTCTCGCGCGGCTCGTCGTACTCTTTCTTGATCACCGTCGTCCGGTCAGCCGGCTCCCGCTCTTTGACGATCGTGGTCCGGTCACGATCGATTCGATCACGATCGTAGTCGCGATGCGACTCACCAGTGGTCACTCCCGCGCCGACGGGACCGACGTGGACACCGACTTCGTCAGCGAAGGCAGGGGTAGCGAGGGTAACAACAGCGGCAATAGCCAAAGCGTATTTCATTATGTGTCCTCCATGATCGATATGGTGGAAATTCCTCATTTTGCCGAATGTTCCCGGTCGTCCTGCCAGCCGCCTGCACTTCGCACGCATCGTCACGCCACGGGGTCTTAAGCGAAACACACAAGAAGCTTGACACCGCTGTTAGTTCGAAGCCGAAACAAGGCCCTTCAGCCAGCCGAGGCCGCCTGGGTCGAGCCCGCGTTCTTCGCCGACGTCAAGACGTCACCTCGGAAGGCTTGTTGCTTGCAGCTCTCTCAAAGGCTCGCATAGGAACGCGCGGTTCTTAGCCGCGTTCCCTCTGACAAAATACGGAGGAGAGTTGTGGCCGACAGTCGTACGGAGAGAGCAGCCCGACCGTAGCAAATATGCACGAGGCTTACGAGATCAATACTGGACCCACGCGCTGAGCGTGACTTGAACGGCTGCAAAAAGCAATCGACAGGGTTGGCAATTCAGCAGCTATAGTTCGTAAGAAGCTGGCGAGCAGGGTGGCAGATGAGCAATGAGAAGCGTCAACATCTGCTAATTTTGATCGATGTTGCGATTGCTTTATGCGCGTCCGGTCTCATGGTGATCTTTGCGCGCATGATCGAGAGATTATTCGTTGACTGATTCGAGCCGCCTACTTTGCGTAGCCCTCGATTGGGTCGGCGAAAGCCCCCCTGACCGCGCCTAGTGAGCGGGAAGCTGTCCGTGTGGCGCCGGAATGCCCTGCAAGTGCCACCGAGCCGAAGGATACGAAATTGCAGACACGTCAATTAGCGATCAGCCGAACGGAAGAGACAATAGAACGTCGCAAGGATGATCGCAGTCAATAATAAGACTGCCCACTCTCCTTGCATACACCCTCGCCCTTCTTCACAACCGTGACTAACCACGCTTCTTGTTGCGTTTGATCGAAGACTTGGTCAGCGGGCTCCTCTTCTACGTGCCCTCTTCACTGCGCCTTTGCGTGCGTTGTCGGCGGGTGGTGGTCTCTCTCCCTGCGCGCCGTCCGGCAGAGAGGATAGCGGAAAAAGGTAACTGATCGACGGTCCAACCGACGTGTCTGACCCTTACATAACTTCAAGAGGCCCTGACACGGATTGTTCTGACGTGTCCTCTTTATCGCGTTGGAACCCATTAATCCCCTTCGGATTGACGTAGCGGAGGATTTCATGCCCCGCGTTTGGACAACACCCGTTTTCATCTTGGCCACGGTCTATTTCGTCGTCGATGGGATGTTTTCTCACGTTACGCAGCCCCTAACGGCATGGCTTTCCAAAAAAACGCTCTTCGGGCGAGTGCGACTCTGGGTGACTTCATTGGGGCCTTATCCGTCGCTCACCCTTTTTGCCGTGCCAGTCATCATCCTTGAGCCGGCAAAGCCGTTGGCAGGGTATTTATTGGGAACCGGTCATTTCTTCGCTGGCGCAGTCACCTTCATCGCCGCGGAAGTGTTGAAGCTTACACTCGTCGAACGGCTGTTTCAGCTCAATCGAGAGAAGCTCCTGTCGATTTCAGGCTTTCGCTTGGGGATATCAGTATTGGCGTCACATGATGGACGTGGTCGAATTGATGGAAGTTTGGAAGTCTTCACGAAGACTGGCGGTCGGCGCCGGACAGATGTTTCGGGCCCGATGGAGTCAATATAAGCGCGTCCATGGACTCTCTCGACTTCACTATCATCCGTAGCAGACTTGCAAATCGGGCAAAATCATAAGTCGTTGTCGATTGCTCACTGCCGCCCGTTGCTGAAGCTGTGCACGGCTCCCCCACCGGCATATCGGTACCATGGATGAGGGCGCTGGTAAAACTCCCACGATTTAGAGGCGCGAGCCATGCAGACCACAACGACAACCGGTTTCGATATCGGTCGTTCCACCTCGCGCGAAAGAAGCGATGTTGCCGTCATGACCGAAGAAGCAATTGGAAGGGATTGTAGACGTCTATTCGTGCTGTATTGTCCACCACGAAAATCTCACGCAGCGGCGAATGTAGAGTTTTCCTGCTTGGAGACTGGGTGAGATTGGCCCGCCACACCTGTAGCCTCGATGCAAAGCTTAACCGCCTCACCCAGGCTCGCGGCAACGAGATCGGCCTTCGCGTTATCCCGCAACACTTCTAACGCGGTTGGATCGATGTCCTTGGCGTAACAGCCCAAGATAATGACTGCCTTTGGCAACTTCCGCCTTAGGCGCCGAACGGAGTAGCGCATGTGGGCTGGTCCACTCGAATCGAGATAGACCAGGCAGATGATCGCAACGCCGGTGGTCTCAAGTCGGAAGACATTTGTGGTAGAGAGCGCTTCTGCCCCTTCGACACGTGCCGCGAGACCGTGCGCAGTCGAAAGTTGAGCCAGCATGATCGCGGCCGCTTCATCAATCAGACTGCGTCCGGCCATGCAGAGAACGGGATGTTCACCCAGCCAATCAGGTGGCAGGCCTTCTTTGATCATGGGTAAATTTTCATGCGCCGCATTTTCCGCGACACTTTCTACCGCGGACGAGGCTTCTGCATCGGTGGTTAGATGGACTTTCGCCGGTGGCCGATCATCCTGGTCGGCAAGGTCGCTGGTAAATTCCCTAACGGCGTCTCGAATTTTCGCGAGACGCATCTGATCAAGCGCGCCGCGTTCGGTATCAATTTGCGCGAGCTGCAAACCCTTCAGTGCGACCTCATCATAGTATGAGGCCAGAGAACGTTCTTTGAGGAATTCTTCGGCCTTTTCGGCAGCTTCCGCCGGGTCACCCGCCAGCATGCGCTGATAAAAGATTTCGGGAGGAGAAAGCGCTGGCCGGTCCCCAAACATAACGTCAAGGAACTCCAAGCGCTCGACATGACGCCCAAGCACCACAAGGCATACCGTCAGAGGCGTCGCCAGGACGAGCCCAATGGGACCCCAAAGAGCGGTCCAAAACGTCGCTGCTGCAACTACGGCGACCGGAGAAAGCCCCGTGCTATGACCGTAGATCATCGGCTCGATGATATGGCCCACAATAGGCTCCACGGTGAGAAAAAGCGCGAGCGTCCACAGCAGCATCGACCAGCCGGGATCGACGGCTACCGCCAGAGCCAGTGGGAACGCGGCCGCGATGACGGCGCCGATGTATGGTACGAAGCGGAGTACTGTGGCCAAGATGCCCCACAGGATCGCGCTTGGCGTGCCTATCAGCCACAGACCTATCCCAATCACCGCGCCAAAGGCGCTGTTCAGAATAAGCTGGGTCAGGAAAAGCCGACTAAGGCGTCCCGCCGCGTCGTCGAGCGCCGCTGTGGTTCGTTGGAGGTCATAGGAGCCGGCCAGCCGAATGAGCCGGTTACGCAGATCTTCGCGTTGAAGCAGAATGAAGATGACGAAAATGATGATGATGCCGGTTGTCGCGAGGGGATGAACAAGCGGGGCGATCAAAGTCCGCAAGCTCTCCAGGGCGCCAGGATCGGGCTGGCGCACTTCCACCGGGACGGGCGCCTGAGGTCCCGAGGCATTAGAATTAACGATCGAGTTCGCCCGCGCAGACGCGGCATCTTTCGGCTTATCGATTTCCTTGCCGAGATCCTTCAACATGTCGGAGGCGCGTTCAAGCGTCCCTCTACCAGCCTTTGTATCCCGAAAGGATTGGATCTTTTCGCTTATCGTGGATTGATAACGAGGAAGATCGCCGGCGAGTTGCGTCAGTTGCGTGGCGAGAAGACTCCCCATCGCAAAAATAAGCACGAAGGCAAGTATGGCCACGCTCACGACCGCCAACCCGCGCGGCACATGGATACGCTGCAACGTTACGACCACCGGTGCCAGCACGAAGCTGAGAAGAATCGCCAATGCAATAGGCACGAAGATCTCACGACCAAAATAGAGCATCGCGATAATGATAACCGCAAGAATTGCAGTCGCCACTGCACTGAGCAGTGCGATAACCTCTTCAGTAGAACGCGCTTTGAACGGTCGCCTGATCACTACGTCTGCCTTCCATAAACCCCGGGTTGTCACCGAATAATTTGCCCAAGGACGCCCGCCGAACTTCCAAGAAAAAAGCCGCTCGGGCATGACTCCGCGCGGCCTTTGTAAACGACTGCCGGCTTGCCGGTTCCGCCGCTGCATACTCAATAGATGAGCAACGCAAAGGTTTCGCGCTCGGACAAAGAAAGAAAACGCGGCTACGGCCGACAGGCGCACGCGGCCGGCCCGAGCAAACGTTACAATCGCGTCGTCCCCAGCGGATCGCCTCGCTGAACTACACTCTCGTCATGGCGTTGCGTGAGGCCGCTGGCCGAGAGGCGAGCCCGACGACCGGAGTGATTGACAGCCAGTCGGTGAAAACCACGGAAAGCGGTGGCCCACAGGGCTTTGACGCGGGTAAGAAGATCAAGGGCCGCAAGCGCCGCATCATTACCGACACCACAATCTGGTCGGACTTCGTCGTGCACGAAGCCGGCATTCAAGATCGCGATGGCGCTCCCTGCGTCCTTGCTTCGACCCATTCGCGCTATCCCTGGCTGCGCCATATCTTTGCCGATGGTGGCTATGCCGGAGACAACGGCGACCGGATTGTCGAGCAGTCCGTCAAGGCGGCAGGTTTGAAAACGAAGGTGCGGGTGAGTTCCTCGCGCCGGAAGAAAAAGCGGCGCTGGCGACGCACGAACCAAGCACCTCGGTTCCGCCCGAAGGCGCTCGCACTATCCGATTGTGCGTTCAAGATCGTTCTCGTGGTCCTGATCACGAGGTTCGGGCGACGGCACAGGGGGCTTGGCTTGATCTGCGCCGACGGCGCCCCGTCGGCTACCGGAAATGGCTGCGCGGGCGAGAGCACGCTGCGATGGCCGATTGTCACTTGCGCTGAGGTTTCGAGCCCTTTCGAACGACATCCTCGTCGCGCTCCGTCGTCTTTGGGCGCCGCGGCGGCTCCGGCATGCCGGCCTGTCCGCCCTGATCCTGGTCGCCCTCTAAATCGTTTTCCTTTGGTGACATCATCTTCTTTCATTGAATCGGTGCGCGACTCTACTCTCCGCTCGCCTTTCGCCGATCTCTTGACCGCATTCTTCACCGCCGTCTTCGAGCGATTCTTCTTTTTGGCTAATAGGGGACCTCGTAGTTCTGTGCGCCTGCTACAGGAGCCCGGTCCTGCTTGCGGCTCGGTTCGTCCACTTTTTGGGCTCTGACTTGATCTCTCCCTTTCCTTCGCCAACGCGGCAAGACTCCTCAATGTTCCTCGCGCAACGGGAACGAAAGGCCGTTGGAAGACTTAAGCGAATATTGGCCTTGGAGTAACCCGGTGGCATGGCAGCGTCAGACGCCGCCGGCAATGAAACGCAGGTCATATTCAGTCGTGACCGTGCCCGTCGTCTGCGGGCTTGCGGCGTGAGTTAGGAATGTCCCCAAGTGACGGAACGAACCGGTCGAAATCGGTTTTATGAACTGCAGGCCGATTTCATCGGCGGGCGAAAGCCCGTGCCGTTGCAGGCTATGCAGGTATGCTCATGGATTTTCCGCATCACGTTAAACCTCTCTAGTGGTGAAAAGTAAGTAGGCGGCCCCCATGGGGCCGCCTTGATCTGTTGTAAGAGAGTAACTTATCCCGCAGCGGGCTCATCGTCGGCGACGCTCTGCTCGATCGCGGCGGGCATTTTCGCAACCGACATGAGTGAACGCGCGACCTGGTTCAGCAGCTGATCCGCGTTCTCTTCTTCAGCCAGATTCTTCGAAAGCAGCGCGACGACAGCGCTGTGACGCAATTGCTGCGCAAGGTTGCGGGCGGTTGTGTAACCTGCAATCTCGTAGTGCTCGACACGTTGCGCTGCGCCAATCAATGCAAGATCCGCTGCCGCGTCGTCCTTCTTGACGCCTTCCTTGATCACCTCGTCGCCCTCTTCGACAAGTCCCTGCATTCCCTTGCAAGATTTGGCGCGAGGCTTCTTGCCGAGGAGCCCGAAGCAATTGTCGAGGCGTTCGATCTGGGCTTCGGTTTCGGCCAGATGAACGGTAAACAGCTCGCCAAGCTGGCCGTAGCGTGCGGCCTCGATCATTTGAGGCAACGCCTTTGTCAACTGCTTCTCGGCGTGCAAGAGGTCCCGCAGCTGGTCGATCAGCAGGTCGTCAAGACCAACGAGAGGTTCCGATGGCGAACTCTCGGCAACAATCGACGGCGCCGCGCCGGTATCGCCGCTCTGGAGCGCAGGCGATTCCATGAAAACCCAGTCGTCCCCCTCGTTCCAGGGACCTCGTGTGTCGATCTCGCCGTTATCGCCGGATCCTGTCGAATTGTTGAAGAACTGGTCCACGAGACCAGGCGTCGGAGCGATGCGGCCGATGCTGAACGCGGGCTTGCCCATGCTTTCCAGCGCACGCGAGAACGCCTTCATGTGGGTGATTTCCCGGGTCATCAGGAACTGCAGGGCGTCCTTGGTGCCAGCGTCATCGCAGAAATTGATCAGGCGTTCATAGACGATCTTGGCACGCGCTTCCGCGGCGATGTTGCTGCGCAGATCGACGTCGAGTTCGCCGGTGATCTTGAGATAATCGGCCGTCCAGGCGTTGCCCTGCGAGTTGAACAGGCTGACGCCGCCGCCTCCGGCGATCGCGATTAAAGGATCGGCTTCCGCCGCGTCCCGGTCGAACTTCATGGGTTTCAAATGCAGGCGCGCGAGCGATCCGACCACTTCGAGATGGCTCAGTTCCTCGGTGCCGATGTCCATCAGGAGGTCCTTGCGGTCCGGATCTTCGCAATTGAGACCCTGAATGGAATATTGCATGGCGGCCGCGAGCTCGCCGTTGGCCCCGCCGAACTGTTCCAGCAGCATGTTGCCGAACCGCGGATCGGGCTCGTCGACCCGGACCGTGAACATAAGCTTTTTGACGTGATGATACATGGAAACCTCTGATTGGCAGGAGATGCCGGGGCCAACTGGGCGCTGCGGTTGGCGTTCCTAATTCCGAAGTCGTGCCGCGTTCAGATTCTAATGCAGCGTTTGCGCCGCAGCCTCGTCAACCGCGGCCATCAAATCGGCTGTATCGGACTGCTGGATCATATGTCCTGCATTTGGGACGCGACGCATTTTGCTGTGTTTGATCTCGTCGTGCAGCCGGCCGGATTGCTCGTCGATGTCGATGAGGCGATCGTCCTCGCCGGCCAGGATGGTGACCGGCATGGCCAGTTCGCCGTATGTCTTCGCAGACAGCATTGCAGCAGGGACCATCAACGCGGCCTCGGCGGCGCCGGCCCGAAGCTGCGATGGACGCACGGCCAGGGATTTGGGGAAGCCGTCGAATTTTCGAGGAACGGATTTCGGCCCGAACAGCTGCCGCAGCATCGCTGGCCACATCAAGCGGCTGAGGATCGGTGAAATCGTGTGACTTAGGATATCGCCAAATCCGGGGATGGCCGGCCCTGCCATCGCCATCATCGCGTCGGTGCGGGCTGTCGGGAAATAATAGCCCGATGCCAGCACCAAGGCCTCGACCATTGCGGGGTGTCGGCTTGCCAGGGCGACCGCAACCGACGCTCCCCAGGAATGTCCAAGCACGATCGCCTTTTCGACGCCAAGGTGCGCAAGCGCATCCTTGAAGAGGTCGGCCTGGGCCGCAGGCGTCCAGACGACATTGCGGGGCCTCAGGCTGTGGCCGAATCCGGGACGATCGAACACGATCACGCGATAATCCTTGGCGGCGAGATCGATCAGACCACTCGATTCGAAATCCTGGATCATGCTGCCATTGCCATGGAGCAGAACCAGAGGCCGGCCGGATCCCCGCTCGACATAGTGCAGGCGGACACCGTCGATGTCGATGAACCGACCCTGTGGGGGGTTATCGCGCTGTGCCTTGTCGGCAAGGCGCCGATTGACAAGCGCGGCGGCCGCCATCATGCCGGCTGTCGCGACGAGCGCGGAGGCGAAGGGATATTCCGCGAGAGTACGAAGGGTCGTGGCCGCGAGCGAGGGCGAGCGTTTCTTTAATATGCGCATGTGATACTTTCGCTGACGGAGTCAGCTGTTGGAGAATAGGAGCGGGGCTTCCGAGATTAGCGGCCCGGTCTCATCACGACCTTGATGACACCGGCTTCTTTGTCGCGGAATTTCTTGTACATCTCCGGCGCGTCTTCGAGGCTGGCCGGATGTGTCACCACAAAGCTGGGATCGATTTCGCCCTCGACGATTTTGGCGAGCAATGGCCTGGTGTAGGCCTGAACATGGGTTTGGCCGGTCTTGATGGTCAGTCCCTTGTTCATGGCCGCGCCAAGCGGGATCTTGTCGCCCATTCCGACATAGACGCCGGGAATCGATATTGTACCCGCCTTGCGGCAGGCCATGATGGCCTGGCGCAGAACGTGAACGCGGTCCGTCGCCAGGAATGTTGCGGCCTTGACCTTGTCTAGCACCGCATCCGCCGCCCCATGGCCCGACGCTTCGCAGCCTACCGCATCGATGCAGCTGTCCGGACCGCGCTTGTTGGTGCGCCTCATCAACTCCTCATGGGCGTCGGCCTTCGAGAAGTCGATGACTTCCGCACCGCCGGCTTCCGCCATGTCGAGGCGCTCGGACACCTCGTCGATCGCGATGACGCGTCCTGCTCCCAGCATGAGGGCGGAGCGGATGGCGAATTGACCGACGGGCCCGCAGCCCCATATCGCGACCGTGTCGCCGGGTTCGATCTGCGCATTCACGGCAGCCATGTAGCCGGTCGGAAAGATGTCGGACAGGAACAGCGCCTGTTCATCCGTGATGCTGTCGGGGATCTTGATCGGCCCGGTATCGGCCATCGGCACGCGCAGATACTCGGCCTGTCCGCCCGAATAGCCACCCAGCATATGACTGAAGCCGAAAAGTCCCGCAGGCGATTGGCCCATGGCTTTGGCCGCGATCTCCGCGTTGGGATTGGTCCGGTCACAGCAGGAGAACAGCCCCTGCTGGCAGAACCAGCAATCGCCACAGCTGATCGTGAAGGGAACAACGACGCGGTCGCCGATCTTCAGATTCGTGACTTCCGATCCGAGCTCTATGACCTCGCCCATGTTTTCATGCCCGAGGATGTCGCCGCTCTCCATGGTCGGCTGGTAACCGTCAAACAGATGGAGGTCGGAGCCACAGATGGCGCAGGCGGTGATCCTGATGATCGCATCGCGCGGATGCTGGATCTTGGGATCCGGAACCGTGTCAACTCGTACGTCTCCTTTGCCGTGCCAACAGAGGGCGCGCATGGTCAAATCTCCATTCTGGGGGACGGCATGCGCATTCGTGGGTCATGTCGTGCAAACGCAACAGGAGGGGCGGAGAGATGTTCCTAACCAGATAGATGCGGCACAACGGGTTGGCCCAAGGCCACGGGTCCGACGGGCACGAGCGTTTTCTCAGGGCCGCGCTCTGGTGCAGAGCGTTTGAGACACCATATGTAAGGTATCACTGGCACAGACATGACAGGCGCCACTGACGGAGAGACGTTGCCGCGCTCCCCCCACAGACAGGAGGCGCGCATTGAACGTTATCCTTTATCCCCTGCATCTTTGGCGTAATCTCGAGCGCCGCTGGACCGCGAGAGTAGCTCAAGACGAGAGCCAAGGGTCGTCGACAAGGGCGGAGGGCTGTAACGCCTGCGACCGAGTTGTAAAAGCTCCCGTGCACTCGACTTACTTGCCAACCGGGAATGTCGTGTATCAGTGGCGCTGTTCCGAGTGCCGGAACTCTTGGCAGACGTCTGTCGATCCCGCGATCAGCACGGATAGCCAATTGAGTTGGTCGGAGCATCTTCGGGAAAACGCCGGACACTGCCTGGCCCTGGAAGACGCCGCTCCCAACGCCACGACGCGCAGGCAATTCAGGCGCATGGGCGATTCCTGGCGCGCTCTCGCCGAGACGCAGGATTGGCTCGATGGCGTGACGCCGCCGGTCGCATGACCTCGGCCTCAAACGCGCGGGCTTGATCTCGTCGACTCCCGACACATCGCAAGGAGATTTTCATGACTGAAAAGCGCAATCGCGCGCGTCAGGCGAGTACACTCGCCGAGCGTCTGGCGGCCGATGCACTGAAGCTGCGTGAGCAGGCCTCTCGCCTTGAACCCGGTGCGGAGCGGGATGCGCTGTTGAAGAAGGCGCACCGCAACAAGATGGCTGCCGATATCAACTCTTGTCTGACCTCTCCGGGGCGCCGGCCTCCCGCATAGCCAACACGCAGATGCAGAACCCGCCACTGCGTTGTTTGCCTGGTCCATAGGAACGAACTTTCCGGGGCCTGATTGAGATTCATCGCAGTTCTTTCTGTCGGCACAAGCGATCGGTCACACTTATCCCTCGGAATGCGGGACCAAGCGTTATGAATCAAGACCAGAGCGGCCGCATCGTTGAGACGCCAGTCGAAGCGCGCCAAGGCGAGCTCGGTCCGAGCATGTTGTTGCTGCTGGGTGTGAGCCTGGGACTCGCTGTTCTCATCATGGCGGTCACCTGGATGATATTTTTCAGACCTTAATCGCGATGTCACCGGCGGAGACGTAGGAACGAAAGCGTCGATCAGGGCTTGGCTCACTCCTCACACTCTGGAGACAATCATGAACCGCCCGTCACTCTTTTTTTGCATTTCGTTGTTCGCTGCAGCCACGGCATTGGCGACCACCCCGGCTTCGGCACAAAACCCTCCGGCGCAGTCGGGACCGAACAACAACGCAGTCAATACGACTGGTCAAAACAACTCGGACACTCCTGTCGCGGGTCGCAACAGTTTCACCGAGGGCCAAGCGAAATCGAAGATCGAGGATGCTGGCTATGCCAACGTCACCGAATTGAAGAAGGACGACAATGGCGTTTGGCGCGGCCAGGCCAGCAAGGGTGGATCGGCCTCTGCCGTGAGCGTCGACTTTCAAGGCAACGTCAATTCGGCCAAGTAGGAAAGATTCAAAATGACCGTTACAATTTCCCGTCTTTACGACAACTATACCAACGCGCATCAGGCGGTTCAGCGCCTCGAAGCGGCCGGCGTGCCGCACTCGGATATCAGCATCGTCGCCAACAATTCGGACAGCTGGTTCAACGGCGACAAGAAGGTCGATCGTGATCGGGATGGTGTTGATGATCGCGCAGAGGGTGCAGGCAAGGGCGCGGGCATCGGTGCAGGTGTGGGTGGCACCGCCGGCCTTCTTGCAGGCCTCGGCTTGCTGGCGATCCCTGGCCTCGGACCCGTCGTTGCAGCTGGTTGGCTCGCCGCGACTGCGGTCGGTGCGGCTGCGGGGGCCGCTACCGGCGGGGTTGTCGGAGCGCTGACTGAGGCCGGCATTTCGCGGGAGGATGCGGACTCTTACGCCGAGGGCGTCCGTCGCGGAGGTACGCTCGTGTCGGCCCGAGTTGCGGATGCGGAACGATCCCGGCTCGACTCAATTCTGAACGAGTTGTCGGTCAACTTGCGTGACCGCAGCGCCGCTTGGCAGAAGGCTGGATGGAAGTCTTTCGATCCCGCCAGTAAGCCTTACGGCGCTGAAGAGGTTCGCAAGGAGCGCCAGCTCTACGGCTGATCGTTGGGCTCAATGAGATCGCGGCGGCCCGCTTCGGCGGGCCGTTACTTTCAAAGCATCATCGACACTTGAACACAGGCTACAGGAGAAGCGAGCAACCGTCGCAAGCAAGCTGATGGTATGCCACCGGCATTCGGCGATTCTTGTTACACATTCATCTGGCCTTTTGGTTTTTTGAGCGCTGCAGCAGTCTATTTCTTCACTAGCCGAAGCGGCACTTGTCCAATGGCCGGAATGCCTCATCGGGCGGAACGGCGGCGACAAGCTTGACGAGATCCGAAGGAGGCTTTGGAACTCGGCAAGGGACTTGTGTTTCGGCGCGGGGTCTCGACCATCATCGGCGTGGGGGGTCCCATCATCCCATTTGGCGAAACCAATGGCTTGAAGGGGTCCCGACCGCGCCGGTGGGGGCACTATTGGGATTAGCATTCACATGCCCGGATGCGGCAACCATACGGACCGCCGTTGAACACGACGTTCTCAACGCGTCGTCGTCGACAATACGCACGAACCCCGACAAAGATCTCACCCGCGAACGGCCTGTAGCTCCGGCCGGGTCAGTAGTCGCCGACTGCTTTTGCTCGTTCCGGTAGCGCGGCTAGATAATTGAGGCGATACGATCGGCCGCAAGCCAGCACGCCCAACCTTTGAAGTCTAGTTGTGCAATCGTCGATTTACGGAACTTCGCGTCGCGGGATCTGCGTCTCCAAATTGGCGTGCTGGATCATCCGATCTGCAATATCGGGAACGCCGAGCGACGCGCAGCAAGAGTTTCAAAGGTCTCGGGCTGATATTGACGGCCAGCCGCGTCAGTTATGTACACGTTCCAACCAGCATCACGTAGGGCGAGCGCGCGTTCGACTGCTGCACGGGAACCAATTCTTAACGTCTGTTGGACGGTTCCGTCCTTCGACGAGTGGATCGTGAAGGTCAAGGCCACCTCCTCATTTCCTGCAGATGAAGCCCAACACATCGAGCAACCGACAACAAGAAAATTGTGTCTCGCAACGCGGTAGAGACTGACTCCGGAAGTCTTTCAGCCTCTGTTCTGCCGGCACTTTGCCCGGTTCGGATTTCTGTTTCATCTGCGCTCCGTGCGGCTACGATGGCGGAAAGGCGGACGTGCCGGTAGGTCCGGGTGGTGCCAAAGGCGGGCATACGCTCTCGTTTCGAAAACGCACGGTAAAGCCATGACGGCATATGACGATCAGAATGTCTTCGCGAAAATCCTGCGCGGCGAGATTCCCTGCCTCGAGGTCTTCAGGGACGACCGCAGCCTGGCCTTTCTCGACATCATGCCGCGCTCGCCCGGGCACACGCTGGTCATCCCGCGGGCGCCGGCACGCGGCATCCTTGATATCGCGGAGGACGATCTCGCCGCCGTGGTCCGAACCGCCAAGCGGATTGCGGTCGCGGCGATGCAGGCCTTTGATGCGGAGGGGATCATCCTCCAGCAGTTCAGCGAGCCGGCCAGCGGGCAGGTGGTCTTTCACCTGCACATGCATGTCATGCCGGTGAGGGCGGGCGTCGAACTGCTGTCGGCGCAGGCGCGCAAGGAGGATCCCGCTGTGCTCGCCGATCACGCCAGGCGGATGATCGCCACGATCAGCTCGACGGAACCTAGACGCCGAGATAACGCTGCAGCAGTTCCGGCTGGGCCTTGAGTTCTTGTGCCGGACCCTCGTGAACGATATGCCCGTTGTTGATGATGTAGATCCGCGCGCCAGCGCCAGCGTCGCCGCGAGGTTCTGCTCGACCAGTACGATGGTCTGGCCGGCGGCGGCGAGATCGCGGCATGCCTTGACGAGGTCGCGGACGATGACCGGTGCTAATCCTTCGAACGGCTCGTCCAGCAGGACGATCTTGGGATCGCGCACCAGCGCGCGCGCGATTGCCAGCATCTGTTGCTCGCCGCCGGAGAGCTCGGTGCCGCGATTGCTGCGCCGCTCCTTCAGCCGCGGGAACATCTCATAGATGCGATCGAGCGGCCAGCGTTTCGGGGCGGTGATCCCGGCGATAACGATGTTTTCCTCGACCGACAGGCTGCCGAAGATGCGGCGCTCCTCGTGCACGAGCTGCATGCCGGCCTGCGCGATCTTGTGGCTCCTGCGGCCGGCGATATCGATGCCGTCGAACATCACACGTGCCGCTGCGCGGCGTCACGACGCCCATCAGGCTTTTCAGCGTCGTGCTCTTGCCGGCGCCGTTGCGGCCAAGCAGCGCCACCACCTCGTGCCGTTCGACATGCATGGTGACGTCGAACAGGATGTGGGAATCCCCGTAATAGCTGTTCAGGCCGTTGACCTCGATCAGGCTCATGCGGCGATCACTCCGTGCACGCCGCCGAGATAGGCTTCCTGCACCGCGGCGTTGATCTTGATTTCCTCCGGCGTGCCGTCGAGCAGCACGCGGCCTTCCTGCAGCACCGTCACGCGTTCGACCAGCTCGAACAGCGAATCCATATCATGGTCGATGATGATCATGGTGCGGCCGCGCGCGATCGACTTGAGCAGCTTGACGGTCTCGACCCGTTCGCGCGGGCTCATGCCGGCGAGCGGTTCGTCGAGCAGAAGCAGGCGCGGCGAAGTGGCAAGCGCAAGGCCGATCTCCAGCCGGCGCTTCTCGCCATAGGCAAGCTCGGACGACCTGCGTGTCGGCGCGGCCGGTCAGATTGACCAGCGCGAGCGTATGCTCGACCTGCGCCGACAGGCCTTTGACGCTGGAGGCTTGCGAAACAGGTCGAGCCGGAACTTTCCGCGCAATTCGGCGAGGGCAGCGATCGTGAGGTTCTGCCGCACCGTCAGTCCGGTGAAGAGCTGGTTGACCTGGTAGCTCTTGGTGAGCCCGAGCTGGCAGACTTCGGTGACCTTCAATCCCGTGATATCGCGCCCCTCGAACACGATCCGGCCGGAGGTCGGTGCGATCTCGCAGGTCAGCATCTTGAAGAAGGTCGATTTGCCGGCGCCGTTGGGGCCGATGATGCCGCGCAGCTCGCCCTGATCGACGCTGAAATCGATGTTGCTGTTCGCGACCAGGCCGCCATAGCGCTTGGTGAGGCCGGTGGCCTTCAGGATCGGCCCGGAATAGGCGGGGTGCTCGACCTCCTTTGCCTGCATCGGCGCTGGAGCGGGCTGCAGGGCAGTCTCGACCGCAGCGATCCCGTGTTCGGTCGCGGTATCCGGCTGCGTCCGTTTGCCGGACACGAGACGATAGAGGTCCACGAGGCCGCCGACGATGCCGCCGCGCAGGAAGCAGACAAGCAGCACGAACACGACGCCGAGGACGAGCTTCCAGGCCGCTCCCAGGCCAAGCGCGGCCTGGAGGAAATCCTGCAGGAACAGCCAGACGGCGGCGCCGACCAGTGGCCCGAACAGCGTGCCCCGGCCGCCGATCGCGGTTTGCATCACGAGCTGGCCCGAGGTGTCGAAGGTAAAGGCGTCGGGCGGCATAAAGGCCTGGAGCACGCCGAGCAGGCCGCCGGCAAATCCCGCATAGGCGGCGGCGATCACGAAAGCGGTCAGCTTGTAGCCGTGGATGTTGTGGCCGACCGCGGTGGCACGCAGCGGGTTGTCGCGGATCGCGCTGAAGATGGCGCCCACCGGCGAGCGCACTATCCGGAGCGCGATCACGACGCCGATGAAATAGCACAGCGCGATGAATTGATAGAGCGACCAGCCATTGGTGAAGTGGATGGTCGTGAAGCCGAGATTGAAAGCTCGGTGTCGGCACGCCCGGCAGGCCGTTCTCGCCGCCGGTGAAGTCCGACAGCGGATTGAATTCAACGAAGTAGAACACCTCCGCGATCGCCACCGTGATCATAGCGAAATAGATGCCGGTGCGGCGCAAGGCGATCAATCCGATCAGTAGCCGGTCGCGGCGGCCGCGATCATGCCGATGACAAGCGCGCCCAGCACGTTACTGAAGCCGGTCCGGGTCAGGAGGTAGGCGGCGACGAAGCCGCCGGTGCCGTAGAACGCGGACTGGCCGAACGACAGACAGCCCGGTGAAACCGAACAGGATGTCGAAGCCGAGGCCGAACAGGCCCCACACCAGGATCCGGTTCACCGTGTTCGGCGCGAAGCCGAGATGAGGCAACACGAAGGGAGCCACGATCAGGCCGATGGCCGTCAACGTCTCGATCAGGAACGGGCGTTGCTTGAGCATCACGGGATCACCTTACTCGCGGCCTTGGACGCCGAGCAGGCCATGCGGTCGCACCACAAGCACGAGCGCCATCGCCGCAAACAGCATCACATAGGCGTAGCCGGGGTTAAACATGGAGGTGACACTGATGATCTCGCCGGCGATCAGGCCGCCGAGAATGGCGCCCGGGAACGAGCCGACGCCGCCGATCACCACCACCACGAAGGTTTCGACCAGAATGTCGTCGCCGACGCCCGGGGTCAGCGACACCACCGGCGCGTTGACGATGCCGGCAAAGCCGGCGGCCATCGCGCCGATACCGAAGACGACCATGAAGACGCGGTAGACGTTGATGCCGAGCGAATCCACCATCACCGAATCCTCGATGCCGGCGCGCACGATCATGCCGAGCCGGGTTCGGTAGAGGATGATGAACAGCGCGCCGAGCGCGATCGCGACGATGCCGACCACGGCCAGGCGATAGGTCGGATAGAACATGAAGCCGAGATTTGTGATGCCCTGGAACAGGGCGGGCGGCGGCACCACCAGCGACTGGCTCGAGAAGATCAGCCGCACGATCTCGACGAAGCAGATACCGAGCCCAAAGGTGACTAGCAGCTGGTCTTCGTGCGGGCGGTGATAGAAATGGCGGATGATGACGCGTTCCATCGCCACACCCAGGATCATCACGAACAGCGAGCCCGCGATCACGGCGACGATGAAGGATTCGGTGTACTGGTAGGCGACGAAGCCGGCGTAGCCGCCGATCATGAACATCGCGCCGTGCGCCAGGTTCAGGACGCCGAGCGTGCCATAGATGATGGTGAGACCTGAGCTGATCAGCGCGAGCAGCGCGCCGAGCGCCAGCCCGTTGAAGAGCTGTGAAACGAGATTGGGCCAACTAATCATGCAAGGCGGTCATGGATCTGACGGAAAAAAGGGAACCGGGCGATGGTGAAAAAAGCTGACGCCGCAGGGGCCATTGCCTGCGGCGTCACGAGTCGCGCCGTTGGTTAGGAATAGTCGCCGGGATGGCAGCCGAAGGCGTCCGGCTTCTGCATCAGGCCTTCGCCGGGGACGATCTCGACCACGTCGTACCAGTCTTCCTTGTTCTTCATGTCCTTCTGCATCTTGCCCTTGACGATGATGACGGGGCGGACGCACTGATGATCCTCAGGCCGGTAATGCACGTCGCCGACGAGAGAGGGCAGCGTCTCGCCCTTCTCATAGGCCTTGATCACGTCGGGCGGATTGAAGCTGCCGGCTTCCTCGCACATGCGGGCCCAGTGCGCAAAGCTGACATAGGCGTTTTCCGCGCCCCATTCCGGCTTGTAACCGTACTTCTTCTCGAAGGCTTCGTTGAACATCTTGGCGAGCGGGAACTTGTCCTCGATCGTCCACCAATAGTCGGTGGCGGCATAAACGCCCTGCATCAGGCCTCCGGTCTCACGTGCGATGAACGGCACCTGGTAGGGAACGACCAGCTTCATCTTCTCGAGCACGCCGAACTGCTTGGCCTGCTGGGTCGACAGCACGGCATCGTGGCCCCAGTTGACGTTGATGAGCACGTCGGCGCCGGAGTTGGCGACGTTCAGCAGGTACGACGAGTAATCGGGCGCGCCGAGCGGTGCGACCTGGTTGGTCGTTGTGGTCCAGCCGGCGGTCGCCAGGAAGTCCTGCATCGACTTGGTGACGGTGTGGCCGTAGGTGTAGTCCGGAGTCAGATAGGCCGCTTTCTTGCTCTTGCCGAACTCCCGGACCATGACCGGTCCGATCGCCGCGGCCGCGGTCTGGCCGAAGAAGTTCTGGCGGAAGCCGTAGCGGACGCAGTCCTTGCCGGTGGTGTCGTTCGAGCCGGAAATGCCGCACACGAAGATCACCTTCTCGCGCTGCGCGAGCTTGTTCAGCGCGACGGCCACGGCGCTCGAGGTGCCCCCGGTGATCATGATCGCCTTGTTCTCGCTGATGAAGCGCTGCTGCGCCTGCACCGCCTCGTTGGGCTTAGCAGCGGAATCCGCGACGCCGAATTTCAGCTCCTTGCCGAGCACGCCCTTGCTGGTCTTGGGCGAGATCTTCTTGATCAGATCGTGTCCCTCGTTGATGTGCTCGATCGCGAGCTGATAGCCCTTGAGCTCGTCTTCGCCCTGCACGGCATAGGTGCCGGTGCGCGGCACCGAGATGCCGATGAAGGCCGTGGAACCCGAGACGCCTGCGGGAAAGGAACCGATCGCCGGCTTGTCGTCGGCAAACGCCGGCAGCGCCGGAAGCATCGAGCCGCCGATGAGGCCCGCGCTCGTTTGAAGCAGGCTGCGGCGCGAGATGCCGTGGCCCAGGCCACGGCGAATGAGCTTGTCAGTCATGATGGCTTCCTCCGAACAACGTTCTTGCTTGCGAGCGCAACGCAACCCGCCCGGCGCTGTCCGGTATCGATGGTCGGAACGCCGGGCACGTCACATCCACGTGTAGTTCTTGCCCCTAAGCATTGCTTGTGAAGACCTCCTGTCAATTCCGCCTTTGGTCGAACGACGAAAATTATCTCGTGAAAACATATCGGATCACGATATATATTAGTCTTTGTGAGTACGAGACCCGCGGGTTCGGCGAGCGACATGGCACGACAGACGAGAATGGCGGGTGCCCGGAAGCGGCAGTCCTGGCCGCAGGAGGCGGAGCGGCAGGCGGCCGAGGGCAGCGACCCGCGCCCGGCGCCGCAGCCTGGCGACGCGCCCGCGCCGCGCAGCCGGCCGACCGGTTGGCGCGGGCCGCCCGCAGGCTCCGTTCAGACCAAGCGCGCACCCGGCCCGATGAAGACGCTGAGTGTCCGCGCCCAGAACGTCCTCAAGGAGCTCGCGGTCGAGCTCACTGGCGAGCAGCCGCCGAAGGGGACATGGTCGCCCTCGCGCGACTTGCTGCTGCTGCTGACGGCCGAGCGCCTCACAACCGCGCGCAATTGCGGTCCTCACACGATGCGCGAGATCATCGTCTGGTCGCAGGGGTGCGGCGTGACCATCACGCCGGTGATCCGGCCCGGCGGCTCGCTGTCGGAGATGTGGGCGGGATTGATCGGCAACGCTTCGGCCGGGGCCTTGACCAGTACCGAGATCGTCAGTGCGCTCCAGCGTTCGATCAGGCGGAAGAGCGTTCGTATCCCGATCGCGTTTCAGGTCATCCTGGTGAAGATTCTGCTCTCCGGCTTCGAATAGGGCCTGCAAGGCGCCGATAATTGGGCATCCGCTGCTCCGGCTGCTTGGGCGCGCTCACCGTTCCCTGCTAGTCTCAGCAGCACTCGTCCGCTCCGCGGGCGAGATTGAAGCCGAAGGCGAGGAATGGTTCGATCGAAGCGGAAGGCGGGACGCCCGGCGTCTGCGCTGCCTTCAAAGGGCGGTGCGATGCGGGAGGCCGACTATGCGGCGCTGGCGCAGTTTCGCTATCAGCTGCGAACCTTCCTGGCATTCAGCGAAGCTGCGGCCCAGCGCGCCGGATTGACGCCGCAGCAGCACCAGGCGCTGCTTGCGATCAAGGGTTTCAGCGGCCGCGAGGCCGCGAGTGTTGGGGACATCGCGCGCTTCCTCTTGGTCCGGCATCACACCGCCGTGGAGCTGGTGGATCGAATGGCGAAACTGAAGCTGATTGGCCGGGAAGCCGATCCGCGGGATGCAAGGCGCGTCCTGCTGAAGCTGACCGCCAAAGGAGAGCAGAAGCTGCGATCCCTCTCGCGCATTCATCTGGACGAGTTGCGTGCCGCAGCACCAGCCTTGGGCAATATCCTGCGATCGTTCCGAGCCAAGGCCTGGGGCTGCGCCTTGAATCAGTCGAGGTCCGGAGCCGGTGGCTTGAAGTCTTTGGGGAGGAAGCGAGCCACGAGCAGAGCGAGCACAACGAAATGCAAAACACGATAGGGTGCGAGATTTGTTTTGTCGTTTGGATTGAAGGTGCCATAGAGCCACTCGGGAATGAGTTCGCGAAGGCTTTTGAAAGTTTCTGCCAACGTCATGATCAGCGCAAAAACCAGATATGCGCCACCTAGATAGACTAGCCATTGCGAATTGATTGTGAATGCTGATCGAATAGTGACCCCCATCGGCGCCGTCGGGACCCCTTCAAGCCATTGATTTCGCTAAATGGGATGATGGGACCCCCACGCCGATCACGGTCGAGACCCCGCGCCGAAATACACGGTAATACCTCAAGCACATCGGACCAACCCGCAATCTGCGCTTGCGAGAGCACCAATCATCGTTTCGCTTTGGCTACCAGCAGCGAGGCGCTGGGCGTATCGGGCGTTAGGGCGGTCGCGGGTGATGCATTCGCGGCAATTCTTGGCCTATCCTGGGTACAAAAGCGGGTACAAGCCTCCCCTTAGGCGGCGGCTGATCTAGTAGCTGGCGCCAATAACGTCTTGCAGTAAATCGGAAATTCTTGGTAGCGGGAGAGGGACTCGAACCCCCGACCCCAGGATTATGATTCCCGTGTTCTAGCCAACGGCTGCTTGTGCCAAGCGTTTTGCACGCGATGGCTGTGAAAACGGCGCGACCTCGACCCAAGGTATGAGGTTCGTGGGGTGAGGCTCAAGATGGCCAGTAACCACGTCGAGCTTCAGGATTAACTCGAACGAGGTGTCAAGCTTATGGAGTTTGCACTCGGCCGCGTTTTGCAGTGTGCAGCC
Organism: uncultured Alphaproteobacteria bacterium; assembly: GCA_963819355.1. Classification (GTDB taxonomy): domain Bacteria; phylum Pseudomonadota; class Alphaproteobacteria; order Rhizobiales; family Xanthobacteraceae; genus Bradyrhizobium. Next base: position 76,826 of record CAWFVZ010000021.1, on the reverse strand, counting down.
GCAACCTGCCGCGTGCGGCCGCACAATCTTCTCGTTGCCTTCGGAGTAACGGGGGAGTCCCGCCTCCCATCTTCTGAAGACAACCAAATCGCTGGCCGATGGGCAGCTGATCTCCAGGGTTGAATCCTTGCCACGATAAGGACGGAAAAATCCGAGGGAGTTCCGGCTATTTGATGAGCGCTATTGATCAATGACCGATGGCCGTTCCCTTAATCGACGCCAGATAAACGGATCTTCGACAAAGGTGGCCTCGCCATTCGATGAAATCTTCAGGAGCATCAGTTCGAGGTCTGGAGCCCGCAGCATCGCTCGCCAGTATTGGTAGGGTTTCACCGGGCAATCTTCAGGAAGCACCAGGATTGTACACCGAAACACGGCGAGCAGCGCCTTCGCCTTCGCTACCCAGTCGAAGGCTTGGGATTGATAGGCGCTGGGGTCGCCGTACGGACCCACAATGAGCGCCACATGACGTCTACCTTTTATTGGACCGTAGGGCGGAATCACCGAGCTCGGATCCGTGCCGCCCGAGAGAAAGTCGGGGATTCTAAGAGGGTCTTCGCCACCTTCGCGCGCACCCTTACGAACCTCCGAGGTGAGAGGATTGGCGATCAGATGAGCGCGGGTCTTCTCCTCGATGGCGTTCAGGATAACTTTTTCCATCGACTTCCGGAAACGTGCCTTGAGCCCTCTTCCTATTTCGCGATCGAGTGGGCGCAGCTCTGCATCCAATCGCTTGAGCTGTGCGACTGTAATTTCACCCTTGAGCAGCCGACCAATCGCGGCCTTGGCCGCTTCCGGGTCGCGCCGAAAAAGGCGGCTCGCGTATTCCACCGCGGCCAATGGGTAGGCCTGCAGGTCAGCCGCAGCTATGCCGGCCTCCGCGTGAAGACGCTCGGTGGCTTCCAGCGCCGCCAAGGCGCGCCGCAAGGTTTGGGTGGACCATTGAACGCCGGCAAGGCTCTTGGCGATCTCCTCCAGGCCAGCCTCTCGTTGCCCGAACGGTAGCCGGCCAGCCTCTCGACGGGCGTCGGCAGCTACCTTCGCCCAGCCCCTCACCTCCCTCATCGACCCCTCCGACTCGCCCTCCGTACCTTCAGCCGAGAGCACCAATTGTATCAAGGCGTGTATAGCTTGACGAAAGCCAAGAATGAGGTATGATCTGTTACTAGATGTAAGTTAGATACAATGTTGTATATTTACAACATCCTAGGTTCAAGGATTAGGTATTTGTCCTACAATTTGCCGCCGATCATGACGACCGAGGAAGTGGCCGACTTTTTCCGGACCTGCACCGAGACCATCCACCGAATGGAGCGGTCCGGCGAGATCGAGTTTATCCCGGGCCTGCGCCGCCGCGTGAAGCGCTATCTCCGGGAGGTCGTCCTCGCGCTGCTCGATGACGAGGCCGAAAGCCAGTAGCTCCAGTCGCTCACCGATGAGAATTCGCGAGCCAATATGGAATCTAATCACTTTCACTAAGAGACAGGAAATCATGAGCGATCCCATGCGCACCGTTTTGAGCCTCCTGCGGCAAGACAGGAAGGTCGAGGCCGTCAAGGCATTCCGCGACGCCTACAAGACGGACCTGCGGCAAGCGATCGACGCCGTTGAGGCGATCCGTGAAGTTTATTTTCCGACCGATTTCATCGTCGTCAGCCGCTACGACGAACTCGCTGACTACCAGGTGTGCGAAGTCAAAAGCATGCAGGAGGCGATGAACGAGGCCAACCGCTTCTGCCATACCCGGGAAGATGTGGTCGTCGCAAACGTCATCGCGCGCTCCATCGTCGTTCGCGCGATGCAGGAGATTAGCGGCATCACTCCTTGTCGCACGCTCGAGCGGTACAGCTCGGCCACTGAGGCAGCTCTACTGCTCGCCCGCGAAGACGATGACGCCTTCGCGGCTCTGGCGCCCGAGGCGTAACGCCAAAGATGAATGACAGGAAAGCACACCCCATGCCGATCCCGCTGTTCTTTTTCGCCCAGCCTCAGTTTCGCGCCTCTGCCTCCAACCTCTCGCTCGCCGTCGCCAGCGAATACTACAAGTTCGAGCTCTTCGCGACGGCCGAAGATCGGGATGCACGCTGCGGGCCCACCGCGCATCCCCATGTGCGGTACGTGCCGGCGACGATGGACGACATCGTGAAGAACGGTATCGGGCTCGATGACGTCGCGTGTGGGGTTTCCCTCGGTCACCCGCATTTCGAACTGATCATGGCACCTTTGTTCGATGCCACTATGGAGCGGCTGTTCCGCGACATGCCGAAAAGGTTGAAGTCGGGAACGCTCGCTGCGACCGAAATGATCATCGCTCGCACACGTTATACGATTGCCGCCGAATGCGCCGGTGAATGGGTCTATTTCCCGGTCGAGGCCATGACGGCATTCGAGGATGCCGATCGAAGCATCACGGGGGGCACACTGGAGTGGCTGCGAGAGCGTCTCATCCTTACGACGTCGCCCTCGTTGCCCGGCGCACGGCCGAACTAGGACGCTGGCATTGCTTGAAAGTCATGAATTAATAGGTATGATTTATTACTATATCCGAGTTAGCGCACCCCGACGAACGCACAAGGATTAGGCATCTGTCCTACGAGCTGCCGCCCATCATGACGACCGAAGAAGTCGCCGACTTTTTCCGGACCTGCACCGAGACCATCCACAGGATGGAGCGGGCCGGCGAGATCGAGGCTATCCCGGGCCTCCGCCGCATGAAGCGCTATCGCCGGGAGGTCGTCCTCGCGCTCCTCGACCACGAGGACAAGTAGTGGACCAGCACTCGCCGACGGACAACGATCCAGCCTACGAACTCGTGGAAAGCTACGGGTTCTTCAAGCTCGTCCGCGCCCGTGCGAGCGGTCGATACTACGTCGCCTGGTACGACGCCGAAAACCGGCAGACGCGCCGCACGTCGCTGCGGACGAACAAACCGTCCGACGCCCACGAGAAGATGCGGTTTCTCGCCGATCTGGGCATCGACGGCGACCCGAAGGAATATCTAAACCGGAAGCAAGTGAAGACCGTCGCCGAGTTGCTCGACTACGACTGGGAAAAATATCTGCACAAGATCCCGAGCGCCGAGGCTGCCGGCATCGCGCGCGATATCCTGACGCGCGAGATGGGCGAAAAGCGGCTCGCGGCGCTGGTGCCGGATGACTACGAGGCCTTCCGCGACAAGCTGAAGGCCGCAGGCAAAAAAATTGGCTACGTGTCGCGGATTCTCTCGGTTCTCCGCAGTGCAGGTAACCGCGCCCACGCAAACAAGCAGACTACGGTGAAGCTCAAAGTGCCTGAGTATCAGCCGCGCAGCAAAAAGAAAGGTTTGAAGAAGAAAGGACCGCTGCTGAGCTGCAAGGAAATTGCGGCGATTATCGACGAGCTCAACGACCAGCATCTGTTGCTGCTGATGATCCTCCTCATCCATTTCGGCGCGCGCGTCGGAGCGCTCCTGGATATGATCAAAGCTCAGATTGATCTCGAGCAGAACCTGATCGACCTCAATCCGCCCGGTCGCGAGACCACCAACAAGGGCCGGCCGGAGCTCCCGATCCCGGTCACCCTGCGCCCGTGGCTCGAAGACCTCCCCGACGGCCGCTCATCACGTATCGCGGTGTTGCGATCGCGGAGGCCGACACCGGCTTCAACAGCGCCGTCAAGCGCTCCAAGATCGGCCCGAAGGCCAACACCTATTCGATCCGGCACAGCCTGTCGCGATACATGCGCAAACGGAGGGTCGACCTCGAAGAGATCGGGATCTTCTCGGACACGGCAACCACGATCCCGACACCGAGACCACGTTGATCTACTGCCCCTGGGAACCTGACTACCTGGAGAACTGCCGAGAGGCGGCCGAGGCGTTCGTGCGCGAGATCAACAAGCACACCCGCAAGTGGGACCTGCTGCGCCCCTATTGCGTCAAGCCGAGCTACGCCGAGAACTAGATGATGGACCTGCGTTCAAATTGCGTGCAAAACGCACCCGAGAAGGGGTCCGGTGGTCTTGATAAGCCATTGAAATGGCTGGTCGGAGTGGCAGGATTCGAACCTGCGACCCCTGCGTCCCGAACGCAGTGCTCTACCGGGCTGAGCCACACTCCGACAAGAGGCCGGCTTATAGCGTCGGGTTTGGCGCACCGCAAGCGGCCGATGTGAGGAATTTTGTCCCTGTGAAAACGGGTCTTGAAACGCTGATTTTGCCGGCCGGCGAGGCCAGCCCGGAAGCCGCCGCCCGGACATTGGCCGCCGGCGGGCTGGTCGCGTTTCCGACCGAGACGGTCTATGGGCTCGGGGCGGACGCGGCGAACGCGACCGCGATCGCCCATCTCTACGCCGCCAAGGGCCGGCCGGCCTTCAATCCACTGATCGCACATGTTGCCGACCTCGCGGCCGCAGAGCGGATCGGCCGGTTCGACGCGCGCGCCAAAAAGCTCGCGGAGGCGTTCTGGCCCGGGCCGCTGACCCTGGTGGTGCCGAAGGCGGAGGGCTGCGCGGTGGCCGATCTAGCCACCGCGGGCCTCGACACGGTGGCGATCCGCATTCCCGCTCATCCGGTGGCGGAGGCGATCCTGCGCGCCTTTGGCGGGGCGGTGGTCGCGCCGTCCGCAAATATCTCCGGCCACGTCTCGCCGACGTTGGCGGCCCATGTCGAGAGCGACCTTGCGGGACGGATCGACCTGATCATCGACGGCGGGCCGGTCGCGGTCGGTGTCGAATCGACCATTGTCGGTTGCTTCGAGGCGCCGATGCTGCTGCGGCCTGGTGGACTGTCGCGCGAGCGGATCGAGGCGGTGCTCGGCGCAGCCTTGGCGCGGCGGCCTGTGGAGGCCGAGAGCGACGACAGCCAGCCGCTGGCGCCGGGCATGCTGGCCTCGCACTACGCGCCGCGCGCGACGGTGCGGCTCAACGCGCAGTATGTTGCGCCGGGCGAAGCGCTGCTGGCGTTCGGCCCCTCGCGCCTGCCCGGCCTCGAGACCGCCGCCGCTGTCATGAATTTGTCGCCCGCGGCTGATCTCGATGAAGCCGCTGCCAATCTGTTCGGCTATCTTCGGGCCCTCGATGCGAAGGCACCGCGGGCGATCGCCGTCATGACGATCCCCGAAGACGATTTGGGCGAAGCCATCAACGACCGGCTGCGCCGGGCTGCCGTGGCGAGATAAGAGCGAAGTAGAGACGACACAATGAACATCAATAAATCCGCCCCCCCTCCGCTTGCGCCCGAGCTGATCGACCAATTTCGCAAGATCGTGGGCGACCGCCACGCGATCACCGATGCGACCGACATCAAGGCCTATGTCACCGAGGAGCGCAATTTGTTCCACGGCCGCTCGGCCTTAGTGCTGCGCCCGGGCTCGACCGCAGAAGTCTCCGACATCTGCAAGCTCGCCTCCGCGCACAACATCGCGCTGGTGCCGCAGGGGGGCAACACCGGGCTCGTCGGTGGCCAGACACCGCATCATGGCGAGGTGGTGGTGTCGCTGCGCCGGCTCGACAAGATCCGCGAGGTCGACACGGCCTCGAACACCATGACCTGCGAGGCCGGCGTGGTGCTGCAGATCGCGCAGCAGAGGGCCGCTGAAGTCGATCGGCTGTTCCCGCTGTCGCTCGGCGCGGAAGGAAGCTGCACCATCGGCGGCAATCTCTCGACCAATGCCGGCGGCACCGCCGCGCTCGCCTATGGCGTCGCCCGCGAGATGGCGCTGGGGCTGGAAGTCGTGCTCGCCGACGGGCGCGTGCTCAACGCGCTGTCGAAGCTGAAGAAGGACAACACCGGCTACAATCTGCACAATCTCTTCATCGGCGCGGAAGGCACGCTCGGCATCATCACGGCGGCGACGCTGAAACTGTTTCCGAAGCCGCGGGCGGTCGAGACCGCGTTTGTCGGGCTGAAGTCGCCGGAGGCGGCGCTGAAGCTGCTCGCGATCGCGCAAGGCGAAGCCGCCAATGCGTTGACGAGCTTCGAGCTGTTGTCGGAGATGGCGGTCGATTTTTCGATCCGCCATGGCATCGACGTGCGCGATCCGCTTGCAGAGAAGCATCCCTGGTACGTGCTGATGGAATTGTCCTCGCCGGGCGAGGATGCCCGCGCGCCGCTGGAAGCGATCCTCGGCCGCGCCATGGAAGAAAAGATCGTCGATGACGCCGTGATCGCCGCGAACCTCACCCAGCGCGCCGGCTTCTGGAAGCTGCGCGACGAGATGTCGTCGGCGCAGAAGCCGGAGGGCGGTTCGATCAAGCACGACATCTCCGTGCCGGTGGCCGCCGTGCCCGCCTTCATCACGGAGGCCAATGAAGCCGTGGTGAAGCTGATCCCCGGCGCGCGGCCGGTGCCGTTCGGCCATCTCGGCGACGGCAATCTGCACTACAATGTCAGCCAGCCGATCGGCGCCAACGCCGCGGACTATCTGGCGCGCTGGCACGAGATGAACGCGGTGGTGTTCGCGATCGTGCTGCGCATGGGCGGATCGATCTCGGCCGAGCACGGCATCGGCGTGCTCAAGCGCGACGAATTACCCGAGGTGAAGGACAAGACCGCGATCGAGCTGATGCGCGCGATCAAGGCGATGCTCGATCCGCACGGCATCATGAATCCGGGCAAAGTGCTGTGAGCGTGTCTCTCACGATCAACGCAATCACCGATGCCGACGTCGAGCACGTCGTCGCCTTGTGGCAGCGTTGCGGCCTGACGCGGTCCTGGAACGATCCGCATGCCGACATCGCGCTGGCGCGGCGGCGCGACAATTCGACCGTGCTGATAGGCCGCGACGGCGGCGCGATCGTTGCTACAGTGATGGTCGGCCACGACGGTCATCGCGGCTGGGTTTACTACGTCGCGGTCGATCCCGATGGCCGCAAGCGCGGCTATGGCCGGGTGATCATGGCCGCGGCCGAGGACTGGCTGCGCCAGGCGGGAATCGCAAAGCTGCAGCTCCTGGTCCGCCGCGAGAATGCACAGGCCAATGCATTCTATGCCTCGCTCGGCTTCGAGGAATCCACCTCGGTGATGTTCCAGAAGTGGCTCGACGGCCGCGATCCCACGTCTTAAGTTTTGAGCACGATCTTTTCGGAAAACCGCTTCACACTTTTCCGGATCATGCTCTCGTTCTCACCCGGAAGACAGCAATGACCATTTCCGACCGCGTCCGCATCAAGGACGTCCGTGTGCTCTCGGACGGCTGGACCACACTGAAGACCACGACGTTCGAGTACCGGCGCGCCAATGGCGAGTGGCAGACGCAGCACCGGGAAACCTATGAGCGCGACAACGCCGCCGCCGTGCTGCCCTACAATCGCGCTGGGCGTACCGTGATCCTGGTGCGCCAGTTCCGCCTGCCGACGTTCATCCGCGGCTATGACGATCTCCTGATCGAAGCGGCCGCCGGCGTGCTGGACGACGCCTCGCCCGAGGTGCGCATCCGCGCCGAGGCCGAGGAGGAAACCGGCTATCGCCTGCACCACGTCGAAAAGGTGTTCGAGGCCTTCATGAGCCCCGGCGCCGTGACTGAGAAGCTGCATTTCTTCATCGCCGAGTACGAGCCGGACATGCAGGTGAGCGCCGGCGGCGGCCTCGAGCACGAGGGTGAAGACATCGAGGTGCTGGAGCTCTCCATCGACGAGGCGTTGGCGATGATCGCCGACGGCCGTATCATCGACGCCAAGGCGATCATGCTGCTGCAATATGCGGCGCTGCATATTTTCAGGTAGGCGCCCCCGCCCCCCGTTGAGCTCGTCGCCGACTATCTCTAGTCTGGCCCTCAACAAGAACCAGGAGACGCGCCCATGTCCGCTTCGCGCGACGATGAATTCGGCTTTGCGCCCGACTACGACACTCCCGTCCCCTACATGCAGCGTACGCGCGATTATTACGCGGCGATCGGCTACACCACGCCGTATCGCTGGGCGCATTACACCGAGGCGCCGTTCCTGCCGTTGACGAAGCCGCTTTCGCAATCACGGGTCACGATTATCACGACTGCCGCGCCCTACGATCCCACCAAGGGCGACCAGGGGCCCGGCGCGGCGTATAATGGCAGCGCCAAATTCTACCAGGTCTACGCCGGCGACACCGCGAAGCAGCACGATCTGCGCATCTCGCATATTGGCTACGACCGCAAGCACACCACGGCGACCGACAACGGCACCTGGTTTCCGCTGCCGCAGCTTTTGAAGGCAGCTGCCACGGGCCGCATCGGCGAGGTGAGCCAGCGCTTCTTCGGCGCGCCGACCAACCGCAGCCATCGCGTCACGCTCGATACCGACGCGCCGGAGATCCTGGCGCGCTGCCTCGCGGATAAGGCGCGATGTCGCCATGCTGGTGCCCAATTGCCCGGTCTGCCACCAGACCACGGCGCTGGTCGCGCGGCATCTCGAGGCCAACGGCATTCCGACCGTGGTGATGGGCTGCGCCAAGGACATCGTCGAGCACGCCGCCGTGCCGCGCTTTCTGTTCAGCGACTTCCCGCTCGGCAATTGCGCCGGCAAGCCGCATGACGTCGCCTCGCAGGCGCAGACGCTGGAACGGGCGCTTGCGCCTGCTGGAGACCGCGAGCCGGCCCGCAGACGACGATGCAATCGCCGCTGCGCTGGAACGAGGACGCCTACTGGAAGCTCGACTACAACAATGTCGCGCAGATGAACCCGGAAGAGCTCGCGCGCCGCCGCGCCGAGTTCGACAAGCAGAAGGAGCTCGCGCGCGGCAACCGCGCCGCCTGACGTCCTCCAGTCACAATAATCAACGGGGAGAGAGACGTGACGCGACCGTTCGAGGGCGTGCAGATCCTGGACTTCACGCAAGTGCTGGCCGGCCCCTATGCGAGCTACCAGCTCGCGCTGCTAGGCGCTGAGGTCATCAAGGTCGAGCGGCGCGAGGGCGAGGACATGCGCCGCACGCCGCTGTCGCGCGAATGGGCCGAGCGCGACCTGGCGCCGGCGTTCCTGGCCATCAACGGCAACAAGCGCAGCCTGACGCTCGACCTGCAAAAGCCCGCTGCCATCGCGATCGTGAAAAAGCTCGTCGCACAGGCCGACGTGGTCATGGAAAATTTCCGCCCGGGCGTGATGGACAGGCTCGGCATCGGCTACGAGGCGCTGTCCGCGATCAATCCGAAGCTGATCTATTGCGCGATGTCCGGCTTCGGACAGACCGGTCCGGATCGTTTGCGGCCCGGCTATGACGGCAAGATGCAGGCGCTGTCCGGCATCATGGCGATCACCGGCCACGCCGAGACCGGGCCAACGCGCGCCGGTTTCGCGGTGTGCGACGTGCTTTCGGGCGCGACCGCCGCGTTCGGCGTGTCGAGCGCGCTCTACCAGCGCGACCGCACCGGCAAGGGCCAGCTCATCGACGTCTCCATGCTGGAGGCGACGATGGCGTTTCTCTCAGGCCAGATCGCGGACTGGTCGGTCGCCGGCCATCGCCAGCAACACTCGGGCAACCAGGCGGTCAGCCGCAGGACCACAGCGAATTTGTTCAAATGCGGCGACGGCCACCTCCTGCTCGCCGTCAACGACGAGAAGCAGTACCGCGCGTTGATGTCTGCGCTCGGCCGCGAGGACACGCTGACGATCCGCGCTTTGCCGACTGGTTCGCGCGCAAGGAGAACGAGGCGGCACTGCGCGCCATCATCGAGGAGGCGCTCGCGAAACGGCCGGCGCGGGAATGGGAAACGATCTTGGAAGACGCCGGCGCGCCCTGCGCCAGCATCTGGAAGGTCGAGGAGGTGATCGACCATCCGCAGATCGAGGCCCGCGGCGCGATGCAGGAGCTGGACACGCCCTACGGCCGCCTGCGCTTTGCCGGCACGGGTTCAAGCTCGCGCATGGCGGCGGCAAGCTGGACCGGATGGCGCCGGAGTTGGGGGCGGATACGGACGCGGTGTTGGGCGAGCTGGGTTTTGATGCGGCGGAGATCGCGGCGTTCCGGGCGCGGGAGATTGTGTAAGGACGCAGCTAAAACAACGACCCCTGCCCGTCATCCGCCGACCCAACCGCGGCCTTCCGCGCGACCTTCTTCGGCTTCACCGCCTCCGCCTCCATCTCCTCCGCGCTGATCGGAAGCAATAGCTGCTCATCATCGTTGGCGACGCGGTTGACGCGGGTGGAGACCGGGTGCCAGGCGAATTCGCCGATGCGCGGGGCGGCCATCAGCGGCAGGATCGCATCGACCTCGTCACTGCTGCAATCGAGCCAGCGCTCGAAATCGCGCGGGCTGATGGTGACGGGTACGCGGTCATGCAGAGCGGCCAAGTCCTCGCCTGCGGCCGCCGTGACGATCGCCACCGTGTCGACCTCCTCGCCATTCGGTCCGATCCAGGTCTCGAACAATGCGGCAAAGCCGAGCGGCGCACCGTCAGCGTGATGGATGAAGAACGGCTGCTTGCGACCGTCGCCCGCCCTCCATTCGTAATAGCCGTCGGCCGGGATCAGGCCGCGCCGCCGGCGTATGGCTTTTTTGAACGCGGGCTTCTCCAGCACCGTCTCGGAGCGGGCGTTGATCAGCAAGGTGAACCCCTTGGGGTCCTTGACCCAGCCTGGCAACAGGCCCCAGCGCATCAGGCGAAAATGACGCGCGCCGTTCTCGACCAAGACGACCGGAATCGGTTGTGTCGGGGCGACATTGTACCGGGGCGGGAAATTCGGCTGCTCGACATAGCCGAACAGTTGCCGCAGAGCCGCGGGGGCCGAAGTTATGACGAAGCGTCCACACATGCTTGGGCCAATATAAGGTCCGTTGAGATCCTTTTAACCCCGAACGTTAACAGTGCGGCGGATGAGCTCACCGGCCTCCCAACCCGCGCCCCGTGCGCAGACGGGCCCCGAGGCCGCGGCCTGGGCCGAGCGGCTGCGCGTGGCCAATATCAACCCGCGGACCGGGCTTGCCACTGACTATCTCAACCATTTCAATGAAGCCGTGATGCTCCTGGAGATGATCCCGGACATGCCGGAATGCGCCGAGGACTTCCTGACCTGGTCGCCGCTGTCCTACGCCGAGCATTTCACGGCGTCGAACTTCAAGGCGCGGGATCTGGCAATCGAGGCTTATGAAAAGGCCGATCCGTCGGTGCGAACCCAGTTCGACCACATTACCGACACCATGACCTCGATCCTGACCGCGGTCGGCTCGGCCATGCGCGAGGTCGAGAAGGACGCGACCCGCGTCCGCCTCGCCGAGCAGGCCACCCTCTGGGTCAAGCCGCTGATCGCGGCCTGCGGCGGCATCATCAATGGCGGCGCGGAAGCCGACGTCGACACCATCATGGCGAATTGAGCCAGGTAGTTGAAGAGATATGGCAGTGGTCCAGCCCGCCCGTCCCCAGATCGCGGTCAGCGCGGCAATCTTCCGCGATGGCAAGGTGCTGCTGACCCGCCGCGCCCGCTCGCCCGCCAGGGGCTTCTATTCGCTGCCGGGTGGCCGGGTCGAGTTCGGCAAATCGCTGCACCAGGCACTGAGCCGCGAGGTGGACGAGGAGACCGGGCTCGAAATCGAGATCATCGGTCTTGCCGGCTGGCGCGAGGTGCTGCCAGCCGCACCCGGTGCCGGACATTACCTGATCATGTCCTTTGCCGCCCGCTGGGTGGCCAAGGAACCGGCCCTGAACGACGAGCTCGACGACTACCGCTGGATCGCCCCGGACGCTCTGGCGAGCCTCGGCGACCTCAAGCTGACCGGGGGGCTGGAGGAGATCATCCAGTCGGCCCACCGGCTGATCGGCCCCTGACCGCCCGCCTTGCGTCATCAGCCCTGAGGGGGCATACAGCCCTCCGATGTTCCCGCGATTTCTGGCCATTTTTGCCCTGATTCTCGCCTGCGCTTCCGCGCCCGCCCGGGCCCAGGACGTGGCGGCGCCGTTCGACGCCGATTTGCAGCGGCTGGCGGAGATCCTCGGCGGGCTGCACTATCTGCGCGGTATCTGCGGATCCAACGAGGGCAACAAATGGCGCAGCGAGATGCAGGCGCTGATCGATGCCGAAACCCCCGCTGGCGAGCGCCGCACCCGCATGATCGCGGGCTTCAACCGCGGCTATAATGGCTTCCAGCAGACCTACCGGAGCTGCACGCCGGCCGCCACCGTCGCGATCCGCCGCTACATCGAGGAAGGCTCGAAGATCTCGCGAGACCTCACGGCGCGTTACGCGAACTGATTGCGACGGGAACAGCGTCATCGTCTTTGTTCACAGCCGTTAACCGTTCCTAAAGATGTGGCCTAGCGGACGTTAATGCGCGTGCTACACCACTCGTGCAGCGCATCGCCGTGGATCGCGCCCCAGCCCTGTCGAGTTTCATGAGCCATTCAGTGTCCTACGCCCCCGCCCGCGCGCCGCTGCCCGATCACGAGCAGAAACAGGCCGCGCTGAGCTATCTCAACGAAGCCTGGGCCGAGGCACGCCATGACGGCGTCGACGGCGATTGCCTGGCGCAGGCGAGCCTGTTCGCGGCGCTCGCCGAGCTCGTCGGCACCTATGGCGAAGATGCGGTGGCGAAATTCGTCGAGGGTTTTCCCGCCCGCATCCGCAACGGCGAATTCTCCGTCGACATCTCCCGGCAATAAGCGCTTTTCGAAAATGACCCCGCCACACGGGCGGGGCCAGTCTACGGATGAATGACTTTGCGAACGGCGAATAGGTTTGCGAAGTCTGCTGCGTTTATCGCACGGAAGCCGCTGGCCGCAGACGAGCATTAGTCTCGCCATGACCGGGAGATGTTCCCGATCCGACCGGGAATGCTAGGGTGCGACCTTGAGCATCGCCTTCATGTTGGGATGAAAGCGGCAGTAGTACTCCACCGTCCCGGCCTTCTTCACGACCATCATTCCTGATTTCTTCGCCGGCAACTTCACGTCGAAGTCGCCGTTCCCGGCGGTTGCGGTGTGCGCGAAGACGTCCTTGTTGATCCACTCTACCGTGTCGCCGACCTGCACGGAGGCCTCAGCCGGCGATATCTCCAGATTCTCCATCGTGATCTGAACGGTCGCCGCCTGCGCCGGGACGACCATCGACACAAACGCGATCGCACCCGCGACCGAAGACAGCCATCCCGGTTTCATCGCTCCCCTCTACTTCAACATCGCCGCGACATGCTCGGCGTGCTGCTGATGCCCCTGGAATATCTTCAAACCCGTCTGCAACAGGCTCTTCAGCTCAGCATTGTTCGCAGAGGGAATGAGCTGGGTTTCCAGCGCACCGTTGACTGCCTTGTGATAGGCGACCTCATTGACGACATAGGCCTTGTCGAAGGCCGCACCGTCCAGTCTGCCAAGCTCGGCGAGTTTGTCGCTCGCTTGCTTCGACAGCGCGCGGCTGGTGTCGTTGTCCTCGGGCGTGACGTTGAGCTTCTTGACCAGCGCGAGCGCCTGCTTGTTGACCGCCTCGTGGTCGCGCAGCATGTCCTCGGCGAACGCCTTGACGTCCTTGCTCTTGGCCCTCTGGACCGCCTGCTTGGCGGCATTGATGTCGATCACACCGGCGGTGTAGGCGATATGCGCGATCTGGGGATCGGTGGGCTTGGCGCCCTGCGCGAGCGCAGGGCTGGACAAAAGGGCGATCGCAGCGGTCGCCGCGCTCCATCGAACGAACATGGTTTGATACTCCTGTGGCACCGAGGCTTTGCCGGCGCGTTTGCTTGCACAGGAGTTGGATGAGAATTCCGCAGCAACGTTCCCGAAAAAATTACGCGCCGGCACCAAGACGTTTCAGCACGGTTTCCGTGAGGCGCTCGCAGCGCTGGCCGGCAAACGGGAAGGCATCCATCACCACCGGACCGATCTTCCTCTCGACGTTCTCGCGCAGCATCGTGCGCGCACGGTGCAGCCGCGTCTTCACAGTTTCGGGCCGGACACCGAGCAACTCGGCGGTCTCCTCCATGGTCATCCCCTCCATCACGCGCGCGATGAAGACCATGCGGAAGACGTCCGGCAATTCATCGACCGCGTGCTCGACGACGCGCTGGATTTCACGTTGGGCCATGGACTTTTCCGGATCACTTGCGGCGGACGAGAGGGGAAACCGGATGATCTGCGCTTCGAGCACGGCCTCCGGCAACGTGTCCAGTTCGACGTGCGGCTTCCGGCTCCTCATCCGGGTGAGGGCCTCGTTGATCGCTATGCGCGACAGCCATGTCGACAGGCCGGACTCGCCGCGAAAGCGGTCGAGATGCGTGAATGCGCGGACATAGGTCTCCTGCACCACATCCTCGGCTTCGCTGTCGTTGCGCAGGATGCCACGGGCGAGCCGGTAGAGCCTGCGGTTGTTGGCCTGCATGATGGCACGCAGCGCCGCCTCGTCGCGCGCTTGCGCGCGACGAACCAGTTCCGCCTCGGGCGTGCCGGCATCAAGGGCCGGAAATGTTGCGGTGCGATGGATGGCGGTCACGGTGTGTCTCCAGCTTTCCGGACATTGGATGCAGGTCCGCCAGAAACGTTCCCCAAAAAACGTTCCCGGATCTTTAATCCGTCTCGATCGGCAGTTCCGGATCCCTCGCCCACTCGCCCATGGAGGCATCGTACAGCGTCAGCTTGTCGTAGCCGAGCTGCGTCAGCATGAGCAGGTCGATCGTCGCCGAGATGCCGCCGCCGCAATACAGGATCACATCCTTGTCGCGCGTGACGCCTTGGGCAGCAAATTTGGCTTCGGCATCCGCAAGCGTCGTCAGCGTCTTGTCGGCATTGGTGAGCGTTGCGGCGGAAACGTTGACGCTGCCGGGAACGCGGCCGGGCCGGCCGTAGCGGCTCGGCTCGAGGCCGCTGTGAAACTGCGGCCCGAGCGCGTTGACGATGACGGTCGAGGGATCGCCAATTCGTGCTTTCACTGTGTTCTTGTCGACGAAGAAGCCCGCGCGCGGCGCGACCTTGAAGGTCGTGGCCGGATAGCCCTTCGGGGCGCCCGTTTCGAGCGGCCGCCCTTCGGCCTTCCATTTGTCGAGGCCGCCGTCGAGCACCTGCGCGTTGCCGCCGAGCGAACGCAGCATCCACCAGAATCGCGTCGCCCACATCATCGTGCCGATGCTGTAGAGCACGACAGTTTTAGATGCATCGAGGCCGTGGCGGCCGAAGGCGTCCTCCAGCTGAGCCGCGCCAGGCATCATGAAGAACTGCTGCGCGGAGGCGTCGGAGAACTCGCCCTGCAGGTCGAGGAAATCGGCGCCCGGGATGTGGCCGGCCGCGAAGGTCTTGTCACCGGGCACCGCGCGATAAGGCATGTCACTGCCCGGCGGCACCGGTTCGTTGTAGGTCGTGCAGTCGTAGAGGCGAAGATTGGGATCGCCGAGAAGGGCTGCGAGTTGCTCGGTGGATATGAGGGCTGTTGGCTCAGTCATTCATTCCTCCCTCAGTGTCGTCCTGGCTTTCGCCAGGACGACACTGGTTATGGGGCGCGTATGTGCCGCCCACCTACCAAATGCCCTACTGCTTCAACGTCTCCAGAAACCGCACCGGCTCGCCTTGCGATGGCGTCACCAGTTCACCCTGCCACATCACGCGGCGGCCGCGGATGAATGTGCCGACGGGCCAGCCCGTGACGCGGACGCCGTCGTAAGGTGTCCAGCCGGCTTTGCGAAGCGACCCATTTGTTGGTGATGGTTTCGCTGCGCTTGAGGTCGACGACGGTGAAATCGGCGTCGTAGCCAGCTGCGATGCGGCCCTTGCAGGCCATGTTGTAAAGACGCGCGGGACCGGCGCTGGTGAGATCGACGAAACGCGCGAGCGAGAGCCGACCCGCATTGACGTGATCGAGCATGAGCGGCACCAGCGTCTGCACGCCGGTCATGCCGGAGGGCGAAGCCGGATAGGTCTTCTGCTTCTCTTCCAGCGTGTGGGGCGCATGATCGGACCCGAGCACGTCGATGATGCCCTGCTCGATGCCGCGCCAGATTCCGGCGCGGTGATCGGCCCCGCGCACCGGCGGATTCATCTGCGCCAGCGTGCCGAGCCGCTCGTAGCATTCGGGTGCGACCAGCGTGAGGTGGTGCGGCGTCGCCTCGCATGAGGCGACGTCCTTGTGGTCGCGCAGGAACTCGATCTCTTCCTTGGTCGAGATGTGCAGCACGTGGATGCGCTTGCCGGTCTCGTGCGCGAGCTTGACGAGACGCTGCGTCGCCATCAGCGCCGCAGTCTCGTCGCGCCAGACCGGATGCGAGCGCGGATCGCCTTCGATGCGCAGCGGCTTGCGGTCGTTGAGCCGATATTCGTCCTCGGCGTGGAACGCAGCGCGCCGGCGGATCACTTGAAAAATGCGACGCAAGCTCTCGTCGTCCTCCACCAGCAGCGCGCCGGTCGAGGAGCCGATGAACACTTTGACGCCCGCGCAGCCCGGCGCGCGTTCGAGCACGGGCAGGTCCTGCACGTTCTCGCGGGTGCCGCCGATGAAGAAGGCGAAATCGCAATGCATGCGGTGGTGGGCGCGCTTCACCTTGTCGGTGAAGGTGGCTTCCGTCACCGTGAGCGGCGAGGTGTTCGGCATTTCGAACACAGCGGTGACGCCGCCCATCACGGCGCTGCGCGAGCCGGTCTCGAGGTCTTCCTTCTGCTCCAGCCCGGGCTCGCGGAAATGCACCTGCGTGTCCATCACGCCGGGCAGGATGTGCAGGCCCTTGCAGTCGATCACCTCCGCGGCGGAGGCCTGCGACAGCGGACCCAGCTCGGCGATACGGCCGTTGGTGACGCCGATATCGCGAACACCCTCGCCGTCCTGGTTGACGATTGTGCCGGACCCTTGAGGATCACGTCGAATACGCTGGGTCATGGCCACGAAGCAGGCCTCTCTCGTCATCCCCGATGCGCAGGGCGGTCACTACGCGTCGGGTCTTGTCGTTTATGCCTTGCGGGCTTACGTTCCGGAGCAACATGTCGCAAGAGATTTTCGCATGAAATCAGCGTTTCTTCCCGACCGGGGCGTGGTCAAGGTCGCGGGCGAGGATGCGCGCGACTTGCTCAACGGCCTCGTCACCACCGACGTCGACAGGCTGAAGCCGGGCCTGGGCCGATTCGGTGCGCTGCTGACGCCGCAGGGCAAGATCACCGTGGATTTCCTGATCACGGAGGCGCCGGCCGGCCATGGCGGCGGGTTCCTGATCGACTGCCCGAAGGCGCTGGCCGAAGGGCTCGCGACCAAGCTGAAGTTCTACAAGCTGCGCGCCAAGGTGACGGTGGAAAATCTCTCCGACAATCTCGGCGTGCTCGCGGCCTGGGACGGCTCGCCTGCGATGCAGCCGGACCTCACCTTTGCCGATCCGCGCAATGAGCAACTCGGCTACCGCATCCTGATTCCGGAAGATCTCGCGCAAAAACTCTCCGACCTCATCGGCGCCGAGCTTGTCGATGCGGCCGAGCTACGAGGCGCACCGCATCGCGCTTGGCGTGCCGCGCGGCGGACTCGATTTCATCTACAGCGATGCGTTCCCGCACGAGACCAACATGGATCGTCTCGCCGGCGTCGATTTCGACAAGGGCTGCTATGTCGGCCAGGAGGTCGTCTCGCGCATGCAGCATCGCGGCACCGCGCGCACCCGCAGCGTGAAAGTTCTGCTTGAGGACCTCTCGCCGGAGGTCGGCGTCAGTGTTCTGGCCGGCGACAAGTCCGTCGGCACCATGGGCTCGTCGGCGCAGGGCAAGGGCATCGCGCTGCTACGCATCGACCGCGTCGCCGATGCGCTCGATGCCGGCCTGCCGCTCACCGCTGGCGGTCTCGCCGTCAGGCTCGCCGAGCCCGACGTCTCCGTATCCCAACCAAGCAGCCCATCGCATGAGCCGTGCTCCCCGCCTGCATCCCGACGGCCTCACGCGCTGCCCCTGGCCGGGCGAAGATCCGCTTTATGTCGCCTATCACGACACCGAATGGGGCGTGCCGGAATATGATGACCGCGCGCTCTACGAGAAGCTGATCCTCGACGGTTTTCAGGCCGGCCTCTCCTGGATCACGATTTTGCGCAAGCGCGACAATTTCCGCAAAGCCTTCGACGATTTCCAGCCGGAAAAGATCGCGCGCTACAACGACAAGAAAGTCCACGCGCTGATGAACGACGCCGGCATCGTGCGCAACCGCGCCAAGATCGACGGCACGATCACTAGCGCGAAATCCTATCTCGAGATCATGGAAGAAGGCCCGGGCTTCTCGAAGCTGCTGTGGGACTTCGTGGACGGCAGGCCCAAGGTCAACAATTTCAAGACCACCGCCAGCGTGCCGGCCTCGACGCCGCTCTCGATGCAGATCTCCAAGGAGCTGTCGTCGCGCGGCTTCAAGTTCGTCGGCCCGACCATCGTCTATGCCTTCATGCAGGCGACCGGCATGGTCAACGACCATCTCGTCGACCTGCCATTGCCACGCGACCTGCAGCAAGCCGCAGCGCAAGCCGCGCCTCAAAGCCAAATGACGGCGAAGAAGACGCCCGCGCGCGACGTTCAGTCCCGCGCCTGGCAGCGCATGCTGTCGGGCCGGCGGCTCGACCTGCTCGATCCCTCGCCGCTCGATATCGAGATCGACGACATCGCGCATGGCCTGGCGCGCGTCGCGCGCTGGAACGGGCAGACCATCGGCGCGCATATCTTCTCGGTCGCGCAGCACACGCTGCTGGTCGAGGCCGTGCTGCGCGCACGAGACGCCGCGCGTCGACGCATCGCGTGCGGCTGGCAGCGCTGCTGCACGATGCGCCGGAATATGTGATCGGCGACATGATCTCGCCGTTCAAGGCGGTGCTCGGCGGCGACTACAAGGCGGTCGAGAAGCGCCTGCTCGCGCGCCATCCACATCCGCTTCGGCCTGCCGCCGGTGCTGCCGGACGAGATCACGCAGCAGATCAAGGCCGCCGATCGCGGCGCGGCCTATCTCGAGGCGACCGAGCTCGCCGGCTTCGGCGATGCCGAGGCCAAGCGCCTGTTCGGCCGCGACCCCGGCCTGCCGGCAGCGTCCGGCGCGACTATCTGACACCCTGGACGGCGGCCAGGGCCGAGAAGCAGTTTCTGGAGCGGTTCAAGTCGCGTGTCACCCGTAGAATGCTGGGCGGTCCGCCGAGCCGACCTTTCACGCGCGCGCCGCGCACAGGCGCGCTATAATCGTCGGCAAAAGGTCACGCCATGATCCACGTCTGCTCGCTCGCCGCCCTTCCCGAAACCGTCAAGCCCACCGGGTGCCAGCCATGTGCTGACCGTGATGGCCAATGTCGACCAGGTGCAGCGGCCGGTTTCGGTGCTGCCGGCCAATCATCTCAAGGTGTCGATGGACGACATCACCGAGGCAGACGGACGGCTTCGTCGCGCCCTCGGAGTTCGCATATCGAGCAGGTGCTGAATTTCGTGCGCGGCTGGGACCGCGGCGCGCCGCTGGTCGTGCACTGCTATGCCGGCATCAGCCGCTCCACCGCGAGCGCCTTTGCCGCCGCCTGCGCGCTCAATCCGCATCGCGACGAGATCGACGATCGCCAGGCAGATCCGCGCGGCCTCCCCGATCGCGTCGCCGAACCGGCTGATCGTCGGCCTCGCCGACCAGGCGCTGGGGCGCGAGGGCCGCATGCTGCGCGCGCTCGACGAGATGGGCCCGGGCGCCATGATGGTCGAGGGCCGCCCCTTCCGCGATCGATCTCGAATGACATCCACCGAGCGTCACCAGATGAGCGACAAGCTGCTGACGCCGATCGAGATCGGCCTGACTGCCGCGATCGTCGCGATCGAGGGCAACGAGCCGCTGATTCTCACCGCGCCGCCGGCGACGCCGGAAGCTCGCCGGACTGCCGTTCGGGCCGTTCGATGCGGTCGAGCCATCGCACCTTCGAGATCGGCCTGCGCGCCTGGGTCGAAGAACAGGCGGGCTTGCGGCTCGGCTATGTCGAGCAGCTCTACACCTTCGGCGATCGCGGCCGCCACGCCCGGCCCGGCGACACCGACGCGCATGTGGCCTCGATCGGCTATCTCGCGCTGACGCGCGCCGCCGACAATGCCGCGCGCTGCGGCGGGCGCGACCTTCGAGCCCTGGTATCGCTTCTTCCCCTGGGAGGACTGGCGCGAGGCGCGGCCCGCCATCATCGAGCGCGACATCATCCCGGAGCTGACGCGCTGGGCCGGCCAGCCGAGCAGGCCGGACACCGCGCGCGCGCTTGGCCGCAAGGATCGCGTCCGGTTCTATTTCGGCCTCGACGGCGCGCCTTGGGACGAGGAGCGCGTGCTCGACCGCTACGAACTGCTCTACGAGGCCGGGCTGGTCGAGGAGGCGCGGCGCGACGGCCGGCCTGCGGCATTGGCGCGCAAGACGCTCCCCGCGCCTCGGCACATCGATGCGGTTCGACCACCGCCGCATTCTCGCCACGGCGATCGCGCGGCTGCGCGCAAAGCTGAAATATCGCCCTGTGGTGTTTGAACTTTTGCCCGCCGAGTTCACACTCACCGACTTGCAGCGCACGGTGGAGGCGATCTCGGGCCGGCACCTGCACAAGCAGAATTTCCGCCGGCTCGTCGAAACGGGCGCTCTGGTCGAACCGACCGGGGTGATGTCGACACAGACGGGTGGACGGCCGGCGGCGCTCTTCCGCTTCCGCCGCGACGTGCTCCAGGAGCGGCCCGCGCCCGGCTTGCGCGTACGCTCCCGGCGCTAGGATTAAGATCGCGCGGTCGGCCCCATGCGCGCCGATCGCCAGGAGGCCCCATGTTCGACAGCCCGTTTGACGACATTGCGCTGATCATTGCGATCATCGCCTTCCTGGTCGCGATCAAGGCCGCCAGCCAGGCGGCCGAGCTGCGCAGCCGGCTGAACTCGCTCGAAGCGACGTTGTACGCGCAGCGCCAGATCCAACCGCCGCCTCTCATGCCCACGCAGGTGCAGGCTGAGGCACCCGCCGGCGACCGCCAGAGCCACCGCCGCTTGCGCCCGAAACCCGAGCCGGCGCCGCCGCCCGTCAGCCGATCCTGTTTCGCCACCTCCGCTCGAAACGAGCACCGAGGCGGAGTGCACCGCCTCCCGTCCCCGCTGCCGCACGGCCCGGCTTCGAGGAGCGGCTCGGGACCCGCTGGGTGGTCTGGATCGGCGGGCTTGCACTCGCGCTCGGCGGCTTCTTCATGGTGCGCTATTCGATCGAGGCCGGCCTTGTCGGCCCCGGCGTGCGCGTGTTCCTCGGCGGCCTGTTCGCGCTCGCGCTGCTCGGCGCCGGCGAATGGACGCGGCGCAAGGAGAGCATCTCCACGATCCAGGCACTGCCGATCGCCAACATCCCCGCGATCCTCACCGCGGCCGGAACGGCAGTGGCGTTTGCGACGGTATATGCGGCCTACGCACTCTATGGCTTCCTGGTGCCCGCCACCGCCTTCGTGCTGCTCGGCCTTGTCGCGCTCGGAACGCTTGCGGCCGCGCTGTTGCACGGACCCGCGCTTGCCGGCCTCGGTGTGGTCGGCGCGTTCGCGACGCCGGTTCTCGTCTCCAGCGGCAAGCCCGACTATTGGGCGCTCTACATCTATCTTGCGATCGTCACCGCCGCGAGCTTCGGCCTCGCCCGCATCCGGCTGTGGCGTTGGCTGGCCGTGACGACCATCGTCTTCGCCGTGCTCTGGACCCTTCCGGGACTCGATACCGGCGAGTTGCAGGTCGCGCCGCACGCCTTCCATGTCATCGCAGGTTTCGTGCTTGCCGCACTCCTTGTGGTCTGCGGCTTCATGTTCGGACCCACGATCGAGGACGGGCAGATCGAGCCGGTCTCGTCGAGCGCGCTCGGCGCCTATCTGTTCGGCGCGATGCTGATCGTGCTGTCGAGCGCGCACGCCGATCTCGCGCTGATCGCCTTCACGCTCCTCGTCGCGGCAACGCTGTTCGTCGCCTGGCGCGCGGAGGCTGCGACCGGCGCGCTGGGCGCTGCTGCAGCGACCGTGTTCATCGTGTTCGCCGAATGGGCCGTGCGCGCCAATCCGGACATGCTGGTGTTGCCGGGCGGCCCCATGCCCGGGGTCGGACCGACAGCCATCGACAGCGCGGTGACGCTGCACCTGCTGATGGCCGCGATCATCGCTGGCGGCTTCGGCGGCGCCGGCTTTCTCGCGCAAGGACGCTCGAATTCGGCGATCATTGCTGTGGTGTGGTCGGCGGCGGGCGTCGCCACGCCGATCGCGATCCTGGTCGCGCTCTACGCCCGCATCGCCCATCTTGACCGCTCGATCCCGTTTGCGATCCTCGCGGTGCTGCTCGCTGCGGCCGTCGGCGCCGGGACCGAAACGCTGACCCGCCGCGAAAGCCGGCCAGGCCTTGCGGCCTCGACCGCGCTGTTTGCGACCGGCACGCTCGGCGCGTTGGCGCTGGCGCTGACCTTTGCGCTGGAGAAGGGCTGGCTCACCATCGCGCTGGCGCTGATGTCGCTCGGCACCGCCTGGATTGCGATGCAGCGGCCGATCCCGTTTCTGCGCTGGCTATCTGCCATCTTCGCCGGCATCGTCACCGCACGCATCGGTTACGATCCACGCATCGTCGGCGATACCGTCGGCACCACGCCGATCTTCAACTGGCTGCTGTGGGGCTACGGCCTGCCGGCGCTGTCGTTCTGGGCGGCAAGCATGTTCCTGCGCCGCAGCAGCGACGACGCGCCGCTGCGCATGGTGGAGGCCGCCGCGATCCTGTTCACCGCGCTGCTCGCCTTCATGGAGGTCCGCCATCTCGCAACCGGCGGCGACATGATCGCGCTGCCGTCACTGCTCGAAGCCGGTTTGCAGGTCTGCGTGGCGCTGGCCATGGCGATCGGGCTGGAACGGCTGCGGCTGCGCAGCCGTAGCATCGTGCACAACGCCGGCGCGGTCGTGCTCACGGCGATCGCCGGCCTCGTCAGCGTGTTCGGCCTGCTGTTCCTGAAGAACCCGCTGCTGTGGAGCATCGATGTCGGCGGCACAGTGTTCAACCTGCTGCTGCTTGGCTACGCGCTGCCGGCAGTGCTGATGCTGCTGCTCGCCTATGCGGCGGTTGGTGCGCGCGGCAAGGCCTATGCGAACACCATCGCGGGCGCGGCGCTCGTGTTCGCACTGGTCTACCTGACGCTGGAGATCCGCCGCTTCTATCACGGGCCGATCCTCACCAGCGGCGAGACCACGGGGGCCGAGCAATACAGCTATTCGATCGGCTGGCTCGCCTTCGGCGTCGTGCTGCTCGGCATCGGCATTCTCGTCAACTCCGAGCGCGCGCGGCTGGCGTCGGCCGCCGTTATCGCGCTGACGATCCTGAAGGCGTTCGTGATCGATATGTCGACGCTGACCGGCGTCTACCGCGCCCTGTCGTTCATGTGCCTCGGCATCGTACTGGTCGCGATCGGCTGGCTCTACCAGCGCATCCTGTTCCGGCGGCAAGTAACACCGCCGCCGGCGCCGCAGACAAGCGTGTAAGCGTCAGGCCGCGCGGACCGATTCCAGGAACTGCGCGACCTCGACCTTGAGACGGGTGCTGTCGGCTGCAAGCGATTTCGCCGCCGACAGCACCTGCGTCGAGGCCGAACCGGTCTCGATCGCACCGCGCTGCACGTCGGTGATGTTCATCGAGACCTCCTGCGTGCCGAGCGACGCCTGCTGCACGTTGCGCGAGATCTCCTGCGTCGCTGCGCCCTGCTCCTCAACGGCGGCCGCGATCGCGGAGGACACTTCCGACAGCCGCTCGATGGTGCCGCCGATCTCCTGGATCGCGCTGACCAATTCCTGCGTCGCCGCCTGGATGCCTGCGACCTGCGCGCCGATTTCGCCGGTCGCCTTCGCGGTCTGCTCGGCCAGCGCCTTCACCTCGGAGGCGACGACCGCGAAGCCGCGGCCGGCCTCGCCGGCGCGCGCCGCTTCGATGGTGGCGTTCAGCGCCAGCAGATTGGTCTGGCCCGCGATGGTGTTGATCAGCTCGACCACGTCGCCGATGCGGGAGGCCGCCTGCGACAGCTCGTTGACGCGCGCGTTGGTCCGCGCCGCCTGGCCGACAGCTTCCGCGGCCATCCGCGCCAAATCCTGCACGCGGCGGCTGATCTCGGTGACGGAGGACGACAGCTCTTCCGAGGCGGAGGCCACCGACTGGACGTTGGTCGACGCTTCCTCGGAGGCCGCGGCGACCGCGGTTGCCAGCGCCTGGCCGCGCTGTGCGGTGCTGGTCAGTGTCGAGGCCGACGTTTCGAGCTCGGTCGAGGCCGAGGAGACGGTGCCAACGACTTCGCCGATCATCACCTCGAACTTGCGGGTGATGGCATCGACGCGACGGCCGCGCTCGATCTTGGCTTCGGCATCGGCCGCGGCGGCCTCGTCGGCGGCCTTCTTGGCGATCAGCGCCTCCTTGAAGATCTGGAGCGCATCCGCCATCGAGCCGATCTCGGTCTTCTCGCCGCGATGCGGCACCTCGGCCGAGAGCTTGCCTTCGCCGAGCGCCTGCATCGGACGGATGATCGAGGCAATGCCGCGCGAGACGTCCCGCACGAGATAAAAGGCCGCGCCGATCGCGATCACGACCGCGGCCACGATAATGCCGACCAGCACGCGGAAGATGATGGCGTAGCTGTCGGCCGCCTGCTTCGTCTCGGTCTCGGCACCCTGGTTGTTGAGCTCGATACTCTTCAGCAGCAGGGGATCGGCAGCCTGGGCCATCTTCGCGACCTTGGTCTGCAACAGCTCGTTGGCGTCGGTCGGGAAGCGGCCAGGGCTCTTGCGCGACAGCGCCATCACATCCTGCACGCCATTCAGGTATTCTGCCCACGCCCTGGTCCACTGCTCGTAGATCGAGCGCTGTTCCGACGAGGTGATCAGGGGTTCGTAGACCTTGCGCGTCTTCTCGATCCGTTCGCGCAGCGAGGCGAGGCGCTTCTCTGCGGCGTCCTTGCCCTCGGCGGTATCCTGCATCAAGTGCAGGCGCAGTGCGACACGCAGCTCGTTGATGTCGGCGCGAAGCGAGCCGAGCGCACGCACGCTCGGCAGCCAGCCCTGCGCGATTTCAACGGTGTGGGAATTGATGTTCTGCATGGTGCCGATCGCCACCACGCCGACGCCGGCGAGCGAGAGCACGAGGACCGACAACACGGTCAGAAGCTTGAAAACGATCGATAATTTCGACATCACGATAAATCCCGTTGATATCTGGCAACGCCCAACTGACCTGCGCCGCAACCGTCACGACGGACGACGGGGCGGGCGGTCATTCCAATAGTGCTGGCTGGTTCTTATCCGGTAAGATTGCTCATAGTTGCAGACAGCCGTTAACAAGAACCTAGTTAAACTACTGATTTGCCAATTATCGATACTCAACCTGCTCACAATCATTCATTACTTCCGCCCGGATTCGCGCTGGCGGATGGACTAGCCTTTAAGCTGCCCGCACCGAGTCCAGGAAGCGCGTGACTTCGCTCTTCAAGCGGTTGCTCTCCTGCGACAGCGATTGCGCCGCCGAATGCACCTGCGCCGAGGCGGCCCCGGTCTCGCCCGCGCCGCGCTGGACTTCGCCGATATTCGCCGACACGTCCGATGTGCCCTGCGCGGCATGCTGGATGTTGCGGGAGATCTCCTGCGTCGCGGCGCCCTGCTCCTCGACCGCGGCAGCGATGGCCGACGAGATCTCCGACATCCGCGCGATGGTGTCGCCGATCTCCTTGATCGCGCCGACCAAATCCTGCGTCGCGGTCTGGATCGCGCCGATGTGCTGGCCGATCTCGCCGGTGGCCTTGGCGGTCTGCTCGGCGAGCGCCTTCACCTCGCTCGCCACCACGGCAAAGCCCCTGCCGGCCTCGCCGGCGCGCGCCGCCTCGATCGTGGCATTCAGCGCCAGCAGATTGGTCTGGCCGGCGATGGTGTTGATGAGATCGACGACATCGCCGATGCGTCCCGCGGCCTTGGTCAATTCGCCGACGCGCGCATTGGTGCGCTGCGCCTGCTCGACCGCGACGTCGGCGACGCGCGCCAATTCCTGCACCTGGCGGCTTATCTCGGAGATCGACGTCGTCATCTCCTCGCTCGCGGACGACACCGACTGTACGTTGGCCGACGCTTCCTCCGAAGCCGACGCCACGGAATTGGCGAGCCCGTTGGACCGCTCCGCCGCCTGCGTCAGCGTATTGGAGGAGGCCTCGAGTTCGGTTGCCGCCGACGAGACGGTCTCGATGATCTCGCCGATCGCGCCTTCAAAGTCGTCGGCCAGCCGCTTCATGTCGGCCCTGCGCTGTGTGCGCCGCCTCGTGTCGGCTTCGAGCTGCTCAGCGCGCAACCGTTCGGCCTCCGCCATGTTGTTCCTGAACACCTCGACGGCACCGGCCATCTCGCCGATCTCGTCCTTGCGGCCGATGCCGGGAACGGCGATCGAGAGCTCGCCGCGCGCGAGCCGCGTCATCGCATCGACCATGCCGGACAGCGCCGTCGAGATCGAGCGTCCGAGGAAGAAGCCGACCACGGCGAGGACCGCGACGGTGACGAGGAACGCGATCGTCATCCACAGGCGCACCACCTCGCGGGTCGCGGCTTCGGCAGCGTCGGCCTGCTTGTAGAGCCCTTCGACTGCCGTCCGTACCTCGAGCATCCCCGGCTCGAGATCACGGAACGTCTTCATCATGCTGGCATCCAGGGCCGCGCTCTGCTGCGCGGTCTCGGCCCACGCCACGAACTCGGACTGGTATTTCTGCAGCTTGGCGGTGACGTCAGTCGAGACTGAAGCGGGCACGGAATCGGCTTCCATGGCCTTCGAGAATTCGGTCGCGGCCTTCTTCAGCTCGGCGACGTATTTGGGATCACGCCGCAGCATGAAGTCCTTCTCGTGCCGGCGCATCATCAGCATCCAGCTCGTGAGCCGCGGATTGTCGAGCTCCTTCAGCTTGGCCTCGATGTCGTGCACCGCGCCGCGCAGCGAGCCGGACAGGCCGAGCGTCTCGTTGAGGCCGAGCTTGATCTCGGCGGCGACCAGCGCGTTGAAGTCGGCGGTATAGCGTTTGAAGCCGTCCTGGGCTTGCCTCGTCTTGTCGGACAGCGCGCCCATGCCGCCCGCAGACATCAGCCGTTCGACCTCATCGAAATCGCGGTTGATCGGGCCGATCAGCTCGGCATGCCCCTTGGCATAGCTCTCGTTGCGGCGCTGCTGAAAATTCTTCTCGTTGCGGCGGGCCTCCAGCATCTCAATCGAGAGCTGCTTGTTGAGGTCGGCGATTGCGCGGGCGCGGTTGGCGACGTTGCGGGAGGCGTCCTGGGAGAGGCTGCCGATCTCATAGATCGCGCCGAAGGCGACGAGGCCGAAAAGGCCGAAGAATCCGATTGCCATCACCTTGTGGGTCAGGCGGATGGAAAGGCCGCTCATGGACGAGCTCCAAAGTGCTTGAAATGAAATAGCGGGAGGCGTGCCGAGAAATTGAGCAGATAATGCCTGCTTCGCTTTTCTGAAAAGTTAACCGTGCGCGCAATTCGTCGCGGCGCCGCAACATAATGCGAACGACCGCCGCGCTTCATGCGCGACGGTCGCAGGATCAGAGAGCTGATGCGGCCATGTCAGGCGGCCCGTACCGTATCCAGGAACTTGCCGACCTCGAGCTTGAGGCGATCGCTGTCGGTGGACAGCATCTGTGCGGCGGACAGCACCTGCGAGGAGGCCGATCCGGTCTCGCTCGCTCCACGCTGCACGTCGGTGATGTTGGACGAGACCTGATGCGTGCCGTGTGCGGCCTGCTGTACGTTGCGGGAGATTTCCTGCGTCGCCGCGCCCCGCTCTTCCACGGCTGCCGCGATGGTCGAGGAGATCTCCGACAGCTTTTCGATGGTGTCGCTGATGTCCTTGATGGCGCCGACCAATTCCTGCGTCGCCGCCTGGATGCCGGAGATCTGCTGGCCGATCTCGCCGGTCGCTTTCGCCGTCTGCTCGGCGAGTGCTTTTACCTCGGAGGCGACGACCGCAAAACCCTTGCCAGCTTCGCCGGCGCGCGCCGCCTCGATCGTGGCGTTGAGCGCTAGCAGGTTGGTCTGGCCGGCGATGGTGTTGATCAGCTCGACGACGGCGCCGATGCGGGTCGCCGCCCTGGACAATTCACTGACGCGCTCGGTCGTATTGCGCGCCTGGCCCACGGCTTCGCTCGCCACGCGCGCCAACTCCTGCACCTGCCGGCTGATTTCGGTGATCGAGGACGACAGCTCCTCCGTCGCTGACGCCACCGACTGCACGTTGGTTGAGGCCTCCTCAGAGGCCGCCGCAACCACGGTGGTGAGCGCCTGCGTGCGCTCGGCGGTCGAGGTGAGCGTCGTGGCGGATGCTTCGAGCTCAGTGGAGGCTGACGATACCGTGTGGACGATCTCTCCGACGGCGGATTCGAAATTATCGGCGAGCTTTCGCATCTCGGTTTTGCGCTGCCCGGCCGCGATCTGACCCTGCCGTATCCTGGCGTCCGCTTCCTCGCGCGCCTTCTGCTCGGATACGATCTTGAATTTCTCGACGGCGCCGGCGACCTCGCCGACCTCGTCCTTGCGACCGAGCCCCGGCAGCACTACCGAGAAATCGCCGCCGGCCAGCTTCTCCATCGCCACCGTCAATGCGCGCATGGGCCGCGCGATGCTGAAGACGATGCACGCGCCGACCAGGACGAGGGCGACCAGCATGCCGGTGATGAACGACGTTCGGGCAACGGATGCGGCCTGCGCTTCTGCATCGGCGCGCGCCTCGATGCTTTTCTGCTTGGCAAAATTGGTGATCTCATTGGTCAACTCCGAAATCTCGTCGTTGATCGGCGCCAGCATCTCCTTGCGAATTCGGTCGACCTCGGCGGTCGACTGCGCGCGTTGCGCGGCTGCTTCACCGTCCTTCTTCGCGTCGATCGCCAGCTCTTGCTTGCGGATCAACTCGATCTGCTGCTCGCCCGTCTGGAAGTTGCCGACCGGCGCGGTCAGGCGGTCGATCCTCTTGGAGGTCTCCGGCGATCGCGACAGCGTTGCCATTTCGCCCGAGAATTTCAGGGCCGCGGTCCGCCGGTCGTTGAAATAGGTGACGGCTTTCTGCATCTCGGCCGACGAGGATGATGTCAGGATGTCGCGAATGCCGATCTGCATCCTCGCACGGAGGCCTTCGCCTCCGCGGCGTTTTGCGCGATCGCCTGCTGTTCCGATGCCCCGATGCTGAGCTTCTGAACCTCGGCGTCTCCGCTCATCTGGAGGAATATCTGCAGCGCAACGAGCCCGATGGTCAGTGCCGAGGTCATGGCGAGCTTGGTGCCAATTCGCAGGTTCTGAATGAGCGTCATTGAAACATTCCCGGGGAACAAATTGCCGCGACCAAACGCGTGAACAACCCGGGAGACTAGAGGTTAGGTTCCTCATTAAAGTTAAGTGCGGGCGCTGCAGTCTCGGTAGGAATACGGGGAACGCTGCTCAACCCATCGAACTTGTACAGCTATCGCGTGCAGAGAAGTGGCGCCTCGCGGATTTGCAGACATCGCGCTCGTTAACGGCTGCCCGGCGTTCGCAATCGTGTCAGCACACCGTCTCGCCGACGAGGCTGACGCGGAAGACCAGCTTCTTGTTCTCGTCGAGCAGCTCCATGCTCCACTTCGCATTCGGCTTCAGATTGCGCGCGATGCTGCCGAGCAGATTGGCGCACACCGCGGTCATCTCAGTCCAGGCGGCGGCGCGGTCCTCAAACTCGTACGGCTGATCGGCGGCGCCGGAATAGCGGCCGGTGCTGATGCGGAAGAAGTACAGCGACATTTTTGAACCCTTGCGTAGGGCCGCCCCCCGGCCGTCACGCAGGCTGGGGCGGCAGTCGCTACCAAGGTATGAAAACCGCGGGCCGTATGATTACGGCGCGGCGGCTTCGCGTGCGATGCATTCGTCAAAGGCGGGTAAATTGCGCGCGCAGTGTCGTGCTGGACATCACTCGGTCGAGCGGCGCAGCTCCAGCGGACCATCGTTCTTCGAATCGAATTTGGGCTCGGACTTCACTTCCGGCTTCACCGGCTCGATCCGGCTGCTCTCGACCCGCGGGGTCTCGACGCGCGCAGCGACCTCGGTACTCGATACGTTGATCGAACCGGTCTGCTCCGGCGCACGCAGCGAGCGCGGCCGCGCGGCGGCGCGCGCCATCAGCATCTGGTTGCCACCCTGGTGGTGGAAGTCGCAATAGGCGAAGCCCATGCCCGAGACAGAGCCGCGGAAGCTGCGATCGTCGGTCTTCTCCAGGTTGAAACAAGGCTCGAACGGAATGCCCTTGATCGAGGCGCAGACGTTCTGGCCGCGGATCTGGAGGGTGTTGCCGGGCAGCCGGAGATGGCGGACGGGGCCTGCGCCCGAAAACTGCACGGCGCCGGCGGCGCCGAGGTCATCGAGGATGCGGCCTGCGCCGCGGGTGCCGTCGAAACAGGTGAAAGCGAACACCTTGCCGGCAACGAAGCGGCGCGCCTCATCGGCGTTCATGCCTCCGGCAATGGCCGGCGCAAACGTCACGGCTGCCGTGACAGCCCCCAACACAATACGCGCAAGCATGCTCTACTCCGAACCAACCCCGCAGCGGACGATGCCGTATCTCTTTACCCGCTGCTTACCATACTAACCATGGCGACATTGAAGCAGCTTGGTTGGTAAAGTCTGAACGCCGTCAGACAATTTTTACCACGATGCGGCCGCGGACCTGGCCGGCCAGGATTTTCGCGCCCCATTCCGGAACTTCATCGAGCGGAATTTCATGAGTTATTTCAGATAGTTTTGTCCGATCCAGATCGGACGCAAGGCGCTGCCAGGCGGCTTTTCGCGGCGGAAGCGGGCACATCACGGAATCGATGCCGAGAAGGCACACCCCACGCAAAATAAACGGCGCGACCGAGGACGGCAGGTCCATGCCCGCAGCCAAGCCGCAGGCGGCAATGGCGCCGCCATACTTCGTCATCGACAGCAGGTTGGCGAGCGTGGTCGAGCCGACGCTGTCGACGCCACCGGCCCAGCGCTCCTTGGCCAGGGGCTTCCCCGCCGCCGACAATTCGTTGCGGTCGATCACCTCGGCAGCACCGATGCTCTTCAGGTAATCGGCCTCCGAGGCGCGGCCGGTCGAGGCGATGACGTGGTAGCCGAGCTTCGACAGCACGGCGGTGGCCACCGAGCCGACGCCGCCGGCTGCCCCCGTCACGACGACCGGGCCGCTCTTCGGCGACAGGCCGTGCTTCTCCAGCGCGAGCACGGAGAGCATCGCCGTGAAGCCGGCGGTACCGATCGCCATGGCATCGCGCGCCGACAGGCCCTGCGGCAAGGCGACCAGCCAGTCGCCCTTCACCCGCGCCTTCTCGGCATAGGCACCGAGATGGGTCTCGCCCATGCCCCAGCCGGTACAGACGACCTTGTCGCCCGCCTTCCACGCGGGATGCGAGGACTGCTCGACCGTGCCGGCGAAGTCGATCCCGGCGATCATCGGGAAGCGGCGCACCACCGGCGCCTTGCCGGTAAGCGCGAGGCCGTCCTTGTAGTTCAGCGTCGACCATTCCACGCGGACAGTGACGTCGCCGTCCATCAGCTCGGCCTCGTCGAACTGGGTGAGCGCGGCGGTGGTGCCCTTGTCCGCCTTGTCGATCCGGATCGCCTTGAATGTGGCCACAGCAAAACTCCCTGACTTGCTTCAGGCGATGTTTAGCCGATCAGGCAGGCTGTGCAACCGCTCGCTGGACCGGCTTCTCCACGATCGGAAGATTGATCAGCGCCGAGAGCACGCCGAACAGGATCGAGAGCCACCAGATCGGCGTATAGGAACCGAACCGCTCGAACACGATGCCGCCGAGCCAGACGCCGAGGAAGCCGCCGACCTGGTGGCTGACGAAGGCGAAGCCATAGAGCGTCGCAAGCCAGCGGGTGCCGAACATCAGCGCCACCAGCGCCGAGGTCGGCGGCACCGTCGACAGCCAGGTCAGGCCCGAGATCGCGCCGAATGCGATCGCCGAGAACGGCGTGATCGGGAACGAGATGAAGGCGAGCGTCGCCAGCGCACGGGTGAAATAGATCACCGACAGGATGTAGCGCTTCGGCAGCGAGTTCTGGAGATAGCCGACGCTGAGCGAGCCCATGATGTTGAACAGGCCGATCGCCGCGATCACCCAGCCGCCGGTTTGCGTCGAGATACCGCGGTCGACCAGAAACGCCGGCAGATGCACGGTGATGAAGGCGAGCTGGAAGCCGCAGGTGAAGAAGCCGAGCACCAGCAGCACGTAGGAGCGATGGCCGAAGGCTTCGGCAAGCGCCCTGGTGATGGTCTGCTCATCCGCAGGCGACGTGCCGGCGGTGCTTGCGACCGGCGGCGTCGAGATCGCCAGCGACAGCGGGATGATCAGCAGCATCAGGAAGCCGAACACGGTGAGCGTTTGCTGCCAGCCGAAATTGTCGATCAGCGCGACGCCAATCGGCGCGAACAGGAACTGGCCGAGCGAGCCCGCCGCAGTGCCGGCGCCGAGCGCAAGGCCGCGCTTCTCGGCCGGCAGGAGCTTTGTGAACGCCGACAGCACCAGATTGAACGAGCAGCCGGCGAGTCCGAAGCCGACCATCACGCCTGCGCCGATGTTGAGCGAGAGCGGCGTCGACGAATAGCGCATCAGGAGCAGACCGCCGGCATAGAGCAGCGCGCCGACGCACATCACACGGAACAGGCCGAAGCGATCGGCGATCGCGCCGGCAAATGGCTGGCCGAGTCCCCACAACAAATTCTGAAAGGCGATCGCGAGGCCAAACACGTCGCGGCCCCAGGCGAACTCGTGGCTCATCGGCTGCACGAAGAAGCCCAGCGCCGAGCGCGGGCCGAAGCCGAGCATGCCGATCGCGCAGCCGCAGAGAATGATGACGGCTGGCGTGCGCCAGTCGGAAGAACGTGAGACCGGACCGAGTTCGCTCACCTGCGTCGACATGCTGTTCCTCCCGGCCGTTGGCGGCTCCGCAAACAGGCAACCGCGAGCCAGCCGTTTAATGCAACTGCATGAAGATCCCAAGTCGAAAATGACTGCATCCCGCGGGGGGCTGCCGCGGGAGCATTGCGTTTCACCAAGACCTCGCCGGACGCGATGAAACACGACTTGACGAGAATGTGTGCGGCGAGACCTAGCGGCGCTCAATCCGGCAGGTTATCTTTGATCTACTCATATTGAGCATATTTGAGCGATGGCGAAATCCCCCGGCCCTCTCGGCCGGATTTCTCGGGCTCCATATATACTCAATTTGAGTATAATTAACACCTACGGGAGGCTTCGATGCCGATCACTGGAATTTACGGCCCTGAGGACTTTGCCAGCCGGCCGCAGGGGCAACCCACCACTGTCACCCCGCCCGCGCCCGCGCGGACAGGGTCCGCACTGCCGATGCCCTCGCTGGAATGGACACCGGAGGTCGAACAGGCCACCGCGCCTCTCTACGAGCGCGTGAAGCACGTGATCCCGCCGATCGAGTGGCCGCTGATGGCGCCGACCATCAAGGCGATCAACGCGCTGAAGCGCGCGCGCAACGCGGTGATCCTCGCCCACAACTACCAGACGCCGGAAATCTTCCACTGCGTCGCCGACATCGGTGGCGATTCGCTCCAGCTCGCGGTCGAAGCGACGAAAGTGGAGGCCGACATCATCGTGCAATGCGGCGTGCACTTCATGGCGGAGACCTCAAAGCTGCTCAACCCGGACAAGACGGTGCTGATCCCGGACTCCCGCGCCGGCTGCTCGCTCGCCGCCAGCATCACCGGCGCGGACGTGCGGCTGCTCCGCGAAAGATTTCCCGGCGTGCCTGTGGTTGCCTATGTCAACACATCTGCGGAGGTGAAGGCCGAGGTCGACATCTGCTGCACCTCGTCGAACGCCGTGCAGGTGGTCGAGAGCCTGAACGCGCGAAGCGTGATCTTCCTGCCCGACCGCTATCTGGCGAGCTATGTCGCTTCGAAGACCGACGTGAAGATCATTGCCTGGAAGGGCGCCTGCGAGGTGCATGAGCGCTTCACCGGAGACGAGCTGCGCGCCCTTCGTGACGCCGATCCCTCGGTGCAGATCATCGCGCATCCCGAATGCCCGCCGGACGTGCTCGCCGAAGCCGATTTTACCGGCTCGACCGCGCACATGATCAACTGGGTGCGCGCGAAGCGCCCGAAGCGCCTCGTCATGATCACCGAATGCTCGATGGCCGACAATGTGCGCGCCGAGCTTCCTGATGTCGAGATGCTGCGTCCCTGCAATCTCTGCCCGCACATGAAGCGCATCACGCTCGCCAACATTCTGGAGAGCCTGCTGACGCTTGGTGAGGAAGTGACGGTCGATCCCGTGCTTGCGGTGCGTGCGCGGCGATCGGTCGAGCGGATGATCAATTTGAAGAACTGAGATCAAGCCATGACCAACAACATCCACAATCTCACCCGCTCGACCGACGATGTCGTCATCGTCGGCGGCGGACTCGCCGGACTGTTCTGCGCGCTAAAACTCGCGCCGCGGCCGGTGACACTGATCTCCGCGGCGCCGCTCGGACAGGGCGCATCATCCGCTTGGGCGCAAGGTGGCATCGCCGCCGCGATGGCGGAAGGCGACAGCCCGGAGGCGCATGCCGCGGATACCATTGCGGTCGGCGGCGGCATCGTCGATGAAGCCATCGCGCTCGGAATCGCGCGCGAGGCCGCGCCGCGAATTCATGATCTGCTCGCTTATGGCGTGCCGTTCGATCGCGATCTCGAAGGCCGGCTCGCTGTGGGCCGCGAGGCCGCGCACTCCGCGCGACGCATCGTGCATGTCCGTGGCGACGGCGCGGGCGCGGCAATCATCGCCGCGCTCAGCGACGCCGTGCACCGCACGCCGTCGATCCGCCTGATCGAAGGTTATGTCGCCGAAGCGCTGTTGACCGAGGACGGCGTCGTCGCCGGACTTCAGTTGCGCGAGGCCGGCAACTTCGCAGCGAGGCCCGTGATGATCGCTTCGCGCGCGGTGGTGCTCGCCACCGGCGGCAGCGGCCATCTCTATGCCGTCACGACAAATCCTGCCGAGGCAAGCGGATCGGGCCTTGCGATCGCCGCGCGTGCCGGCGCCGTGATCGCCGACCCCGAATTCGTGCAGTTCCACCCGACCGCCATCATGGTCGGCCGCGATCCAGCGCCGCTTGCAACCGAAGCGCTGCGCGGCGAAGGCGCGACGCTGATCAATGGCAACGCTGAACGCTTCATGGCGGCGCGCCATCCGCTCGCCGAACTGGCGCCGCGCGATATCGTGGCCCGCGGCGTGTTTGCGGAGATTGCGGCCGGGCGCGGTGCGTTCCTCGATGCGCGGGACGCGCTGGGCACGCGCTTTGCCGACAAATTCCCGACCGTGCATGCGAGCTGTATCGCCGCCGGCATCGATCCGGCTACGCAGGCAATCCCGATAGCACCGGCCGCCCACTACCACATGGGCGGCATCGCCGTGGACAAGCACGGCCGCAGCTCGATCGACGGGCTCTGGGCCGGCGGTGAAGTGTCGTCCACCGGCGCGCATGGCGCCAACCGGCTCGCCTCGAATTCGCTGCTCGAGGCCGTTGTCTATGCCGCACGCATCGCCGACGACATTGCCGGCCGCGCCATCCCCTCGCCGGCCCGCCTCTCCGATGCGGTGGCTACGCCGCGCGGCGGCGCGCCGGATGCCGCGACCATCAAGCGCCTGCGAACGATGATGAGCGCGCATGTCGGCGTGATCCGCGGCGGCGATGGACTTGCGGAAGCCGTCCGCAGCTTTGCGGCGCTCGAACGCGAGGCAACGAGCGTCGCTGTCCGCAACGTGACGACAGCAGCGCTGCTCGTTGCGGCCTCGGCGTGGATCCGGCGCGAAAGCCGCGGCGCACATTTCCGCTCCGACCATCCGATCGACGTGCCCACGCTGGCGCAGAGAACGATGACGACACTCGCCGCAGCGCGCGAGGTCGCCGACAGCCTCATCGAGCGCCCAACGGCGCGCATCGCGCAATCCATGATCGCCTGACGGAGTTTTTTCATGATCACCCCGACCTCCCTGCTTTATCCCGACGCTTTCCTCTCCCCGCTCGCCATCGACGAGGCCGTGCTCCGAGCGCTTGACGAAGATCTTGGCCGTGCCGGCGACATCACCTCGCTTGCAACTATCCCGGAGGCGACGAAGGCGCATGCAATCCTGCTCGCGCGCCAGTCCGGTGTCATCGCGGGCCTGCCGCTGGCACTGGCAACGCTGCAAAAGCTCTCGCCCGACATCGAAGTGCGCGCGCATGTCCGCGACGCCGCCCGCGTCGCGCGCGGGCAGCACGTGCTGACGATCTCGGGGCCGGCGCGCGCCATTCTCACCGCGGAACGGACCGCGCTGAACTTCGTCGGCCGCCTGTCGGGCATCGCGACGCTCACGGCCGACTATGTCGCTCGCACCGACGGCACCAAGATGCGCATCTGCTGCACGCGAAAAACCACGCCGGGATTGCGGGCGCTGGAGAAATACGCGGTGCGCTGCGGCGGCGGCTTCAACCACCGCTTCGGCCTCGACGATGCGATCCTGATCAAGGACAATCACATCGCGGTCGCAGGCGGCATCCGCCCCGTGCTGGAGCGCGCTCGCGCCCATGCCGGCCATCTCGTCAAGATCGAGATCGAGGTCGATACGCTTGCGCAATTGCGCGAGGTGCTCAATACCGGCCTTGCCGAGGCCGTGCTGCTCGACAACATGGACATCGCGACGCTGCGCGAGGCGGTGCGGATGACGGAAGGCCGCATCGCGCTGGAGGCGTCCGGCGGCGTCACGCTGGAGCAGGTCCCGGCCATCGCGGCAACGGGCGTCGACTATGCCTCATCCGGCGCGCTGACGCATTCGGCGCCGAATTTCGACTGTGCGCTGGATATCGCGGCGTAAGTCCTTACCGTCGCACGACTTCGCCCATCTCGGCGGAGCTCTTGGCTTCCTGCGCGAGTTCGGCCGAGAGTGCGGCGGTCTGCGCCGGAGTGCCCCAGCTCGGCTCCTCGCTGCCGTCGCCCCAGTTGCGCGGTCGATAGAAGGTGTGCACGCCGAACTTGTACGTCTTCTTCATCTCGGCGACCCAGGATGGACGCACCCAATAGGCATGGTAGTGCGTCGACTTGCCGACCTCGGGCAACCAGATCTGGCCGTCGAGCATCGCCTTGGAAATCTTCCTGGCGCGCTCCCACATCTCGGGCTCGCGGATCACGTCGGGATTATTGTCGCAGGCGAAAGTGAACTGGCAGGCGAAGTGGCGGTACTTGTTCTGATAGACCACGCCGCAGACAGTATCCGGATATTTACCGGAGAACACGCGGTTCATCACGACTTGCGCGACCGCGATCTGACCGCGCACGGCCTCGCCGCGGGATTCGAAATAGACGGCTTCAGCGAGGCACTTCTCGGACTTCGCTCGTGACTTGTCGTCGAGCGCAAGCCGTTCCGCCGGCGATTTGGCGCGCTGGTTGTCGGCGTTGACCTCGCCCTTCGGCGCGACGCTCTCGCCGCTCTCGCTGTCCTTCACAACGTCGTCCGAGGGCGGCGACAGCGAGGCCAGCTTCATGTCAGGGTCGGGCATCACGATCAGCGGCTCGGCGCCGGGCTGCCAGCTCTCGATGCTCTCGATATTGCCGCCGAGCGAGGAGCTGCCGAAGAACAGGTTCGAGGTCTTCACGCTGAAGGGATCGCGCGGCGGGGCTGCGATCGTCGCCTGCTTCAGCGCGGCGAGCGGCTGGGCCGCAAAGGACAGCGCATTGTCGCCGGCCTTCGGCGGATTGGCATATTGCGGCAACGGCGGCGCGCGCATCGCCTCCTGAAGCTCGGGATCGAGCGCGGCTGCGGACTCCGGCGACATCGCTTGCGGCAACTCAGCGGTCCTGGCACCGAACACCGAGCTGTTCGAAGTCGCGGGATCTTCCAGCGCAGGAGCCGCGGGCGGCGCCGCCATCTCAGCAGGCGCGGGCGTCACGGTGGCAAGGCGATCACCCTTCAGGGCGCGATCGACCTTGGGGAAATCGGCGGCCTGGTAGCGCGGCGGCGCCTGGAGCGCCGGATTGCGGGTGATGGTGCCGGTGACGTCGCGACCATCGAGGCTCGCGAGGCGAATCATCGCGCTCTGCGGCACTGAGGTTCCGATCGGCCGGGAAAAGCTGTAGGTGGCGAGCTGTATCGAGGACGCCGCCGAAAACACCTGCTTCTGCCAGCGTTCGGCGACGCCGGGCTGACGGGCCAGCAGAGAGGAAATGTCCTGATAGCCGGTCTCTCTCGGCATCAATGCGAAGATGCAGAGACCGATTCCGAAGGACACGAACCGCGCGCCCTTCGGATGGTTACGCAACACAAACATCGATACGCTCACGCTACGCTTACGCCTGAAGGATTGAGCTGCAGTACATCCGTGCAATTCGATCTTTATCGTAAGTATCTAATTTAGGTTGCCGGGGCGTTAATCGGCGTTGCGCACGGAGCACACTCAAGCGATGTCAGGTGTTTTCAGGGGGTGATTGCGTGCTTGGTAAATACCGCCTCATTTGAAGCGGTAAACATCTGGTCAACGCAAATGGTGAAGGAACTCTTGCGCGCGCGTATCATTACGGGACGCATGCGGTTCCATTCGCCATCATTGCGAGCGCGGCGATGCAATCCAGTCTGTCTCCGCGGAGAGGTTCCGGATTGCTTCGCTGCGCTCGCAATCACGACGTGGATGGAGTTTCCGCAAAATAAGAGAGGCGAGGACTGGCCCCGCCTCTCTCAACTCAATCGTGCTCTTCGTCTTACGCCTGGCTCGCAACCGCCTTGCCGAGCGCGGCCTGCGCGGCAGCGAGGCGGGCGATCGGCACGCGGTAGGGCGAGCAGGAGACATAATCGAGGCCGATCGTGTGGCAGAACGCAACAGAAGCGGGATCGCCGCCGTGCTCGCCGCAGATGCCCATCTTGAGCGAGGGACGCGTCTTGCGCCCGCGCGCGACGCCGATCTTGACGAGCTCGCCGACGCCTTCCTGATCGAGCGAAATGAAGGGGTCGATCGCGAGGATGCCCTTCGACACGTAGGGACCGAGGAAGCTTGCGGCGTCGTCGCGGCTGATGCCGTAGGTGGTCTGCGTCAGATCGTTGGTGCCGAATGAGAAGAAATCGGCGCTCTTTGCGATCTCGGCCGCGAGCAGACAGGCGCGCGGCAACTCGATCATGGTGCCGACCTGATAGACGAGTTTTGTATTCGTGTCGCGCATCACCGCTTTGGCGGTCGCGTCAATGCGCGCCTTGACGAGGTCGAGTTCCATCTTGGTCGCGATCAGCGGCACCATCACCTCGAGGCCGACGGCCTTGCCGGTGCGCTTCTCGGCTTCGACCGCAGCCTCGAAAATCGCCCGCGCCTGCATCTCGGCGATCTCGGGGTACGCGATCGCGATGCGGCAGCCGCGGAAGCCGAGCATCGGATTGAACTCCGACAGCTCGCGCGCACGGTCGGCGAGGCGCCTTGGATCGGTGTTCATGGCGCGCGCCACTTCCTCGACCTCGGCGTGGGTGTGCGGCAGGAACTCGTGCAGCGGCGGATCGAGCAGGCGGATCGTGACCGGCAGGCCCTTCATGATCTCGAACAGCTCGACGAAATCGGCGCGCTGCATCGGCAGCAGTTTTGCAAGCGCGGCGCGGCGCGACTGCTCGTCCTCCGAGAGGATCATCTCGCGCACCGTGCGGATGCGCGTCTCCTCGAAGAACATGTGCTCGGTGCGGCAGAGGCCGATGCCTTCCGCGCCGAACTTGATCGCGGTGCGCGCGTCCTCCGGCGTATCGCCGTTGACGCGGACGCCGATCTTGCGGACCTGATCGGCCCATTTCATCAGCGTGCCGAACTCGCCGGAGAGCTCCGGCTCGATCATGGGCATCCGGCCGGACAGCACCTGGCCGAGCGAGCCGTCGATGGTGATGACGTCGCCGGCCTTGAAGGTGCGCGAACCGATGCTCATGGTGCCGCGGCCGTAATCGACCCGGATGGTACCGCAGCCGGAGACGCAGGGCTTGCCCATGCCGCGCGCGACGACGGCAGCGTGCGAGGTCATGCCGCCGCGCGTGGTCAAGATGCCTTCGGCTGCGTGCATGCCGTGGATGTCTTCGGGACTGGTCTCGATGCGGACCAGAATCACCTTGCGACCGTCGCCCTGAAGCTTGGCCGCCTCATCCGAGGAGAACACGATCTCGCCGGAGGCCGCGCCGGGCGAAGCCGGCAGGCCGGTCGCGATCACATCGCGCTTGGCATCGGGATCGATGGTCGGATGCAAGAGCTGGTCGAGCGAGGCCGGGTCAATCCGCATCACCGCTTCCTTCTTGGTGATCAGGCCTTCATTGGCGAGCTCGACCGCGATGCGCAGCGCCGCTTTCGCGGTGCGCTTGCCGCCGCGGGTCTGGAGCATCCAGAGCTTGCCCTGCTCGACCGTGAACTCCATGTCCTGCATGTCGCGGTAGTGCTTCTCCAGCAGCGTGTAGATCCGCGTCAGCTCCTTGAAGGCCTCCGGCATCGCCGCTTCCATCGACGCCTTGTCGGAGCCCGACTCCTTCCGCGCGTCCTCGGTGATGTCCTGCGGCGTTCGGATGCCTGCGACCACGTCCTCGCCCTGTGCGTTGATCAGGAACTCGCCGTAGAGCTTGCTCTCGCCGGTGGAGGGATTGCGGGTGAAGGCAACGCCGGTCGCCGACGTCTCGCCCATGTTGCCGAACACCATGGCCTGCACGTTGACCGCGGTGCCCCAGGACTCCGGAATATCGTGCAGCTTGCGGTAGGTCACCGCGCGCGCGTTCATCCAGGATGAAAACACCGCGCCAACCGCGCCCCAGAGCTGGTCATGCGGATCCTGCGGGAAATCCTTGCCGGTCTCGCGCGCGACCGCGTCCTTGTACTTGCCGACCATGTCGACCCAGTCCTCGGCGGTGAGGTCCGTGTCGAGCGTATAGCCCTGGTTGTCCTTGAAAGTGTCGAGGATCTCCTCGAAGTGATGATGCTCGAAGCCGAGCACCACGTCGGAATACATGGTGATGAAGCGCCGATAGCTGTCATAGGCGAAACGACGATCACCAGACAGCTCCGACAGCGCTTCCACGGTCTCGTCGTTGAGGCCGAGATTGAGCACGGTGTCCATCATGCCCGGCATCGAGGCGCGCGCGCCGGAGCGCACCGAGACCAGCAGCGGGTTCTTGGTGTCGCCGAACACCTTGCCGGTCAACTTGCCGACATAGTCGAGCGCCTTCTCAACCTGCGACTGCAGTTCCTTCGGGTAGGATTTGTCGTGCGCGTAGAAATACGTGCAGACCGAGGTCGGTATGGTGAAACCGGGAGGCACCGGCAGGCCGAGATTGGCCATCTCGGCGAGGTTGGCGCCCTTGCCGCCGAGCAGGTCGCGCATCTCCGATCGGCCCTCGGCCTTGCCGTCACCGAACGTGAAGACCCACTTGCCGGCCTTCGCCGCAGTTGGCGCCGCCCTGGCAGGGGCTGCCTTCGGCGCGGCGGGCTTGGTGGCGGACTTGGCGACGGACTTGGCGACGGACTTGGCGACGACCTTCGGTGCGACAGGCTTGGTCACAGCCTTCGAAGCCGGCTTCGCCGCCGCCTTGGCGACGGCCTTTGCGACCGGCTTCGAGGCAGTCTTCGGCAGCGCCTTGCGGGCCGCCGGCGCGGCCTTCGCCTTGACGGAAGGCTTTGATTTCGCTGGGAGTTTCTTAGGCTTCGAGGCGGCTTTGGCCATAGCTTGCACACAACCTGCGAGAGGAACGGGAATTGCGGGCCTTACACCACTTTGGGCAGGCCCGCGCAAGTCGAAGAGTTCCGGAAAATGAAGGCCTAGAGATGGAGCCACCTCAACAATCCGAGCCCGATCGCACCATTGATGATGAGAAAGATCGCGACGATCAGGTTGAGAAGGCGCGGCATAATCAGAATGAGCACACCCGCGATCAGCGACAGGATCGGCGAAATGTGGGCGACGGTGAGATGCATGAGGAGTGTTCCTGTGGCGTGAGGCGAATTGCGGGCGGATCATAGCGGACCGGGTTCCGCGGGTAGAGACGCACCAGAGCCGCGACGGGTTCCCTGCTTCGCGAAAACTGCCCGAAATTGCCGCGTGTGCGGCAAGGCTTTTCCGGAACATCACGCGCGCCGCAGCATTGGCAACCGGTCGCGCCACTGGCGCCGGCCAAAATCAATTCGAAGGAGTTACCCATGCGGAACAGGATTCTCGCCCTCGCAGCGCTTGGCGTCGCGCTCGGCGCGCCGATCGCGGCCTCTGCACAATCCGGCGTCACGGTTGGCCGCGCGCCCGTCGTCGTCGACAGCGGTCCGACGATCGCGGTCGAACAGCGCCCCGCCTTCCGCGACTATGTGGTCGAACAACGTGTGCCTGCCTTCAGCATTCCGGATCGTGTGGTGGTCGGTTCCACCTTACCCGAAACCGGCGTCACCTATTATGACGTGCCGCAACGTTTCGGCGCGACGACCTATCGCTACACCGTCGTGAACGGCGAGACCGTGCTGGTCGAGCCGCGCTCGCGGCGCATCGTCGAGGTGATGGACTAGGCAATCATTCAACTCGATGTCCGGCGCGTCATATCAATCAGGCTGAGGCAAGCAGTGTAATCGGACATCAGGCCCCGCCCGGTCCCCCCCCCGGGCGGGGCTTTTTATGCCCGTCATTCCGGGGCGCGCGATGCGCGAGCCCGGAATCCATCGTGCCGCGCATGACGTAGAGAAACGGATTCCGGGCTCGCGCCAAATGGTGCGCCCCGGAATGACAGTAGTGTTTGCGGCGCGAGCGCGCCTCAATCCTGGATCTTCGAGAAGTCCGCGACCGCACGTGTGGCGCTACGGATTTCGTTGAGCAGCTTCAGACGATTCTCGCGCACCTTCGGGTCATCGTCATTGACGCGAACTTTTTCGAAGAACGCATCGACCGGCGGACGCAGCTTCGCCATCGCACTCATGGCGGCGGCAAAATCTTCCTTCGCGACCGCGGCGCCGGCTTCCGTCGTCACCTCGCCGATCGCCTTGGCCAGCGCCTTCT
Organism: uncultured Alphaproteobacteria bacterium; assembly: GCA_963819355.1. GTDB lineage: Bacteria > Pseudomonadota > Alphaproteobacteria > Rhizobiales > Xanthobacteraceae > Bradyrhizobium. The sequence goes on along the minus strand of CAWFVZ010000021.1, from coordinate 33,933 downwards.
CCTCGTCGAGGCTGTAGAGCGCAGCATCCGGCGCGCCGTCGAATGTGCGCTTGTCCTTCTTCTCCTCGATGCCAAGGATGTTGCTGGCGCGCTTGATGCCGGCGAGCAGATTCTTGCCGTCGTCGCTCTCGAGGAATTTGCCGAGTGCCTCGACACGCCGGACGATCATCAGAAGATCGTCCTGACCGCCGAGCGCGAACACGGCATCAACGAGATCGTGACGCGCGCCCTGCTCGCGAAGCTGGACTTTGAGGCGGTCGGCGAAGAAGGCGAGCAGATCGCTCGGGAGCTTCTGCGCATCCGCAGGCTTCGCCGACAAGTCGGCGAGCGCCGACGCAGCCACCTTCATCAACGACAGGCGCAACGTATTCTCGGCAATCAGCCGGATCACACCCAGCGCGGCGCGACGCAGCGCGTACGGGTCCTTGCTACCCGTAGGCTTTTCGTCGATTGCCCAGAAGCCGACGAGCGTATCGAGCTTGTCCGCGAGTGCGACCGCAACACTGACCGGATCGGTTGGCACGCGATCCGCGGGCCCCTGCGGCTTATAGTGCTCCTCGCAGGCCGCGGCGACGGAGGCGTCTTCGCCCTGCGCCAGCGCGTAGTACTTGCCCATCAGGCCCTGCACCTCGGGGAATTCGCCGACGACTTCGGTCAGCAAATCCGCTTTGGCCAGCTGCGCAGCACGGACCGTCTTCGCAACATCAGCGCCGACCAGCGGCGCGATCTCGGCAGCGAGTCGCTCGATGCGCTTGATGCGCGCGGCCTGGGTGCCGAGCTTCTCGTGGAACACGATCTGCTCGAACTTCGGCAGCCGGTCTTCGAGCTTGGTCTTCAGATCCGTCTCGTAGAAGAACTTCGCGTCCGACAGCCGCGCGCGGATCACGCGCTCGTTGCCGGCGATGATGGTCTTGCCGCCGTCGGTCGCCTCGATGTTGGCGATCAGGACGAACTTGTTGGCGAGCTTTCCGGTCTTGGGATCGCTGACCACAAAGCACTTCTGGTTGTTGCGGATGGTCGCGCGGATCACTTCCGCTGGCGTCGACAGGAATTCCTGTTCGAACGAGCCCATCAGCACGACCGGCCATTCGACGAGGCCTGCGACCTCGTCGAGCAGGTTCTGGTCCTCGACGAGTTCGAACCCTTGCGCGAACGCAAGCTGCTTGGCGTCGGTCAGAATCGCATCCTTGCGGCGCTCGGGGTCGAGCACGACTTTTGCGTCAAGCAGCTTCGCGTCGTAATCCTCGAAGCGGCGCACTTGAATTGGAGCCGGCGCGAGGAAGCGATGGCCGTAGGTGGTCTGGCCGGTCTCGATGCCGTCGATCGAGAATTTCACGACGTCGGGCTCTTCGGTCTCGATGCCGAAGGTCGCGGTGATCGCGTGCAGTGGGCGCACCCAGCTCAGCGAGCCGGGTTTTCCTGAACGCGCGCCCCAGCGCATCGATTTCGGCCAGGGGAAGGTGCGGATGATCACGGGGAGGATTTCCGCGAGCACGTCGATCGCCGGGCGGCCGGGCTTCTCGATCAGCGCGATGTAGAAATCGCCCTTCGGATCGCGTTGGATCTTGGCTTCGTCGAGCGACTGCAAACCTGTCGCCTTCAGGAAGCCCTGCACGGCCGCATCGGCCGCGCCGATTTTCGGCCCGCGGCGTTCGGTCTTCAGATCAGGCTGGCGCGCGGGAATGCCGTGCACGGTGAGCGCCAGGCGGCGCGGCGTCGCGAACGCTTTCGCGCCCTCGTAGACGAGGCCTTCGGCGACGAGCTTGTCGGTGACCATGCGGCGCAGATCGTCGGCCGCCTTCGCCTGCATGCGCGCGGGGATTTCTTCGGAAAACAGTTCAAGCAACAATTCGGGCATCAGGCCGCTCCGCCCGCTTCAGTATGGATCCAGGCCTCGCCGCAGGCCTTGGCCAGTTCGCGCACGCGAAGAATGTAGCTCTGCCGCTCGGTCACGGAGATCACGCCGCGCGCATCGAGCAGGTTGAAGACATGGCTTGCCTTGATGCACTGGTCATAGGCCGGCAGCGCCATCAGATGCGCCTCGCGCTTCTCATCCTTCCAGCCGGACTCGAGATATTTCTTGCAGGCCGCTTCCGCCATCTTGAACTGCTCGAACAGCATCGCGGTGTCGGCGACTTCGAAATTGTGCCGCGAATATTCGCGCTCGGCCTGAAGGAAGACGTCGCCATAGGTGACCTTGGCATCACCGTCGCGGCCGTTGAAGTTGAGGTCATAGACGCGGTCGACGCCCTGCACATACATCGCGAGACGCTCGAGCCCGTAGGTGAGCTCGCCCGCAACCGGTGCGCATTCGACGCCTGCGACCTGCTGGAAATAGGTGAACTGGCTGACTTCCATGCCGTCGCACCAGCATTCCCAGCCGAGCCCCCAGGCGCCCAGCGTCGGGCTCTCCCAATCGTCCTCGACGAAGCGGATGTCGTGCACGGCGGAATCGATGCCGATCGCGGCGAGCGATTTCAGGTACAGCTCCTGAAGGTTCGGCGGCGACGGCTTCATGATCACCTGGAACTGGTAATAGTGCTGCATCCGGTTCGGATTCTCGCCGTAGCGGCCGTCCTTGGGCCGGCGCGAGGGCTGCACATAAGCCGCGTTCCAGGGTTTTGGCCCGAGCGCCCGCAGGGTGGTCGCCGGATGGAAGGTGCCCGCGCCCATCTCCATGTCGTAGGGCTGCAGGATCACGCAGCCCTGCTCGGCCCAGAACCGCTGGAGCGCGAGGATAAAACCCTGGAACGAGCGCTCCGGGCGCATATGGGCGGGCAATGAGGCGTCCATCGTCAGATCAGGCTCTCGCGGGGGGGTTGAATCGCGCGGGACCGTATCGACGGCGGGGGTGGGAATCAAGGCGAAGGGGGCCAAAATGGCGCGTCATTCCGGGGCGCCCGAAGGGCGAACCCGGAATCTCGAGATTCCGGGTGCGATGCTTCGCATAGCCCCTGAATGACGGCTTGTGGAAAGACGGCAGCTAACCCGGCCGGTACGCTCCGGTCACGGGGTCACGCTTCAGCGTCGGGATGCTCCCGAGATGGGCGGCTTCGGCGACGCGCGACAGGCGCATCTCCTCCAGCTCCTGGTTGATCCGGAGTGCAGTCTTGTAGGCCCAGCGGACCACGGCAAGCCCACCCAGGACGCCCGCGAATGCAACGAACGGCGGCATCGGTCGATCCTTGTTCAATGCTCAGCCCCCCACACACATTCTCGCGCAGACCGGGCCGCGCCGCAATTGGCTCGGGCCGGACCAAATGGCGCGGGAGGCGCGCCGGCTAGAACCCGAATTTCGCCCAAATCGCGCGGGTTTCGACCGCGGAGATCAGCTCATCCGGCAGCCCGGCCATTGATTCCAGGGCCGAAAGCTGGCCTGCGCCGGGCGATTTCCGCCCCAAAAGACCGGAGAGCAGCCCGGTCGGCTGCGCGATCACAGGGGTGAGAACCTTCTCGCCATAGCGGGCACGAAGAGTTGAGCGGAGATCGCCGATGCCGTCGGCCAAGCCCAGCGCGATCGAACCCTCGCCGGCCCAGTACTCGCCGGTGAACAAGGTGTCGTCGGTGCCCTTCAGCCGCGCGCCGCGGCTCTCCTTCACCAGCGCGATGAAGATCTGGTGGATCTCGCGCTGGAGCGCCTTCAGCTTCGCCACGTCATCCGGGTTTTCGGGCAGGAAGGGATCGAGCATCGCCTTGTGTGCACCGGCCGTATAGAGGCGCCGCTCGATTCCGAGCCGCTTGATCGCCTCCTGGAAACCGAAGCTGCCGCCGACCACGCCGATCGAGCCGAGGATCGAGGACGGATCGCAAAAGATCTCGTCGCCCGCGCAGGCGATCATGTAGCCGCCGGAGGCCGCGACGTCCTCGACGAACACCAGCACCGGCAGCTTCTTCTCCGCCGCGAGCTGCTTGATGCGCAGATAGATCTGGCGCGACTGTACCGGCGAGCCGCCGGGCGAGTTGATCACCAGCGCCACCGCCTTGGCATTGCGGACGGCGAACGCCCGCTCCAGCACCCGCGCAACCCCCGCGAGCGTCATGCCCGGGCGCAGCGGCGTCACCGCGCCGATCACGCCCGACAGCCGCACCACCGGCACCACCGCCGTGCCGGGGCGGAAGCGCGCCGGCAGATATTGCGTCAGTTTATCGGTCAGGCCAGAACCCGCGCGATCGTTCAATTGTTCGGCCATGCCGTTACCTCTGATTAACCAATTCTTATCACGTGACTGTCATTGAAAGTGCCTGGAACGTGTTTTGCACATTCCCCGTTGGGGAGCTGCAATGAAGCAGCGGAGGAAACGTCATGAAGATCTATCTGCTGCTGATGTTGATCGGCGCCCTTTTCACGGCGATTCGCTTAACATCCTCGCCGGAACAGCAGTCGGACTCGCTTCCGCAGTGAGCCGTCACGGCTCCGCCAGCCGCAAGACCGCCCTCCCCTCCAGAATATTCCTCACCTCTTTTTTAGGCACGAGTGACTCTTCATTAAGCACGAGGCCCGGCAACAATCGCGTCGGGGCCCGGCCGCCTTTAACTGCGCGCACCAGCACACGGATCGCCGGCTGCGTTGCTTTGCCATGAACTGGCAGGATCGACAGGCTGCCGAAGCCGCGTGACAGCGCTGCCAAGACCTCTGCGATCCCATCCGCGCGCCAGATCAAGGTGAGTACACCGTTCGATCGAAGGATACGCCGGGCCGCATGCACCCAGGCGTCCAGCGTCTCGTCCGTCGCAACATGCGCGATGTGACGCGACTGATCCGGGGAACCGCGATGCCGCGCGGAATCGTTGAAGGGCGGGTTCATCAGCACATGATCGACGCTGTCGGGCACGAGCCCATGTGCGGCAAAGTCCTGCGCATCGGCCGTGACGTCGAGCACAATCGCTGCGGCGGCAATCGCATTCGCCGCCGCATTGGCGTGCGCAAGCGCAGCCAGCTCCGGATCGATCTCGACCAGGCTGAGCTTGATCCCGGCGACGCGCCGGGCGAGCGCCAGTCCGGCCGTGCCGATGCCGGCGCCGAGATCGACCACATTGTCGCCGGCATGGGCCTCCGTCGCAGCGGCAAGCAAAATGGCGTCGTGACCGGCGCGGTGGCCGGACCGCTTCTGCTTCAATAGCAGCTGTCCGCCGAGAAAGGCGTCCTCAGTGATGTCTGCTGCCGCCTCAGTCATCGCCGCGCAGTTCGTGGCTAAGCCCGGCCTCGGTCAGCAGCTGCCGGGCCTCCAGGGCATCGTCATCATGGACCAGGATCCGCCGCGGCAGAATACCGAGCGAGCCCTCGATGATGCTCATGTTCTGGTCCAGCACCAGATGATGGATGTTGGCGCCGTCGAGTAGGGCGCCGATCGCCGACACCAGCACCATATCGTTGGTCCGAACCAGCTCTCGCAAAACACAGGCCTCCTGCCTGATGGGGGTTAAGCGGCAATGTCAATGGTTCCGCAGCCCTTGCCGCGTCCCCGTCCAGTTTCTATTGTCTTTCCATCAGAATAGCCCTTCCGGGGCAAATATTGGAGATCGGCGTGGCCGTCATCGTACCTTTCGAAACTCCCGGCGCGTCGATCGAAGAGCTGGTTGCCCTTGTCGCCGGTGACATGGAGCGCGTCAACGCCACAATCCTGTCGCGGACCGGGTCGGACGTGACCATGATCCCGGAGGTGGCCAACCATCTGATCTCGTCCGGCGGCAAGCGGCTGCGGCCGATGCTGACGCTCGCCATGGCCAATCTGGCCGGCTACGCCGGCGACGGCCATATCAAGCTCGCCGCGTCCGTCGAGTTCATGCACACCGCCACGCTCCTGCACGACGATGTCGTCGACGAGAGCGAGATGCGGCGCGGCAAGCTCTCGGCGCGCATGCTCTGGGGCAACGAGGCCAGCGTGCTGGTCGGCGACTTCCTGCTCGGCCAGGCGTTCCGCATGATGGTCGAGGTCGGCTCGCTGCGCGCGCTCGATATTCTTTCGGCGGCCGCCGCCACCATCGCCGAGGGCGAGGTGATGCAGCTTGCCGCGGCCAAGAACACCGCGACCACCGAGGACGAATATCTCGCCGTGATCCGCGGCAAGACCGCCGAGCTGTTCGCCGCCGCCTGCGAGGTCGGTCCCGTGATCGCCAACCGCCCGAAGGCCGAGCAGACCGCCTGCCGTTCGGTCGGCATGAATCTCGGCATCGCCTTCCAGCTCGTCGACGACGTGCTCGACTATGGTGGCAAGAGCGCAAAACTCGGCAAGAACACCGGCGACGATTTTCGCGAGGGCAAGATCACCCTTCCAGTGGTGCTCGCCTTCCGCCGCGGCAACGACACCGAGCGCGCCTTCTGGATCAAGGCGCTCGAGCGCGGCGAGATCGGCGACAGTGATCTCGATCACGCCCTCGGGCTGATGAACAAGCACCGCGCGCTCGAGGACACGCTGAGCCGCGCCCAGCACTACGGTGCCATGGCGGTCGACGCTCTCGCGCTGTTCCCCTCCTCGCCAATGAAGAGCGCGCTGGAGCAGGTTGTGGCGTTCTGTCTGGCAAGGTCGCACTAGGCGGTACGGTCCGCCCCTCTTTCAATTTCGTCATTGCGGAGCAAGGCGCACGGACGCCGGTCCACTCTCCTGTCCCGGGCACTCTGCAGCGCACCGCTAACGAAGCGTTGCGCTGCGCCGGGGGCACGAGATTGGTCTGGCTGCCCGTCTAGTAACTTGCATTTTGCAAGTTACTTACCTACCTTCCCACCATGCAGCCCAAATCCCCCTCGATCCTGGAATGCCCGGTCGGCCGCGCCGTGGAGACGGTCGGCGAATGGTGGAGTATTTTGATCCTGCGGGATGCGTTTCAGGGCTCCACCCGGTTTGACGAGTTCGAGCGCAATCTCGGCATCGCGCCGAATATCCTGTCGCGGCGCCTGTCCCATCTCACCAAGACCGGCATGTTCGTCCGCCGCCGCTACAATGAGCGGCCGCCGCGTAACGAATATGTGCTGACGGACAAGGCGCGGGATTTCTTCCCCGTGATCGCGACACTGCTCGCCTGGGCCAACAAGCATCTCGCGCCGAGGGGCGAAGCTATCCTGCTGGCGCACCGGGACGATCGTCGGCCGCTCGATCCGGTCGTGGTCGACGCCGCCGACATGCAGCCGATCACGCTCGCCAATGCGGTCGTGATCGCAGGTCCCGGCGCCAGCCGCTTGATGCGCCGCCGGCTCGCCTTGCTTCGGGCCATGAACCCGGCCGTTGCGCCGGCTGGAGACTGACATGCGTCGTATCGTCGTGACCGGAATGGGCGCGGTGTCGCCGCTTGGCTGTGGTGTCGAATTGTCCTGGCGCCGGCTGCTCGCCGGCGAGAGCGGGCTGCGTCCCCTGCCCGAATGGTCGCATGCGCTGCCGGCGCGCATTGCCGGGCTCGTGCCCGACAAGACCGATGACGCCGAGGGCGGCTTCGATCCGTCAGACGCGGCCGCGCCAAAAGATCAGCGCAAGATGGACCGCTTCATCCTGTTCGCGTTGCTCGCCACCGCGGAGGCGGTCGCGCAGGCCAATTGGGTGCCGCAGGATGCAGCGTCGCTGGAGCGGACCGCGACGATCATCGCCTCCGGCGTCGGCGGATTCCCGGCCATGGTGGAAGCGGTGCGCACCACCGACCAGCGCGGCCCGCGCCGGCTGTCGCCGTTCACGATTCCCTCGTTCCTCGCCAATCTCGCCGCCGGCCACGTCTCGATCAAATACGGCTACAAGGGGCCGCTGGGAACGCCAGTCACCGCCTGCGCCGCCGGCGTTCAGGCGATCGGCGATGCCGCGCGCATGATCCGAGCGGGCGAGATTGACATCGCGATCTGCGGCGGCGCCGAGGCGTGCATCGACCTCGTCAGCCTCGGCGGGTTCGCCGCCGCGCGCGCGCTGTCGAGCGGCTTCAACGACGAGCCCGCGCGCGCCTCGCGCCCGTTCGATCGCGACCGCGATGGTTTTGTCATGGGCGAAGGCGCCGGCATCCTGGTGATCGAAGAGCTGGAGCATGCGCTTGCGCGCGGCGCTACGCCGATCGCCGAGATTGCGGGATATGGCACCACCGCGGACGCCTATCACATGACGTCGGGTCCGCCCGATGGCGACGGCGCCCGCCGCGCCATGGAGATCGCGCTCCGCCAAGCGCGCCTCGCGCCCGCTGAGTTGCAGCATTTGAACGCGCATGCAACGTCGACACCGGCCGGCGACGAGAGCGAGCTTGGCGCCATCGCCGCACTGTTCGGCCGCACCAACGGCATCGCGGTGAGCGCGACCAAGTCGGCGACCGGCCATCTGCTCGGCGCCGCCGGTGGCCTGGAGGCGATCTTCACTGTGCTTGCCCTGCGCGACCAGATTGCGCCGCCGACGCTCAACTTCGAAAATCCTGATCCGGGCGCGGAAGGCATCGACATCGTCTCCGGCGCAGCGCGACCGATGCCGATGCAGCACGCCATCTCCAACGGCTTTGGTTTTGGCGGGGTCAATGCCAGCGTGATCTTCCGCCAATTCGGCTAGACTATCTCTCGCGCCGAACCCGCCGATCATGAGCCCGGCGACCACGGGCTCGCACGGGCGTGTTGCTCGAACAGGACGGCCGGACGCCGCATACGGCTTGGGCAGAAAGCGACTGCCTTCCGGCAGGTCGCTTTCCCTGATTTTCGCATGACCTGACGTTGCAATGATCCTGATCGGTGGCCAGCGGTCCATGACGAAATGAGCAAGCCTGAGCCCGTCCATCGATCCCAGCATCTATGGAGGGTTCGATGATGATGATGTCCTGGTCGCATTACCAACTCCTGCCAAGATCGTTGTCGCTTGCCGCGCGTCGTTGTCGCGCTGCGAAGCTGCTCAAGATCCGGCAACGGGAGCACAGGACGTCTCAGCCGACGCCAGACAGCGGTACGGCTCCGAAGCGGGCATGACCGATTGCTTGTCGAATGGCCGGCAGCAGGCTAGTTCAATGCGTCCGTCGTCTTATCCGTCAGTCCAGGGGATCACGACCCGATGCTCGTCCCACAAAGCCGCTTCTATGAATCTCACGGCCTGCGGCTGCATTATGCCGACTGGGGTAACGAGAGCGCGCCGCCCGTCATCCTGGTTCACGGCGGCCGCGACCATTGCCGGAGCTGGGACGCCATCGCCCGCTCGCTGCAGCCGCATTGCCACGTGCTCGCGCCTGACCTGCGCGGTCACGGCGATTCTGACTGGACCAAGGGCGGCAGCTACGCGCTGACAGAGTACGTCTATGATCTCGCCCAGCTCGTCCGTGCCATCGCAGCGCCTCAAGTGACTCTCGTCGGCCATTCGATGGGCGGCATGGTGAGCCTGATCTTCTCGGGGTCATTCCCCGAGCAAGTCAGGAAGCTCGTCGTCCTCGACGGTGTGACGATGTTGCCGGATTTACCCAAGCCGCCGACACATGAGCGCATCAGCAAATGGGTCGGGCAGCTCGACAAGCTGCACGACCGTACCCCGCGCCGCTATTCGACCCTCGAGGACGCGGCCGCGCAGATGGTGCTCCACAACAGGCGGCTGTCCCGCGAGCTCGCGCTGCACCTCGCCACGCACGGCGCGCGGCAGAACGAGGATGGCACCTACAGCTGGAAATTCGATCCCTACCAGCGCGCCTCCGCGCCGCACCGGCTCTGGCCGGACGATCATGTCGCACTGTGGTCCCGCATCGCCTGCCCGACGCTGCTGCTCAATGCCGGCGAAAGCTTTCTCGCCGGCGCCAGAGCGGCCGGCTTGGAGCGCTATTTCCAGCAGGCCCGGATCGAGACCATCGCCGGCGCCGGGCACTGGCTGCAACACGACAAGCCGCAAGAGGTGCTGGGTACGATCCGAACGTTTCTGGGGCTCACGGACGTAAGCATCGGCTAGCTCAACGTCCCCGCATGCACCCACCAGCCGGGGTGGTCGCGCCGGATCTTCTCAGCAGCGGCGTGCGCATCAGCGGGCGCGCCATAGATCGCAAAGCAGGTCGCGCCTGAGCCGGACATGCGCGCGAGCTTGACGCCGGCGGAATCGCGCAAGGCCTCCAGCACGTCACCGATCACAGGCTCGATGCGCATCGCGGGGGCTTCGAGGTCGTTGGCCACCGTGTCGAGAACCTCGACCCAGTCAGAAATCGATCCACCCTCCTCCGGCCAGGCCGGAGCTTCGAGCACGTCGGTGGCGCCGACCAGGAACTCGCCATTGCGCAAGCCGAGCGCCTGGAACACGTCCTTGGTCGCAACCGGCACGCGCGGATTGACCATCACGCAGGGCATGCTCGGCAGCGCCAGCGGCAACAACTGCTCGCCGACCCCGGTCATGTCGCAGGCACGCGAGAACAGGCACACCGGCACGTCGGCGCCGGTCGCGAGCGCAACCTCCTGCAAGCGGGGATCATCGAGCGAAAGGCTATTGAGATGTGCAAGCAGGCGCAGCGCCGCCGCCGCATCAGCTGAGCCACCCCCAATACCGGCTGCGACCGGCAACACCTTGTCGAGCCCAAAGGCGCCCAACTTCAGGTTCGGTACGGCTTCGGCCAACAGCTTGGCAGCCTTGAACACGAGATTGTCGCTAGTGTCGCCGCAGGCCGCCGCGAGCGGCCCCGTGGTGGTGAGCTTCAGCTCGCCGCCCGGCTCCAGCGTAAGACGGTCCGCGCAATCGGCGAACGCGACCACACTTTCAAGATCATGATAGCCGTCAGCACGACGGCCGACGACGCGAAGGCTCAGATTGACCTTCGCACGTCCTTCTTCAACCAACGCCGGCATTGGCGATGCCCCTCAACGCAACCTTAACCGCCCTTGCCGTCGTCCTTCTTCTCGGCCTGCGCAGCCGGGGCATTCGAATTGTCGTCAGTCATGCCGTTGGCGATCTTGGCCTCGATCTTCGGCAGATCGTCCGGCTCGGGCTTGAGGTCGCGGGCATGCGCCCACTGGAATTTGGCTTCCAGCGTGCGGCCGACGCGCCAATAGGCGTCGCCGAGATGGTCGTTGATGGTGGGATCCTCGGGCTTCAGGTCGATCGCGCGCTCGAGGTTCTTCACCGCCTCTTCGTAGTTGCCGATGCGGTAATGGGCCCAGCCGAGCGAATCGACGATGTAGCCGTCGTCGGGGCGCTGCTCGACGGCACGCTTGATCATCTTCATGCCGTCGTCGAGGTTCACGCCCTGGTCGATCCAGGAATAGCCGAGATAGTTGAGGACATGCGGCTGGTCCGGCTGGAGCTCGAGCGCCTTCTTCATGTCGGCTTCGGCCTTGGCCCATTCTTTGGAGCGCTCCTCGCAGATGCCGCGATAATAGTACCAGACACTGTTGGCCTTGTCGGCGCCGGCCGGCAGCACCTCGATGCCCCGCGAATAGGTCGCACCGCAGTCGCCGAACTTCTTGCGGCCGCGCTCGAGATTGCCGAGCGCCATGATGGCTTCGAGGTCCTTGGAGTCCTCGGTGATCACGCCCTTGAGGATCTTGATCGCCTCGTCGGTACGGTCGGCGGAATCGAGATCAACGGCGAGCTGGATCTGCGCGTTGCGCTTCAAGGGCGAGGTCGACGGAACGCGCTCATAGATCTTGATCGCCATCTGCGGCCGCTTCACCGATTCATAGAGATCGGCGAGCGAGAGCAGGGCCAGCGGATGCGTGGGCTGGAGATAGAGCGCGAGCTGGAGATAGACCAGCGCGAGATCTTCGCCGCCGCGGCGGGTCAGCGTCGCGCCGATACCGTAAAGCGCCTCGGCCGCGCCGGCCTGTGCGGAATTGACCAGCGGCGGCATCTTCTTGCCGGCCTTGGTCTCGCGCAGGCCTTCCACGATCAGCGGATGACGGGCGAGCTTCTTGTCGAAGGCCGCGTAGACCGCAGTCGCGGAGGCCGCGTCCTTGTTGCGCGACAGCCAGCGGCCATAGGACTCGGTAATGCGCAGCATGGAATCGTCGAGTTTGTAGGCGCGCTCGAAGCGGACGCCTGCGTCCTTCTCCTTGCCGGCGTTCTCGAGGATCATGCCGGCGTGCAGATCCTTGAACAGCGGATACCATTCCGGGCCCGCCAGCTTGTCGATGGTCGCAACCGCGCCCTTGGCATCGCCCGCACCGTAGGCGGCCCAGCCGGACAGCAGCGTTGCGACGAGATCGGTGATCGGCCCGCGAATCGACTGGTTGATGTTGCTCTGCGCGCTCGGATATTTTTTCAGCTTCAGGTCATGCACGCCGACCACGAGGCGCGCGACGCGGTTGGTCTTGTCGACAGTGAGGATGCGCTCGGCGAGCTTGACCGCCTCTTCGATGTCGCCATCGTCGACCGAGGAGATGAAGGCGCGGTCGAGCAACTCGTTGTTCTTGGGATCGGTCCGCAGCGCGGAGCGGTAGAAGGTGGCAGCGGAGGTCGCGTCGCGCTCGACGCTGGCGTGACGGGCGGCGAGATAGCTGCCGGCGGTGGTGAGCGACTTCAGATCGTTTCGGGACGGAAACTGCGCCGCCGTGTCAGCCGGGTGATCCGGCGTCTGCGCCAGCACGCCGCCGGGGACCGCCACGATCGCAGAGCCAGCAAGGGCGATAGCAGCAGCAGTCCAGCGGGTGAAACGATTTGAAAACATCAGGGCTCGCCTCGAGTTGGTAGTGCCTGGGTTGGGAGCAAGAGGCCGTCTCGCATGCGAACGCGGCCGGCGACATCGGGACCCGGAACCGTCAGGCTCGGACAATGCCGCTTTTGGCGCTTCACCGCAAGGATTCGGACCGGGCGATCCCCTCCGCACGCCCCAAATCGGCCAAGAGAGCTCCAAGACGCCGCTACTATGGCCTTATCGTGGCCGCGCCGGGTAGCCGCAGCCGGATCCTCACGCGAACGTGCGCAAGATCACGTTTTGTGACCCGGCGCGCACTTACATCGCCTCGTAGTTCGGGCCGCCACCGCCCTCGGGGGGAACCCAGGTGATGTTGCCGTTGGGGTCCTTCACGTCGCAGGTTTTGCAGTGGACGCAGTTCTGGGCGTTGATCTGGTAGCGCAGGTTGGTGCCTTCCTCGACCCACTCATAGACGCCGGCCGGGCAATAGCGATTCGACGGACCGGCGAAGACGTCATGCTCGGAGGTCTTTTGCAGGTTCATGTCGGCCACCCTGAGATGGACCGGCTGGTCCTCCTCATGGTTGGTGTTGGACAGGAACACCGAGGACAGCTTGTCGAAGGAGATCTTGCCGTCCGGCTTCGGATAGTTCTTGGGCGCGTGGCTCTTGGCCGGATCGAGCGTCGAACGATCTGGCTTGGCATGCGACTGCGTGCCGAACAGCGAGGTGCCGAACAGCGTGTTGAACCACATGTCGAAGCCACCGAGCGCAACGCCGAGCACGGTACCGAACTTCGACCACAGCGGCTTGACGTTGCGGACCAGGAAGAGGTCCTTGCCAACGGAGGACGAACGCCAGGCGTTTTCGTAGTCGACGATCTCGTCATTGGCGCGATCGGCCGCGAGCGCGGCCGTGACATGCTCGGCCGCGAGCATGCCGGTGCCCATCGCATTGTGCACGCCCTTGATGCGGGGCACATTGACGAAGCCGGCCGCGCAACCGACCAGCGCGCCGCCGGGGAAGCTGAGTTTTGGCACCGACTGGTAGCCACCTTCGGTGATGGCACGCGCGCCATAGGCGAGACGCTTCGCACCTTCGAAGGTACCGCGGATCGAGGGATGGGTCTTGAAGCGCTGGAACTCATCGAACGGCGACAGATAGGGATCGTCGTAGTTCAGATGCACGACGAAGCCGACCGCGACGAGATTGTCGTCATAATGATAGAGGAATGAGCCGCCGCCGGTCTTGAGGTCGAGCGGCCAGCCGAAGGAATGCTGGATCATGCCCTTCTGGTGCTTGGCGGGATCGATCTGCCAGACTTCCTTGAGGCCGATACCGAACTTCGCGGGCTCGCTCTTGGAATCCAGCGCGAACTTGGCAATGAGCTGCTTGGTCAGGCTGCCGCGTGCGCCTTCGGCGAACAGCGTGTACTTGCCGAGCAATTCCATGCCACGGGTAAAGGAGTCCTTCGGCTCGCCGTCGCGGCCGATGCCCATGTCGCCGGTGGCGATGCCCTTCACCGCGCCCTGCTCGTCATAGAGCACCTCGGCTGCAGCGAAGCCCGGATAGATCTCGACGCCGAGGGCCTCGGCCTTGCGCGCCAGCCAGCGGCAGACATTGCCGAGCGAGCCGACATAGCAATGATGATTGTACATCAGCGGCGGCATCATGAAGTTCGGCAGCTTGATCGCGCCACCGGCCGTCATCCAGTAGAAGCGATCGTCCTTGACCTGCGTCTTCAGCGGGCAATCCGAATCCTCGCGCCAGTCCGGGATCAGCTTGTCGAGCCCGGCCGGGTCGATCACGGCGCCGGAGAGAATATGCGCACCGACCTCGGAGCCCTTCTCCACCACGACGACATTGACATCCGCGTTGAGCTGCTTCAGCCGGATCGCCGCGGCCAGCCCCGAGGGGCCGGCGCCGACGATGACGACGTCGAATTCCATGGATTCGCGCGGGGGAAGTTCTTCGGTGCTCATCTGATCTCAGCCCTTGAGACGGTTCCTCGGTCGTTTGCGCTCCCTTGTTTCCGATTTTTCCGGGTAGGACAACCACGGAAATGCGTTCCACTGGGATGCAAGGCATCCCAAACTGATATAAAAGTCTGACTTTCCAAATGATCCCCGAACCCGCACCCACCGTCCGAGAGCTGCTCGCCTTCTATCTGGAGGCTGGCGTCGACTGCGCGCTCGCGGAGGAACCGATAGACCGCCTGGCGGAAATGGACGCGCCGCCGCCAGTCCCGCGCGCGGCGCCGCCGGTCGAAGCACCGCGGCCTGTCGCCGCGCCTGCGGTGATGCGCGGCGAGGTTGCACCGGCGCCCGACATCGCGATCGCCTCGGCGCGCGAGGCCGCGCGCACTGCGCCGACGCTGGAGGCGCTCCGCGAGCTCATGCAGAGCTTCGAGGGCTGCGCGCTCAAGCACACCGCGACGCGGCTGGTGTTCGCCGACGGCAATCCGCAGGCGCGCATCATGTTCGTCGGCGAGGCGCCGGGCCGCGACGAGGACATCGAGGGACTGCCTTTCGTCGGACGCAGCGGCAAGCTGCTCGACCTTATGATCGGCGCGATCGGGCTCAACCGCACCACGGCCTACATCACCAACGTCATTCCCTGGCGGCCGCCGGGCAACCGGACGCCGACGCCGCAGGAGACGCAAGTGTGCCTGCCCTTCATCCAGCGCCATATCGAGTTGGTGAACCCCGACGTGCTGGTGACGCTCGGCAATCCCTCGACGCAGACGCTGCTCTCGACCCGCGAGGGCATCATGCGCACGCGCGGGCGCTGGTTCGACTACGACACGGGCCAACGCACTATCCGCGCGCTGCCGACGTTCCACCCGGCCTATCTGCTGCGCTCGCCGTCCTACAAGCGGCTCGCCTGGCAGGATCTGCGGACGATCGCGAAGGTGCTGGCAGGCGCGTGAGGGCAGTACGCCCTATCCCCGTCATTTGCGAGCGGAGAGAGCACGCGAGCGTCACGTCCCCTTCGGCCGCACGATCGCCCAGCCGATGCGCAACAATCCCTGGCGTCCGGTCACCAGCCATTCGAACGCACGCGGCACTTCCGGCACGATGCCGGGGAAGCGCGCGAGGATTTCCGGCGGCGGGGTGCCGGCGGTGTCGGAGGCGCGCCAGACCACGACGCCGCCGGTCTCGGTGAACATGGCCTGCGTCATCCAAGGCGTGCGCGCCGGCGCGGCATCGATGAACAGGTGCGGCCGGCCGGAATGCAGCGTAATCAGGCTCGCAAGCTGGGTCTCGCCGGCGACCACGCGCAGGCGATGGTTGGTGCGGCGGGCAAAGCTCTCGTCGAAGAAATCCGAGATCGCGCGCGCCGGCATCGAGGTCGCGATCTCGCCAGTGCCACTCCAGGGCAGAAACAGCGCGGCCAGCACGACACCGGCGGCGGGCGCCACGACGGCCGCCGCCCACACCGTGCGCAGCATCCGTGCGCGGCGCATCGCAATGAGATCGCCGGCCGCCACGACCATTGCGAGGCCCGACATGACCAGCACGACACCGGCGCCGCCGACTACGGCATCGAGCCCGAACAGGGCGGCGATCAGGACCGCACCGAGCGCCGGCGCCAGCGCGAAGAAATAGACGAAGTTGCGCGCGAGCGGCTCGACCGGCGGCCGGTAGATGATCGGCGCCTCCTCGCTCTTGCCGGCGAACAGGTCGGTGTTGAGGAAGGTCAGCACCGGAACCGCCACTGCGCCGAGCACGAGCCCGCCGAGCAGCCAGGCCCCGTGCAGCGCGCGCGCGTTCAGCTCGGAGAGCTGGGGCAAGGCCGGCAGCACAAGGGTCTCGGCGCGCATCAGCCAGACGGCATAGGGCAGCGCCAGCACGCCGACGACGACGAGCGCGAACAATGGATCGAGCGCTCGCACTGTCCGGCGCCCGCCGGCAGTCGAGAGCGCGAAGACGACGAGCAGCGCGAGCAGAAAGATCGCAGCCGGCGTGGTCAGCAGCAGCAGGCCGGCCTCGATCGACCAGGCGAACCAGGCATTACCCCTGCGCTGGCCGATGATCTGCCAGGAATGCAGCAGCAGCAGCGTCCAGAGCGGCCGCGCCAGCACAAGGGGGCCGAAGTCGAGCGCGGGTGAGGAAAAAGCCAGCATCGTCATGGTCAAGAGCACGGCGAGCACCGCCTGCTGGGTGCCGACCACGGCGCGGGCGAGATGATAGAGCGTGATAAAGGTCGCTATCTCGCAGAGCTCGGCCAGGACGTAGACGCCGAACATGTGGCCGCCCGCGGCGCGATAGGCGATGTCGGCGAGCCAGACCGAAAGGGGCGGGCCCAGATCAGTACCGACCTGGTATTCGCGGCCGAAGGCCAGCAGCGTCGCGAGGCTGCCGGGCGGGCTGCGGTAGAACAGGAGCGCCACGAACAGCCACATCGCCGCCTGCAGCAGCACGGCAATCCACACGATCAGCCGCGGCCGGGCGCGGATGAGCTCGATGACCAGGGAGGTAAACCGCATGCAACGTCCGAAAGATGCAGCCAACCCGTCCAGCCGGCCCTATTCGCTCACGAATGTTTTGATAAAGGGCGTCACGCGTTGTGGCAACGACAGTCTGCGCTAGAGGCTCGCGGAGGCATCGATTTCGACGGCCGCTTCCACCTGCACGTCGACCTCGGTGACGGCAAACAAGTCCCGCACCGGCTCGACCGTCCAGGGCATGTGCTTGGCGCGGGCCGCAGCGACGGGGGCGAAGAAGCTGCGGTGGTGGATGGTGGGGCCGAGACGGTCCAGCGCATCGAGATGCTCGGGGACGCCATAGCCCTTGTGCTGCTCGAAACCGTAGCCGGGGCAGTCCTGCGCCAGCGCGCACATCAGCCGGTCGCGCGTTACCTTGGCAACGATGGAAGCCGCCGCGATCGACAGGACGATGCCGTCGCCGCCGATCACGGCTTCGCAGTCACAGGCCGTATCGAGGCGATCGCGGCCGTCGACGAAGACGTGCCTGGGCGCCTCGGGCAGCGCCACCACGGCACGCTTCAGCGCCCAGAGCGAGGCGCGCAGGATATTGTCGCGGTCAATGCGGGAACGCGAGGCGACGACGACCGAGACCTGCGCGGTGGCGCAGATCTTGTCGAACAGTCTTTCACGCTGCTCCGCCGTCAACCGCTTGGAATCATCGATGCCGCGCGGGATGCGGTCGGGGTCGAGAATCACCGCAGCCGCCACCACGGGCCCGGCCAGCGGTCCGCGGCCGGCCTCGTCGCAGCCCGCGACCGGCCAGATGCCGCGCTTGATCAGCGCGCGCTCACGACGGAAGCTTGGCGCGACCTTCTTTGGCGCAGCCTTGGTCGTGGTCTTCTTGGCCGGCGTCTTGGCGGACTTGTCCCGAATCATGGCCGGGATCGTGCGCAGGACGTCCCGATCGCGCAACCGGGAACCCCGGACAATTCCCGTTATTCAGGCAAGCCGCCTACTCCGCCAGATGCACCCGCCGGTCGTCGCCGACATCGATGCCGGGTGCGACGACGACCTCCCAGGGATGGTCGTCGGGGTCGGCAAAATAGCCGGAATAGCCGCCATAGTCGGTCTCATGCGCGGACTTCAGCAGTGTGGCTCCCTTGCCGACGGCGAAGGCCAGCACCGCGTCGACCTCCTCGCGCGTCCGGCAATTCCAGGCGAGCGTCGTCCCGCGAAAGCTCGACGGCCTCGGCTGGTCCGGCAACGCGGCGTCGGCCGCGAGCTGATCCCAGGGAAACAGGCCGAGCACCGGACCGCCGGTGTCAAAGAACGCAACCGCCTCACCCGTCGCCTTCATCCTGCGGGCGAAGCCCAGCGCATCATAGAACGCGATGCTGGCGCGAATGTCGCTCACCCCGAGCGTGATCACCGTGAGCCGCGGCACCGGAGGACGCAATTCCTGACTCATGACACAACACCTCGTTCGCCCACGCCTCAGAACAGACTGAGCTGATCGCCATTCCGCTTTGGCGTGGCGAAATGATCCGTGGTCAGCTTTGCGCGCCGCTTGTTGAGCCCAAGCCTGTCGCAGGCGATTTCGAAGCGGCGCCCGATGGTCCAGGCCATCGGGCCGGTACCCTTCATCCGCTCGCCCCATTTCGCATCGTAATCGCGGCCGCCGCGCATGTCGCGGATCAGCGTGAAGACGTGGCGGTAGCGATCCGGATAGTTCGCCATCAGCCATTCGCGGAAGAGATCGCGGACCTCGAGCGGCAGCCGCAGCAGCACGTAGGACGCTTCCCTGACGCCGGCATGGGCCGCCGCATCCAGGATGCGTTCGATCTCGGAATCGTTCAGCGCGGGGATCACGGGCGCGACCATCACGGTGGTCGGAATGCCGGCGTCCGAAAGCTGCTTCAGCGCCTCCAGCCGCTTCGGCGGCGTCGCGGCCCGCGGCTCCATGGTGCGCGCGAGTTTTGGATCGAGCGAAGTGACCGAGATCGCGACCTTGGCGAGATTGCGCTTGGCCATGCGCGCGAGAATGTCGATGTCGCGCACGACCAGCGCGGACTTGGTGACGATGCCGACGGGATGGCCGGTGCGCTCCAGCACCTCCAGAATGCCGCGCATGATTTTGCGCTCGCGCTCGATCGGCTGATAAGGATCGGTGTTGGTACCGATCGCGATCATCCGCGGCTCGTAGCCGGCGGCCGCGAGTTCCTTCTCGAGCAACGAAGGCGCCTCGGGCTTGGCAAACAGCTTCGACTCGAAGTCGAGCCCCGGCGACAGGCCGAGATAGGCATGCGTCGGACGGGCGAAGCAATAGACGCAGCCGTGCTCGCAGCCGCGATAGGGATTGATCGAGCGGTCGAAGCCGATATCGGGCGAGTTGTTGCGGGTGATCACCTTGCGCGAGGTGTCCACCCCGACCGTCGTCTTGAACGGCGGCAACTCCTCCAGGCTCTGCCAGCCATCGTCGAAGGCGACGCGCGCCTCGGCCTCGTAACGGCCGCTGGCGTTGGACTGTGCGCCCCGGCCTCGCCTGCGCTGGCTGTCGATGGCGACGGCCAGCTCGGGGAAATCAGAAGGCGCACCCGCCGGCTCGGAGGGCGCCGTGACCGGCGGGTGCTTGAGAGCATGAGAGGATGCTGGGCTCATGAAGCCAAGATAGCACGCAAAAGGAACAAATCAAGAACAAGAATCAAAAACGTAAAAACAACCCCATGCAAAGTAGAGCTGCACAAACTTCGGGCGCGCTCCTTTGACCTCACGCAACAGCAGCGTCACGGCGATCCCGTTTGATGCTGCCGAAGGATCAATCGCCCTGGAACACAGTTGGTGACGATTCCGGTGAAGGTCAGCAGGAACATGACAAATCAACGACAATCGGACGCCCCGCGCAGTGAACTCGATCTGCTCGATCGCTACTGGCGCGCCGCCAACTATCTCTCCGTTGGGCAGATCTATCTGCTCGACAATCCGCTGCTGCGCGAACCGCTGCGGCCCGAGCACATCAAGCCGCGCCTGCTCGGACATTGGGGCACCACGCCCGGACTGAACTTCATCTATGCCCATCTCAACCGCGTGATCCGCGCGCTCGGACCTCAACGTGATCTATGTCTGCGGGCCCGGCCATGGCGGCCCGGGCATGGTCGCCAACACCTATCTCGAAGGCACCTACAGCGAGATCTATCCCGACATCGGACGCGGATGCGGACGGCTTGCGCAAGCTGTTCCGCCAGTTCTCCTTCCCCGGCGGCATTCCGAGCCACGCCGCGCCGGAAACGCCGGGCTCGATCCATGAGGGCGGCGAACTCGGCTATGCGCTGGTGCATGCCTATGGCGCGGCGTTCGACAATCCCGACCTGATCGTCGCCTGCGTCGTCGGCGACGGCGAGGCCGAGACCGGCCCGCTCGCCGCGTCCTGGCATTCCAACAAATTCCTCAATCCCGCCCATGACGGCGCGGTGCTGCCGATCCTGCATCTCAACGGCTACAAGATCGCCAATCCGACCGTGCTCGGACGAATGGCTGACGATGAGATCCGCAACCTCTTCAGCGGGCTACGGCCACGAGCCGCTGTTCGTCGAGGGCGACGATCCGCAATGTGATGCACCGGGCCGATGGCGGACGCGCTCGACGTCGCGCTCGCCAGCATCCGCTCGATCCAGCAGAGCGCGCGCGACGGCCGCAGAGGCGGTCGAGCGGCCGCGCTGGCCGATGATCGTGCTGCGCAGCCCCAAGGGCTGGACCGGGCCCGAAGGAAGTCGACGGCAAGAAGGTCGAAGGCTTTTGGCGCGCGCATCAGGTGCCGATCGCGAACTGCCGCGAGCAATCCCGACGCATCTGAAAATGCTCGAGGACTGGATGCGCAGCTATCGAGCCGGAAAAGCTGTTCGACGCGAACGGCCGCGCTCATCCCGAATTGCAGGCACTGGCGCCCGACAGGCAATCGCCGCATGGGCGCCAATCCGCATGCCAATGGCGGCCTGCTGAAGACGCGAGCTCGAAGCTGCCCGGACTTCCGCGCTTACGCCATCGACGTCGCCGCGCCCGGCGGCGTCGACGGCCGAAGCGACGCGCGAGCTGGGCAAATTCCTGCGCGACGTCATCCGCCTCAACGCAGAGGCGCGCAATTTCCGCATCATGGGTCCGGACGAAACCGCGTCCAACCGGCTCGACGCGGTGTTCGAGGCAACCGATCGCGTCTGGATGGAGGCGATCGAACCTTATGACGTCCATCTCGCGCCACGACGGGCGCGTGATGGAAGTATTGAGCGAGCATCTCTGCCAGGGCTGGCTCGAAGGCTATCTGCTCACCGGCCGCCACGGCTTTTTCTCCTGCTACGAGGCCTTCATCCACATCGTCGATTCCATGTTCAACCAGCATGCCAAATGGCTGAAGGTCTCGCGCGCACTTGCCGTGGCGGCGGCCGATCGCCTCGCTCAACTATCTCCTCACCTCGCATGTCTGGCGCCAGGACCACAACGGCTTCAGCCATCAGGATCCCGGCTTCGTCGATCTCGTCGCCAACAAGAAGGCCGACATCGTCCGCATCTATTTCCCGCCGGACGCCAACACGCTGCTGTGGGTCGCCGATCATTGCCTGCGCACCTATGACCGCATCAATGTCATCGTCGCCGGCAAGCAGCCCGCGCCGCAATGGCTCTCGATGCAGGAGGCCGATCACCCATTGCGATGCCGGCATCGGCATCTGGACTTGGGCCGGCACGGAAGACGCGCAGCGGCGAGCCCGATGTGGTCATGGCCTGCGCCGGCGACGTTCCGACGCTGGAGACGCTCGCCGCGGTCGACCTGCTGCGCAAGGCGCTGCCGGACTTGAAGATCCGCGTCGTCAACGTGGTCGACCTGATGACGCTGCAGCCGAAAGAGCAGCATCCGCATGGCCTGTCGCGACCGCGACTTCGACCGCCTGTTCACCCGCGACAAGCCGGTGATCTTCGCCTATCACGGCTATCCCTATCTGATCCATCGGCTGACCTATAACCGCACCAACCACGCCGGCATGCATGTGCGCGGCTTTGCGGAGGAAGGCACGACGACGACGCCGTTCGACATGGTCGTGCTCAACGAGCTCGACCGCTTCCATCTCGCGATCGAGGCGATCGAGCGCGTGCCCGGGCTCGCCACCAAGGCCGCGCATGTGAAGCAGCAGTTCCGCGACGCGCTGATCGAGCATTCACGCTACATACGCGAGCACGGCGAGGACATGCCGGAG
Source organism: uncultured Alphaproteobacteria bacterium (assembly GCA_963819355.1). Classification (GTDB taxonomy): domain Bacteria; phylum Pseudomonadota; class Alphaproteobacteria; order Rhizobiales; family Xanthobacteraceae; genus Bradyrhizobium. The sequence goes on along the minus strand of CAWFVZ010000021.1, from coordinate 11,732 downwards.
ATCCGCGACTGGGTGTGGCCTGGCAACGCAGGCTGACATCATGTCGGCGTCCGACGCAGTCCTCGTCCTCAACTCGGGATCGTCGAGCATCAAGTTCGGCCTGTTCGATATCTCGGCGATGGAGCCTGTCCTGCTCTGCACGGGCCTGCTCGACGAGCACGAGGCGAAGCCGCGGCTCGTGGTGAAGAGCCCCGCGGGCGAAGACCTGTTCGCGAAGCGGAGGGACGCGTCGGATACGGACAGTGGTCATCTGTTCGCCGACGTGCTCGGCTTCATCGAGGACCGTTTTGGCGACCATCGCCTGCGCGCCGTGGGCCACCGCATCGTTCATGGTGGCCCGGACTATTCAGGTCCGGTCGAGTTGACAGACGACATTTACACGAAGCTGGAGGCGCTGACGCCGTTGGCACCCCTGCACCAGCCGCGTTGCCTGGCGCCGGTCCGCACCATCAGCGCGATCCGGCCGGAGCTGATGCAGATCGCCTGCTTCGATACCGCTTTCCACCACAGCCTTGCACCGCCGGCGAGCCGCTTCGCCATTCCGAGGCGCTATGAAGAGCGCGGCGTCCGGCGCTACGGCTTTCACGGCCTCTCGTTCGAATATGTCGCGGGCCGCCTCGCCGCGATCTCGCCGCGGCTCGTTGCGAAGCGCACCGTCATCGCGCATCTCGGCAATGGCGCGAGCCTTTGCGGATTGCGCGATGGCCGCAGCGTCGACACCACGATGGGACTGACGCCGCTCGACGGCCTGGTGATGGGCACGCGCTGCGGCACGATCGATCCTGGCGTGCTGCTCTATCTGCAACAGCACGAGATGATGTCGGTCGAGGACGTCCAGCACTTGCTCTACCACGAGTCAGGCCTGCTCGGTGTCTCCGGCATTTCCGCGGACATGCGCACGCTGCTTGCAAGCGGCGAGGCTGCGGCGCGGGAGGCCGTCGATCTCTTCACCTTCCGCGCGGCGCAGGACGTCGCGGTGATGGCGAACACGCTGGGCGGACTGGACTGCCTCGTCTTCACCGGCGGCATCGGCGAGCATAGCAAGGAGATCCGCAGCGAGATCGGCGAGCGCCTCGCCTGGCTCGGCGTGCGCATCGATCCCGTTGCCAATGACGAGGCGCGCGAACGCATCAACAGCAGCGACTGTGGCGTCGAAATCCTGGTCGTCCCGACCAATGAGGAACTGACCATCGCGCGGCACAGCGTAGAGGTGCTGCAACAGGCTCAGTGAATGCCGGCAAAAATCTGGAAGCAGCCGATCGCGATCTCGATCACGATCAGCACGACGATCGCGATTTCGAGACGGAGCGAGCGCTGGGTGTCGATGATGTCGGTTAGCGCATTCGCCGTCGCCGACACGGCGGTCAGCTTGCGCTCAAGCGTGACGAGACGCTCCTTCAATTCGTACTCGTCTTCGAGACGGGCATAGAGCCGGTCGAGCTCGGGCTTCTCCCAGAGCACGTCGGGTTTCTCGGCCACCGCAACGCGGCCGGCCACGCGCTGCTGGACGAGAAGCGCATTGCCTATCAGTTGCAAAATGCCCCTGCGCCGAGGCGGCGTGCGGCCCTGCTCGGCGAGTTTTCGTGCAAGGGGCTCGATCACGTCGAAGACCGCGGCCACGCGTCGCTCGTCACGCGCCAGCGACGTGCTCTTGGCGAGCGCATCCGCGACCAGCAGCAGCCGGTCGTCGGAGAATTTCGTCAAACTGATCGGCCCGCCCGGCTGGATCGCCTCGGCGTTCTCGTCCTTGCAGAGTTGCGCCTGCGCGGTCTCCTCCTCATTGGGGCTGAGCTCGCCGATCACGCGCGGCTTGAGGCTGTCGATCAGCACCTTCTCCTCCGAAGGAAGGAGGCCGATCAGCACCACGACGCCGTAGCGGAAGATCACGGCAAGGCCGGCATGGACGCGGAATGCCGCCGGCGTCGAGGACACCAGTGGGCCGAGTTCGAGGCCGGAGGCATTGATGCGGTCGCCCAGCATCAGCGCGCGGATCCGCAAGGTCGGAGCGGCGTCCTGCCCCGGAGATGCTGCCGTTGCGCTAACAGCAAGTTGATCCGCGTTCATGCGAAGCCCTTCTTCAGCAGCGAAGATTGCACGTTTTTCCCGTTCGCACTTCCTGGATCCGCCTGCGCACCGCGCGATATCAGCAAGAACCCCCGTGCTCTTGCCGTCAAGACGTGCCTGCGCCGAAACATTCGGCAACAGTGCCCCCCGCGTCCGACATATTCGGCTGCGATGGGCTGGCGGCGATTTACCATCGAACGCCGAAGCTCCGCCAAAAAGTTGCGCTCGGCAGCGCCGCATGTTTATGACAACCTCATAACGAGCTACGCTTCTCCCGAAGTGCGGACATCGAAGCCTCAATCATGCTGAGCGTCATCATTCCGACCGAAGGCGTCGAGCAGACCGCGGTCGCAACTCTGGCAGCGCTGGTCCCCGGTGCTGCGGCCGGCATCGTCCGGGAGGTGCTTCTGGTCGACGGCACCCGCAACGGCGTCATCGAGCGCGTTGCCGACGTCGCGGGCTGCCGTTTCATCGGCTATGAGGGATCCTCGCAAGGTGCCGCGCTGGCCGCCGGCGCCCTCCAGGCCCGTTCGCCCTGGCTGATGTTCCTCCCCGCCGGCGCGGTGCTGGATTCCGGTTGGATCGAGGAGACCACCCAGTTCATCCAGGCCGTCTCGGCGAGCGGCCGCGATCGTGCGGCCGTGTTCCGCTACGCCCGTTCCCCCTACGCTGATACCGGGTTTCGCGACCTCCTGCGCTCCGTGGTGCGTAAGCTGGTCGGCCCGCTCGGCGATCAGGGACTCTTGATCGCGCGTGATCATTACGACCGGATCGGCGGCTATCCGCCCCAGGCCCGCCGTTCCGAGGCGCGGCTGCTGCGGCGGCTCGGCCGCTCCTCCCGGACGCTGCTGCGAAGCCGGATCGTCATGGTCGGGTGAACGCATCTAATACTTGCCAAAGTCAAATAGTTGTTTGACAATGGCAAGTATCGAGGTGCCCCATGCCATCCGACCCCACGCATTCGACCGACCAATTGTCCAGCGACCAGGTCTTTGAGGATCAGGTCTTTGAGGGTCAGGTCTCCGAGGACCAGGTTCTGGCGGTTCGCGCCTTCAACCGCTTCTACACCCACAAGCTCGGCGTGCTCGACCAGCAGCTTTTGAAAAGCCCGTTCTCGCTGAGCGAGGCGCGCGTGCTCTACGAACTCGCCCATGGCGGCGAACAGCCGGCCAAGGAGATCGGCATCGCGCTCGGGCTCGATGCCGGCTATCTCAGCCGCATCGTGCAGAGTTTCGACGAGGGTGGGCTGATCGCGCGCAAGCCGCTCGCCTCCGACCGCCGGCAGGTCCAGTTGAGCCTGACCGCGAAGGGCCGTCAGGCTTTTGCCAAGCTCGAACGCTTGTCGCAGGACGACGTCGCCGCGATGCTGCGGCCGCTGCCGGGCGAAGATCGCAGGCGGTTGACCGGCGCGATGGAGACGATCGAGCGGCTGCTCGGCCTGCCCCGCACGCCGGCACCACGCGCGACCTTGCGCGATCCACGCCCCGGCGACATGGGCTGGGTGGTGCAGAGCCACGGCGCGCTCTATGCCAGCGAATACGGCTTCGACGCCAGCTTCGAGGCGCTGGTGGCAGAGATCGTCGCCAAATACATGACATCCTACGACGCCTCGCGCGAGCGCTGCTGGATCGCCGACATCGAGGGCCGTCCCGTGGGCTCGGTGTTCCTGGTGAAGGCGAGCGACGACGTCGCCAAGCTGAGGCTCTTGCTGCTCGATCCGGTCGCGCGCGGACAGGGGCTCGGTCAGCGCCTCGTCGCCGAATGCGTCTCCTTCGCGCGCGCCTGCGGCTATCGCAGGATGACGCTGTGGACGCAGAGCAATCTGATCGCCGCGCGAAAAATCTATCAGGACGCCGGCTTCAAGCTGACCGCCACCGAGCCGCACCGCAGCTTTGGCCAGAACCTGACCGGCGAAACCTGGGAGCGGGATCTCTGATGCACCGGCGGCATGAACCCGCGCGCCGCGTCACCGGAGAGCTCATCGACCTCTACAAACGCCGCGCGCGGCGATTGCGCGCGGAAGCGTGTAGAGGCGTAATCGCCATTACGTCGAAGCGCGTCACACTGTCGGCCTTGGTCCACAGCGCAACGCCGCCAGCCTCGGCAAACGTGTCGTCGGTGACCTCGAACAATGCGGCGCCATCGTAGGTGACCGCAAAGTGCTGACCTCGTGCTTCGAGCGTCAGTGTATGCCATTCACCCGAGGTGACGCGGATGTCGGCCGAGCCCAGTTGCTGTCGCTTGCCGGTAACAACGCGATAAAAGCGCACATTGTTCTCCAGCGCGTTGGCGCGGGCGATGTAGTAGTTGTCGGGGCCCTCGATCCGCACGGCAATGCCGCCAGCGCGATCGATCTTGCCGCCCACCGCTTTAAATCTGATTTCGGCTTTCAGGTTCTTCTCCGATACGCTCGCGTGGATGGCGAGCGGAAAACGGTAGTCGGTGGTGTCGGTGCTGGTTTGCTCGATAGCAAATCCACCCTTGGCGGTGGGATCGGCGACGACGGTCCATGCGCCGTTACTACCCTGACCGGTGTGCGCAAACGAGAAGCCGGACGGCGGTTTTCCGACCGTCATTTGGTCAATCTGGATCATGCTGATTTCTCCCTCCGCAAATGCCGGTGTGCCGATGCATGCGAGTATCAGCGTGACGCCCGCAGCGATTGTCCTGAAAGAGCAAGAAGCCCCGGTCATGGGTGTTCTCCGTTTGATGACTCAGGAATCCGCAAGTACGACAACGCCGGCATGGGCTGGCGAAATCACATAGAGCCGGTCCGGCGGCACCAGCACGGTCGTGTGTGCGTCGGCGCCCGTGGCCGATCGCTTTCTCATGCCGGTGACGGGATTGATGGTTTCGACCACCCCCGGTTCGCCAATGGCGACATGGACGTTGCCGGTCGCTAGATTGAAAAACGTTACGTCCGGCGGTCCCGCAATCGGCCAGACATTGGTGACCTCGCCCGATTGGCTGTCGACTTCAACGAGTTCTGCGTCATCGCACGCTGCATAAAGGCGGCCACGCGCATGATCAATGTCGAGGCCGTGCGCACCACCAGAAGGGACCCGCCATTGCGCGAGCGGGCGCAAATCGGGCAGGCCCGTCACCAGGATCATCGACGGCTCGCGGATGCAGAGGAATAGCCGCTCGGTGGCGGCGTCGGTTACACACCAGCGTGGGCGGCCGGGCAGGTCGAGCGTTGCGATCTTGCCAGAGCCGAGACGGAAAGCCTGCAAGGTCGGCGACTCCCGCTCATCGCCGATGCAGGCGGCAATCCCGAGCCCAAGCCGCTTGACGATCGCCGCGCCGTTTGGCCGCGCGCCCGTTTCATAGACTGCCTTGGTCGCAAGCGTCCCGGCGTCGAGCCATGCCAGGCTCGCCGAGCCGCGATTGGTGACCAAAATCTCCCCGTCGTCGGCAACGGCGCCCGCGCAACCCGGGAATCCCGGCAGCGTGGCGAGATGCCGGCCGGCTTCGATGACCTCGACCGTGCTCCGCGCGGTGTGGGCGATGAAGACGCGAGCGCTTTTCGGATCAAAGATGCCGTGGTCGAACGCGCTGCCGGCAGCGTTCGGGATTTCGATCACGCCCGCGTGCGCCAACGCGATCGTGTTGTCGTTTCGTTGTGCGGTTGCGGATTTGTTGCGAAGTTCGACCATGTGCAAGCTCCTCGGAAAGGCCGAGCGTTGCACAGGCTTGGACGGTAAAGCCGTCTGGCGGGGAGCCTGTGTTGTCCCCGTGGCGCCAATCTAGCCGTGGCACCTGGCTCAGGCAAGCCTTGCCTGGCGTGATCAGTATTTCGGCCGATGGGAGTTTGCCCATTCCCGAGCGTGTTCGATCGGAAGGCGCTGCACGGCCGCGCGAACCTTCCGTGTCGCCGGCAGATTGTCCATCCGTTCCCGCCACCGGCAGAACGCGGGAAACTTGGGATACATCGCCTGGCCCTCGGCGGTCAGGCTGAACGCGAACGTGCTCGGCAGCAGATAGAAGTCGGCGATCGAGAGCTCGTCACCGAGCAAGAAATTCTTTCCGTGTGCCAGCTCACGTTCGGCAACCCCGAGCGCCGCTTCGACCTTGGGCAATGCATGCGCCACGACCTTCTCGTCCGACGCGATGCCGAGTTCGGGAAACACCAAGCGTTCGTGCGTCACGTGGTAGATCATGTACGGATAGAAATAAGAGTTGACCGCGCCGATCCACTGGTTCATGCGCGCCCGCGCCTTGACGTCTTTCGGTGTCAGAGATGCGCCGCCAAAGGCCTCGTCGACATAGGTGGCAATCGCGCTCGTTTCGTAGATCGTGAGATCGCCGTGCCTGAGGATCGGGACGCGATTGAACGGGTGCAGCGCCAGGTGCTCGGGCTTGCCCATGACGGGCTCAAGGTCGTGGAAGCTGTAGGCGACATCCTTGTGCGTCAGGATCAGGCGCACGATGCTGACAAAGGTGCTGCGTGGAAAACCGTAGACGATCGGATCGGACATCCGTTTCCTCCTCTGTGGTGATAGAAATCAGCGCCAGAACGGCTTTGCGGCCTCGCGCAGGGCCTGCTCGCGCGTCAGGCCAAGGTCGTTGAGCAGATGCGGGTCATCGGCAATTTCGCGCAGCGCGGTGCGCTGGTCCTGCCGGCCGAGCCAACTCCACCATCCGGGTGGCCGTAACGTTCCCGAGCTGGATTGATGAAGTGGCGTGGCCGGGTCAGCGGCCTGCACCGGGGGGATCGACCATGGGTCGGTTAACAGCATTGACATCGACAGGCTCCAAATCTCTTGAAATGCGTCACTGGAGCAGTTCAATAGTGTTGTCGGGTCCTTTCCCGCAAAGCATCGTTTCTCTTGCCTGCCCCAATTTTTCTCATGAAGTCATGCGATGCGCCCACGCCTGCCGCCGCTCAACGCCCTGAAAGCCTTCGAAGCCGCTGCGCGGCATGAGAGTTTTACGCGCGCGGCCGAAGAGCTTTGCGTCACGCAAGGCGCGGTCAGCCACCAGGTGAAGGCGCTGGAGGCCGAGTTGGCGATCAAGCTCTTCAATCGCGAACGGCAGCGCCTGATCATCACCGAGGCCGGACGCGACTATCTCACTGTCGTGCGCGACGCACTCGACCGTATTGCGATTGGCACCGAGCGGCTGCTGCAGCGGCAGAATGCCGGTGTGCTCACGGTTTCGACCTCGCCGGACTTTGCCGCCAAATGGCTGGTGCACCGGCTCGGCCACTTTGCCGAAGCGCATGCGGAGATCGACCTGCGCGTATCGGCGACGCTCCACCATGTGGACTTTGCGCGCGAGGAGGTGGACCTCGCGGTGCGCCATGGCGATGGCAACTGGCCCGGCCTCGACAAGGCGCGACTCTGCTCCGAACAACTGTTTGCGGTGTGCAGCCCAAAGCTGCTGTCCGGGCGGCGCCGGCTTGGCAAACCGGCGGACATCCTGAAATTTCCGCTGATCCACATGGATAGCCGGGCGGACTGGAAGAACTGGCTGGAGACAGCGGGCCTCGATGATTCCGCCGCAATGCATGGGCCCGTGCTCAATCGCGCGAGCATGGTGATCGATGCCGCAATCAACGGGCAAGGCATTGCCTTGGCGCGGACAACGCTGGCTGCGTGGGACCTCATCAATGGCCGCCTCGTGCGGCCGTTCCCGGTGACGCTGTCGCTCTCCAGGTCGTATTGGATCCTCTGCCCGAAGGCGACCGCATCCTTGCCAAAGATCGCGACCTTCCGCGACTGGTTACTTGCGGAAGCAGCGGGCGATCTGCGTCTGCTGAAGAAGAAGGGATTGGGATCCCGATGAGGACTGCGAAGGCGGTTCCATGGGGCGATGATAGCAAGAATGCGCGGAACCCGCTGCAAGGGACGCAGGACGGACGCAAGCTTGCGTTTCGCTTGCTATCTCAAACGGTTAGATCGATCCCCATTCTCCCGCAAAGGGAGAATTAGCCTTCTATAGGCTTCCATACGCTTCCACAAGCATCCACCGCGTCCAGCGTTGCAGCGATCCGCTCCAAGCACTGGTCATGCTGATCAATGACGCTGACCGGGTTTGCGATAGCTTCAGCGATCATCACACGCAGGTCTGCGATGAAGTGATCCGCGCGCGCGATCTGATCCGCGACTTCGACATCGGTCATCTCGGCATCGGCCATCATGGGCGGCATCCGCTGGTTCGCCCGCTTGATCCGCCAGCTTGTTCGCGGCGTCAGCGATGGCGGTCCGCGTCTGGAACACCCGTGCCTCAAGGCGGCGTCTGGTCTGCAAATCGCCGATTGGCGCACACTGCGCTGGCATCGACGACAGGGCCGTCAGAAACAACCCGACCAGTTGCTCCATCTGGGCGTAGGCTTCCTCCGCGACGATCAGCACCTTTTTCTTTTCCATGATCCTGATCCTGACCAACTCTGCCTTCGCTGCCGTGAACTCGGCATCAGCCGCCGCGCGGGGCGACTGCTGTCGCTCGCGCCGCAAGTGCCGCAGGTAGGCAACTCGGCTCTGGTCGAGCGGGAAGCCGTCACCCTGCCGCTGGATCACGCCTTCGGCTTCAAGCTTGCCGATGTCGGTCCGGCTGCAATCGAGGTGCAGCGCCAGTGCCGACGCGCTGACGGGTTTGGAGACGGTCTCGGTCACAAACATCATTTCCGTTTAGGTCCGCGGTAGGATAGCTCACTTCCGGTTTCGGCGGCAACGCGGACATGACCCGACTGCCCAAGTGTCTCGACCTTGGTCGCGAATGACCCCAAGCCGACATATTGAGCTTTCTAAAGTCATGGCACTCGCTCATACTCGAATTTTGCCGAGGGCATGGAGGAGCGCTTTTGGTTTCATGTTTCCGCATTTGGTGATTAGCGGCGCAGGTAATCGCCGGTTTGTGATTGTTATTTCCGTCAGACTTGTCGCGACTTTCGTTCAAAGCCCTATCGCTTGCGTCGGCGGGTCACTAACCGGCGCTGAACCGTACTGTTGCAAGCAAATTCATAATGGAGACATTCATGAAACGTCGCGACTTTCTGGCGCGAACTGCGGTTGGCATTTCCGCAAGTCTCTTTCTGGGAAACGTTAGGTCCGACGGTTATCGCTTCATCGGTTCAGCCCTTGCCGCTGGCGAGGGAGATCCGCAGAAAGCTACCCTTGAGCAGAAATTCGCCGAATTTGCACTTTCCATCAAGTATCAAGGCTTGCCTGCGGAAGTTATCGCAGCGGCCAAGCGGGTGCTTCTTGACACGCTCGGATGCGCATTCGGTTCGGTAGGAAGCGAGCCCGCAAATATAGCAGAGACGACAATTCGCAAGACCTTTGGAGACGGCAATACAGCCACCGTGATCGGCTATCCGCGACCCGCTACCGTAGAAGGCGCACTGTTCGTCAACGGCGTCCTCGTCCGCTCCCTCGACCTTAACGATACCTATATCGGCACCGAGCCACTTCATCCGAGCGAGGTGCTTCCGACGGCAATTGCACTTTGCGAGGAGAATGGACGAAGCGGCCGTGATCTCATCGAGGCGATGGTCGCCGGCTATGAGGCCAGCATCGCGTCAATGACGCGATCTCCTTCATCGAGCGTGGTTTCCATCCCTTGTGTGCGGCCGCCTACGGTATCCCTCTGATTGCTGGCAAGGTCTGGGGACTTCCGAAGGAAGCCATCGCCAACGCGGTCGGAATTTCCGGCGCCCGTGGCTTCACAAGCTTCGTCGTCAATAGTGGCGCGATCAGCATGATGAAAGCCATGGGACTTGCCGCCACTGCGGCTGACGGCGTTTTCGCCACGCGTCTCGCCGCGCAAGGTTTTACCGGCCCGTCCGGCACGCTGGAGTGGCTGGCGTCGAAAATGAAGCCCGTCAAGGAGGGGTTTGCCGTTGACCTTGAGCTTGCGCAATACCGGCTGCCGCGGGTGGCGTTCAAACGCTTTCCCATTCAAATCGAGTTGCAAGCCGTGGCAGAGGCTGGCGCATCGCTCTCTGCGAAGATCAAGGATCGCGCACAAAATATTCGGGCGATCACGGTTGAGACCTATCCCGGAATAATCGAGCGCGTCGCCGACCCGGCGAAATTCAAGCCGCAGACAAAGGGTACCGCCGATCACAGCCTCCCCGTCTGCCTTGCCATGGCTCTCCTCGACGGCGATGTGACGGTGGCTCAATTCGAGAAAGATCGCTGGCGGGCCCAGGACGTGATGGCACTGGTGGAAAAGACGTCGGTAAAGCCCGGAGAGGCGCTCATCGCCAAACTCCCCAAGGGGCGAGGTGTAAACATTGAAATTGTGTTCGCAGATGGTCAGTCTTTGCGCGAGACCGTGGAAGTTCCCGAAGGCGACGCGGAACGCCCGCTCTCGCGATCATCGCTCGAACGCAAGTTCATGAACTTCGCGGTCCCGGTCATAGGCAAGGTCGGCGCGGAGCGCGTCGCGTCACTGGTCAATGGTCTCGAAGAGCTAAAGGATGTCCGGGAATTGACCCAAGCCCTCCGTGGAAGTGGAAAGCAAAATCCGGTGTGAACCCGGACAGCAGCGATAAAAGGGCCGATGTCGGTTGTTGGCACATCGGGTCATTTCGCTGCGCCGCCGTAACTGCAACCACGGATTTTCTCGCGCCAGATACCCTCGATAAATGCGGTCGCGCGATCCCTGCCCATCCTTTCGCCCTCCACAGTACCTTGGCGACCGATTGCGGAGGGCCACCATCGTGGGACGGTCACCGCCAGCGCCACGCGCCAAGGTCGCCGGGACATTCCGGCAGCCACAGCCAGTCACCGTTAGCTAACGGCGACGACAGCGCCACCGCGTCACCATCGCCAGCCGTCGCGCATCACGACGACCGGAAGGGTTTATCCATCATCGATAAACTCTGGCACCAGCATCACGGCGCGGACAGGCGCGGCATCGCGTCATCACCACGGCGCGCACGCCAGCGTCACACGAAAAAGCCGCCCGAAGGCGGCTTTCTATCACGTTCGTTAATGGGTTCGATCAGGCCGCAGCGAGAGCAAGACCTTGATCCTTTCGCGACCGACGATACGCCATGAAACCAACGCCCGCGAAACCAATGATCATCATTGCCCATGTGGCGGGTTCGGGCACTGATTTTGCCACTGTTACTGTCAAGGTGGTTGGCGAAAGGTCAGCGGCCACTAGTTCAAAGAAGCCGCTGGTAAAATCTGAATGTTCGGTAACCAATTGACCCAGAGCTTGTATCGCCAGCTTGCAAGGTGTAAGTAAACGGCGACGTTAGCGACAGCGGAATGGAATTGCTCGGGCCATTGATATAAGCAGATGCAATTTCGACAAAGAACAGTTGCGGAGTTAAGATCTTAAACAACTTCCAAGGCCCAGTGAGCTCTCAAATTCATCGCTATAGCTCTGGATCACGCCTGAATCAAAATTCGAAAAATTTAGAGCAGGCCCGCCGTTTATCGAGAAGCTCTCGCTGATAATTGGCACTGTGCCGAATGGTCCCCCACCAAATGCGTGGCTATAATTCGTTGTGTTACGTTGGAAACCAGCAATGGTTGGATCGTAATTGAAAACTAACTTAAAGCTGGACCCGTCGAAATCGGTGCACGCGGGAGTACATTGTTGTCCCAGCGGTTACTGTCCCTGTGTACGTGGCGGTTACAATGGTCGCTTGGGCAGGGACCACGGCTGATCCGGCAAACAGCCCAGCAGCAAATATCCAAGTTGCTAAA
>CAWFVZ010000020.1:0-298602 GCA_963819355.1 uncultured Alphaproteobacteria bacterium | reverse complement strand
CCGTCGTCCAGGAAGTTGATGTGGGTGCCGATATCAGCCGCCGAGGTGACCTGGTCACCGTCGCCGTCGGTCAGCGTCACCGTCACTGCGACCGATCCCGCCGCCAGCGACAGCAGGTCATTCGGCGTGTTGGTCGCACTGTCCTGGTGCAGCGACAGATACTGCGCCACATAGACCTGGCCGGTCAGCGGATCGAGCGCAATCGCAAACGCCACCTTGCCGGTCAAGCTCGGATTGGCCGCATCGGCCCCAACCGTGCCGATGATCTGCCCACCGACCAGCGACAGCGTGATCGCCGTGCCGTCGGTCAGGGTCAGGCCGGACGCCGCATTGGTCACACTCAGCGCAGAGCTCGTGGTGCCCGGACCGTCCGCGCCAAAGGCGCCGCCCGTCACCGTCACGATGCTGCTCGCCCCGCTCGAGGCAAAGCTCAGCGCGCCATTGTCCAGCGAATCCAGCCGGAACATCGGGATCGGTGCCCTTGTTGGCAACGCTCGCAAACAGCCCCGCAACCGTGGTCGCCGCACCGTTGAAATTGATCGCGGTCGAGCCCAGGACATCGCTCGCCCCGCCCGTGGTCTGCACCGCAGGCGTCTCGTCAACACCCACCGTCGCCGCGCTCACCGTCACCACCGGCGCCGTCGGGCCGTCGTCCAGGAAGTTGATGTGGGTGCCGATATCAGCCGCCGTCGAGCTGACCTGGTCGCCGTCGCCGTCGGTCAGCGTCACCGTCACCGCGACCGATCCCGCCGCCAGCGACAGCAGGTCATTCGGCGTGTTGGTCGCGCTGTCCTGGTGCAGCGACAGATACTGCGCCACATAGACCTGGCCGGTCAGCGGATCGAGCGCAATCGCAAACGCCACCTTGCCGGTCAAGCTCGGATTGGCCGCATCGGCCCCAACCGTGCCGATGATCTGACCACCGACCAGCGACAGCGTGATCGCCGTGCCGTCGGTCAGGGTCAGCCCAGACGCCGCATTGGTCACACTCAGCGCAGAGCTCGTGGTGCCCGGACCGTCCGCGCCAAAGGCGCCGCCCGTCACCGTCACGATGCTGCTCGCCCCGCTCGAGGCAAAGCTCAGCGCGCCATTGTCCAGCGAAGCCAGCGGGAACATCGGGATCGGTGCCCTTGTTGGCAACGCCCGCAAACAGCCCCGCAACCGTGGTCGCCGCACCGTTGAAATTGATCGCGGTCGAGCCCAGGACATCGCTCGCCCCGCCCGTGGTCTGCACCGCAGGCGTCTCGTCAACACCCACCGTCGCCGCGCTCACCGTCACCGTCGGCGCCGTCGGGCCGTCGTCCAGGAAGTTGATGTGGGTGCCGATATCAGCCGTCGAGCTGACCTGGTCGCCGTCGCCGTCGGTCAGCGTCACCGTCACCGCGACCGATCCCGCCGCCAGCGACAGCAGGTCATTCGGCGTGTTGGTCGCACTGTCCTGATGCAGCGACAGATACTGCGCCACATAGACCTGGCCGGTCAGCGGATCGAGCGCAATCGCAAACGCCACCTTGCCGGTCAGCTCGGATTGGCCGCATCGGCCCCAACCGTGCCGATGATCTGACCGCCGACCAGCGACAGCGTGATCGCCGTGCCGTCGGTCAGGGTCAGCCCAGACGCCGCATTGGTCACACTCAGCGCAGAGCTCGTGGTGCCCGGACCGTCCGCGCCAAAGGCGCCGCCCGTCACCGTCACGATGCTGCTCGCCCCGCTCGAGGCAAAGCTCAGCGCGCCATTGTCCAGCGAAGCCGCGGGAACATCGGGATCGGTGCCCTTGTTGGCAACGCCCGCAAACAGCCCCGCAACCGTGGTCGCCGCACCGTTGAAATTGATCGCGGTCGAGCCCAGGACGTCGCTCGCCCCGCCCGTGGTCTGCACCGCAGGCGTCTCGTCAACACCCACCGTCGCCGCGCTCACCGTCACCACCGGCGCCGTCGGGACCGTCGTCCAGGAAGTTGATGTGGGTGCCGATGTCAGTCGCCGTCGAGCTGACCTGGTCGCCGTCGCCGTCGGTCAGCGTCACCGTCACCGCGACCGATCCCGCCGCCAGCGACAGCAGGTCGTTCGGCGTGTTGGTCGCGCTGTCCTGGTGCAGCGACAGATACTGCGCCACATAGACCTGGCCGGTCAGCGGATCGAGCGCAATCGCAAACGCCACCTTGCCGGTCAGCTCGGATTGACCGCATCGTCCCCACCGTGCCGATGATCTGCCCGTCGACCAGCGACAGCGTGATCGCCGTGCCGTCGGTCAGGGTCAGCCCAGACGCCGCATTGGTCACACTCAGCGCAGAGCTCGTGGTGCCCGGACCGTCCGCGCCAAAGGCGCCGCCCGTCACCGTCACGATGCTGCTCGCCCCGCTCGAGGCAAAGCTCAGCGCGCCATTGTCCAGCGAAGCCAGCCGGAACATCGGGATCGGTGCCCTTGTTGGCAACGCCCGCAAACAGCCCCGCAACCGTGGTCGCCGCACCGTTGAAATTGATCGCGGTCGAGCCCAGGACATCGCTCGCCCCGCCCGTGGTCTGCACCGCAGGCGTCTCGTCAACACCCACCGTCGCCGCGCTCACCGTCACCGCCGGCGCCGTCGGGCCGTCGTCGGCAAAGCTGATCTGGGCCGACGACATCGGTCGGCGCGCTCGCCTTGTCGCCGTCGCCGTCGGTCACCGTCACCGTCACCGCCAGCGAGTCCCGCGCCAGCGACACCAGGTCATTCGGCGTGTTGGTCGAGCTGTCCTGGTGCAGCGACAGATATTGCTCAACCGTCACCACGCCGGTCCGCGGTTGATCGAGATCGCAAACGCCGCCTGGCCGGCAAAGGGCTGCCAGCCTGAACCACGCCGACAATCACGCTGCCGTCGCCGTTGATGTCGACAAGGTTGATCGCCGCACCGTCGGTCACCGAACAGGCCCGACACCGCATTGGTCACCGTCAGCGCATAGCTCGTTGCCGTGGCCGGCGATCCGCCAACGGACCGTCCGCGCCGAACGCGATCGTCGGCGTCACCAGCGCGCCGGTGCTCACCGCGTGCGAAATGTAGCCCGTGCCCGCGACATCCGGATCGTCGCCCTGGACGATCGCCCCGGTGTTGATGGTTGCCGGCGTGCTGGTCGGCGGCGCGACGGTATCGGTATTGCCCTCGTCCAGCGCCAGCGTCACGCCCGACGACACTGCGGTAACGCGCGGACCGTCGTCGGCAAAGCTGATCTGGGCCGACACGTCGACGTGCCCAGTCGCCTGGTCATTGTCTGCGTCGGTCGCCGTCACCGTGATGCCAAGCCGGCCCGCCAGCATCGACACCGTGTCGTCCGGCGTGTCGGTCAGGCTGTCCTGGTGCAGCGACAGATACTGTTCAACCGTCACCACGCCCGTACTGCTGATCGATCGAGATCGCAAACGCCGCCTGGCCGCTGAACGTGCCGGCCGACACCACGCCCACCACCACGCCGTTCACCAGCTGCAGGTTGATCGCCGAACCGTCGGTCACCAACAGCCCAGAGGTCGCATTGTCCACCGTCAGCGCATATACCGCGCTGCCGGGACCGTCCGCGCCAAACGTGGACGTCGGCGACACCAGCGAGCCCGCGCTCACCGCGTGCGAGATGTAGCCGCTGCCGGCAACGTCCGGATCGTCGCCCTTGACAATGGCGCCGGTGTTGATCGTCGCCGGCGTGCTGGTCGGCGGCGAGCCGGTATCGGTATTGCCCTCGTCCAGCGCCACCGTCACGCCCGACGACACCGCAGTTTCGCTCGGGCCGTCGTCCAGGAAGAATACCTGCTTGCCAAGGTCGATGGTCGCAGACTGATTGTCGCCGTCCGCGTCCGTAATCGTCGCGGTCAACGTCACCAAGTTGGCGACGCTGTTCAGGCTGATTGCCTCAGATTGGTCCGGGTCCTCGCCCACGCCCTGATGCACCGCGCGGAAGTCGCTCAGCGTCACCACGCCCGTTGACGCATCTACTACAAGCGTGAATACAAGGTCGCCGCCAACCGCCGTGCGACCTTCAACAACACCGCCGCCGTTCACCGTCAGCAGCACATTCTCCCCGCTCCGCAAGTCAGTGAGGCCAGAATCCACGCCCGGAGATAGCACTCCAAGCCTATAGGCGATCGTCGCGCCGTCAGCGCCCTGGACCGAAGTAAACGCCCCAGAGAAGTCACCGGTCGAAACCGTCAGCGCCGGATCCGGCGTGGAACCGTTCGGCAGGAAGCTCTCGTCAACCGACATCGCAGGCCCGGTACCAATTGCCGTGATGCTCGGACCGTCGTCCAGGAGAGTTAGAAATGGCCCGACATCGACAGCCGCGCTTGCACTTGCGTTATTTATGTCGGTGACCGTCGCGGTCAGCGAGACCAAGCCAGCAGGCAGATGAGTTCCCTCGCTTATATCGCCCGGCTCGCCGACACCCTGATGCACTGACCGGAGGTCTGTCAGGGTCATCGTACCAGCCGCATCAACCGAAATCGTGAAATCCCTCGCCCCGCCTACCGCCGCGGCGGAATTGACACCCTCACGGCCGACAACTTCGCCGTTCTCCAGAAACAGGAACACGTGATGGCTAGTTTGAGAGTCGATCAGGCCGGAATCCACGCCCGCAGCGCTAACCGAAAGCGCGAAGGTCAGCGACTGCTGGCCGGCCGGGGCATCGACGATGAATGGCACAACGCCTGTGGCAATGGTCAGCGCCGCATTTGGGGTGGAGCCGGGAATAACGTTGGTTGCGGCCGTCAGGAAGCTTTCATCCACCACCAGCTCAGGGACAAGGCCAGCCAGGATCGTCGGAAGAGCTGCCGGCGGGGGCGTCTCTTCCGAGATGACGATGCCAGCCGGCGCGCCCAGGATGCTGGTGCCACCCGTCGGGATCTCGATAACAAAGTTCCCCAATTCTTCCTGCGGGGCCAGTTGATTGAGGGGCACGGGGTCCAACGGGTCCACCGAAAACGGGCTGAAGTATGCACCGCTTGCCTGCGCGTTGGCGTTCGAATTGCCGTCCTGGTCGGTCGCCGGCAACACTGAAATATCCGTCGTGATCGGGAATAGTGTTGCAAACTCCTTGACGGAGATGTCGCGACCAGGCGCCATCTCAACCGTGATATCATCCCGCGTTTCGTCTCCAAGCCCATCCGCCCGCGACTTGAAAACCGGCTCGACGGTCACTGTCGATTGGTTGTCGAACAGGATGATCAGTTTTTCGCCGACGTGAACGAGCGTGATTTTTTCGTTGGCAATTGCAGAGAAATCGACCTTTACTTTTTGGTCGTAGCCGAGATTGACCATCACCGCCTGATCGGTGAGCGGCTTCGTCAGTTTGTAAATTCGTACAGGGGTGCCGTGGTGCTGGAGGCGGCGGTGCCGCTAGCCTGAGCAACCTGAAATGGACCGTTCATACACTCTACTCCGCCGATCCTGACGGTCGGATGAATTTGCAGAACCTTTCCCCAGAAGGTGCCGCTTTAACCTATTGTTAACCCCGTCGAGGGTCAAGAAATGTGTTTGGTTAATCAATACCTTCGCTGCGAATTTGGTAAAGGCGACAGACTAAGGCTGCCGGGACAAGAGGTTAGACCAACATTAATCTTTTGACAGGCCACTTCTTGACCTTAGGCTGTTCACTTGCGCGGCAATTTGGGAGTGATCGATGCGGGTAATCTCTCAGACATGCATCCTGGGCCTGCTTGTGGGTTCGATGGGCGCGGCAGCCGCGCAGGTTCCGATGGAGCGGACCGTCGAGCGCTCGGTCACTGCGGTGCCAAATAAGGACACCCGAATAGGCGTATACTTGAACGTGTTACCTGACTGCACGTCGGGCCCGTTGCCGACCATTCGACTGGTCAGCCCACCGACCGCTGGCAAAGTCGTCGTAAAGACCGCGAAGGCGAAGGCTACCAACTACAAGGCCTGCCTTGCGTTAGAAGTGCCCGCTTACGTCGCGTTCTATAAATCGCCGCCGGAATTTTTTGGGCGACGATGTTCTGACGATTGAGGTCAAATACGCCGGCGGACGAACGGAAATCCAGAAAATAACGGTCAAGGTCAGCGGGCCTGGGGGCCAAAGAAACATCTTAGCGGGCACATTTCGAGCTGAAGCGGCAGCTTCGAATAGCGGCAAACGCTTGGTGGATTTGATCCGAGAAATCTCGCACTTGACTCTTCAACATCGCGCAACCGACTACCGAAGGCTAATTCAGCGGCCAATTCTCATCTTTGCATCAACCGCGAGGCCCAATGGCCCGAGCGCACGACGCTCGAACTGACGCCGGCAAGAATCATCTGACGGCAGCATGTCAGGTCCGGCAAACGATCTTCATGCGGCAGCATCTGCAAATGCGCCGATGCGGTCGACGGTGGGATCAGGATACGTCATGCTGATATCGAGTGCTCGATCGTCAAATCGGATGGCGCGCTTAAGGCTGCACTATCCTCGCCGCAATCACCAATTCTCTTGGCAATCACTAGATCCGTCCTTGGGAAGCTTGCCCACTGTAACCTGGTTGACCTCAGTGTAAGCTTCGTCGCTTTGCACGGTGATGACCGTGCTAACAGGCCCCATGTAATCGCACCGGTTCGCGAAGATGTACTTGTTGCTGACCTTTTCCGGTCTGGAAGAGTGACAGCTTCCGATGGACGCGGATGAGAAAGTGGCTTTCATCGCATGGGTCGGATCGACACACCGCGTCATCTCCCGCTCGAGCAACTTATGCCTGATGTTTTGAGGCTTAACGATTTCCAGGGTTCGAAAAAAACGCCACAACCCTTTTCGAAACGTCGGACCGCCAAATGCTTCTCCTGCCTGCGCTTGAGATGACAGCAAGGATGCAGACAATATTAAAGCGAGCACGACGCAAAGGCTGCGAGCCAAGGTCTTCGACCTAACGAGGTCACCATCTACGATCATGGTCATTCCCCAGGACAGCATGCGAGGTGCAGCCAACTCATAGACGACATTCGAGGCACGCGCACGTTAAATCCAGATTAAGATTTCACGCCGTATGCGAAGCAATTCCTCGCCTGGTAAACAAGGAGGAACTCGTCTCGACGTGCTACGACAGGCGGCTCGACGGGATGGTGAGGTAGAACCGTGCACCGAGAGAAGCAGAACCATGCTACGTGACGGGGTAACATCGGTTGGCCATCGAAGGTGCCATAGACGAGATTACCGCAGAACTGGCAAGCCCTATGGAGGATGCGCGGGTCGTTGAGTGGTCGAGGAACCTTTCACCGGCCTTTACATCGCTAGCCTATCCTTTGACCCGCAGGACCGCGCGCTTTGGGTACATGTACGCCTTGGACTGCACATAGATCAGACAGTGGTTGTTCCAATGATATTGTTGCCAATTCCACTTCAAACAGCCCGACTGGATCTGGGGATCGTATCCCCAGTCCAGGCGATACGGCTCGTCGCCGAACGGATAGGGCCCAGCGTAGGCATTCCCGCTTGAAAGAACAATGACCGCGGCGAACATTACGAACAATGGCTTCCGCATAGTGACCTCGATTCGGGGTGAGGCGGTGGCGTTCAGGAAGGCTGAACGGTGCAGGCAATTTGGTTATGCTTTCCGAAATTCAAAAGCGCGTTCTCGCGGAAGCCATCCACCCAAATTCCACGCCCGGCGTAGCGGTAACCAACTCCCATTGGGATCATCCGCACGTGTGTTGAGCCACGGCCGGTGCGCAGGGAAGCCGTGACGACCTCACCGACGACGCTCACGGCAATCGGGCAGAGCGGGTAGGTTTGCCCGTTGTCGCATCTGAAGACGATTTTGTTACATCTTCCAACAGCGTTCGGGCCCGACGTCATTATCCCGAGGTCAGCGGCGCCGGCCGAATGCGTATTGGCGCCCGCGGCTAGAATTAGAAGAGCAACAGTCGCAACAGGGCTAAAAATATCTGCGCGCATCGCAGCCCCCAAGGCAGATAGGATACCGTTACCAGAGCAAATGTCCCCAAGGACGTCAATTAGGTTTTGCGCCGTTGGCGCCAGCTTTAGGTCTGGACGACGCACGCTTTTCGATCGACAAGTTCGACGCCGCACGTATTCAGGTCCCTTCGCCACATGGCGATGCCTGGTCGTTTTAAAGCCATCGAATGACAGATCAAATTTGAGCTCGCGGGCGTCGCAGTCATGTTTGCTGGCGCGATAGAGTAGCGTTGCTCCATCGTTCAGCACGAGTGCCGGTAGAGGGCAACACCTTGCCGGCTGGACAGATGTAGACCTCGGCTTCCTGATTGTAGGAGCCTGCAGGCGAGAACGTCGCATCGTCACGGGTGGACTTATCAAGCACCGGAATGTGCAATGTGCAGTTCGATCGGCGCGCTCGTCGACCAACCACTTCAACATCTCGGCTGACCCGCCGCCGGTTCTGGCTTTGTCAATCACCTGGATGGGTGACAGCGGCGCTTTGCGTCGCGGCGCTCGCATCGTCGACGGGCGGAATGAGACTGAGATCGGATTTGATCCGCGATAGCATTGCTGACGATCGCGGTCCTCAGGGACGCTGAGCGGATGTGAGAGAGCCGCCGGCGCATTTTGTGCTACCTATTCGCCGACGTGGGGGCGTAGCAGGTGAGGTGGCGCTCCCAACAGAATTGGGCGCAATGAATTTTATAGCAATTTCAATTATATATGAGTTCGCAGTTTTATTCTGAACGGCGCGCCACTTCATCCCACCACAACCTCGACCTTTTGACCGGCATCGCGCGCCGTCGGCGTCGCGACCACCGGCGCCGCCGGATCGTCACCCGGCGGGCCGATCAGGCAGGCGAGCCGTCCCCGCCAGGTAGGCGATCGCCAGAGATCGCGCCCGAGCGCCGCCCATTCGTGAAACGCGATGACGACCGGATTGTTGGAGCGCAGCGGCTTCACCAGGCCGTAGTGACACGGCAGGTCGTCGCGTTCGGCGACGAAGGTGCCGAACATCCGGTCGAACACGATGAAGATGCCGCCGTAGTTGCGATCGAGATACTCCGCGTTGCAGGCATGGTGCACGCGATGATGCGAGGGCGTGTTGAGTACATATTCCAGCCAGCCGAGTTTCGGGATCCACTCCGCATGCAGCCAGAACTGGTAGAGCAGATTGATGCCGGCCGCGATGAACACCGGTCCCGGTGCGAAGCCGAGCCAGATCATCGGCACGTAGAAGATCGCCGCACCGGTCAGCCTCCCGGTCCAGCCGAAGCGGTAGGACGCCGCGAGGTTGAACTCGTTCGAGGAATGATGGATCGCATGCGTCGCCCAGAACCAGCGAACGCGGTGACTGGCGCGATGGAACCAGTAATAGCTGAAGTCCTGGGCGATCACGAGCACGACCACGGAGAGAGCGCTGTTGAGCGAGACGGTGAACAGCCGATGGTTCCAGGCCAGATCGACCAGCGGCTGCCGCGATGCTGAGCGGCAACAGCGTGTAGACGAGATATTGCCGGCCGAGCGCATCGGCGAGCGAGGCCCAATAGGCGCGCCAATTGTAGTCACGGCGCATCACCAGGGCCAGGACGAGACCCTCCAGTGTCGCGATCACGATCACGGCGGGAAGGGAGAATTGCAGAACGGAGATTAATGGCTTCATGCGCAACCTCGTATCCGCAGGCTCATCGCCTGCGGGGCAACAGGTTGCATGGGCAAGACGTGGTGGCGCGCCGATTCCTGAACTGGGACTGGCCGAATTCCTGCAAAAGGCCCGTCAAATCAGGAAACGGCTAGGTTTCGGCCGCCGCCGGCGCGAGCCCGCCGATACTCGGACGGCGTCAGGCCGGTATGCGCCTTGAAGGCGCGATTGAATGGCCCGATCGAGCCGAAACCGGCGTCGAGCGCAATGGTCAGGATCGGCACGGCGGCTTGCGCAGGATCGCTCAGCGCGGCCTCGACTTCAGCCAGGCGATAGCCGTTGACGAAGGCGCTGAAATTGCGATGACCGAGCTGCCGGTTGATCAGATGACGCAGACGGTACTCCGGAATGTCGAGCTTTTGTGACAGTGTAGCGATGCTCAGGTCCGGTTCGCGAAAGACCTTGTCGTGGTCGAGCAGGCGGCGCAGCGCCTTGAATTGGGCCGCATCGGGATCAGCTGCGGGCGCCGCCGCTGGTGGATCACGCGAAATCGGGGCCGGCTGGCTTGCCAGCGCATGCGCGGGCACCGACGGCAGTTCTGTCGAGGCAAGCGTAAGCCCCAGCACGGCGAACAGAAAGATCAGCGTCATCAGCCCGGCTCGCGTTGGCGAGGCTGAGGGCGATGACGCCGAAAGGCCACCGGGCCAGAGCCAGTCCGAGGCGATGATGAACAGGGCATAGAGCGCGGTGACAATTGCATACCAGACGCGGAGCCGTCGCCGCTTCTCCACGAGGTCGGTCGCACGCCCCGACAGCACATGCCAGATGCCCAGCAGCAGAAGGGACACCGACAGACAGGTGCGCGCCACATCGACGGACATCGGATGCCTGGACATGTCGATCAGCGCGAGCCCCATCAACGCGAAGCCGCCGAGCAAATGGTACCAGCGCAGGCGAAACTCGTCGATGAAGATGGCGCTCACTGCAATCCAGAACGCCGCCGGCATTACTGCGCTGACGAGATGGACCGGAATGCGCAGCGGCAGAGCCAGCGCACCGAAGCCCGGGGCCGAGTCGACGATATAGGCCGCGATGCTCAAGTTCAGCAAGACGGAATAGCGGCTGATGGGATTGCGCCGCGCATCGCGCGCGGCCACCGCCACGCGGAAGAGAAGAATGACGACCGCGCCTCCTCGCAATGCGGCTTCCAGGGTCGACATGCGGTTCAGCGGTCCGATTGAGGTCGTCTTTGGGAACGGGACAGGAAAGAGTATCGCATCAAACTCATCTATTTTATTTCTGAATATTTCTGACTGTTCAATGGCAATATTTGGCAACCCGCGCCGCCCACCTCCAACGGCTCCGCGACAGCTCCCATGCCTACCACCGCCCGACCGGGCAAATCCAATCGCCAGGGTGAACTCAGGACTGCGAACTCAGGACTGGATGTGACTTGGGGCCACGTCAGCTCAAGTCCACCAAAAGCACGGAAAGCCACCATGACCTCGATTTCGGGCCTCTCGTCCCATCACCACACATCGCCATTGCAGCAACTCCAGGATGAGCTGCAATCGGAAGTCAGCTCCGGCACGATCAGTTCGTCCGATCAGTCGGCACTGTCGTCCGCGCTCAATGACATCGACTCCTCCTTGCAATCGAGCGGGGCGAGCGATCAATCCGACGGCAGCACATCATCACCTGACACCATCAAGTCGAAGATCGATGATCTGATCCAGCAGGAAGTTTCGGCCGGCAAGCTGACCGACCAGCAGGCCACCGAGCTGCAAGGTGTTTTCAAGGCGGCCTTCTCCCACGGACCGGGAGGAGGACCGCCGCCGGCCGGCGGACCTCCTCCGGCGGGCGGCGTGGATGGCTCGTCGAGCGGCAATTCCGTGGTGGACCTGCTTCAGCAATTCCTTCAGTCGCTAAAGGACTCGCTCACCGGCTCGACCTCTTCCAGCGCGACGGGATCAAGCGACACGACGACGACCAGCGTGTCTTCCACGACCAGCAGCAGCGATAGTTCGTCGAGTGGCACTTCGGCGACGGACCTGCTCGAACAATTCCTTCAGTCGCTGAAAGATTCGCTGACGGATCCGACCTATAGCGGGACGGGATCAAACGGCACGACGAATGCCCGCGATCCTTCGCTGTCCGGCGTCATTCTCAACGAGAAGATCTGATAGCGGCAAGGCGCCATACGTCTGGCGCGGAGCAACCATCCTTCGCCTTCGCGAAGGATGGTTGTGTTACAGGTGTCACTGAGGTACGCCAACGTTAAATCAATGCCGGACGTGCTCGAACACCACGATCACGCCGGTCGGCTCGGGCTCGTGCGCCGTGAGGCGCGTCAGATCCGCATCGCTCCAGTCGGCGAGGCTGACGACTTCGCCGGTCTGGCGTCCCGCACCAAGCGACGGAGTTGGCTCGAGGACTTTCAATCCCATCTCGTCGACGAAGAAGGTGTGCTCGCCGAACATGCTGTTGAGCTCCGGCATGGCGGGGTGTTCGTCGGGCAGCACCTGGGCGCCGAGCTGGTTGACGGTCTGCTTCACCTGTTCGGATGTGAGCTTCATGAGCTGTTCCGTTTCTATCACATCGGGTTTCGTGGGCTTGAGCCGGGGTTTGGCCGGCGGGCGTTCCCTGCGCCTGTGTCGCCTGGCTCAAACGTCTGAACGGGTGCGGCGCACAAATGTTCCTGCAAAATGTACTTCGTGATCACGCGTTGCATCGGCCACGCTCACGACGCGGGATCGCCACACGATGTCCACGATCAATCTCTGCAGGCGCCCACTGTCGGCTACTCGCTCCGGTTCTCGCCAACCGAGAGCGCGCAGATGCGCGACAGATAGGTGTAGGGCAGTCCGGTCTCCTCGGCCCAGGCATTGAACTGCGCCTGCACCCTGGCGAGATCGCCCTTCGACTTCACCTCTTCGGCAATGTCGAGGCCGGCATCGCGCAGGCAGGCGACGACGTCCTTCGAGGTGACAAAGCCGTCCCAGCCAACGAAGCGCAGCAGCATCTGCCCGGTGTTGCCCCCTAGCCGGGAACCGCGCTTGGTCAGGAGATCGAGCAGGCCGATCTCGTCGGACGGCGGCCATTTCGCCAGAAACCTGCCGAAGCTGCCGTACTCTTTCGCGATCCCCTGCACGAAGGCGGCGTTGTCGCGCACCGACATGATCTTGGCGCCGTTGCGCACGATCCGCGTGTCACGCAGCAGGGCTTCCCAGTAATCTTCGGGCTGGAACGTGAGCTTGGCCGGCTGGAAGCGCAGGAAGGCGTCTTCGAAACCGTCCCACTTCGCGTCGACCACGCTCCAGGCGAAGCCCGCGCAAAACACCCGCCTGGTCATCTCGGCGAGGATGCGGTCGTCGCCGAGTTTTGCGAGACCCTTCAGGTCGGGCTTTTCAGGCATCAGCTCGTCGAGGGCCTTGGGCCCGCCCTTGCGCTTCTCGGCGCGGGCGCGAACGGTCTTGAAGGAGGTCATGCGGTCACCGCGTTGGGACCCGTCACGACATCAGAATTCAATGACCCGGTCCAGCCCTGCGACGCCGCGCCACTTGCGCCTGCGACGGCGCCGCCGCATGCTTCCGTTCGGCCGCTGGATTTGCGGCGGCGCTGGTCCGCTTCTTGCTTTATAACGTTTTGGAATTCCCAGACATTTTCGCTCCCTCTTAGACGGATTCGCAATGCGCTGCCTGGTCGTGGCCGACCTGCACTACTCGCTGCCGCAGCTCGACTGGCTGGTCAGTGCGGCGCCGCAATTTGATCTGGTGATCTTCGCGGGCGATGCGCTGGACGTCGGCTCGATGGTGGATTTCCGCGCCCAGATCTTGGTGGTGAAGAAGTACCTTGCACTGCTTGCAGCCCAGACCAGGGTCATTCTCTGCTCCGGCAATCACGACCTCGACGAGCGCAACGCGGAGGGCGAAAAGATATCGCGCTGGATCTCGGAGGTGCGAGAGCTCGGCATCGCCTGCGACAGCGACAATCTCACCGTTGGCGACACGCTGTTCACGGTGTGCCCGTGGTGGGACGGACCGCTGGTCAAGCAGCGTCTCGCCGACCAGCTGCGCGATGCCTCCCTGAGCCGCCCGCGGCGATGGATCTGGGCGCATCACGCGCCACCGGCAAATTCACCGACGAGCTGGGGCGGCAAGCGCTTCTTCGGCGACGTCGAGCTGGTGCAGTGGATCATGCAGTATCAGCCCTCGATGGTGATCTCGGGCCATGTACATCAATCGCCCTTCATCATAGACGGCTCGTGGTTCGACCGGCTGGGCCATACGTGGGTGTTCAACGCGGGCCTGCAACCGGGACGACCGCCGACGCATATCGTGCTCGATCTCGATGCGGACAAGGCGTTCTGGCTTGCAGCAGGCGAAGCACAGTGGATCGATCTCAGCGCACCGCTGAAGCGGCCGGCTGCTTATATCGAGGAGCCTCCGGACTGGCTCACATCCTTGGGTCGGATTGCCGATCCGAGCCTGGCGAGACCTCGAGCGGCGGCAGGTTGATCATGCTCTGGAGCACTTCGCTGACCATGGCGAGATGCGTGCCGTGGCCGGCATATTGCCGCTTGAGATCGGCGAGATAGGTGTTGGCGACGTTGAGCCGCTGCGCCAGCGTGCGCGCGAGCAGCAGCGCCACCTCCGGCCGCTGTATGAGGAATGACGCCGCGTCCTCGAACTCGTAGATGATCGACTCCGCGCAGGCCCGCACCGTTGCGGTATGCGGCAGCCCGAGCAGCACGGACATCTCGCCGAACACGGCGCCGGGCTCGGCAATGGTCGCGACCACCGTGTCGCTCTTGAGCACCTCGAGCTTTCCCTCCACGAGCACGTAGAGGTGACCGCTGCTGGTGCCGCCCTCGCTGACGACGAGCGCGCCGGCCGCAACCTGCCGCTCTGTTCCGCCGGTGCAATGATCCAGGATTGCGCGCATCTTGCGAAAACTCCCGCCACGAGAGGACAGTAGAGCACGATCCGGAGAAACATGCAGCGGTTTTCGGGCGCGCCACGCACCCGTTTTCGGCAAGCCCGGTTAGCGCGAGAGGTGTTTTGCGAGATGAACCGACTGCCAGTCTCCGCGGCCGGTATCGCTAAATCCTGCCTCCTCGCAAGGCCGCGCATTTCAGCATTCGTTCGTGCGGTCTCGCCGGCGATCATGCCGTGGCCGAGATCGATCGCGCGCGTTTCGCCGCCATCATCCGGAAGCCAAGGCCCCTGCGCCGGAAGACATCGGCGACCGAGTTGGCACCTAGCCGAAGGTTCCCAGGAGCCGCTTGGACATTGCTGCCAATCACGCGACCGAAAACGAACAGCTCATTCATCCGTTCCGTCTGTCACACACGGGAGAGTGATGGCACCTCCTCGGGCATGATGGCCTGAAGACCGCCGAAGCGGCGCTCGCGGCCATGGAAGGAGGCCAAGGCCTCGGCGAGATCGCTCGCTTCGAATTCGGGCCACATCCGCTCGGTGAAATGCAGCTCGGCATAGGCGCCTTCCCACAGCAGGAAGTCCGACAGCCGCTTTTCGCCGGAGGTGCGGATGATGAGATCGACGTCGCGCAAGGATGGCTCGCCGGTGACGAGCTGCGAGAAGGCTTCGCGGGTGAGGTTGGTCAGCGCGGCGGCCTTTGCCGCCGCATTCAGGATGGCGTCGCGCGCGGAATAGTCGACGGCGATGCGCAGATGCAGCGTGCTGCCGTGTGCGGTGGCATGCTCCGCACGCGCGATGGCGGTGGCGATGCCGTCCGGCAGGCGGTCGCGGCGGCCGATCACGCTGAGGCGCACGCCGTTCTTCACCAGGCTCTGCACCTCGTTGGCGAGATAGAAGCGCAACAGCGTCATCAGCGCGATCACCTCGGCCTTGGGCCTGCGCCAATTGTCGGTCGAGAACGCGTAGAGCGTCAGCGTGCCGATGCCCTGCCTGGGCGCGGCCTCGACGATGCGGCGGATCGTCTCGACGCCGGCCTCGTGGCCGCGGACGCGCGACAACCCGCGCCGCGTTGCCCATCTTCCATTGCCGTCCATGATGATGCCGACATGAAGCTTCTCGTTGTGGGACGTGACGTCACTTTGCATCGCAAAGTCTCCGGTCAAAAAAGGGGGACGATCAGGTCGGGAGAATGCCGAGGCGGCCGAGCGGCGGCGCCTCGCGACCGGCAGCCTTGGCAGCGTCGCGCACCAGACGCTCGAGCACGGCGAGATAGTCGAGGAAGCGGCGGCGGCCGGTCTTGGTCAGACGGCAGGTGGTGTGCGGGCGGTTGCCCTCGTAGCCCTTGGTCACGTCGACGAGGCCGGCCTCCTGGAGCACGGCAAGGTGCCGGCTGAGATTGCCGTCAGTGAGGCCGCAGAGCTGCTTGAGATCGGCGAACGCAAGCCCCTTCGGATGGGCCATCAGCGACGTCAGAAGCCCGAGCCTCGCCTTCTCGTGGATCACCCGGTCGAGCCCTTCATAGGAGAAAGGCGCGCTGTCAGTCTTCGTCATCATTGTCTCCGGACGCGAAATACAGAATGGCCGCCATTACCGACTGGCCGATCACGAAGGGCAGTCCCATGGTCCATGGCGACAGCATGTGGGTCCGGCTCGCCAGCAGCACCACCGCAAAGCCCGAGATGAAATACCAGGCCCCGGCGAATGCCACGCTGCGCGGAAGCGAGCGGACGGACGCAAAGATGCCGAGCGATACCAGGATCTGCCACAGCCCCGGCAGGAGCCACAGCGTCTCGGCGGCGAACTTCCACATCACCACCGCAAGCAGAACGCCGGCGACGCCCGCGGGCAAAAACTGCTCGACCGCCTGGTGGATCATGGCATCCGCGAGGCCCGAATGGTGACGGCGGGAGCGCGCGCGCATCTCGATCCAGATCATCAGGCCGGACAGCGTTGCCGCAACGAACCAGCCGAAAAAGAACCCGAGCGGCTCGCTCGTGGGATCGCCGAGCAACCAGAATTGCAGGATCGCGGTGACAAGCGCGACCGCACCGGTCGCAGCCATTGTTGCCGGACCGTAGCCGCGGAACGCCGTGCCGGCCGCAATCTGGCTGCGGATCGCCACGATGTCGGCCAGTGCCTTGTCGAGATCGCGCATCGGCAACGCCAAAACCTCGCTCCACCCACGCTCAAGGACCGGCTCGCCAGTCACTTTGTACCGCAAAGGATACCGCGTTACAAAGTAAAGGCAAGCCTGAAAGTCGTCCGCAAGGGATGCGATCCGACTTGACAACTGTCGGTTGCGCAACACCTGCCTGCGCAGATAGGATGCGGCCAAAGCGTTCCGGGGGGAAGTCATGTGGGTGAAGTCGTTTGCCGTTGCGGCTCTGTTGCAGGTGAGCCTTGCCGGAATGGCGCATGCGGCAGGGCCGTTCGGCTCCGTCAATGTCGGCAACTGGATCGGCGGCGCCTTCAGCAACGACCAGACCGGTGCCTTCTCCCACTGCGCCGCAACGACGTCCTACGCGAACGGCGTCATTCTCGTCGTCGGCCAGAATGCTGCCGGCTCATGGACGCTGAGCTTTGCGAGTCCCAGCTACCAGTTCAAACAGGGCGAGAACGCCGCGATCGACGTTATCTTTGACGGACAGGAACAGGCAAGGCTGTTCGCCACGGCCAATCAGCCGAACATGCTCACATCCGTCATGCCTGCGAACGTCGTGCGAACGTTTCAGAAGGCAAGCCTGATGGTCGCAACGAGTGGCCGCACCGTCCTGAATTTCGACCTGACCTCGACCGGACCCGTAATCGCGGCTTTGGCCAATTGCGTTACCCGGGTGAAGGCCGACGGGCTCAGCAAGGCCGGCGATTTCACCAAGGGCGCAGCGAAGCCGGCGGCCACGGCGGACAAGCAAGGCGCACCGCCGGCGAGCAAGCCGGTCAAATCCAAGAGCGGCACCGGCTTCGTGGTCAGCGCCAACGGGCACATCGTCACCAACAACCATGTGATCGACGGCTGCAGCGATCTCAAGGGCAATCTCACTGGCGAGGCCGCGATGGTGTTGCGCGTCGTATCGAGCGACGCAAACAACGATCTCGCTTTGTTGCAGGCGCCGTCGACGGCGACATTCAAGGAGTTTGCCCGGATCCGTGACCGCTCAATCCGCTCCGGCGATTTCGTCGTTGCGATCGGCTTTCCCTTCCACGGGCTGCTGACCTCGGATTTCACCGTGACGACCGGTATCGTGAGCTCGCTCAGCGGCATGCGCAACGATTCGCGCTTCCTGCAAATCAGTGCGCCGGTGCAGCCCGGCAACAGCGGAGGCCCGCTGTTCGACACCACCGGCCAGATCGTGGGCGTGGTCACAGGAAAGCTCGATGGATTGCGGATCGCCGTAGCAACCGGCAACATCCCCGAAAACATCAACTTCGCCATCAAGACCGGCGCGCTGCGCGACTTCCTCGACAATTCGGTTGTGCCGTACCAGACGGCCGAGCCGAAGGGCGAGCTCAAGACCACCGACATCGCCGGCAATGCGCGCGCCTACACGATGCTGATCTCGTGTAAGGGGACGGAGCAGGCCGACGCGAAGAAGTAGCGGCGGGGCCTACTCGGCTCCCATCACCCGTGGCAGTACGCGCCCTTCGCCTGCGGCTCGTACTGGTCGCGCAGGCGCACCCAGTCCATCGGATAGGGCAGGCCGTCTTCGTGGCGGCCGAGCGGGGTGAGGTCGAGATATTGATAGGCGACATTCATCATGTCGAGGCCGCGGGCGAAGCAGGAATAGGTGTGGAATATCTCGCCGGCCTCGTTGCGGAAGAACACGCTGATGCCGGGCAGCTCGGGCCCATAGAACGGCGTGGTGCCGAAATTGTATTTCGGTACGCCCTTGTCGATCTGCTCGCGCGTGAAGGAGACCTCGTAGTCGTAGTTGAAGTCGTTGTCGCCCGATGAGACCCAGTCAAACGTCCAGCCCATGCGCTTCTTGAACGCCTCGAGCTTTTCGCTGGGCGCCAGCGAGATCGCCACCATGGTGGTGTCACGCGCCGCCAGATGCGGCACCATGCGCTCGAAGCCATCGACCCAGAACGAGCAGCTCTTGCACGCAGCATCCCAGTCCGGCGCGAACATCACGTGCTGGACCACGAGTTGCGGGCGGCCCTTGAAGAGATCACCGAACGTCACCTTGCCGTTGGCCCCGTCGAACACATAGCTCTTGCCGACCTTCACCCAGGGCAATGCACGGCGCTCCTCGGCAAGGCGCTCGCGGACCTGGCTAAGCTCCTTCTCACGTGCGAGATGGGCTTTGCGGGCCGCGACCCATTGCTCGCGCGAGACGATCTGATGTTGCTGCATGGCATCCTCCGTGGAGTCAGGCGACGAATCCGTCGAGCTTGTCGAAGAACGAGCTCCAGCCGCGCTGATGATTGTCGCGCGCAGTCTCGTCGAAGAACTGGGCGTGATGGAAGATCATCAAGGTGCCGGCGCTGTCGGGCTTCAGCGTGATCGTCACCAGCGATTCACGCTCCGGCGTCGAATGCCAGGCCCAGGTGAAGACCAGCCGTTCGTTCGGCACCACCTCGCGATAGATGCCGCCGGCCTCGAAATATTCGCCGTTGTCGCGGGTGAAAGAGATGCGGTAACGGCCGCCGGTGCGAACATCGAGCTCGGCGTTCAACGTCGCTGGTTTCATGTTCGGCGGCCCGAACCATTGCACTAGCTGCTCGGCTTGCGTCCACGCGGCGTAGACTTTGTCCGGCCGCGCGCGAAGCCGGCGCGTGAGCGTGAGGCTTGGACCTTCGATGGAACGTTCGGCCGGGCTGGGATCGGTGCTGAGGGTTGCGTTGGCCATGGATTGTCCTCCACAAAGGCGGCGAGGCGGTCGAAATTCTCGGACCAGAATTGTGCGTAGCGATTGAGCCAGTTCATCGCCTGCTGCATCGGCTGCGCGGTGAGCCGGCAGGCGACCGTGCGCCCGGTCTTCTCCCGCACGATCAGGCCCGCATCCGTGAGCACGTCGAGATGCTTCATGATCGCCGGCAGCGAGATCGAGAACGGCACGGCCAGCTCGCTCACCGACAGGCTGTCCTTCTCGCCGAGACGCGCGAGCAGCGCACGTCGCGTCGGATCGGACAGCGCCGCAAACGTGCGGTCGAGCGTTTCGTCTTGATACTTAACCATAAGGTTTAGTATAGGCGTGGGCACGATAACGTCAAGCGGGAACCGCACGACGGCGTGATCAGGCAGCAACCTGCATGAAGCGTGAGGCGCGACTAATACGGCGCGATGTGCCGAGCGCGCCGATGCGGCCCAGGTTGCGGCTGTGGAGCCAGGCCATAGGCGACGCGCGGATTGGGACCGCAGTACAGCAACCGGCCAGAGACGCTGGCCAGGCATTGATTATAGGTGCTGTAGGCGCATTCGCCGGGATAGTCGTACTCGCCGCCCTGGGCGCACCAGGGGTAGTCGCCTGCCGCAGCGGGACGGATGTCGGTGAGGCCGGCCACGACGATGGCGCCGAGCGCCAGCAGTGCCAGTTGCATCTTGCGCATGATCCGATCTCCTCTCGTCATGGTGCGAGATACGGCACCATGTATCATCAGGTTTCGCCGCGCCATTCTATTCCAGGTCAACCGGAGCAGGCACGCAAGAAAAAAGCCCTGCCGAGCGGCAGGGCTCCATTTCCGGTCATCACAAGATCGCTACTCGACCTTCAGGCCGGCGAACTCGACAATCTTCTTCCACTTGCCGGTCTCCGCTTCGATCTCCGCACCGAACCCCTCCGGCGTCTGCACCAGCGGATCGCCGCCGAGTTCGACCAGGCGCTTGGTCATCTCGGGCTCCTTCATGAGCGTATTGATCTCGGTGTTGAGCTTGGCAATCAGGTCCTTGGGCATGTTCTTCGGCGCACCCATGCCGAACAGCGCACTCGCCTCGTAGTCCTTCACGGTCTCGCCGATCGCGGGCACGTCGGGCAGCTGCGGCGAGCGCTGCGCAGTGGTGACGCCGAGCGCACGCAAGCTGCCCGAGCGGATGTGCTGGATGATCGACGGCATGTTGTCGAAGATCACCTGCACCTGGCCGCCGAGCATATCGGTGATCGCGGGCGCCGCGCCGCGATAGGGAACATGCTGCATCTTGCAGCCGGTCAGCGCCATGAACATCTCGCCGGACAGATGCACCGAGGTGCCGTTGCCGGACGAGGCCATGTTCACCTTGCCGGGATTGGCCTTCACATATTCGATGAACTCGGCGACGGTTTTCGCCGGCACGTCCTTGTTGACGGTCATCACGTTCGGCACGCGCTGGAACGAGGCGATCGGCGCGATGTCGCGCACGAAATTGAACTTCAGATTGGCGTAGAGCGTGGCGTTGATGTAGTTGGCCGGATTGACCAGCAGCACCGTGTAGCCGTCGGGCTCCGCATTGATGACGGATTCGGTGCCGATATTGTTGCCGGCACCCGGCTTGTTCTCGATCACGAATTGCTGGCCGAGCCGTTCCGACAGCCGCTGGCCGATCAGCCGCGCCAGAATATCGGTGGCACCGCCCGGCGGATAGCCGACCACGAACTTCACCGGCCGGGCTGGATAGTCGGCGGCAAAGGCCTTCGA
The DNA here is from genome assembly GCA_963819355.1 of uncultured Alphaproteobacteria bacterium. Lineage (GTDB taxonomy): Bacteria > Pseudomonadota > Alphaproteobacteria > Rhizobiales > Xanthobacteraceae > Bradyrhizobium. The sequence continues at coordinate 277,511 of CAWFVZ010000020.1, read as the reverse complement.
CAGCGGGGCGGCTGCAAGCGGACTGGCGGCGAGCAGGCCCAGCGCGGTACGGCGAGTGATCATCTCAAGGGTTCTCCCAGGTGTTGTTCTTGAAAGCCGGACATCTTGAAAGTGGCGTCAGCGGCGTTGTAACAAAGCGCGCCGCGCGCGGAAAGTACGCAACGTCCATGGCGACGAAAGGATAAGGCATGCCGGTTAAGGTAGAAGCCCTCGATCATCTCGTGATCAACGTCTCCGATGTCGCAGTGACCTCCGAGTGGTATCGCAAGATACTCGGCATGGAAGTCAAGGTGTTCAACCCCGGCGGCGGCAAAGCGCCGCGGACGTCGCTTCAATTTGGTCAACAGAAGATCAACGTCCGGCCGCGTGACGCCGACAAGGTGGCGTGGTTCACCGCCGACCACCAGACTGCCGGCAGCGAGGATCTGTGCTTCCTGACCTCGGCCACGCCCGACGAGGTGCTAGCGCATTTAAGGGCACACGGCGTCGCGATCGAGGAAGGGCCGGTTCCCAAGCAGGGCGCCCGCGGCACGCTGCGCTCGGTCTATTGCAGGGATCCCGATGGGAGCCTGATCGAGATTTCGTCGTACGAGGATTGAGGCGCGGCTAGCGCATTTGCGCCCTGCGCCATCCGATGGCAGGAAGACGCAATCATCCAAAGACAGCCGCCATCAAGATGCAGGCTGCAGGGGAGGATTCATGCCTATTCAACAGAGCGCCGCCGGAATCGCAGGCCCATTCGACGGGCTCGACGTACCCTGGCTGCTGAAGCTGCGCGCCGAGGCGCGGCGCGATCATCCGTTCCTGATCTGGGCGCCGTTCGACGCGCCGGCACGGCACTGGAGCTATGGCGAGTTTCACGAGCGGGTCGGCGCGCTGGCGGCGGGCCTCGCCAAGCGCGGCGTGAAGCCGGGCGAGTACGTGCTCATTCATCTGGACAATTGCATCGAGGCGCTGCTGGCCTGGTTTGCCTGCGTCGAGCTGGGCGCCATCGCGGTCACCACCAACACCCGCTCGGCGCCGGCGGAGATCGAGTATTTTGCCGATCATTGCGGCGCGGTCGCCGCGATCACGCAGCCGGCCTATGCCGAGATCGTCGCACGGAACTGCCGCAACATTCGCTGGATGGTGGTGACCTCGCACGATGCGGGCGCCGCGCCCGCGCAAGCCGTCTCGCTCGGCGAGCGTTTTGAAGCGCTGTTCGCCGACAGCGCCGACCGTCCCAGGCGCGCGAGCGATCCGCTCGCGCCGTGCAGCGTGCAATATACGTCAGGCACGACATCGCGGCCCAAAGCGGTGCTCTGGACCCACGCCAATGCGCTGTGGGGAGCCAAGATCAATGCCGCGCATGAAGACCTGCACGCAGGCGACGTACACCAGACTTATCTGCCGCTGTTCCACACCAATGCGCTGGCCTATTCCATGCTGGCGACATTGTGGGTCGGCGCGACCTGCGTGATCCAGCCTCGCTTCTCGGCAAGCCGGTTCTGGCGCGTCGCGCGCGAGCATGGTTCGACCTGGACCTCGACGATTCCGTTCTGCATGAAGGCGCTGCTCGAGCAGGAGATCCCGAACGACCACAAATTCCGCCTGTGGGGCACCGCCATCAACGAGCCGCCGGCTTTCGCCGCCTTCGGCGTCAAGATGATCGGCTGGTGGGGCATGACCGAGACCATCACCCACGGCATCATCGGCGAGGTCGACCAGCCCAACATCCCGATGTCGATTGGGCGTGCCGCGCCCGAATATCAGATCCGCATCACCGACGATGACGGACGGCCGACCGCGGTCGGCGACACCGGCAACCTCTCGATCAAGGGTATTCCCGGCCTGTCGCTGTTCGCCGAATATCTGCACAACGAGAAGGCGACGCGCGAAAGCTTCGACGAGCACGGCTTCTTCCTCACCGGCGATCGCGTCGAGCGTCTGGCGAACGGCTTCATCAGGTTCGGCGACCGCGCCAAGGACATGCTGAAGGTCGGCGGCGAGAACGTCGCGGCCTCCGAGATCGAGCAGGTGATCGCGGTCGTCCCCGGCGTGCGCGAGGCCGCCGTGGTCGCCAAGAAGCATCCGATGCTGGACGAAGTGCCGGTCGTCTTCATCATCCCGCATGGCGGCGTCGCGGGTGCTGCGCCCGGCCTGCAGGACAGCGTGATGGCGGCCTGCCGCAAGGGCCTCGCCGACTTCAAGGTGCCGCGCGAGATCCGGCTTGTCGACGACATGCCGCGCTCGACCCTGGAAAAGGTGGCGAAGGCGGAGTTACGGAAGATGGTGGGGTAGCGGCAGAGCCGTCAGAACGATCCCAGCGCGACCGGGCGGAACGCCTGCAACAGCTGCTGATCCAGCTTGCCGCCCATGCCTTCCATCATCGTGAACGCGCGCGAGTGGGTGAAGGGCATGCGGTAGGCACGCTTCTCCACAAGGGCTGCGTAGATATCGACGATCGTCGTCAGCCGCACGATGTCGCTGATCTGGTTCGACGAGAGATTGTTCGGATAGCCGCTGCCGTCCAGGAATTCATGATGATGCAGCACGACGTCGAGCATCTCCGGCGGGAAGCCGCCTTGGGCCGCGAGCGCATCATAGCCGCGGCGCGGATGCTGGCGGACCTCGGCCATCTCCTCGTCAGAGAGCTTGCCGGGCTTGTCGAGCAGTGTGGTGGGGACGAAGGCCTTGCCCACGTCGTGCAGCAGGGCTGCGCGGGTCAGGCGGCGCTGGTCGTCCTCGCGCATGCCGAGATGCTGCGCGAAGGCGACCGCGAAGCCGGTGACGAACAGGCAGTGGCGGTAGCTGCCGACATGGTGGCAGCCGACCCTGGTGAGCCATTCGCGCAACGAGGAGTGCTTGATCGCCTTCAGGATCTTGCTCTCCGCGGCGATGACGTCGTCGAAGGCCAGGGGCACGCCGAGCGGCAGCTTCTCGAACATCTTGACCAGCACGCTATGCGCGGCCTCGACGCCCCGGTTGAGCGTCTTGCCGCGATCGGTCGCGTCATAGCTCGCGGTGTCCGGAAACGCAGCGCGGATGCGCTGGAGGATCGCGTCGGGCTGAAGCGGACGCGAGATGGTGTCGGTGGCGCCCAGCGCCCAGGCCTGCATGGTGCCGTGGTGGAGAGCGTCGGCGAGCACGAACAGCCGGGGCATCGAAAGATAGGCATCGCTGCGCAGCTTGTTGCGCACCCGCTGCACGCTTTCGGGCGAGCGCAGATTGATGTCGACGACGAGACCGGAGAGATCGCGCGACGGCTGCTCAGGAATCTCCTGCGTCGTCACCGTCGAGACGTCGCCGACCGCTTTCAAGATGCTGGCGAGCTCGGTGCTCGCATCGCTCCGGTCGGAGGCGAGCAGAAGCCGGCGTTTGGCGGCGGATTTGGCTGGCGCGTTCATGGCTTCCCCAAAATCACGGGAGTGCATTTGGCGTCAGCCTATGCCTGATCAGGTTCTCCGGCCCTTAAGAGGCGTGCTCAACGGAACCTGCCGGAATTGCGCGCAATTTTACGGATTTCGGTTCCCCTGAGGGGAACGGCATCACGAAAACAACCCCATGCACAGTAGAAGGGCCGTTGAAAATACTGGATTTTCTGCAACGAAAAAAATCCGCCGGAGGCTGCCCTCCGGCGGATCGTTTTTCCTCGCGATGATGCCGCGGCTTACGCCTTCATCGCCCCCTTCACGGCCTCGGCCGTGATCGGCAGGGCCCGCACGCGGGCGCCGGAGGCGTTGAAGATGGCGTTGCCGATGGCAGGCGCGATCACCGTCACCGCCGGCTCGCCGACGCCGGTGGCCTTCTCGCCATTGGCGATCACGGCGACCGCGACCTCGGGCACCTGGCTCATACGCAACGGCTTGTAGCTGTCGAAGTTGGTCTGCTCGATGCCACCATCCTTCAGCGTCGCCTTTTCGTACATCGCCAGTGACAGGCCCCACATCGCGGCACCCTCGACCTGGGCGCGGATGTTGTCGGGATGCACTTGCGTGCCGACGTCGGTTGCGACCGTGAGCTTCTTCACGGTCACCTCGCCTGACGGCGCCACCGCGACATGCGCGACGCAAGCGGTCCAGCTTGCGGTCGCACGCTCCTGCGACGACACGCAGGCCACGCCCATGCCTTCTCCCTTGGGGAGTTTCTTGGTGCCGTAGCCGGCAAGGCCCATCGCCGCGAGCAGCGTGTTGCGCAGCCGCTGCGCGCCGCCGTCGTTCTTGCCCGCGCCGTCGAGCAGCGAGATGCGGTATTGCGCCGGATCCTTGCCGGTCGCAGCCGCGATCTCGTCGATCATGCTTTCGACCGCCCAGAAGGTCCAACCCGGCGCCACCGAACGGAGCTGACCGGACGGGGTGGCGTTGTGCGCCATCTCGTTCTTGATCGCCCGCACATGATGGTTGGGCACGGTGTAGAAGAAATCCGATCCGTTCACCGTGAAGGAATCGAGCGGACCCTTCTTGTCGACCGAGGGCGTGAGGAAGTCGGGAATTCCCCAGCGCTGGGTCGGCCAGGCCGAGACCACGTCATGGCTGAGCGCGACGAGCTTGCCGTCACCGTCCACGCCCGCTTTCACTTTCTGGTAGGTGAGCGGACGCGAGAAATCCATCGTCATGTCGTTCTCGCGCGTGTAGATCACCTTGACCGGTTTGCCCACGGCCTTCGCCGCCTGCACCGCCGGCACCATCATGTCGGCATCCAGCCTGCGGCCGAAGCCGCCGCCGAGCCACATCTGGTGCATCACCACGAACTTCGGATCGATCCCGGCCGCGCCGGCGGCGATCGCGCCGGAGCGCGTCGCGAACTGGTTGCCGGAATAGATGTGCAGGATGTCGCCCTTGAACTCCGCGGTGGCGTTCATCGGCTCCATCGGCGCGTGGATGTTGATGCTGGTGGTGTACTCCGCCTCCAGCACCTTTGCCGCCGTCCCGAGCGCGGCCGCGGGATCGCCGTCCTTGACGAAGAACTGGCCGGAATCGTCGAGCCCTTGCAGCCGCCTGGCCTCGTCGAGCAGCGACTGGCTCGACAGTTTTGCGTTCGGACCGCCGTCATAGTCGATCTTCAGCGCTGCCGCGGCCCTCTTGGCGTTGGCATAGGTATTCGCCACCGCGACGACCCAGCCGGTCGTGGTCTGGGTCTTGTCGTCGAGGGTGACGGCCTTGATGAAGCCCGGCACCTTCTTCGCAGCGGAGTCGTCGACCGATTTCACCGTGGCGCCGAAGCGCACCGGCGGCGTCACCACCGCGCCATAGGCCATGCCCGGAATCATCACGTCGATGCCGTATTTGGCCGTGCCGTTGGTCTTGGAGGGGATGTCGATCTGCGGCACCGACACGCCGATCATGGTGTATTGATCCGGCGTCTTCAGCTTGATCGCCTTCAGCTCGTCAGGCGTGAAGGCCTTGGTCGCCTTGCCGCTCTTGACGACGTCGGCGAACGACATCTGCTTCTTCGACTTCGGATGCGCAATCACGGACTCGCGCACCACGAGCTCCGACGGCGGGCACGCCCATTGCGGCGGCCGCGCCTTCCGTCAACGCCATGCGTCCGGCTGCACCGGCCCGGCTCATCGCGTCGAAGTTCATCATGGTCGACCAGCTTCCGCCGGTGATCTGCGCGCCCAGCACGGGGTCGTTGAACTTCGGATCGTTGGAGGCGAGATTGACCCGCATGTCGCTCCATTTCGCGCCCAGCTCCTCGCAGACGATCTGCGCCATGGTGGAGGCGATGTGCTGACCCATGTCGGCCTTGCCGCAAGTCACGGTGACGAGACCGTCCGGCGAGATCGCGTACCAGACGCTCGGCTCGAAACTGGCGGGCGCCGCCGCAAGCGCCTCACCGACGCCGGGCACGCCGGCATAGCCGAGCACGAGGCCTGTGGCCGCGGTGCCGACCAGGAAGGAACGACGGCTGAGATCGGTCGTCTCGGGTGTGACGTTGTTCACGTGCTTATTCATGTGGGCCTCCGCTCGTTGCCGGCGGCGGATGCGGTGCGCATCTCGGTGGCGGCGCGCATGATCGCCTTCTGGATCCGCGAATAGGTCATGCAACGGCAGAGATTGCCGTCCATATGCGCCACGACCTCTTCCTTGGTCGGATTGGCGTTCTTGGCCAGCAGCGACGCCGCCTGCATGATCTGCCCGGACTGGCAGTAACCGCATTGCGGCACCTGCTCGGCGATCCACGCCTTCTGCAAGGGATGATCGCCCTTGGCGGAAAGGCCTTCGATGGTGGTGATCTTCTTGCCGGCGACATCGCCGACCATGGTCTGGCACGAACGTACGGCTTCGCCGTTGACGTGCACGGTGCAGGCACCGCACAGACCGGCACCGCAGCCGAATTTCGTGCCGGTCATCTGCAATTGTTCGCGGATAGCCCAAAGGAGCGGCGTGTCGTTTGCCGCATCCACGGACATACTCCGCCCGTTGATGGTGAGAGTTGGCATAGGCGTCTTCCCCTGCCGGTGCATGAAGCCGCTTACGGCGGCAACTTGTGTTGACGGACGCCCACCGGGCCGGCGGCCGCCTTGACCGCAAGAATGATCGCGTTCGAAGCCAGAGGCAAATGCAATTTGGAATCGATCGAAACTAGCTCGACATCCGCTTGTTGTGCGTTGCGAAAACAGCGCTGACGCTAGCGACTGGACACAATCGAAAGCGACAGACTTCGCGCCAGGCATGCTTGCCATCGCGACGGCGACGGTTTCCTCCGAGTAACCCCGCGGGCTAGGATGGAGAGGAAGCAGGACGATAAGGGTGGATGGAATGCCCAGGATCGAACGGGACGGCGTCGGGATCTACTATGAAGTCCATGGCAACGGGCCGCCGCTGCTGCTCACCCACGGCTACTCCTCGACCTCGGCGATGTGGCATGGCCAGGTCGACGCGCTCGCCAAGGACCACAAGCTCGTGCTGTGGGACATGCGCGGCCACGGCCAGTCCGACTATCCCGATGACCCCGCGGCCTATAGCGAAGCGCTGACCGTCGGCGACATGGCGGCGATCCTCGACGCCGTCGGCGCGAAGCGCGCCATCATCGGCGGGCTGTCGCTCGGCGGCTACATGTCGCTCGCGTTCTATCGCGCCCATCCGCAAGCCGCCCGCGCGCTGCTGATTATCGACACCGGCCCCGGCTTCAAGAAGGACGACGCGCGCGAGGCCTGGAATGCGCGGGCGCTCGCCACCGCCGACAAGCTCGATCGCGAAGGCCTCGACGTGCTGAAAGCGGCAACCCGCGAGCGCGCCACCGCCAGCCATCGCAACGCCAGGGGACTGGCGCTGGCCGCGCGCGGCATGCTGACCCAGCGCGACGCCAAGGTGATGGAGCTGCTGCCCGACATCAAGGTGCCGTCGCTCATCGTGGTCGGCGCCGACGACACGCCGTTCCTGGCGGCGTCCGACTACATGGCGGCCAAAATCCCCGGCGCACAAAAGCTCGTGATCCCGTCGGCCGGCCACGCCGTCAACATCGATCAGCCGCAGGCTTTTGTTGACGCCGTGGTGCCTTTCCTGAAGAACTTGCCGGGATAGGCGGTCAGGCGAGGATCAAGGCAATGAAGCGGGCACTATTGGCTGCAGGCGCAGCGCTTCTCTCAATGGCAGCGCCAGTGCAGGCAGAGCCGTTCGGCACGATGCCGCTGCGCCGGCCCTTCGCCGAGACCTTGTCGAACAACACGCCCCTGGCGTTCGGGATGGATGCGGAGCAAACCGCGCACGCACTCGGACAGCCCCTGCAATATGTCCGGGGACGCCCCGGCAACGAGATCTATCTCGCCCTGCGCGACATCGGCGGCAGCGGTTTGGTGCCGTACCGCCACCGCCTGTTCCTGCAATTCCGTCATGGACGGCTGGCGGGATGGAAGGAGGATTACGGCGAGAACTGGATGTGGGAGTAGCAGCAACGCCTTCCCTCATCCTGAGGAGCTTGCGAAGCAAGCGTCTGGAAGGATGAAGGGCCCGGCTCTCGGATCTCGGCCTCTATCCTTCGAGACGCGCGCAAGAGCGCGCTCCTCACGATGAGGAGTGGCAGCCGAAATTTCGGGTCGACAACTAAAAAGGACAACCCGCGTGGGACAAGACATCAAACTGACGGCGTCCGACAATTTCCAGCTCGGCGCCTATCGCGCCGATCCGGCCAGCGCGCCGAAGGGCGCTGTGGTGGTGATCCAGGAGATTTTTGGCGTCAATCATCACATCCGTTCGGTCTGCGACCGCCTCGCAGGCGAAGGTTATGTCGCGATCGCGCCGTCGATCTTCGATCGCACCGCGCCGGGCTTCCAGTCCGGCTATACGCCCGACGAGATCGCCGAGGCGCGAAAATTCGTCGCCAATCCCGACTGGGCCGCGATGCTGCGCGACACCCAGGCCGCGATCGATGCGGTCAAGAACGTCGGTCCGGTCGGCATCATCGGCTTCTGCCTCGGCGGCAGCATCGCCTTTGTCGCGGCGACGCGGCTGTCGGGCCTGAAGGCTGCGATCGGCTATTACGGCGGCGCGGTCGTGCGCTTTGCGGATGAGAAGCCGAAGGTGCCGACGCAACTGCATTTCGGCGAGAAGGACCATGGCATTCCCTTGACCGACGTCGAGACCGTCAAGGCGAAGCGGCCCGACGTCGAGATCTTCATTTACCCGAATGCCCAGCACGGCTTCCATTGCGACGAGCGGCCGAGCTACGACAAGGCCAGCTCCGACATCGCATGGCCGCGCAGCCTGGACTTTTTCGCGAAGCATTTGAAATAGCGCTGACGGGTCTCACACTTGCCGCGGAAATCGGGTGGGCATTGTGCGCTCCCGGGCGATAGAGCTGGCCAATCAAGCCAACTCACGCCGGGAGATCACCATGCAGCCAGCGACGCACCTCATCATCCGCAATCCGTTCGGCACCAGGGACGTCCCCGGCCCGAACGATTCCGAGGTGACGGATTACGCCGCGAGCGCCACGCTGGCGGGTGATGCAGCCGACGGCAATGCGACCCATTGGGCGTCCATTGCCACGTCATCCGATCCGCTCGAGGGCATCTGTTCAAGCCGCTGGAATGGCGGCGCCGATCCAACCACCGCAGGAGATACGCCAGAGAAATGGAAACAGGGGCGCGCGGAGCTTCGGATCGCTGGCGATCGGATTTATCTGAGGTTCGATTGGGACGACGGCCGCCGGCATGGATTGATCGATGCCGCGCGCGATGGTGCGGGACGCCTGATCGGGAAGTACATCAACCTGACCGATCCCGCGATCACGCGGCCATGGATTGGCCTCGTGGTCGACGTCGCACGAATTGACGGGCGCTTTCCGAATGGACGGCTGGATTTCAGACGCTGAGCTAGAACCAGCGCTCGCCGACGAATACGGTGTCGCCAGGGCCGAGGGGGGTGCCAAGCGGCACCACGGCGCGCATCGAACCACCGGCGTCGCTGCGGGTGACGGTGACCACGTCACGCTTGGCACGCGGCGAGAAGCCGCCGGCGATCGCGACCGCGCTCTCGACCGACATGTTCGGCACGTAGGGATATTGGCCGGGGGCTGCCACCTCGCCGAGAATGAAGAATGGGCGATAGGATTCGATCTCCACCGCCACCGAGGGCTCGCGGATATAGCCGTTGCGCAGGCGCGCTGCGATTTCACCTGCAAGTCCAGCCGTGGTGCGGCCGCGCGCCGGCGCCGCGCCGATCAGCGGCATGGTGATGGATCCGCTGGCGTCGATGGCGTAGCTGTTGGTGAGACCTTCCTGGCCGTAGACCACGACGCGCAGCCTGTCGCCGGCATCGAGATGATAGGAGGCGTCGTAGCGGACCGGTGCAGCCATCACCATGCCCCTGATCGGCGCGGCATAGGCGGCCGGCGCAGGCGCAGGCGCAGGACCCAAAGCAAAGGAATTTCGCAGCGCGCCGATGGCGCCGCCGCCGCCATCGCCGGCCACGGCGACCGGCATGGGTCCAGGTGACGAGGCAAAGGCATTGCGCAGCGCGCTGATCGCGCCGCCGCCGCTATCGCCGGCCACGACGACCGGCCGAACTGAACTGTAGGGTTGGCCATAGGCCATATAGTCGAGATCGCTGCGCGGCTGCGCGACCGCGACGGGACCCGCGGTCTGCATGCAGCCTGCGAGCGCAAGCGGGGCGACCGCGGCCAAGATCAACAATCGAAACGCGCGCACAACCCGCACCAGAGCCATCCCTTGAGACGAGACAGCCCCAGTCTTGCACCCGGTATGGTTAACAAAGCGTGTCGGGGAACCTTTGGCCGCGGCACATTGTCATTCCGGGGCGTCGCGTGAGCGACTACGCGCTCACACCCACGCCGATCGGGCAGGACACGCCGGTGCCGCCGAGGCCGCAATAGCCAGCGGGATTCTTTGCCAGGTATTGCTGATGGTAGTCCTCGGCGAAATAGAACGCGCCGGCGGGCGCGATCTCGGTGGTGATCGCTCCGAGCCCCTTTGCAGCAAGCGCCTTCTGATAAAGCGCCTTCGACTCGTCGGCCGCTTTCTTCTGCGCATCGGAATAGGTGTAGATCGCGCTTCGGTACTGCGTGCCGACGTCGTTGCCCTGGCGCATGCCCTGCGTCGGGTTGTGGCTCTCCCAGAACGTCTTCAACAGCTTCTCGTAGGAGATCTTCTTCGGATCGAACACGACCAGCACCACTTCGGTGTGGCCGGTGCGCCCCGAACAGGTCTCTTCATAGGTCGGATGCGGCGTGTGGCCGCCGGCATAGCCGACGGCGGTCGCGTAAACGCCATCGCCGAGCTCCCAGAACTTGCGCTCGGCGCCCCAGAAACAGCCGAGCCCAAACACGGCCTGCTCGAGACCTGCGGGATAAGGCGGCGCGAGCTTCGCGCCGTTGACGAAATGGGTGGTCGCGGTCGGAATGGCTTGCGCACGGCCGGGCAGCGCTTCCGTGGCGCTCGGCAATGCGGTGGTCTTGCGCATGAACAGCATGGACGGATCTCCAAGAACGAGCTGCCCGTCGCCCGAGCCAGGCGCTCAGGCGGCGTGCTCGCGATCAAGTGGGAATATAGGTCCTTACGCGTAAAGGGGCAGCCCTGTTACGGCGGCCTTCATGTGCGGCTTTAGTCCCGCGAATAGCCGATCAAGGGTTTCCGCGGCCGGAACAGGATCATCAGCAGGATACCCAAAATGCCGAGCACGGCGAAAACCGGCTGATCCAGCACAAGGCGGATCACCGAGGTCCAGAGCCAGGGCGCCTTGGCCTCGACCCAGGTCCGGAACGCCGTCTGGCTGGCCTGATTGATGTCGTTCCAGAACTGGCCGAACCGGGTGAACCGCAGGGTCTGGTCGGCCACCCAGCGGGCACCGTCATAGACCATGAAGATGAAACCGCCGGCCAGCAACAACAGCCCAATCAGTCGGAAAAAGCCGCGGATCATGCTTCACCTGATATGGTCGTCCGATCGGACGACCCGTAAAACGCTGCCAGCCCATAGCCGGGCGGCAGCAGAAATTCAACCTCTTCAGGGCGTTACGGCTCGCATCCAAGCACCCGGGGGCCTCATTTCCAGGCCTGGAAAGCGTTGACGGTGCCGCAGACCCCCTCTATAAGGGCGCCAACTGGCGGCGGGCGCAATCCTGCCGCCGCTGTTCTTTGAGCAGTTGCAGGCTCTTTTGAGCCTCAGAGATAGCCGCAAGGCCTTCGCTCATGTTCCGGGAACAGCCCAGCAACCGAACACCCTAAATCCGAGCGTCGATTACGCGGTCAAGCTGCCGGCGCTACCCGACCAAGACGCGACCGGTACCGCAAAGGACATTGAAACCATGGCCAATACCACTTCCGCCAAGAAAGCGACGCGCAAGATCGCCCGCCGCACCGCCGTCAACAAGTCGCGCCGCACCCAGATGCGCGGTGCCGTGCGTAACGTCGAAGAAGCCATCAAGACCGGCGACCGCGCCGCCGCCGTCAAGGCGTTGGCCAATGCCGAGCCCGCGCTGATGCGCGCCGCCCAGCGCAATATCATTCACAAGAACAACGCCAGCCGCAAAGTCTCGCGCCTCACCGCGCAGATCGCCAAGCTCGCCAAGTAAGTTCGCGAAGTAAATTCGCCAAGCGATCGAGTCATTCGATCGGTTGAAGCAATCGAACATCGCGTTCGTCAATCAGCCCGGCCTCGTGCCGGGCTTTTTTGTTGCCTGTTACAATTCACGCTTGCAGTCGCCGGGCGACCAATTCTGGTTGGAAGACTTTCGTCGTCTGCGCGTTGCTGCGCTCCGTAATTTTACCCGTCAGTGTTTTACAACAGCGGAAACTTGCACCGCGCTGCGAAAAACCCCTGCGGGGCGGGGCTTAGTCGCATTCTCTCGCGCGCGAGTTCTGCACACCGTAATTCCCCGGAACAAGTATCGCCTTGGAGTTACCCTGCGAAACGAGACTCAAAAAACGATGTCTCGCTAATCACTTATCGCCATAGCGGCGACAAGCATTTGGAAAATTCGTCCGCGCGGCACGCGCGTGACGCTTTTGTAAAAAATTTTTGGCGATGGCGGCGATATTGTCACATGACGCGCCGCACTTTCGAATCTGTGCACGAATCCAGAAACTTGGTCTCAAACCTGTGAACAAGTCGCGCGCGGCGTTAACGCAGATCAAGTTTTTTGATGCCTCAAGTGTAAATCAATTTCGTTGCGAGTCTTTCCGCTTAGTGTATTCCTTAAGCCGTTCGCGGCGCCCACGATCTTGAGACCAGCGCGGTTTTGGAAACGGGGCGAGCGTGCAGATCGGCGGCGGTGTGCACGTTGGCGACGCTTCAACAAGCGATTGTCGGTTCAAAACCCATAGCAATGTGGGAACGGTAGCTCTTTGTCTGAATGTCTCCAAGCGGGATCTTGTGTATCTCGCTCGCGCCAGGCGCATATGAGAGACGTCGCGAAGCTGCCCCGATACGCATGATGGTGAAGCCGAGCGGACAAACAGTGCAGACGGGCCGGACATCCGCAACTCTTGACGCGGTTGTCTTCAAGACACGCAGGACCTTGCCGTGAGCAATCACGGCAGGACGGGGGAGGTATCATGTCTTACGGACTCAACGCGGTATTGAAACTAGTTTCCTATTCCAACGATGCCGTTCTGGATTCGTCGGATCTCCAGCCTCCCGCGTGTGACGAGGCGCCGAGTACGCGCTGACCTCGCGACCCCTCCATCTCTGACATCGCTGATCTGACCGCGGCGTTCGCGCCGAACAGTCGAGCTATGTCCGAAGATGGAATCGCTTGAGGTCGCGCCATTGCAGGGATCCTGGCCGGAACTCTCCATGGCGCTCACACCGCAACCTTACCTCTCGAGAAAAGTTTTCAAATGATGACAACACCGGAACAGGATCGCTGGTCACGCGTGAAGGGTCGACTGCGCTCAAGCGTTGGCGAAGACGTCTATACGAGCTGGTTTGCGCGCATGGATCTCGAAGGCGTGCAGGAGGAGAGCGTGCGGCTTTCGGTGCCGACCCGCTTCCTGAAGAGCTGGATCCAGGCCCATTATGCCGAGCGCGTGCTGTCGTGCTGGCAGGCCGAGATGCCGGAAGTGCATCGTATCGATCTCACCGTGCGCACCGCGGTGCGCCCCGTGGTGCAGTCCAAGGAAGCGACCGCGCCGGTCGAGGTGCGCCGTGCGCCGGCGACGGAGCTGCGCTCGACCGCGACCGCTCCGGTCTCGGCCAATCATGATGCGCTCGGCGGCTCGCCGCTCGATCCGCGCCTGACCTTTGCGAGCTTCGTCGTCGGCCGTTCCAATACGCTGGCGCATGCGGCGGCACGCCAGGTCGCCGAGGGGCGTCGCGGCGACCCGGTCATGTTCAACCCGCTCTACATCCATGCGGGTGTTGGCCTCGGCAAGACGCATCTCTTGCAGGCCGTGACCTGGGCCGGCAATTCCGGCAACGAGCGCAAGGTGCTGTATCTGACCGCGGAAAAATTCATGTACGGCTTCGTCGCCGCGCTGAAGACGCAGACGGCGCTCGCCTTCAAGGAGGCGTTGCGCGGCATCGACGTGCTCGTCATCGACGATCTCCAGTTCCTGCAAGGCAAGTCGACGCAGGCCGAGTTCTGCCACACGCTGAATGCGCTGATCGACGCCGGCCGTCAGGTCGTGATCGCAGCCGACCGTCCGCCGTCCGATCTGGAAAGCCTCGATGACCGCGTGCGTTCGCGGCTGGCCGGCGGCCTCGTGGTCGAGATGGGCTCGCTCGGCGAAGAGCTGCGGCATGGCATTCTCAAGTCGCGCGTCGCAGCCGCCCGCGCCCATCATGCGACGTTCGAGGTGCCGGAGGAGGTGCTGACCTATCTGGCCCGCGCCATCACCCATAACGGCAGGGATCTCGAAGGCGCGATCAACCGGCTGCTGGCACACTCGAAGCTCAACAACCGGCCGGTGACGCTGGAGATGGCGGAGCACGAGGTGCGCGACCTGATCCGGCCGCAGGAGCCGAAGCGGATCAAGATCGAGGACATCCAGCGCGTGGTGGCGCGGCAGTATAATGTCAGCCGCTCCGACCTCCTGTCCTCGCGCCGGACCGCCAACGTGGTCCGCCCGCGCCAGGTGGCGATGTACCTCGCCAAGACGCTGACCCTGCGCTCGCTCCCCGAGATCGGCCGCCGCTTTGGCGGACGCGACCACACCACGGTGCTGCACGCCGTGCGCAAGATCGAGGCCCTGGTCTCCAAGGACACGGCGTTGTCCGAAGAGGTCGAGTCGCTGAAGCGCCAGCTTCAGGAATAAACGCCTAGGCCTGATTGCCATTCTGCTGCCGTCCCGGCCAAGCCGGGACGGCAGTCGCGTTTTTGCCTGTAAATCGTGGGGAACTGCCCCGCAATCCCTTGAAACGGATGGCTTTCCGCGCCACCTTGCGCGACCCTGACGGCTTTGGTCATACAGGTCGGATGATCCGGCCTGTCGGGGGCTTCGGTGCCGCGGCGCGCTTTTCGGCCGCCCGGCGTTTTCATCTTGGGGATCGGGCGAGTAGTGCAATGAAGGTTACGGTCGAACGCGCGCAACTCCTGAAGTCGCTGGGCCATGTCCACCGCGTGGTCGAGCGCCGCAACACGATTCCGATCCTCGGCAACGTGCTGGTCCGTGCCGAGAACGCGAAATTATCGCTGAAGGCGACCGATCTCGACCTCGAGGTGACGGAGACGCTGCCTGCGGAAACCGCGACCGCGGGCTCGACCACCGTGCCGGCGCACATGTTCTACGACATCGTGCGCAAGCTGCCGGACGGCTCTCAGATCGTGCTGGAGGCCGACGGCGACCGCGCCGTGCTGGCGATCCGCGCCGGCCGCTCGCGCTTCACGCTGCAGACGCTGCCGGAGAATGATTTCCCGGATCTCGCCGCCGGCGATCTGTCGCACTCGTTCTCGCTCGCTGCCAAGGACGTCAAGCGGCTGATCGACCGTACCCAGTTCGCGATCTCCACTGAGGAGACGCGCTATTATCTCAACGGCATCTATCTGCACGCCGCAGGCTCGGCCAAGGCCGCGACCCTGCGCGGTGTTGCCACCGACGGCCACCGCCTCGCGCAGCTCGACCTGGTCCAGCCCAAGGGCGCCGAGGGCATGCCCGGCGTGATCGTGCCGCGCAAGACCGTCGGCGAGGTGCAGCGCTTGATCGAGGACAACGAGGCTGAGGTCACGATCGAGCTATCGCAGGCCAAGATCCGCTTCACCATCGGCAATGTGGTGCTGACCTCGAAGCTGATCGACGGCACCTTCCCCGATTACGGGCGCGTCATCCCGCAGGGCAATGACAAGGAGCTCGTGGTCGACAAGAAGGACTTTGAGAACGCGGTCGACCGCGTCTCGACGATCTCGAGCGAGCGCGGCCGCGCGGTGAAATTGTCGCTGTCGCCGGGCAAGCTGGTGCTGTCGGTGACCAATCCGGATTCCGGCAGCGCCACCGAAGAGCTCGAGGTCGAGTACGCCTCCGACGCGCTCGATATCGGCTTCAACTCCCGCTACCTCCTCGACATCGCCGCCCAGATCGAAGGCGACGTCGCCACCCTGAAGCTCGCCGACCCCGGCTCGCCGACCCTGGTGCAAGACCGCGACGACAAGAGCGCGCTCTACGTGCTGATGCCGATGCGGGTGTGAGACCTTCCGGCATCCATACGTATTGACTACATGCGTCATGGCCGGGCGTAGCCGCCCGAAGGACGGCGTCGCTTCGCTCGCCTATGTCCCGGCCATCCACGTCTTTGGAGCAGGAACGTGGATACCCGGCACAACGCCGGGCATGACGAAAAGCGGATTTCCATGACCCCTTCCCGCATTCATCGCCTGACGCTGACGCATTTTCGCAATTATCGGGCGGCGGGGCTCGAGACGGCGGCTGACATGGTGGTGCTGGTCGGGCCGAACGGGGCGGGCAAGACCAATTGCATCGAGGCGATCTCGTTCCTGTCGCCGGGACGCGGCCTGCGGCGCGCCACGCTGGAAGATGTCGCCGACAACCAGGGCGACGGCTCCTGGGCGGTGTCCGCGCAGGTCGAGGGCGCGCTGGGGCTTGGCACGCTCGGCACCGGCATCGACGCGCCGCGCCCCGACGTCGCCGTGAGCCGGCGCTGCCGCATCGACCGCGAGCCGGTGAATTCGGCCACCGCCTTCGGCGACCATATCCGCATGGTGTGGCTGACGCCGGCGATGGACGGGCTGTTCATGGGCGGTGCGTCTGAGCGGCGGCGCTTCTTCGACCGCCTGGTGCTTGCGATCGACAGCGAGCATTCCAGCCGCATCTCGGCGCTCGAACGTTCGCTTCGTTCACGCAACCGCCTGCTCGAGACCCGCAATTACGACGACCATTGGTGTGACGCGATCGAGCGCGAGACGGCCGAGCTTGCGGTCGCGGTCGCCGCGACGCGCGGCCAGACCGCGGCGCGGCTGACCGGCATGCTGAACGCGCGCGCGCAACAATCCGCATTCCCATCGGCGCAGATCGCCCTCGACGGCTGGATGGAGAACGCGCTGCTCAACGAGACCGCAACGTCGGTCGAGGATCGCTACCGCCAGATCCTGCGCGACAATCGTCCGCGCGACGCGATCGCCGGCCGCACCACCGACGGCCCGCATCTTACCGATCTCCAGGTGATCTATGCGCCGAAAAGCATGCCGGCGCGCGACGCCTCGACCGGCGAGCAGAAGGCGCTGCTGATCGGGCTGGTGCTGGCGCACGCGACGCTGGTCGCCGAGATGACCGGCATCGTGCCGCTGCTGCTGCTCGACGAGGTCGTCGCCCATCTCGATCCGAACCGCCGCGCCGCGCTGTTCGACGAGCTGCGCAAGCTCGGCGCGCAGGTCTGGCTGACTGGCGCGGACCCGGCGGCTTTCGCCCAGATCGGCGCCGGCGGCGAGGTCTTTGACGTCGAAAGCGGACGGGTGTCGGCCCGAAGGTAAATTGAACCTGTCTTGTCTGGGCCGCGACTAGCTCAATGAGGCCGCACCGACGGTGTCGCAGCCGTTGCAATCGCGCGATCGAAACGCGCGATATCCCTGGAGAAGGACCATGACGACGGTAAGGCCCGGGACGAAAGTCCCGGCACGATGGCGGCTGTTCGTGTGCGGCCTCGCTCTGCTCGCAAGCAGCCTGGTCGCTGCAAACGCCACCGGCGACGTGCTCGCCTTCTATCGCACGGAGCTTGGAATGACGGGCCAACCGGCCGACACGAAAATCCTCACTGTCGCCGCCGGCGATACCTGGGGGCCCACGGTCGGGCCCGACGGAGACCCGTCGCCGTTCCAGCTGTATTGAACCCGCCCGGTTCCCGCCGCGACTAGCTGTCTGGGGCCGCGCCGACGGTGTCGCAGCCTGCCATCGCGCGAGGAACGACCCGCGCGAAATCCAGGAGTTTTGCCGATGTCGATGATCACGCGCGGGACGCGAGCCCCGGCACGCTGGCGGCTGCTTACGTGCGGCCTTCTGTTGATGGCGAGCCCGGCGCTGGCAGCCACGTCGGACGACGGCATCGTCGACGTGCATATGCTGCCGAAGCTGCAAGGCGCGATCGAGGATAATTCGCGCCCCGATCCCTACCGGGTTCAATATGGCGTGCCGACCGTGGTCGCGGTGACCGCCGCTGCCGCGAAGAAAATGCTCAGCGCCGACGGCTGGGTGCCCTATGTCCGCCCGCTCGACGAGACCAACACCACTCTCGCCTTCAAGAAGGGCCGGCAGGGATTGTCCGTCGCCTTCACGCAGGGCCTCGGGCGGCCCGATCAATCCGCGGTCTCCTACACCCCGAACCGGATCTATTCGAATGTCCCGTTCCCCGAGGGCGCGATCGATCTCGTGTTCGACGAGACCCGGCCCTATCTCGGCTGCATCGCGCCCGCCGCTTTCGATGCGACCCTGAATTTCTACGCCAGGGAAATGGCCGCGATCGGCTGGCGCAAGCTGACGCCCGAGACAGCCGCAAGCTGGCCGAACGCAGACCTGACCGCGGCCGTTCCGAACGGCGTACGCGCCTTCTACGGCCATCCCGATGGCAACTCGACGCAATTCTACCAGCAGAAACCGGTGATGCTGACGCTGACCCGCCGTGACGACGGGCGGACCAGCGTCGACATCAGGATCGCGCCGTTCGCGCTGCCGACGGATCTTCAGTCCGAGGAGATGTCCGGCCTGCCGGCGCCGAAACCGTACAAATCAGCCTCGGGCAAGAGCAACGCCCGAGCTGCCACGCACGAGGTGACGGTCACAGCCCTTGCCGATCTGCCCGCCGTGCTGGCTTTCTACCATCGCGAGTTTGCGGCGCGGGGCTGGACGGAAGAGGGAAATGCAGCTCTTGCCCCCGGCGACGAGGTCGCGGTCAAATTCTCCTCGCCCGAGGAAACCGGCGTGCTGCACCTCGGCCGCAGATACGATTTCACGATGGTCTCCTTGACCGCGCAGGTGAAGGAGGCGGTCCTCGCCGCGCGCGCCAAGGCGAAGAAGGACGCCGACGACAAGTTCATGCAGGACGCGGAGTCGATGGCGAAACAGGTCATCGCCGCCGACGAGGTCCGGCGCAAGGCGCAGGCCGCCACGCTGTCCGATGCGCCGTTGCAGGCGCTTGCGAACAGCAACACGCCGGTGCCGCTGCCCGAGAACGCTGAAGAGGTGAAGTTCGACGGCAGCGAAGGCCGGCTTGAATTCTCCTCCGGCTCATCCGTGAAAGCACTCGCCAGCTTCTACCGTGGCGCCCTGAAGCCTGCGGGCTGGAAGGAACAGCCTTCCGTCATCAACCAGCCGAACATGGCGGTGATGGAGTTTGCAAAGGCCGGCAAGTCGATCTCGATGACCGTGATGCAGATGGGCGCGAAGGTGAATGTCAGTGCCGACGGACCGGGCCTGGTGATGGCCGCTGCCAAGCCCGCGTCCGGCGGCAAGCCGGCGCGCAGCGATCAGGCCAGCGCGTCGGCCAAGTCGGCCGGACCGATGGAGGCAGACGCGGACTCCGCCCTGCCCGTGCCGAAGCAGCACAGCTCGACCTCGCTCGCCACCGCGAAACTGCCCGGCATCGAGACGCCGTTCCGTCGCGAGCTCGAGGCCAGCGTGCCGGCCGAGCTGAGCGACGTGCTCGCCTTCTACCGCACGGAGCTGGCCAGGCTCGGCTGGCAGGAAAAGCCGGATGGCGCGGCGATATCAGCCGATCGCGTCCAGCTCGCCTTCGCCTCGCCGCAGGGGCCGGCCATGCTGAAGCTCGGCCGCGCCAACGGCGAGACGTCGGTCAACCTCGTGCAGAAGAACCCCGACGCCGCGACCAAGGCGGACATCATGCCGAAACCCGGCCAGGCCAGGCTGATGCTCGGCAATATGGGCGACAAGGACGCGCAGCTGACGATCAACAAGCAGACCATCAAGGTCGCGGCCGGCGCCGGCGGCCCACAATCGCCGAAGGGCCCCACGCTCGACCTGCCACCGGGCAAGTACCAGTACTCGCTGAAGATGGCAGGCCGCCCGGCCCGCAACGACACCATCGACATCGCTGCGGGCGACGCCTGGGGCCTGATGGTGGGGCCGACGGGCGAAGTCCTGCCGCTGCAGATGTACTGATCTGATGACCTGTTCCGGGGCGCCAGGAGCGCCTCGGAACCACCCTCCCGTCTCCGCAAAATCCACGCCTTCGGAGGCTCAAAAACAGGGCCTCGAATCGCGCTTTTCGCGAGCCTCGAAATCGGCCTTCACGCGCCTTGAAAGCTGGCCAAAAAGTCCTATCTGATCAAAGGGTTGCCGGAGGATACTTTGCGCTAGGCGCAATCTCTCTTTCGTGGCACAAATAGCTTCTAAATCAGCGCCTTTTGTGCGGCTGATTCGGGCGACATCTCGAAGGCCTCTCATGACAGAACCTGCTCGGCAGACACCTGCCGAAAACGAGCCCTCAAATCCAAGCGATTACGGGGCGGAATCGATCCGTGTGCTCAAGGGTCTCGATGCCGTCCGCAAGCGCCCGGGCATGTATATCGGCGACACCGATGACGGCTCAGGCCTGCACCACATGGTCTACGAGGTCGTCGACAACGCGATCGACGAAGCGCTCGCGGGCCATGCCACGCGCGTCGACGTCGTGCTCAATGCCGACAATTCCGTCACCGTCCGCGACGACGGCCGCGGCATTCCCGTCGACATCCACAAGGGCGAAGGCATCTCGGCCGCCGAGGTCATCATGACCCAGCTCCACGCCGGCGGAAAATTCGACCAGAACTCCTACAAGGTCTCCGGCGGCCTGCACGGCGTCGGCGTGTCCGTCGTCAACGCGCTGTCGAGCAAGCTCGGCTTGCGTATCTGGCGCGACAACAAGGAGCACTACATCGAGTTCGCCCATGGCGATGCGGTGGCACCGCTGGTCGTCGTCGGCGATGCGCCCGGCAGGCGTGGCACCGAGGTGACCTTCCAGGCCTCGACCGAGACCTTCAAGAACATCGAATATGATTTCGCCACGCTGGAGCACCGGCTGCGCGAGCTCGCGTTCCTCAATTCCGGCGTCAACATCGCCCTCTCCGACATGCGTCACGCGGTCGAGAAGCGCGAGGAGATGCACTATTCCGGCGGAGTCGAGGAATTCGTCAAATATCTCGACCGCAACAAGAAGGCGATTGTGCCGGCGCCGATCATGGTGCGCGCCGAGCTGAACGGCATCGGTATCGAGGCCGCACTTTGGTGGAACGACAGCTACCATGAGAACGTGCTGTGCTTCACCAACAACATTCCGCAACGCGACGGCGGCACCCATCTCGCCGGCTTCCGCGGCGCGCTGACGCGCCAGGTCAACGGCTATGCTGAGGCCAATGCGAAGAAGGAAAAGATCGCGCTCACCGGCGACGACTGCCGCGAAGGCCTCACCGCTGTCTTGTCGGTGAAGGTGCCCGATCCGAAGTTTTCGTCGCAGACCAAGGACAAGCTGGTGTCCTCGGAAGTGCGCCCCGTGGTCGAGAACGTGCTCAACGAGGCGCTCCAGGCCTGGTTCGAGGAGCACCCCGGCGAAGCCAAGATGATCGTCGGCAAGGTGATCCAGGCCGCCGCGGCCCGCGAAGCTGCGCGAAAGGCGCGCGAGTTGACGCGCAAGAGCCCGCTCTCGGTCTCCTCGCTGCCCGGCAAGCTCGCCGACTGCCAGGAAAAGGATCCGGCGAAATCAGAACTCTTCATCGTCGAGGGTGACTCGGCAGGCGGCAGCGCCAAGCAGGGCCGCAACCGCGAGTTCCAGGCGGTTCTGCCGCTGCGCGGCAAGATCCTCAACGTCGAGCGCGTGCGCCCCGACAAGATGCTGGGAAGCGAGCAGATCGGCACGTTGATCACCGCGCTCGGCACCGGCATCAGCGACGAATTCTCGATCGAGAAGCTGCGCTATCACAAGATCATCGTGATGACGGACGCCGACGTCGACGGCGCCCACATCCGCACGCTGCTCTTGACCTTCTTCTACCGGCAGATGCGCGACATCATCGACGGCGGCTATCTCTATATCGCCCAGCCGCCGCTCTATAAGGTCTCGCGCGGCAAGTCCGAGCAATACCTGAAGGACGAGCGGGCGCTGGAAGATTATCTGATCGACACCGGGCTGGACGACTGCGTCTTCATTCCCGGCGCCGGCGGCGACCGCACCGGCCGCGATTTGCGCTCGCTGGTCGACGACGCCCGCAGCGTCCGCAGCGTCCTGCGCAACCTGCACAGCCGCTACAATCGCAAAGTGATCGAGCAGGCCGCCATTACCGGCGTACTCAACAAGGCGATCTACGGCGATCCCGAGAAGGCTGCCGCGGCCGCCCAATACATCGCCGGCCGCCTGGACAACCAGGCCGAGGAGGTCGAGCGCGGCTGGATCGGCCAGTACGTGGAAGGCCACGGCTTCCAGTTCGAGCGCACGGTGCGCGGCGTCAAGGAAGCTGCCGTCATCGACGATGCTTTCCTGGGGTCGGTCGAAGCCCGCAAGCTCGACGAGTACACGGTGAAGCTCCAGGACGTTTATGCCCGCCCCGGCAAGCTGCGGCGCAAGGATGTCGAGCACATGGTCTACGGCCCGGTCGACCTGTTCGAAGCGGTCACCGATGCCGGCCGCAAGGGCGTGACTCTGCAGCGCTACAAAGGGCTGGGCGAGATGAACCCGGAGCAGCTCTGGGAAACGACGCTGGATATCAATGCGCGCTCGCTGCTGCAGGTGAAGGTCAAGGAGGTCGACGAGGCCGATGACATCTTCACCAAGCTGATGGGCGACGTGGTCGAGCCGCGCCGCGACTTCATCCAGGAACATTCGCTGAGCGCGACGATCGACATCTAGACCGGCTCCAGTCTGCCGCAGACGCCCCTCACGCCGCCCGCCAACGCAAATAGGCGGACGCCCTGGCGCCTGCCTGCCGATCGGCGTTCGGACCCACGCGGATGATCGCAGGTCGGCACCAATGCGGCTTGAAAGGGCTTCGATCTCGACGAGATAGCCAAGTTTGACGCGGGGCTGAAATGCTTCAGACGCCCGGAACGGACGTTGTAGTCGTGGACTGCAGTAGGCGCCAGGGATGCTGGGCGGCAACAGGATCAAGGCAGCCCATCGAGGCACATTGACCGGTTCGTTGCGAGGTGACCGCAAGTGCGGCGATGCGATCCTTCGCTCCAGTGTCGTGAGGACCGGGCCAGCATCCATCTGCGTTGGCCGCAAAACGCCTTCCATTCCTGGCGGACGTCAGGACGACCGACACATCGGCGAGCAGAGCCGAATGCTGGCACCGCGGAACGCCAGTGCGAGTAAAACAACATAGCGTCGGTGTGAAGCAATTCACAGTTCTACCGACGAGTTGTGTTAGCATATCTCGCTCGCACAGGTAACTGCGGCAGTCCAAGCAAACAGGGAAGCACTTTAGCCGAGAGAACGAATCTAGCGACTGACATCAAGGTGGTTGCTATGAGTTCACCAGTATTGAAGTTACGCATAACTGGGGGGCCTGGTGCTTACAAAGTTCTCGCCCAGCTTGGCGGCGAAGTTACTGACGCCGATCTCGGCATGCTGCCGGACGATCTTCGCGAAAAACTCGAGCCCCTTCAGAGATCAATCCTGACGACGACAGAGGGCCTCAGGAGTCGACTATCGGCTGCGACGAAGGTGAAGGGCATGGATCCCTTGCCGGTTCGCGAAACTGTTTTGGATCATGGCGAGCTAGCACTAGCAGTCAGGGGTGGCGGCTACTGGTTTACCGCAGGCGCAGACGTCAAGAACATTCAAGAGATCGGCACGAAGCTGTTCGACTGCCTCTTTCAGCAAGAGGTGTACGCCCTTTACAGGGAATCTCTCGCAAAGGCGCAGCGCATCTCAGGCGCGAATTTACCCATAAAGCTCCTCGTCGAACCGCCCGAACTCGCTTACGTTCCGTGGGAAACCTTGTTCGACAAACGTGGCAATTTCCATCTTTGCTTGTACGGGGCAACCCCGTTTGCGCGTGCCGCAACGATGCAGGACGAAGACCTTCACATTTACGATAAGCCGCCTATTCGCGTTCTCGGAATGATCTCGGCGCCAAAGGAGTTCGTGGGGACGCCCGACGAATTGGACGCCGACGCGGAACAAGCTGGCCTAGAAGAAGCCTTGCGATCCACCAGCGATGTGAAGTTGTGCTGGACTGCTGCGGGCACGTACAGAGAGCTGAACAGACGACTGGCGCAGGGAGACAATGGCGCCCGATGGGACGTCTTTCTGTTCATTGGGCATGGGCTCCCATCTCATATCGTACTCGAAGAGGATGGAGGAAACGGCCACGAACTACTCCATGCGAATGTATTGAAGGGCCTCCTAACGCAACCTTTGGGCCCTAAACTCGTCATCTTGAACTCATGCAGAGGAGCCCACGTTCAAGACGGCGATCGTTTTGCAAGTACGGCAGAAAACCTGGTGCGCGGCGGGAGCATCGCGGGAGTTGTAGCGATGCAATTTGACGTCAGCGACGTTATGGCGACCCAGTTTAGCCCCGCATTCTTCAAGAACCTGGCGCTCGAAGTTCCTCTTCACCAGGCAATGGTGCTCACCAGGCTTGAGCTTCACCACCTCGGTTTTTCCGAGTGGATAACACCGGTTCTCTACATGCAGAACAAGGATGGCGTAGTCGTGCGGCCGCACCCGCTTAGATCCTAAGGGGTCGCAAATGAGAATAGAACTTGTTCAGGCGATTGTTGTCGCAGTCGAACTCGGCGGCTTAGTTGCTGCCTGGGCTTACCTGCATTTCCACGCACCTCACGAGGTTGCGACGATCCGCCTTGCCGTGTCACCGCAGCGCTATTTCTGGTCCTTGTCGATGCATATCTGCGGGATCCTGGCGATATACGTTATTCTCCTGCTTTCAGCATATCCGCTCATGATGGTGATCGAGTACGGCCCCGACGACATGGCCAAGTGCTGGATATGTCCGAATTGCGGAGAGGATTGCAGCGCGGATGAGCAGGCTATTGTCTGGGCGGCCCTTATATCTGCATTAGGCGTTAGGCTTTTGATGCCGAGCCTTCCGCTAACGCGACACATCTTAGACAGCATGAAATCGCTTGCACACAGACTGGCACGATTTCCAGAGGCCCGCGAGCGGGTAGTCGCATCCCTCGCGGTCAGCGGGTTCAGCGCTAGTCACGCTGCGGAATCCGAAGTTGCCAAAGAGCTTTCCTCCTACGGTGTTTCTTCCCATGCGATAACCTTCCTTTCGAAGGGAGCGACGCAGTCGCTATCCGAAGTATGTTTGGTTCGGCGGCGATTGCAGAAACTGTCTGACAGATCACCAATTCCGAGACCCCTCTGGGCTCGCATATCAGAGCTCGTGTTCGTAGGGTTCGCAAGCCACCGGCGACAGCATGAATTTTGGCGCGGGCGCAGCAAAGTCTGGTCGGAATCCGAGACAGATTTTCGAAGGCTCGTTCGTCGATCCGCCCGAGCGCTGCTCCTGATCGACGACACCGCTGGGCAAGCTCCCGAAAAGGCCGAGGGCGTGGCCGTTGCAGTTTCGAATTTCGTAGTCGAGGAATCGGACAATGTACTCACTCGCTACCGCCGTTTGATTGCCGAGTTCGTGCTGTTCAGTGAGCCCTATTCGGATAGACAGGAGAAGATCCTAAGGTCGTTCGGGTACTCAGCATCAATTCCACCCACGCTTCCAATTCGACCGTGGATTACTGTTTTCGTTTTGGACTTTGTCCTATTCTCGGTTCCAATCCTGGTCACGCCGTTTTCTGGCGGCGCATCCCCGATACCAACTACCCCGCTTGCCATGTTTGCCTGCGTCCATGCCATCTCGCAGACTGTGGCAATCAGTTGGGCGATCTGTCCAAAGATCGCGTCGAATTTTGCGCGACCTTCTTTGTACTCGCTCCCATGGCCGTCTTATATTGTCTACGGGATCGCATCGTATCTGAGTGGCGCAGCAATGCTCTTTATCTTCCGGATCACTGTGCCAATGGCGTTCCCTGTCAAATTGCCAACCCTGGTAAGCTCGCTTTCCTTCCTGTTCATGACCGTTGGGGTCAGTTGGCTAATTGATCAACATCTTCGGTCGCGGTTCGATCAGCTTCGGCGGCGGCGGCTTCGTGACGGAGTCGTCATTGGACTGCTCATGCTCGCGGGAACCATTACCTTTCAAGCCGTTATATTCCACATTGCGCCTTGGCTCGGCTGGTTACCGAAGTCCAGTCCCCCCGTGCCGGTGAGAGCCGGCTTCCTTTTGCTCTCAGGAAGTCTCGGCTTTGTCATAGGCTACATAGTGCCGT
Organism: uncultured Alphaproteobacteria bacterium; assembly: GCA_963819355.1. Taxonomy (GTDB): domain Bacteria; phylum Pseudomonadota; class Alphaproteobacteria; order Rhizobiales; family Xanthobacteraceae; genus Bradyrhizobium. The sequence continues at coordinate 251,339 of CAWFVZ010000020.1, read as the reverse complement.
CAGCTGCAGCCAGATATCTCCATGAAGCCAGTCTGCTCCCACAGGGTTATCCGAGCAGCGGCAGTCGTTCGAATTTACTGAGCCACCCGAACAATGTTCGCCCAACGCTCGAAGGGCCGAACCCAAAACCCGTCGCCCACGCGTGACTGGAGCGTTAGACTCACGCTTGAGAACTGTCGACGAGGTGCCAGCCGGGGGCCGCAAGCACGCCGCACGCGCTAGGCGAATGCCCAACGCCAACGACCCGCCACCAGTACAAACAGAAAATAGCACCGCGCGGTGCAGAGTCAGGATTGTGCGTTAGATGGGGGTTACAGAGTCAGGAATTTACGTTGTTCGGGTCAGAGATTTATGTTGGATTGATTTTAATCGCCGTTGATATTATTGCACAACTTCTGGCAACAGAGTCAGGCTTACATGTGCCCCGGCTCGACCGGGGGGATGCGCTCCCGGTCGGCGGCCAAATTGATATCGCCCGAAATCCTCTGTAGTTTCTGCCTCGCAGAAGCCGCCCGGCCAACCGAAACAGGACAGCGAGAGACCTCAGTGGCGCCCATCCAATATATCGTCGAGGGCGGTCACCGGCTCTCGGGCTCGATCGAGCCGTCCGGCAACAAGAATTCGGCGCTGCCGATCATCGCGGCCGCGCTGCTCACCGAGCACCCGGTGACACTCCAGAACGTGCCGCGGATCCGCGACACCGAGACGCTGGTCGAGCTGATCCGTTCGGTCGGCGCATCGGCGGAGTGGAGCGCCCGAAATACGCTTGTCATTCACGCCAAGAGCATCCGCGCCGCCGATCTCGACCCCGACCTTTGCGTCCGCATCCGCGCCTCGATCCTGCTCGCAGGCCCCCTGCTCGCCCGCTGCGGCGAGGTGATGCTGCCGCCGCCCGGCGGCGACGTCATCGGCCGGCGCCGGCTCGACACCCATGTGCTGGCGCTGGAACAGCTCGGCGCCAAGGTCACTGCCACCGACCGGCTCGAATTCCGCGCACCAAAGCTCACCGGCGCCGACGTGTTCCTGGACGAGCCGAGCGTCACCGCGACCGAAAACGCGCTGGTCGCGGCGGTCGCCGCCGACGGCGTCACCTATTTGCGCAACGCGGCGTCCGAGCCGCATGTGCAGGACCTCGCCAACTTCCTGGTCGCGCTCGGCGCCAGGATCGAAGGTATCGGCACCAACACCATGGTCGTCCATGGCCCGGCGACGCTGGGGTCGACCACCTACTCCATCCAGCCCGACCATATCGAGGTCGGCTCGCTGATCGGCCTGGCTGCCGTGACACGCTCGCCCCTGCGCATCGTGGGGGCCGGCGTCGAGCATCTGCGCTCGATCCGCATGGGCTTCGAACGGCTCGGCATCGTCTGCCGCGTCGAGGGCGACGATCTCATCGTGCCGTCGAACCAGACGCTGAAGATCCAGGACGATTTCGGCGGCCACGTGCCGAAGCTGGAGGACCAGCCATGGCCGGCCTTCCCGGCCGATCTGATGTCGATCGCGATCGTCACCGCCACGCAATGCGAGGGCGTGATCCTGATGTTCGAGAAGATGTTCGAGTCACGGATGTTCTTCGTCGACAAGCTGATCGCGATGGGCGCGCGTATTGTCCTGTGCGATCCGCATCGCGCCATCATCGCGGGTCCCAGCCGCCTGCGCGGTGCATCGATGATCTCGCCCGACATCCGCGCCGGCATGGCGATGCTGCTCGCCGCGGTCTGCGCCGAGGGCACATCGACCATCAACAACGCCGACCAGATCGAGCGCGGCTATGAGCGCATTGACGAACGGCTGAATGCGCTCGGCGCGAAGATCAGGCGTGTGCCCGAGCGGAAGGGCTGACGGCGTCTTCCCTTCTCCCACAAGGGGAGGGGAAAAGCCGGGGCCATGTTTTCGACGCCTGCCCGTGCTATTGAGCCACCATGCTCGACACTGTCCAATCACAACAGCAGCCGCAGGCCGGCGTGCAAAGCCATCTCGCGCAGGAGTTCGTCGAGACGTTGCGGCTGGCCGTGCCGATGATGCTGACGCAGCTCGGGCAGATCGCGATGATCACGAGCGATCTCGCACTGATCGGGAGGCTCGGCGAGGATTCGGTCGCCGCTGCGGCACTTGCGCACACCGTCTATTTCGTCAGCTTCACCTTCGGACTGGGATTGATGGCCGCGGTGTCGCCGCTGACCGCGCAGGCGTTCGGCGCCGGTGACGTCAGACGCATCCGCCATTCCTTGCGCGTCGGCCTCTGGGTCGCGCTCCTGATCTCGCTGCCGATGATGGCTTCGCCGCTCTATGGCGAGCACATCCTGATTGCGCTCGGACAGGCGCCGCATTCGGCGAACCTCGCCCAGCGCTACCTGAATGGTCTCGCCTGGGGCATCGCGCCGGCCCTCGGCTTCATCGCGCTGCGCAGCATGATGAGTGCGGTGAACCGCCCGCAGGCGCCGCTGTGGATCACGCTCGCGGCGATCCCGGCGAATTTCGTGCTGGTCTACTGCCTGATCCATGGCCTGTTCGGCTTGCCCGAGCTCGGCCTGTTCGGCGCGGGACTGGCGACGACGCTCGTCAATCTCTGCACCTTCGTCGCCACGCTCGCCATCGCGGCGTGGCGCAAGCCATTCGCCGACTACCATCCGCTGGTCCATCTGTGGCGGATCGACTGGCCCTTGATGCGTCAGCTGATCTCGATCGGCGCTCCGATCTCGTTCTCGCTCCTGCTGGAATACGGCCTGTTCTCCTCGGCAGCGCTCTTGATGGGACTGATCTCGACCACTGCGCTGGCCGCGCACCAGATCGCCCTCCAGGTCACGGCCGTCTTGTTCATGGTCCCGCTCGGCATCGGCATGGCCGCGACGGTGCGCGTCGGTCATGCCTTTGGCCGTAACGAGCCGGCCGGCGTTCGACGCGCGGGCCTCGTCGCGGCGGTGCTCGGGGTCGCGTTCGTCTCGGCTCTGACCATCGCCATCATCCTCGGCCGCTATGAGCTGGGGCGGCTGTTCTTCGGCAGCAGCGAGGCCAGCGCGCCGACGGTCGAGCTGACCGCGACACTTCTCCTGGTCGGCGCGACCTTCTTCATCGCCGATGCGCTCCAAACCATCCTGGGCGGCGCGTTGCGCGGTATCAATGACACCCAGATGACGCTGGTGTTCGCGGCAATCGGCTATTGGTGCGTCGGCTTCCCTATCGCCTGGGTGCTTGCATTTCACGCCGGCCTCGGCGCGGTCGGCGTCTGGATCGGGCTGTCGATCGGATCGTTCGTCTATGCCGGACTCTTGATCTTGCGATTCCGGATGCTGACGCGCAGACTGGCGGGATGACCGGACCCGTTCACGAAGTCACCCCCAATGTCGACGCCGGCACGGTGCTGGCCGGCGCGCAGTTCATCGACGCCTTTCGTGCAGAGGTCGGCGCGACGCAATTGAGCGCCCGCGAGGCCTGCACCCGAATGGTGCTGCACGGACCGCGCTGGATCGATGCGCTGACCCGCTTGCGCAACATTCTGGTGACACCCTTCGGCTTGAAAAAATCGGGCGAAGGCGCCTACGCGCCCGGCGGCCTGATTGGCCTGTTTCCGGTGGTGAGCGAGACCCCGGAGCGGCTGGTCGCCGGCTTCAACGACTATCATCTCGATTTCCGTATCGTGGTCGATGTCGCCGGCGAAGCGACGCTTCGCCACGTCACCGTGACCACTCTGGTGAAAACGAACAATTTCCTTGGACGGACTTACCTCACGCTCATCACGCCGTTCCACAAGCTCGTGGCCCGCAGCATGATGGGATGCATCGTGGAGCCGGCGCGGTGACGCTGTCCGTCGACCTGTTCTTTTCCTTCCGCAGCCCCTTCAGCTATCTGGCGCTGCCGAAGACGTTGAAGCTCGTCGCGGAGTATGATCTCGCGGTGAACCTGCGACCGGTCTATCCGCTCGCGGTGCGCGTGCCAGGCTTCTTCAAGAAGGCCAGTCCAAATTTCATTCGCTATGTGGTGCTCGACAGCACGCGCGTGGCGCAGTACGAGGGCATTCCGTTCCGCTTTCCGCGACCGGATCCGATCGTGCAGGACATGGCGACGTTCGATGTCGCGACAGAGCAGCCCTACATCCACCGCCTGACACGGCTGGGCGCCATGGCGCAGCTCGAAGGCCGCTCGCTCGCATTCACTGATGCAATCGCACGCGTGCTGTGGGACGGCTCGGTGGCGGGCTGGAACGAGGGCGATCACCTCGCCCGCGCGGCCGACCAGGCCGGCTTCGATCTCGCCGCGATGGATGCCGCCATCAGCGCCGATCCGGATCGCTACGAGCAAGTGATCACGGAGAACGAAAAGGACCACGCCGCCTCCGGCCATTGGGGCGTGCCGACCTTCATGTTCGAGAACGAGCCGTTCTTCGGCCAGGACCGCATCGATCTGCTCGTCTGGCGCCTCCAAAGCAAGGGCCTGGCGAAACGGTAGCTTACTCCGCGACCTTCACCGGCCCGTCCGCCGCGGCCTCCGACCATTCGCCGACGACGCGGTCGAGATCGCAGAGATTCTGGTGCATCTGCTCCAGCGAGAAACCGAGCGCGAAGAAGCGCTCCGCGGTGTCGCCGGGATGGCCGCGGATCAGGCCGTCCTGACGCACGGCCGCGACCGCCTCCGCGTAGTGCTGGAGCGCGACGTGCACGGGATGGATCGGCGGCGCGCCGGCGCCCGCGCGGATGGCTTCGGCCGCCGATCTCAGGAAGCGTACGATCGCGGCGCTAACTTCCGCCAGCGGTGCGGCGAGCCTGACCTGCACATCAACCGGCAGCGGCACCACGGTGGCGCGGCCGATCATCACGACGTCGTGGCGTAGCCGCAGAATCGTGCGCAGCAGCGGGCCGGTATCCGGACCGCTCGACAGATGCGCGGCGCGCTCGCGCTCGGCCTCGGCACCAATCGCGTTCATGCCGACCATCGCAGTGCCGATGCCGTCCTGGATCCGGTGCAGCGCGTCGTTGTCGCGGCCGCGCGTCAGGCCGGCGAGCAGTTCGGTGAAGGCCTCCGCAATCAGCTCGAGCAGCTTGGCCGCGCTGGCGCGAATTTGCCGCACCGCGCGCGACGGCAGCACCAGGAAGGAGACGAGCAGCCCGGTGATGGCGCCGACCGAGACCTCGCTGACACGATCGATCGCCGAGGCCATGGGATCGGCATGATGCATGGTCGGAAGCACGAGCACGATCACGGCCGTCACCGTTGCAGAGCTCAGGTTCGGATAGATCGCTGCGACAAAGGCAAGCGGTGCCACGGCCAGCACCAGCAAGCCCAGAAGACCCAGTTCACCGGAATAGGGGATCAGGATTGCGATAGCGCCACCATAGATCGCGCCGCCGATCGTGCCGATCATGTAGTCGCGCGTCGCCTTCAGCGAGCGCCCGACGCTCATCTGGGTCACGATGATGGAGGTAAGGACGGCCCAGAGCGGCAACAGCAGATGCAGAGCGGTAGCAAGTGCATAGGCCCCGGTGGCCGCCACCGTGACCCGGATCGCCAGACCCAATTGCGTTTTTCGCGACCAGACCCGGTCGAACAGCTGTCTTGCGAGCGCCATCGTCAATCGTCCCGGTCCAATCTTCGTCAACCGACCCGAAGCATAGCTGATGCCCGCGGCCCCAAGGCCGCTTGAAAGGCCAAATCAGCCCGCCTAACTTGCCGGCCAAAACGAGGAAACACGATGGCTCACGAAACCGCAACGCTCGCCGCCTATGTCGCCAACCTGAAATATCAGGATATTCCGGCGGAAGTGCTGGATCGCGCCAAGGTGCTGACGCTGGATTTCCTCGGCAGCGCCATCCGGGCGAGGTCCGAGGCGGAATCGACCCCGTCGCTCCTGAAGATGCTGGAGGCGCTCGCGCTCGACACCAAGGGTGAATCCACCGTGTTCGGCGACAGCAAAACCTGGACTCCGGCGGTGGCGGCTCTCCTCAACGGGGCGCTCGGCCACTCCCTCGATTTCGACGACACCCACGCCGATTCCTCGCTGCATCCGAGCGCGCCAGTGGTGCCGGCCGCGTTCGCCGTCGGCGAGATGGTCGGCGCCTCCGGCCGCGACGTGCTGACCGCGATCGTCGCCGGCTACGAGGTGTGCTGCCGGCTCGGCAACGCGCTCGACCCCACCTCGCATTATGCCCGCGGCTTCCATCCGACCGCGACCGCCGGAACCTATGGCGCGGCCGCCGCGGCCGCAAAGCTGTTCGGTCTCTCCGAGACGCAGATCATCGCCGCCTTCGGCGTCTCCGGCAGCCAGGCCGCGGGCTCGCTGCAGTTTCTGGTCAATGGCGGCTGGAACAAGCGCTACCAGGTCGGCGCCGCCGCGATGAACGGCGTGATCGCCGCAACGCTGGCGCGCAACGATTTCGTCGGGGCGACGGAATCCGTCGAAGGCAAGCACGGCCTGCTGGTCGGCTACACCGATGACGCGCATCCGGACAAGGCGGTCGCCGGGCTCGGCGAGAGCTATGAAACCATGAAGATCGGCGTGAAGCCCTATCCCAGCTGCCGCTACACCCATGCCGCGATCGACGCGCTGATCGCGATGCGGCGCGAACACAATCTGACGCCGGACCAGGTCAAGCGCGTCGAGATCGGCCTGCATCGCAACGGCATCACGCTGACCGGCGATGCCGCCACCAAGCGCCATCCGACATCGATCGTCGGTGGCCAGTTCTCGATGTTCTTCACCGGCGCACTCGCGCTCGACCAGGGCTCGTTCGGCTGGGACGACTACAGCCGGCTCGGCGATGCCGCCATCGACGCGCTCGCCGACAAGTTCGACGTGGTGCAGGACGACCGGCTCGAAATCGGCCGCACCCATCCCTTTGGCGCGCGCGTCAGCATCACCACCGATGATGGCGTGCACGAGCGCCTCTACGCCGATCCCTCGGGCGAGCCGGCATCGTTTCCGGATGCGCAGGCGATGCAGCAGAAGTTCCTGACGCTGGCGCGGCCCGTGTTGAATGCGCGGGCCGACAAATTCGCCGATGCGATCATGACGCTGGAGCGGTTCGATCGCGTGGCGAAGGCGACGGAGCTGGGGCGGCAATAGCCGCCTAGTTCGCTCCCGCTATTTTGCCCTTCTCGCGCGTTGCCGCAACGACGTCGCGCACCAGATCGAACACGCCATCCTCTTGCGGCGGCGCGTTCGGCGAGCGGCCGAGGCGCACGATCACCAGCCGCTCCGACGGGATCACGATCGTGTACTGCCCGATCGTGCCCTTGGCGAAGAAGGCATCGCGCGGCCAGCCGTGCTTGATTCGAAACTTCGCGCCAAAGCTGTCGCCCTGATTGGTCCAGAAGCCGGCGCCGATGCCGACCCAGGCGTTCGGCGTGGCTGTCGCGGAATAGTTCACCCAGCCCTCGGGCAGGATGCGCTTGCCGCCGGCGACGCCGTCGTTGAGATAGAGCTGGCCGAAGCGCGCCCAGTCGCGCGCGGATGCCAGCATTTTGCTGGAGCCCTCGATCGTGCCGGCACCGTCGAGCTGGAGCGTGACGTGATTCATGCCGAGCGGTGCGAACAACTCGCGGCGCGCAAAGGCAAGCGCATCTTCGGGCTTGCCGCCGGCGGCTTTGCGGATCAGATGCGCGAGCAAGATGGTGTTGCCGTCGTGATAATTCCACACCGTGCCCGGTGCGGTCGAAAGTGGCATGCTCGCGGCATAGGCGGCCATGTCATCCTCCGCGAATTTCATGGAATTGACCGGCTCGAGCACCGAACCGAGCGAGGCCTGCAGCGAGCTTCCGAGCGCAATGCCTGCAGTGTGACGCAACAGCTGATCGACGGTGATGGCATGACGCGGATCATCCGGATTTTGCCAGGCGGCAATTGGCGCGGGCCCGTCGAGCTTCAACTTGCCCTGGCGTACGAGAATGCCTGTCAACGCTGACATCACCGACTTCGTCATGGAGAAGCCGAGCAGCGGCGTCGCCGGCCGACACCATCCGCATAGCGCTCGGCAACGATGCGGCCGGCCTTCATGACGACGATCGCGCGGGTGCGCCGATACGGCGGCTGCGCGGGCTCGGCGAAAGCGCGGTCGAGCGCGGCTGACAGTTCCTCGCTTTGCGGCGCCACGACCCCGGTCCGGCGATCTCGGGGAGCAAGGCGGGCTGCTTGTCGTCGGGCGGCAACGCGACGTCGGCGATCCCCTGGCCGTGCTCCAGCGTGCAGCCGAGCCCCTCGCGATAGACGGCGTGGCTGCGGCCGATGCCGAACAGCGTCACCGTGACATCCTTGCGCGCGCGATCGACCTGAAAATCCATCGCCCAGGTCAGAAGACCCACACCCGGCATCGCGTCGGTGGTCTCGGCGAGGTCGCGCCTGGGATCGAGACCGGAGACGAACGTCTCCGAGCAGAGTGTGTCGGCGATGAAGCCGGTGGCAATCTTGGGCACGTCGCGGGCCCGCGCCGCGCCGAGGGCGAGGCCGGCAAAGGCGATGGCGATGGTTGCGAGGATGATCTTGCGACGGCGGGTCACGGGCTTTCTCCAGCTTCGGGGCGAGTGGCGGAGAAGGAGCCGGATGAGGGCGAAGCGTGCTCGCCGGATTTGAAATACGACCTCGTCGAAACTGACCGGGGCTAGCCGAAATTGAAATTATGATGTGATTTCAATGGGCTAATAATCTAGGTCGCATCAACCTTGAGCCGTCGATATTCCGTCGGGGTCACGCCCGTGACCGCCTTGAAGGCGCGGTTGAACGGGCCGAGCGACTGGAAACCAGCGTCCATGGCGATGGTGATGACGGGAACCTCGGCCTGGGTGGGATCGGCGAGCGCGGCCTTGGCCTCCTCGATCCGGTGATTGTTGAGGAACACATTGAAGTTGCGATAGCCGAGCCGCTGGTTGATCAGCCGGCGCAGCCGGTATTCCGGAATCTTCAGCCGGTCGCCAGCACGCCGATGGTGATGTTCTCCTGACGATAGATCCGCTCGTCCGCAATCAGCCGCATCAAGGCGTCGATGAGCTTTTGATCGGCGGCGTCATCGGCCGCAGGCTGACCGAAAACAATCGGCGGTGCGGGCTCCGCCGCGGCCGGAAACAGATCCGCCCAGTCAACGCGCATCATGGCATAGACGATCGCCGCGACGGTGCAGGCGAGCACGCCGGCATTGATGGTTTCGGCGACATCGCCGACGTGGTGCCCGCGCGGCGATCTGGAGCACCGCGTTCAGCCCGCCATAGAGCGCGGTTGCGCAGACGATGAAGACGCGAACGCTGCGGCGGCGCTCGACCAGGTCGGCCGGCCAGGAGGCGATCGTCTGCCCGACCGCAAGCGCGATGAAACCGAGCGCGATCAGATTGACCACCGTCACCGGAGCCGCACATGGCCGCTGGGTGCAATCCAGACGCAGCCTGCGAAGCTGAAGGCCGTCACCGCGCCCAGACCGCTCCGTGCCACCAGCGGAGGTGAAACTCGTCGTCGAACAGGGAGCGTGTGAACAGCCAGAACACCACGATGCTGCCGGTCGACAACGCGATCAGCGGCGCATGCCAGAGCGGGATCCGCGACGTGACACCGACGAATAGCTCACAGCATGCGCGGCCGAGCCCAATGCGAAGGCCGCGCCGAGGCGGGCAGCCGGCACATTGCGAAAGTCAGACAGCAGTGACGCCGCCAGCACCAGCAGCAGCGCGACGCTGGCAGCGCGAAAGGCAAGATCGGTTGCGGCAAGTGTCATCGGGCGATGCGATCGGTCACGATTGAAATCAGCCGAACATCGTTCGTTGTGCACCTTTTTTCAAGGACCCTCCTCACCCACGGATCGCCCGGCTTGGCCGGGCGATCCGGTACTGCGAGACGGCAATGATTGAACCGAGAGGCCGCGGGGACGGCGATGCGAAATTCTGTTACCATCGCGTCCAAGAGAATTAAGAATAAGTCAACAGGAGACCACCATGAGCTGGCAGCCCTCCAATGATCCCGTGCTCGGCGATCCCATGTCCTGCGATGCGCTCGATCTCGTCATCGTGCCGCGTACCCGCGATCTCGGTGACGGATTTGAGGTGCGGCGCGCGCTGCCGCACGGCAAGCGGCAGATGGTCGGCCCCTTCATCTTCTTCGATCATTTTGGCCCGGTGCAATTCGTCTCCGGCAAGGGCATGGACGTGCGGCCGCATCCGCATATCGGGCTCGCCACCGTCACCTATCTGTTCGACGGCACGATCATGCATCGCGACAGCGAGGGCAACATCCAGGAGATTTCGCCGGGCGCGATGAATCTGATGACCGCGGGGCGCGGGATCGCGCATTCCGAGCGCACGCCGGATGGGCAGCGCGCCTCGGGCCAGCAGATGCTCGGCCTGCAAAGCTGGATCGCGCTGCCGGCCGGATCGGAAGAGATCGATCCCTCGTTCCAGCATTATGCAGCGGGCGAGTTGCCGATGATCTCCGAGCGCGATTTTACCGCGCGGGTGATCGCAGGCTGCACCTTCGGAATCACCTCGCCGGTAAAGATGGTCTCGCCCTGGTTCTACACCGAGGTTACGGCCGTGGCGGGCGCCAGCTTGCCGCTCGACCCCGATCATGAAGAGCGCGCGATCTACGTGGTCGATGGCGAGGTCGAGATCGCGAATGAGCGCTACGAGGGACCGCGACTGCTAATCTTCCGGCCCGGCGACCGCATCACCGTGAAGGCGCTCAAAGCCACCCGGATGATGTTCCTCGGCGGCGATGCACTGGAAGGACCGCGCCACATCTGGTGGAATTTCGTCTCCTCCAGCAAGGAGCGGATCGAGCAGGCCAAGCAGGACTGGAAAACCGGCCGCTTCGCCGCAGTTCCGCAGGAACATGAGTTCATTCCGCTGCCGGAATAGGCTAATCCGGTGTCCGGTCGCGCTGTCCGGCGCGGCCGGATTTCTCGCCTGAAAGCCCTAACGATGACCACGATGCTCTCCAGCGACCTGCCCCTGACCAAGATCGGGCGTGGCAAGGTGCGCGATATCTACGCCGTCGACGACGACCGCCTGCTGCTGCTGACCACCGACCGCATCAGCGCCTTCGACGTCGTGATGGGCGAGACCATTCCGATGAAGGGCGCAGTGCTGACGCAGATCAGCGCATTCTGGTTCAACGAGCTCGAAGGCGTGGTGCCGCATCACATGATCAGCGCCGACGCCGACGAGATCATCGCGGCCGTGCCGGCACTGAAGCCGCACCGCGCCGAGATCCTCGGCCGCGCCATGCTGTCCCGCCGTACCACCGTGTTTCCGATCGAATGCGTGATCCGCGGCTATCTCTCGGGATCGGCCTGGAAGGAATATTCGGCCAGCGGTACGCTGGCGGGCGAGAAGCTGAAGGCCGGCCTGGTCGAGAGCGAAAAGCTCGAGCCCGCGATCTTCAGCCCGGCGACCAAGGCCGAGACCGGCCATGACGAGAACATCACGATCGCGAAGATGCGCGAAGTCGTCGGCGACGAGACGGCCTACACACTGGAGAGCATGACGCGCGCGGTCTACACGCTCGGCGAGGAGCTGGCACGCGAGCAGGGCATCATCATCGCCGACACCAAGTTCGAGTTCGGCCGCGACAAGGACGGCCGCATCATCCTGATCGACGAGGTGATGACGCCGGATTCGTCCGCGCTTCTGGGCGGTCGATGCCTACAAACCCGGCCAGCCGCAAGCGAGCTTCGACAAGCAACCCTTGCGCGACTATCTCGACATCGAGCGCCGCGCCGGCCGCTGGAACGGCGACGCCCCGCCGCCGCCTTTGCCTGCGAGTGTCGTGGATGCAACCAGCAAGCGGTATCTGGAAGCGTATCGACGGGTGACGGGGACAGAACTGAAGATCTAGCCTCTAATGTCGTCGCGGCGAAGGCCGGGACGACACTGAGGATGCGGTACGCATTTCGGCTTTTCCGTCCACCATATGATTGACCATTCACACGTTGTGGATCGCCGCCAACGCCACGGCGCTGTCGGATACTTCATATTTGCAAGAATCCTGTTGCGCTAGGCTCGCAGTCGTCTACGTCTCCGGACGGGAATTTTCATGAGCGAGTGTCACGGCGTGACAGATCCAGCAATTGGCTTCGATCCGGTCACCAGGGTCAGTCCGTCCGTCAAGCGTGCGCTGAATGATATCTTGGGCGGAACTGCCGCCAGCGTCCTCACCGTTACGTTCGGGCTCTCCTACGCGCTGCTGATCTTCGCCGGCCCGCTTTCTCCTTATCTCTCCTACGGCATTACGGCGACCTTCGTCAGCTCGGCGATCCTTGCAGCCGTGATCGGGCTCGGCAGCTCCCTGCCCTTCGCTATCGCCGCCCCCGACAGCTCGACCGCCGCCGTGACCGGAATCCTGGCGGCCTCACTGGTCGAGCACATCGAAGCAGCCAATCTGTCGGCGCCCCTGCTCTCGCCGGTCCTGATCACGCTCGGCCTGTCGACCGTGCTGACCGGGGTCGTGCTGTGCGGGCTCGGCCTGACGCGGATGGGCCGCGCCATCCGCTACGTGCCCTATCCGGTGGTCGGCGGCTTCCTCGGCGCCACCGGACTTCTCATCGCCATGGGTGCAGTCCGGGTCATCACCAACTACCCGGTGCAGCTCACGACGCTACCGCGCTTCGCCAACGGCACCACGCTTTTGGAGCTCGCGGCCGCCTGCGCCATGGCGCTGGTGCTGTACCTGACCTGGCACCGCTCGCGGAACCCGTTCGGGCTGCCGATCATTCTGGTCGGCGGCGTGATCACGGCGCATCTGGCGTTCTGGATCTCGGGTGTCTCGCTCGACGAGGCACGTAGCCTGGGCTGGACGTTTCAACCTCCGCCGCCGGCGGCGTTCATGCTGCCCTGGCACACCGACGATCTCGCCCGCTATCCCTGGTTTGCCGTGCCGGACCTGCTCGGCAATCTCGTCGCCGTCATCTTCGTCACGGCATCGAGCACGTTGTTCAACACCACCGGCATCGAGGTCGCCGTGCACCACGAAGCCAATCTGGAGCGCGAGCTGAACGTCACGGGCGCGGCCAACATCCTCACCGGCGTGCTTGGCGGCTACTCCGGCTGCAGCTCGATCAGCCGCTCGATCCTCAATTTCTCCAGCGGCGGCCGCGGACGGCTGTCCGGTCTCACCGCCTCGGCATTGTCGCTCCTGATGCTCGCGGTCGCGCCCGAGCTGCTCGGCTTCATTCCGAAATTCGTGCTCGGCGGCCTGCTGCTCTATCTCGGCGCCGACCAGCTCCACAAATGGATCATCGAGTCGCGCAAGCGGCTCTCGAAGCTCGAATATCTGTCGCTGATCGCCATCATCGTCATCATCGTGGCCTGGGGTTTCGTGCCGGGCATCCTGATCGGCGTGATCATCGGCTGCGCGACCTTTGCGTTCAGCGCGGCGCGGGTCGAATTCGATCAAATACAGCTTTGACGGCTCCGAATATCGCTCCTCGCTCGATCGCTCGCGCGACGACCAGGAGGTGCTGCTGGCCCATGGCGGCAAGATCCAGGGCCTCAATCTCCAGAGCTATCTGTTCTTCGGCTCTGCCAACCGGCTCTACCAGCACGTCAAGCGGCTGCTGCGCGAGCGCCCGGAGTGCCGCTATCTGCTGTTCGACTTCAAGCTCGTCACCGGCGTCAATTCCTCCGCCGCCTACAGTTTCGCCCAGATCAAGCGCAGCGCGGGCGATCTCGGCGTCGAGCTGATCCTGGTGCATCTGCCGGCGGCCGCCGAGAAGGTGCTGCGCTCCAGCGACTTCGTCGGCGAAGGCGTCACCATCATCCCCGAGCTCGATCACGCGCTGGAATGGTGCGAGAATGAACTCATCTCGCAGCATCAGGGACTAGCGCAGGAAGAAGCGAGCTTGCACGACTGGTTCGCGGGGATTCTCGACAGCGAGGACGATGCCGCCGAGCTGATCCGCCGTTGCCAGCGTCTTGAGGTCGAGGCCGGCGACATCATCGTGCAGGCCGGCGACCCCGCCGATTCCATGCACTTCATCCTCGACGGCCGCGTCGGCATCATGATTCCCGCCGACGAGGACCGCACCACGCGCGTGCGCAGCCTGGGCCGCTACACCACGATCGGCGAGATGGGCCTGGTGTCACAGACCCCGCGCAGCGCCACCATTCAGGCCGAGGTCGATAGCGTGCTCTACGTGCTGAACACGCACCAGTTCGACGCGATCAAGAAAGAAGACCCCGCGCTCAGCCACAAGCTGCTGACGTACTTTGTGTCGGTCATGGCCGAGCGGCTGACGTTTGCGAACCGGACGATCGCGGTGTTGCGGCGATAGAAGCTGCCAATCCCTCTGTCCCTATTGGGCGAGCACGCCGCGTTGCTCCCATGGCCCCGGATTGAGAACCGCGCCACTGACTTTGCCGGCGGCGTCGCGAATGAAGGCGATCCGCGTATGATCGCCGCTCTCGACGTGGAATTCATCCCTCGAAAGGTCAGCCACGGGCTCAGGCTTGCCCTTGTCGAAATCAAGGATCGACCAGCCGCCTGTGGCTTCAACGACAAGCTTGCCGTCCGCGACACGGACTTGAAGTGCGACACTGTGTGAGGGGACCGCCTCCCGCGCAAAGGCGACAACGAGCGGATCGGTCTGCTTCTGGCGGGTAATCTTGAGCTTGATCCTGGCGTTGACCGGACCTGACATCCGGAGAAATGCCGCCTCCAGCGTCAGGCCCCTGATCGACTTGTCGTCGATAGCTGTGATGAGGTCTCCCGCCAATACGCCCGCCCTCCCGGCGGGACCTGCGTCGGCCGGTTTGATCACCCTTAGGCCACCAGTCTCCGCGACGACGGACTCAAGACCGGTCCAACCGTTACCGTCGGCGACCAACATCTGTCTGTCCAGCGAACTGGCGGCCCCGCCGAAGTCGTAATGTCCGACGTATTCGGTGAGATCGCGAGCATCCGCCTGCGCTGGCGATGAGGGTGCGGAAATTTCCGGAACCTTCAACGCCGCATAGGGCAGACGGCGGATCGCGTTGAAATAGAAACCGTTTTCACTGTACTGGCTCCGCTGCATCATCATCACCAAGATCAGCTTATGAACTGGGTCGACCGAGAAAAACGTGCCCCAGCTTCCCTGCCAGTTGAAGCTGCCGACCGCGCCTGGGATCAGACTGAAATCCGGATTGGTGCGAATGGCGAAGCCGAGCCCCCAGCCCGTCCCAAAAGCTGGACCGGCTTCGTGTCCCGTAAGGTGCATGTCGGGCGGCAGCGAATTCGTGATCATCAGCCGGACCGTTTCAGACTTCAAAATGCGCACGCCGTCAAGCTCACCGCCGTTGAGCAGCATCTGGCAGAAGCGCAGGAAGTCGGGGACCGTCGAAACGATTCCCCCACCCCCTGAAAAGAACGTTTGCGGCTTCGCGACGTCTCCATCCGAAAGAGGTGCGGGCTGCGCGCCCGGCACGGCGACGAGACGGTCGAGTTTATCCGCCGGCACCGAGAAGCCGCTGTCGACCATATGGAGCGGCGCGAACAGACGGCTTTGCAGGAATTGGTCGAATGTCTGGCCCGACACGACTTCAATGACGCGTCCGAGAACATCGTAACCCAAAGAATATTCCCAGACTTCGCCCGGTTGGTGCAAAAGCGGGAGGGCGCCAAGGCTCGCAACGAAGTCGGCGATGGGCTTGTCACGCCGAAAAGGCGCTCTCGCACCGTAAAGCAAGTGTACCGCCGCATTTCCAAATCCGGGATCGGCGTAATCCCCCATGCCGTAAACCAGACCGGACGTATTACGCAGAAGGTCCCGGATCGTCATCGCGCGCTTCGCCGGTTCAAAGACCCTCTGCGCAAGATCCTGGAGGATCGGATCCCCGGTGACCGGATCCTTCCTGACGACCTGCATATCCCTGAGCTCAGGCAGATACTGCGCCACGGGGGTATCAAGATCGAGCTTGCCTTCATCGACCAGCATCATGGTCGCGACGCTGGTGATCTGCTTGGACATCGAACCGATGCGAAAGATCGAATCCGGCCGCATCGGAATTTTCCTGTCGTGGTCCTCAAAGCCGGTGGGCTGCAAATAAGCGAGCTTTCCGCCCCGGGCGATCGCCACGACAAAACCGGAGGGATCGCCTTTTTTGGCCTGCCCCTCAAACCAGGAGGTCATGCGCGCCAATCGCCGCGCCGAAAAGCCGAGACTGTCGGGATCGCCGACCGTCTGCAAATCGTCAGCCAACGCCACACCCGCCAGACAGAGCGAGAGCGCCGCCATGCAGGATGCCTGGATGATCTTCATTGGGCAGCCCTTCAGACGATCCCAAACCGGGATTCCCATATGGCGGTTCCGCGCCGGGTTCACGTATCGCCGGGGAGTCTGTCCGATATTTCCGGTTTCCTCTCGCCAAATCCTGAAATTCGGTTAGCCGATTTCTCAGTCCGGCTTGCCGATTCCTGAACTGATCTTGGCCTTCGACATCAAGGCATTCTTAGCCAAGGCAAGCCGCCGGAATTCGGTGGGAGTCAGGTCGGTGGCGGACTTGAACGCGCGGTTGAACGGACCGATCGACTTGAAGCCGGCGTCCATGGCGATCGTCAATACCGGCACCTCGCTCTGTTCGGGATCGGCCAAAGCCGCCTTGGCCTCCTCGATCCGGTAGCGATTGAGGAATGCATTGAAGTTGCGGTGGCCGAGACCTTCATTGATGAGTTGGCGCAGTCGGTATTCCGGCACACCGAGTTCGGCGGACAGTACCCCAATGGTCAGTCCCTCGCGCCGATAGGCGCGATCTACGACCATCAACGGCTCCAGCCGGCGCAACAAGGCCGGTTCGATGACGGCCTTCTCCTTCGTTTTCGATGGGACGGCTGGTGCTTCGCCGAAAATACCGGCCGCCGTGGGGAGAGTCCTGGCGCCCTCCGGCGTTCCAGCCGCCTGCAGGAGATTCCACGCAGCCAGGCTCAACAGTACATAGAGCCCGAAAGCGCTGGCGACACTCGCGACCGATGAACCGGATGTCAAAGGCGGCGGAGAAAAACTCTGGACGGATAGAATGGCGATATAGGCCGATGTCCCGATCAGGACGGCCAGTCGCAACCGTCGCCGTCCCTCCACCAGATCCGCCCGCCATGTCGCAAGCGTCTGTGCCACAGCCAACGAGGCCAGGCCAAGAGATGCAGCCTGCACCGCGCGGTCGAGCGCCAGTCCGGGCGTCGGCCATTCGACCGCGCCGCCAGCGACCAGCAATTCAGTTCCGACCATCGCTGCCCATAGGACGCCGTGCCAGGGACGCAGCGCGAAATCATCATCGAACGCCGCACGTGCCCATAGCCAGAACACGACCGGGCCGCCGGAGGCCAACGCCAGCAGAAGCAGGCTCCACCACTGCCACGGCCGCGGAAAATTCGGCGCTGAACAGATCACGGAGGCAGCGGCGCTGACCGTGAGCGCCGCAGCCAGCAGCGCAACTGTGCTGTCACGACGGTCACGCAACGCCACGCAAGCCAGCAGCAGGGACAGCCCGACCGCCGCGCCGCGAAGGCCGAGATCGATAGACAAGAGACCGCTGCTGCCCATGATCGGCGATCGATGACGAGTCTACACCCCCGCCATCATCACGTATTTGATCTCGACATATTCTTCCATGCCGTGACGCGAGCCTTCGCGGCCCAGGCCGCTTTCCTTGACGCCGCCGAAGGGCGCGACTTCGGTGGTGATCAGGCCGGTATTGACGCCGACCATGCCGGATTCCAGCGCCTCGGCGACGCGCCAGACGC
The DNA here is from genome assembly GCA_963819355.1 of uncultured Alphaproteobacteria bacterium. Lineage (GTDB taxonomy): Bacteria > Pseudomonadota > Alphaproteobacteria > Rhizobiales > Xanthobacteraceae > Bradyrhizobium. Next base: position 233,659 of record CAWFVZ010000020.1, on the reverse strand, counting down.
GGCCAAGGTCACGGGAGTAGAAGTAGGAGGCGAGCCCAAACGGCGAGGCGTTGCACATCGCGATGACGTCGGCTTCTTCCTTGAAGCGGATCACCGGCGCGAGCGGGCCGAAGGTTTCCTCCTGCGCCACCAGCGAGTCCGGCTTCACGTCCGCAAGCACGGTCGGCTCGAAGAAGGACCGTCCAAGCTCGCTGCGCTTGCCGCCGGTGACGATCTTGGCGCCGCGCTTCACAGCATCCGCGATGTGGCGCTCGACCTTGTCGACCGCTTTCAGGTTGATCAGGGGCCCTTGCGTGACGCCGCTCTCGGTGCCGTCGCCGAGCTTCATCGCCGCGACCTTCTTGGACAGTTTTTGCACGAACTCGTCGTAGATCTTGTCCTGAGCGTATAGGCGGTTGGCGCAGACGCAGGTCTGGCCCATGTTGCGGTACTTCGAGACGATGGCGCCTTCAACCGCCGCATCGATATCGGCGTCGTCGAACACCACGAACGGCGCGTTGCCGCCGAGCTCGAGGCCGAGCCGCTTCACGCCGATCGAGGCCTGCTGGTAGAGGATCTTGCCGACGGCGGTCGAGCCGGTGAAGCCGACGAAGCGCACTGCCGGATGCTCGCACAGCACCTTGCCGATCGGCGGCGCGTCACCGGTGACGATGTTGAACACGCCCTTGGGCACACCCGCCTTCTCCGCAAGAACGGCGAGCGCCAGCGCCGACAGCGGCGTCTCGTTGGCGGGCTTCAGCACGACCGTGCAGCCGGCCGCGAGCGCAGGCGAGACCTTGCGCGTGATCATCGAGTTCGGGAAGTTCCAGGGTGTGATGGCGCCGCAGACACCGATCGGTTGCTTGATCGCGAGCAGCCGCGCATCGGGACGCTGCGTCGGGATGGTTTCGCCATAGACGCGGCGGGCTTCCTCCGCAAAGAACTCGACATAGGCGCCGCCGATGTCAACCTCGCCGAGCGCTTCCGAGAGCGGCTTGCCCTGCTCGGAGGTAAGTATAAGCGCGAGGTCTTCGCGGTTGGCGATGATCAACTCGAACCATTTGCGCAGAATGTTGGAGCGCTGCTTCGCGGTGTGCTTGGCCCAGGCCGGGAAGGCGCGCTGGGCGGCTTCAACCGCCTTGGTGGTGTCATCCGCGCCAAGCTGCGGGACTTTTGCGATCTCGACACCGGTCGCGGGATTGTTGACGGCAAAGACCGGCGTGCCGACCCACGCGCCGTCGATGTAGCAGGCCTCCTTCAGGAGCGAAGGGTCCTTCAGCCGGTCACGCAGGGTGGCGGTGGCGTGCTGGGCGCGTGCGGCGGCGGTCGGGGTCATGGCGTTACTCCCTGTGACGATCGGATCCGGCCGGAATATAGGGACAGACGGTGCGCAATGCACCGTCCCGCAACGCACATCTGATGGGAGTTAAGCTGACAGCCGCAGGGTTACGCCGCGCCGCTCATATAGGTCTCGCGCCGGCCGATCATGCGCTCGGCGGCAGCCTTGGCATCGGCCTTCGAGGAGGTCGCGCACGTCCGGTATTCGAGATCGGGGGCATCAGACGTGTCGCGGCGGCCGAACCAGGATTTCGAGCCGACCGGCAGCAGCGCCAGGGCCTGCGCCAGATTGTCGACCGCACCAAAAGAATAGAGCGCACCGGTGCCGGCGATCCGAACCTCGTAGATGCCGGGCGCGATCGGCGCTTCGAGATTGTCGCCCCGTCCGGCACGGGGATAGCGCTTCCATTCGCTCCAGGTCGAAATCATCTTGAGTCCCCTCGCGGCCGGGGGGCGGCCGCCAAATTTGTATGAAGTCTTAATGTCAGCCGCCGATCAGGCCGCAATCTGAACGCCGCAACGCACAAAAAGTTTCAAGTGCTCCAAACGTTCGAAATATATCGCCCAAGCCCTTCCGCGGTCACCGCAACGTGCGGCCATCCACCGCAGACCGCGATGAAGTGTTGCAATTTAGTCCTGCGCGGCGGGCGGACCGTCAAGTCACGACATCGCGACCGTGCGTATGACCGCGCTTGCCGCGCCGCGGATGCGGGAGGACAATCGGTCACTTCCAACGATAATCCGACCGGAGGAAACGCGTATGCAAAGCAAAGCCGAGATTGACGGAGTTCTGCGCAAGACAAGCGACGCCAAGGAAATCCCCGGCGTCGTTGCTATCGCCGCGAGCGGTAACGACGTGCTGTATCAGGGTGCGTTCGGCAAGCGCGATCTCTCCAAGCCCGATGCGATGACTGTAGACAGCGTGTTCTGGATCGCGTCGATGACGAAGGCGGTGACGAGTGCCGGCGCCATGCAGCTGGTCGAGCAGGGCAAGCTGTCACTCGACGCGCCGATCGGATCGCTGCTGCCCGATCTCGCCAAGCCGCAGGTGCTGGAAGGCTTTGATGCCAAGGGCGAGCCCAAGCTGCGGCCGGCGAAGAGCGCGATCACGCTGCGCCAGCTCATGACCCACACCGCCGGCTTCGCCTACAACATGTGGAACGGAGATCTGGCGATCCATCTCGAGAAGGCCGGGATCCCTGCGATCACCACCTGCCAGAACGCCGCGCTGAAGACGCCGATCATGACCGATCCAGGCACGCGCTGGGAATACGGCACCAACATCGATTTCGTCGGCAAGGCCGTGGAAGCCGTCAGCGGCAAGCGGCTCGATGCTTATTTGCGTGACAATCTTTTTGTCCCGCTCGGAATGTCTGACACCGGCTTCAAGATCACCGACGACATGCGCAAGCGCCTTGTCGGCATGCATGCCCGCGGCGAGGACGGCCAGCTCGCCGCGATCCCGTTCGAGCTCGAGCAGGAGCCGGAATTCCACATGGGTGGCGGCGGGCTCTATTCGACCGCGGCTGACTATATCAAGTTCACCCAGATGATCCTGAACAAGGGCCGTGGCAACGGCAACCAGGTTCTGAAGGCAGAGACGATCGCCATGATGGGGCAGAACCAGATGGGCGATCTCAACATGACCAAGCTGACCACCGCAGCGCCGGTCTACACCAACGACGTCGATCTCTATCCGGATCAGGTGAAGAAGTGGGGCCTCAGCTTCATGATCAACACCGCCAAGACCGCGGAAGGCCGCAGCGCAGGCAGCCTCGCCTGGGCGGGCCTCGCCAACACCTATTACTGGATCGACCCGGCGCGCGACGTCACCGGCGTGATCCTGATGCAGCTGTTACCGTTCGCCGACGCCAAATGCCTTCAGGCTTTCGCGGGCTTCGAGCGTGGGGTGTATGCCGGGCTAGATGCGGGGAGCGGGAAGAAGGCGGCCTAACCACTTAGTATGAGGCGCGTGGCGTCACGTGCCTTCCCGGCAACGGATAGCCTCGTGCCCGAAAGCCATCGGCCCAGGGCACGAGGCAACAGTTTTGAGGAGACGAGCTTGGCGGACGGTCTTGCAGGCAAAGCCGAAAGTTACGTTAGCGGCATCTCGGACACGCCGCTGCTTGGAGACACCATCGGTCGCAGTCTCGACCATGCGGTGCGGCGCTGGGGCAATCGCGAAGCACTGGTCTCGCCCAGCCACGGCGTGCGATGGACCTGGACGGAATTCGCCGAGCGGGTCGACGCGCTCGCCGCAGGCTTTCTGGCGCTCGGCCTCGAGCGCGGTGCGCGGATCGGCATCTGGTCGCTGAACCGGCCGGAATGGACGCTGACCCAGTTCGCCGCCGCCAAGGCCGGCCTGATCCTGGTGACGATCAATCCGGCCTATCGGCTCAGCGAGCTGGAGTTCGCGTTGAAGAAAGTCGGCTGCGCGGCGATCGTCACCGCGACGGCATTCAAGACCAGCCAATACATGGAGATGCTCAACGCGCTGCTGCCGGAGCTGGCAGCCGCCAGGCCCGGACAATTGCAGGCGGCGCGGCTGCCGCGCCTTGCGGACGGTGATCCAGATCGGCGGCCCTGCAGCGCCCGGCACGGTCCCTTTCGAGGAGGTCGCGCGCATGGGCGGCGCCAAGCATCGCGAGCAAGTCGCAGCCCTCGGCGCTGCCCTGCAATTCGACGATCCCGTCAACATCCAGTTCACCAGCGGCACCACGGGATCGCCGAAGGGCGTGACGCTGACCCACCACAACATCCTCAACAACGGCTATTTCACCGGCCGCGCGATGCGCCTGACCGAGCAGGACCGCATCTGCATTCCCGTGCCGCTCTACCATTGCTTCGGCATGGTGATGGGCAACCTCGCATCCGTCACGCTCGGCACGACCATGGTCTATCCCGGCGAGGGCTTTGATCCGCTCGCGACGCTGCGCGCGATCGAGCAGGAGAAATGCACCGCGCTGTACGGCGTGCCGACCATGTTCATCGCGGAGCTCGATCATCCCGAATTTGCGGCGTTCAACCTGAAATCGCTGCGCACCGGCATCATGGCGGGCGCGCCCTGCCCGATCGAGGTGATGAAGCGCGTCAACACCGAGATGAACATGGGCGAGGTCACCATCGCCTATGGCATGACCGAGACCAGCCCGGTCAGCTTCCAGAGCGCAGTCGACGACCCGCTCGAGCGGCGCGTCTCCACCGTCGGGCGAATTCATCCGCATGTCGAAGTGAAAGTCGTCGATCTCGAGGGCAGGATCGTCAAGCGCGGGGGACGCGGCGAGCTCTGCACCCGCGGCTACAGCGTCATGCTGGGCTATTGGGAGGAAAAGGAAAAGACCGGCGACGTGCTTGATGCCAACGGCTGGATGCACACCGGCGATCTCGCCACCCTCGACGACGAGGGCTATTGCAACATTGTCGGCCGCATCAAGGATCTGGTGATCCGCGGCGGCGAGAACCTTTATCCACGCGAGATCGAGGAGTTTTTATACCGTCACCCGAAGATCCAGGACGTGCAGATTTTCGGGGTGGCCGACACCCGCTATGGTGAGGAACTCTGCGCCTGGATCCGCGTCCGGTCCGGCGAGACGCTGACGGCAGAAGAAGTTCGCGCCTTCTGCGATGGCCAGATCGCCCACAACAAGATCCCGCGCTACGTGGAATTCGTCGACGAATTTCCGATGACCGTGACCGGAAAGATCCAGAAATTCGTGATGCGCGAGGCAGTAGAGCAGCGGCTGGGATTGAAGGCGGCGAAGACGGCGTGATCTACCCCGCCTTGCCATTGCGAGGAGCCCTTGCGGCGAACCAATCCAGGCTGCCTCTGCGGAAACAGACTGGATTGCTTCGCTGCGCTCGCAATGACGGGGGAAAGAGGCGAGCCCTAGACCGTCAGCCCGCGCTGCTGCGCCAGCTCCCTCAGCGAGACCTGCGGACGGGCGCCGATGTGCTGGATGACTTCGGCAGCCGCAAGCGCACCGAGTTCGCCGCACTGCTTGTGGGACAGATCGCGCGCGAGGCCGTACAGGAAGCCGGCCGCGAACAGATCGCCGGCGCCCGTGGTGTCCACCAGTTGCACGATCGGCGAGGCCGGAGCGGCGACGGCGTCAGTCGGCGTCACCACCACGCAGCCCTTTTCACTGCGGGTGACCACGCCGAGCTTGACGTCGTTGCGCAGCAGCTTCAGCGCGGTGTCGAAGTCCGACGTCTGGTAGAGCGAATGCAGCTCGGACTCATTGGCGAACACGATGTCGGCGGTGCCGTTGCGCATCAGCGCCAGGAATTCGTCGCGATAGCGGCCGACGCAGAAGGAGTCCGACAGCGTCAGCGCCACCTTGCGGCCGGCCTCGTGGGCAATCCTGGCCGCCTTGACGAAGGCTTCCTTGGCGCCCGGCGGATCCCAGAGATAGCCTTCGAGATAGACGATCCTGGCGGCCGCGATCTCGGCCGGGTCGATATCGGCCGGCGACAAATCCTGCGCTGCGCCGAGATAGGTGTTCATGGTGCGCTCGCCATCGCCCGTGACCAGGATGTAGGAGCAGCCGGTGGCAGGGCCGTCCGTCGCGGCGGGGGTGTTGAAGGCGACGCCGGCAGCGCGGATGTCGTGGACATAGAGCTTGCCGATCTGGTCGTCCTTGACCTTGCCGACGTAAGCGGCGCGCGCGCCCAGGCTGCCGATGCCGACGATGGTGTTGGCGGCCGAGCCGCCGGAGACTTCCGTCGCCGGGCCCATGTCGTTATAGATCGCGGCGGCACGCGCCTCGTCGATCAGGGACATGCTGCCCTTGGTCATGCCGTGCTTGGCGAGAAAAGCCTCATCGGTCCGGACCAGCACGTCGAACAGCGCGTTGCCGATGCCGAGAACGTCATATTTCACGTCAGCCATTCACTTTGATCCCGTTGCCCGATTGCAGGGTTGCGGAAAATCCGCTTCCTGTCGGCCTGAAAATGTCGCTCGCGGCCTATCACGACCGGCCCTTCGCGGGCAAGCAACGGTATTATAACAACCGATGATCCGCTCCTTCCTGACGGTCTCGACGGGAACACTGGCCTCGCGGCTGCTGGGCTTTGTCCGCGATTCCATGATCGCGGCGCTGCTCGGCACCGGCGCCGTGGCGGATGCGTTTCTGGCCGCATTCCAGCTCGTCAACGTGGTGCGCCGGCTGCTCAGCGAAGGGGCCCTGAATGCAGCCCTGATCCCGGCCTGGCTGCGCGTCCGTGACCGTGATGGCGCGGAGGCCGCCTCCGCCTTCGCGGGACGCGTGCTCGGCACGGTCAGCGCCGCCCTGATCGCGATCTCGATCGTCATCGCCGTGGCGATGCCGGTGATCGTCATGATCATCGCACCGGGCTTCGTCGGTACCCGCACGCTCGATCTCGCCATCCAGAATGCGCGGCTGATGCTGCCCTATCTTGCCTTTGCCGGCCCGGTCACGGTGCTGATGGGGTTGCTGAACGCGCAGGGGCGATTTGCGCTCACCGCGTTCTCGCCGCTGCTGTTCAACATCGCGCTGATCGCGACAATCGCTGCGCTGTTGCTGTGGCACGCCGATGCGTCGTTCGCCGCGTGGATGCTGGCAACGACCGTCGGGATCGCCGGCCTGCTGCAACTCCTGATGCTGGTGTCGCAGCGAAGCGCACGGCTTGCGTCGCCGCTGCGCGTGAATTTCGACGAGGAGATGCGCGGCTTCTTCGCCAAGGCGATCCCCGGCATGATCGCAAGCTCCGGCCCGCAATGGCTGATGGTGGCCGGCGCGATCATCGCCTCCGCCACGCCGTCCGCGGTGTCCTGGCTCTATTTCGCCAACCGCCTGATCGAGCTGCCGCTCGGCATTGTCGGCGTTGCCATGGGCACGGTGCTGGTGCCGGAATTGACGCGCGCGGTCGGCAGCGGCGACCGCGAGGCCGTGGCGCATGCGGAATCGCGCGCGCTGGAGCTTGCGACCGGGCTCGCGCTGCCCGCCACGCTCGGCCTGGCCCTGCTGGCCGAACCGATCGTGCGGCTGTTGTTCGAGCACGGCGCCTTCGGCGCCGAGGACACCGCAGCGACCGCGCGCGCGCTGATGTGGCTGGCGCTGGGCCTGCCGGCGCATGTGCTGATCAAGGCGCTGGCGCCGGCCTTCTATGCCCGCAGCGACACGATGACGCCGCTCATGGCAACCGCCAAAGGTTTTGTGGTCGCGATCGCGCTCGCCGTGCTGCTCGGGCACTTCTTCGGCGCGAGCGGGATCGCCGCGAGCATCGCCGCCGGCGCCTGGAGCAGCGCTGTCTCTTTGCTTCGGAACGGCACCAGCGAATTCGGCTTCTCGGTTGATGCTGCCGCCCGAAAACGGCTGCCGCGGATCCTGCTTGCGGCCGCCGCCATGGGCGCCCTGCTCTGGCTGACGACGGGGCTGTTGCCGGTGGAGGCCCACGGCCTCATCCGCGTCATCGTGCTGGGCTTGCAGATTGGCGCCGGAATCGCCGTCTATGGCCTGCTCCTGCAAATCCTGGGCGCCGCCTCCTGGCGCGAGGCGGTTAACGCCCTGAAGCGTCCCGCCTAGCCCAACCTCGGCGCGCGGAGCGAATTGCCCTTGACGAGGCGGCGCCGCTGTTGGAAACGACGGCCCGTATCTCCCAGGAAGGCTTGCCAGGACAGATTTCCATGCCATTCGTTGAACGGGTTTTTTCGGGCGTCCAGCCGACGGGCAATCTGCACCTCGGCAATTATCTCGGCGCGATCGTCAACTTCGTGAAGATGCAGGAAACCCACAACTGCATCTATTGCGTCGTCGACATGCACGCGATCACGCATGGCGTGGACGTCTGGGGCGGCCCGGTCGAGCTTGCGCGCAACACCCGCGAAGTGACCGCGGCGTTCATCGCAAGCGGCATCGATCCCAAGAAGCACATCGTGTTCAACCAGAGCCAGGTCTCCGGCCACGCCGAGCTCGCCTGGATCTTCAACTGCGTCGCGCGCATGGGCTGGCTCGGCCGTATGACCCAGTTCAAGGAGAAGGCCGGCAAGGACCGCGAGAACGCCTCCGTCGGGCTGTTCGACTATCCCGTGCTGATGGCGGCCGACATTCTGCTGTACCGCGCCACCCATGTCCCGGTCGGCGAGGACCAGAAGCAGCATCTCGAGCTCTCGCGCGACATCGCGCAGAAGTTCAACAATGATTTCGGCGACTCGATCCGCAGCCACGGCGCCAATGACGGCCTGTTCTTCCCGCTGCCGGAACCCTTGATCACGGGCCCGGCGACGCGGGTGATGAGCTTGCGCGACGGCACCAAGAAGATGTCGAAGTCGGATGCATCCGACAATTCGCGCATCAATTTGACGGACGACGCCGACACCATCGCGCAGAAGGTGCGCAAGGCGAAAACCGATCCGGAGCCGCTTCCGACGGAAGAGAAGGGCCTGGGAGCGCGTCCCGAGGCCGACAATCTCGTCGGCATCTTCGCCGCCCTCTCCGACCGCTCCAAGGCCGACGTGCTGCGCGAATTCGGTGGCGGCCAGTTCTCCAGCTTCAAGAATTCGCTGGTCGAGCTGTGCGTCACGAAGCTCGCGCCGATCGCCGGCGAGATGAAGCGCCTCGTCGCCGATCCCGGCCATATCGACGCCGTCCTGAACGACGGCGCCGACCGGGCTCGCGCCATTGCCGAAGAGACCATGAACCTCTCGAAGGACATCGTCGGCTTCATCCGCCGACGCTGATTTGGTTTTCGAGATCTCTCGCCCTCCTCCCCCAGGGGAGCGTACGAACCCGCGCCAACTCGTTGAAATAACAATGGAACTGCATGCGCACCCCTTGATCGTGCGTTCGCCGTCGCCATCTGCTACTGGTTAGAGCACGCGCCGGCCTTGAACCGGCGACGTCTGGAGAAAACCATGTTCATTCAAACCGAAGCCACCCCCAATCCCGCCACGCTGAAGTTCATTCCCGGCCGCGTCGTTGTCGACGGCAGCCCGATGGAGTTTGCGAGCCGCGAATCCGCGACGCGTTCGCCGCTCGCCGAGAAGCTGTTCGAGGTGCCTGGCGTCACCGGTGTGTTCTATGGATCGGATTTCATCACCGTGACCAAGGCGAACGGTGAATGGCAACAGCTCAAGCCCGCGATCCTCGGCGCCATCATGGAGCACTACATGTCCGGCGCGCCGCTGCTCGCCGACGGTGCGGCCGAGAGCGATGCCGACCTCGAAGACGAGGACGAGTTCTTCGACGAGGCGGATGCCGAGACGGTCGACATGATCAAGGATCTGATCGAGACGCGCGTGCGGCCGGCGGTCGCCAATGACGGCGGCGACATCACCTTCCGCGGCTTCAAGGACGGCATCGTCTATCTCAACATGAAGGGCGCCTGCTCCGGCTGCCCGTCATCGACCGCGACGCTTCAGCACGGTATTCAGAACCTGTTGAAGCATTTCGTGCCCGACGTGGTCGAAGTCCGGCCGATGTGACGATGAAGTCGTCATTCCGGTTCGATGCGAAGCATCGAACCCGGAATCTTCCGGGCTCGGTCCTACGGACCGCCCCGGAATGACACCTAAAGCTACGCCGCTCGCCCGATGCTCGCGGCCTCTTCCGCCGCCTTGCGCATGCTTGCCGACATCTCCTGGGTGACCGTGCTCTGCTCCTCGACGGCGGCCGCCGTTGACGAGACGTACTCACTGACACCCTGGATCGCGCCCCTGATCGACTCCAGCGCGGAGACGACGTCGCCCGAGATGCCGTTCAGATTGCCGATCTCCTGCTCGATCCGGTCGGCCGCCTGCCTGGCCTGATTGGCGAGATTCTTCACCTCGGATGCAACCACCGCAAAGCCGCGCCCGGCCTCGCCCGCGCGCGCCGATTCGATGGTGGCATTCAGCGCCAGCAGGTTGATCTGGCCGGTGATGTTGCCTATCAGCTGCACGATCGTGCTCATCGATTCCGCCGCCTGCGTCAGCCGCTGCGCCTGCTGATCTGCCGCCTCGACCCGATCGACTGCGGTCGACGCAGTCTGGCGCGAGCGCGTCATGGCCTCGGCGATCTCGCGTACCGATGCGTTCAGCTCCTCGGCGCCGGCGGCAACCGATTCCATCATGCTGCGCACCTTCTCGCTGCGCATGCGCGCGATCACCTGAGCGGTGGTGTCGGAGGCGTATTTCACCACCTTGAACGGCTTGCCGTTGAGGTCGCGGATCGGATTATAGGAGGCCTGAATCCAGACCTGGCGGCCGCCCTTGCCGATGCGCTGATATTCGCCGGACTGGAATTCGCCCGCGTTCAGCCTGGCCCAGAACGCGCGATAGGCGTCGCTGTCGCGCTCGTCGGTGCCCACGAACATGCTGTGATGCCGGCCGACGATCTCGGACAGCGCATAGCCGAGCGCTCCGAGAAAGTTTTCGTTGGCGGTCAAAATCTTGCCGTCCATGTCGAACTCGATCACCGCCTGCGACTTGCCGATCGCCTCGATCTGTCCGGCAAAATTCGCATTCGACAGCTTCTGTGCGCTGACGTCGCTGGCGAACTTCACCACCTTGAACGGCTTGCCGGCGTCGTCGAGGATCGGGTTGTAGGAAGCGAGGATCCAGATCTCCTTGCCGCCCTTGCCGAAGCGCTTGTACTCGGCGGACTGGAATTCGCCGCGGGCAAGCTTGGCCCAGAACTCGCGATAGGCCGCGCTGTCGCGCTCGCTGGGTCCCACGAACATGCTGTGATGGCGGCCCTGGATCTCGTCGAGCCGATAGCCCACCGTGGCCAGGAAATTTTCATTGGCCGTGAGAATGGTGCCGTCGAGCTTGAACTCGATCACCGCCTGGGCGCGGCCGATCGCGGAGATCTTTCCGGCATCCTCGAGGCTACGCATCTTGCGTGCGGTGATGTCGGTGGCAAACTTGACAACCTTCACCGGCTTGCCGGCCTCGTCGACGATCGGATTGTAGGACGCCTGGATCCAGATCTCGCGCCCGCCCTTGCCGAGTCGCTTGTATTCGGCGGATTGGTACTCGCCGCGGCCAAGACGTGCCCAGAATTCGCGATAAGCCGGGCTGCTCCGCTCTTCCGGCATCACGAACATGCTGTGGTGCTTGCCCCTGATCTCCTCGAGCCGGTAGCCCATCGCGGCCAGGAAATTTTCGTTTGCCGTGAGGATGGTGCCGTCCAGATTGAACTCGATCACCGCCTGCGACTTGCCGAGCGCGATGACCTGAGCCAAAGCCTCTCTTGCCGAAGACCCGCTTCGCCAAAAAAACATTAATGAACCCTTCCAAATGAACCGAGCGCATGTGGCTGGATCAGCCTAAAATGCGTCGCCCGAAGTCGCCGTTGACTTGCTTTCCGCGATGCACGCAAGGTGGCATTCGATTAGCTAATGATCCCTTAAAATCGCTATATTTCAATGACTTAGCTATCTCACAGGTTGCAAATCGATGCATCCGCTTCCAAAAAGGGGCACGAAAATCTCATTTGGGTTCCCAGTCCCGTAGAATTACGGGGCGGATCGTGCGCCTGTCGAGAAACGAAACTTGCTCTGGTTCGACCGCGGCGGAACCGACTAAGCTGATTCGATGCTGATCCTTGCCATCGACACCGCGCTGGAGGCGTGCGCGGCTGCCGTACTCGACACAGACGCCGGCGAGCTCCTCGCGCAGGAGCAGCTTCTCATGAAGCGCGGCCATGCCGAGGCGCTGATGCCGATGATCGCGCGCGTCATGCGGTCGGCGGATCTCGCATTCACCGCCCTCGACCGCATCGCGGTCACGGTCGGCCCCGGCAGTTTCACCGGCTTGCGCGTCGGCATCTCGGCGGCACGCGGACTTGCGCTCGCGGCCAAGCGGCCGGCCGTCGGGCTGACGACCTTGTCGGCCTATGCCGCCGCCATTGTCGACCAGAGCGGACCGGCGCCGGTGATCTCGGCGATCGATGCGCGGCATGATCACGTCTATTTCCAGATCGTCGGCGGCGACGGCAGCCAGTTGGTGCCGCCGAAGGTCGCAAGCATCGATGAGGCGATTGCAGCCTCGCAGTTCGGCGCTCCGCATCTGGTCGGCGACGCCGCCAGGATTCTCGCCGAACGTTGGCCGAAGGATATGCCACAACCGGTTTCGGTCGCGGCGCAGCCCGCGCCCGACATCGGCTGGGTGGCATGGCTGGGAGCAGCCGCCGATCCCGACAGCAATCCGGCGCGGCCATTCTATCTGCGCGCACCCGATGCCAAGCCGGCGGCACAGACGCCACTCGCAGCCCAAGCCGCAACCTCATGATGAGATGGCTGTCGGAATGGTGGCACGGCGGCACCGCCGCTGTCGAGCCGGCGTCTGCGCGCGACGCGGCGCGGCTGGCGCAGCTCCACGGCGCCTCCTTCGCGCACGGCTGGGGCGAAAGCGAATTCGAGACCATGCTCAGCGAACGCAACACGCTCGTGCATCGCCTGCGCCTCGGGCGCAAGACGATCGGTTTTGCGGTGTCGCGGATCGGCGCGGACGAAGCGGAAATCCTCTCGGTCGCGGTCGACCAGTCCCACCGCGGCCGCGGCCTCTCCCGCACGCTGCTGATGACCCATCTCGGTCACCTCGCGGGGCGTGGCGTCCGCACGATATTTCTGGAAGTCGAGGAGAACAATCAGCCGGCACGGCGGCTCTATGACCGAGGCGGATTCGTGGTGGTCGGGCGCCGCGAACGCTACTATAAGCAGGCCAACGGGGAACAATTGAACGCACTTCTGATGCGACGTGACTTGTCGTAACATTGATGGCAGAAAGCGCTCCGTCAGGCAGACACGATATGACAGGACTTAAACCTTCTTCCGCATCCAAGGCGACCGGCATCGAGGCGCGCTGTGCCGCCACCGGCATGCGCATGACGGAGCAGCGCCGCGTCATCGCCCGCGTGCTGGCGGAAGCGGCCGATCACCCCGACGTCGAGGAATTGTACCGGCGATGTGTCGCCGTCGACGACAAGATCTCGATCTCGACCGTCTATCGCACCGTCAAACTGTTCGAGGACGCCGGCATCATCGAACGGCACGATTTCCGCGAGGGCCGCGCGCGCTATGAGACGATGCGCGACAGCCATCACGACCACCTCATCAATCTGCGCGACGGCAAGGTGATCGAGTTCACCTCGGAAGAGATCGAGAAGCTCCAGGCGGAGATCGCCCGCAAGCTCGGCTACAAGCTGGTCGATCACCGGCTTGAGCTCTATTGCGTCCCGCTCGACGACGAAAAGCCGACGTCTTGATTGGGCATGATCTTGTCGGAAAACCGCTTCACACTTTTCCGGATCATGCCCTAGTGCCACTCGACCTCATCATCTTCGATTGCGACGGCGTGCTCGTGGACAGCGAGGTGATCTCCTGTCGCGCCCATGCCAATGTGCTGACGCGTCATGGCTATCCGATCACATCGGAGCAGGTGTCCGAGCGCTTCCTTGGCCGCTCGACAAAACAGGCCAACCTCGAGATCGAGACCGAACTCGGCCGCAAGCTTCCCGAGGCCTATCACGGCGATCTGCAGAACGAGCTGTTTCGCGCATTCGAAGCCGAGCTCGAAGCGATCCGCGGCATCCACGACGTGCTCGACGTCGTGACGCAACGTGTCTGCGTTGCCTCGAGCGGTTCGCATCCGCGCATGCGGGTGAGTCTCGGAAGCACGGGGCTCTATAAGCGCCTCGCGCCGAACATCTTCTCGTCCTCGCAGGTGACAAACGGCAAGCCCGCACCGGACCTGTTCCTGTTTGCTGCGAAGGAAATGGGCGTCTCGCCCGAGCGCTGTGTCGTGATCGAGGACAGCCTTGCGGGCATCGCCGGCGCGCGGGCGGCCCGGATGAAAGTATTCGGCTTTTACGGTGGCAGCCATTGCGGGGCCGGCCATGCCGAGACCCTGCGCCAGGCCGGTGCCGACCTGACCTTCTCGGACATGCATCAATTACCTGAGCTGGTCCGGCGGGTCGCTGCGGACGCCCTGACGGGCTGAAATCCGGTGCCAAACCTCTCAATTCCGCGCTTCGCGGCTGCGTCGCACCCCCGAACGACCCTTTCAGGCGTCAATCGCTGGATTTTCGGCCCCTCAGCCTATATCTGAGGGCCGTCCTCCACCTCAATTCCGGGTTCCATGAAGCCGCCGCGCAAGCTGCACATCAAATCATATGGCTGCCAGATGAACGTCTACGATGCCCAGCGCATGGTGGACACGCTGGCTCCGGAAGGATTCGTGGAGACGGCCAACGCCGAGGACGCCGACCTCGTCATCCTCAACACCTGCCACATCCGCGAGAAGGCCTCCGAAAAGGTCTATTCCGAGCTCGGCCGCCTGCGCGTCGCCAAGGACGAGGCCGCACGCGGGGGCCGGGCCATGCAGATCGCGGTGGCAGGCTGCGTCGCGCAGGCCGAGGGCGAGGAGATCGTGCGCCGCGCGCCCGCGGTCGATGTCGTGGTCGGCCCGCAGAGCTATCATCACCTGCCCGAGCTGTTGAAGCGCGCCGGCAACGAAGGCCGCGCGATCGAGACCGAGTTTCCGGCCGCGGACAAGTTCGGCTTCCTGGCCCAGCCGAAGCCCGAGGCGATCCGCGCGCGCGGCATTTCCGCTTTCGTCACGGTGCAGGAAGGCTGCGACAAATTCTGCACCTTCTGCGTCGTGCCCTACACGCGCGGCGCGGAAGTCTCGCGCCCGGTCGCGAAGATCATCGACGACGTGAAGCGGCTCGCCGACAACGGCGTGCGCGAGCTCACCCTGATCGGGCAGAACGTCAACGCCTATCATGGCGACGGACCGGACGGGACAAGCTGGGGGCTCGGCCAATTGCTGGAGCACCTGGCGCAGATCCCCGGCATCGCGCGGCTGCGCTATTCGACCAGCCATCCTCGCGACGTCGATGACAGCTTGATTGCAGCCCATCGCGATCTCGACGCGCTGATGCCGTTCGTCCACCTGCCGGTGCAGTCGGGTTCTGACCGGATTCTTGCCGCCATGAACCGGAAACATACCGCCGATGATTATCGGCGTGTCATCGACCGTTTCCGGTCCGCGCGCCAAGACATTGCTTTTTCATCAGATTTTATCGTCGGCTTCCCCGGCGAGAGCGAGCAAGATTTTCTCGCCACCCTCGCGCTTGTCACGCAAATCGGCTACGCTGCCGCATATTCGTTCAAATACTCCGCCCGGCCGGGAACGCCGGCCGCGGACATGCAGGAGACGGTGTCCCCCTCCGAGATGGACCAGCGATTGGAGCGGCTCCAGGAATTGATCGACAGCCAGCAATCGGCCTTCAACAGGGCTGCGATTGGCTCAACGGTCGACGTGCTGTTCGAACGCCCGGCGCGCAAGGACGGCCAGATCGTCGGCCGCACCGCCTTCCTCCAGCCTGCGCATGTGATGGCTTCGCCCGACATCATCGGGCACATCCTGCCCGTCCGGATCGACAGCCTCGAACGCTATAGTTTCCTCGGTGAGCTCGTGACGCCGCACACGGTGCGCGAGCCCGCTTTATCATCCATCGCCACTGGAGCCTGAACCCTTGCCCAAAAGCGCGTCGGATTCGCCTTCCCTCGCTCCCAGCCGCAAATTTGACCGCGACATGCAAGTTCCGCCCGAGACCCAGGTCGTCATCGACTTCGACGACAACCGCGCCGCATCCGCGCTGGTCGGGCCTTACGGGCAGAACCTGGCGCAGATCGAGCGGCGGCTCGGCGTCGTCGTGGATTCCAAGGGCAACCACATCACCATCGGCGGCACGCGCGACGGCTGCGATGCGGCGCGCCGTGTGCTGGAGACGCTCTACGCCCACGCCGTGAAGGGGCAGGATGTCGACCAGGGTGAGGTCGAAGGCGCGATCCGCGCCGTGATCGCCCAGGGCTCGCTGTTCGAGTTCGACGCCAAATCGGCGAAGTCGACCTTCGACAGCATCAATTTGCGCAAGCGGCCGGTGCGGGCGCGCACCGCCGCGCAGAATTCCTACATCCGCGCGCTGAAACGCCACGAGCTGGTGTTCGGCATCGGCCCTGCCGGCACCGGCAAGACCTGGCTCGCGGTCGCGCATGCCGCGCAATTGTTCGAGCGCAAGGAAGTCGACAAGATCATCCTGTCGCGCCCGGCTGTGGAAGCCGGCGAACGGCTCGGCTTCCTGCCCGGCGATCTCCGCGAGAAGGTCGATCCCTATCTGCGCCCGATCTACGACGCGCTCTACGACCTGATGGACGCGCGCATCGTCGAACGCGCGCTCCAGACCGGCGAGATCGAGATCGCGCCGCTCGCCTTCATGCGCGGCCGCACGCTCACCAACGCCGCCATCATCCTGGACGAAGCGCAGAACACGACATCGATGCAGATGAAGATGTTCCTGACCCGTCTCGGCGAGAACAGCCGCATGATCGTCACCGGCGATCCCTCGCAGATCGACCTGCCGAACGGCCAGACTTCGGGCCTCGCGGAGGCGACGCGGCTGCTGGCCGGCGTCGAAGGCATTGCGCAAGTTCATTTCACCGCTGAAGACGTCATCCGCCACGAGCTCGTTGCGCGGATCGTCTCGGCCTACGAAGGCCTGCCGCAGCGGCCGGCCGCCGGCAACAAATCCTGACGAGACAACAGCCGGACCATGCGGGCGCGGATACAGCGCCCTTCGTTCCGAACAAGGCCATGTCGCATCCCAACCTTCCCATGACCGAGGTCCTCGTCGTCGCCGATTGCTGGCAGAGCGAGCCCGACGCCGAAGCACTGATCCAGCGCGCCGTTGCCGCCGCCGCCGAATCTGTCGACGAAGACGTTGCGGAAGCGGAAGTGGCGGTGATGCTGACCGATGATGCCGGCATACGCACGCTCAACAGCAACTGGCGCGGCATCGACAAGCCGACCAATGTGCTGTCGTTTCCCGCGCTGCAGCCGGAAGGCGAGTGGAAGCCGGGCGACGCGCCGCGCATGCTCGGCGACATCGCGATCGCCTACGAGACCATGCGGCGCGAGGCGGACGAGGAACAAAAGCCGTTCGATCATCATTTGAGTCATCTCGCCGTGCATGGTTTCCTGCATCTGATCGGCTACGATCACGAGAACGACGACGACGCCGAAGAGATGGAAGCGCTCGAAACCGAGATCCTGGCCCATCTCGGCATCCCCGACCCCTATGCAGACCGCGCAGGGGCGCACTGAGATGCCGGATTCAGAGCCGATCCACGACAATCCGCGCAACACGGCCAATCTGCCCGCCGTGGTGACGCCCGGCGAGGTCGCTGCGCCCGACGGCGGACGGCTGGCTGCTGCGCGCCATCCGCACGCTGTTCGGCTGGAAGGCGGGATCGGTGCGCGACGATCTCCAGGTCGTGCTCAATGCGACGACGCCTGACGACACCGGCTTCTCCGCGGTCGAGCGCACCATGTTGCGCAACATCCTCGGCCTGCACGAGCGCCGTATCGCCGACGTCATGGTGCATCGCGCCGACATCATCGCGGTGAAGCGCGACATCCCGCTCGGCGAACTGATGGACCGCTTCGAGAGCGCGGGCCACTCGCGCCTCGTGGTCTACAACGAGACGCTCGACGATCCCGTCGGCATCGTCCACATCCGCGACCTGCTCGCCTTCATGACCGCACGCGCGCGCGTGTCGGAGGTCACCAAGACCAAGCGCAAGAAACCGCTGCCGGCCGGGCTCGATCTGCGCACCGTCGATCTGGCGCTGCCGCTGCAGGATGCGCGCATCATCCGCAAGCTGCTCTATGTGCCGCCGTCGATGCGGGCGATCGACCTGCTCGCGCAGATGCAGGCCACGCGCATTCACCTGGCGCTCGTCGTCGACGAATATGGCGGCAGCGACGGCCTGGTTTCGCTCGAGGACATCGTCGAGCAGATCGTCGGCGAGATCGACGACGAGCACGACAGCGACGAGCCGCCGTCGATCGTGCGCCTGCCCGACAACGCCTTCATCGCCGATGCCCGCGCCAGCCTCGACGACGTCCGCACGGTGATCGGCGAAGACTTCGTCACCGGCGAGGCCGGCGAGGAAGTGGAGACGCTGGGCGGCTATCTCGTCAGCTTCGTCGGTCGCCTGCCGGTGCGCGGCGAGGTGATCTCGGGCCCCGGCCATTACGAGGTCGAGGTGCTCGACGCCGATCCGCGCCGCGTCAAGCGGCTGCGCATCTCGACGCGGAAGGAACGTCCCAGCGCCGCGTACCCAGCGTGAGAGCCGACGCCGCGAAACCACGCCGGAGAGCGGCCAGCCGCCGGCCGGCGACACGCCCGACCCCGCCGCCTGCCGACGGGACCGGCCCGCAGTGAGGGCCTTCCAGCGACTTCGCGCAGATCGCTCTCGCCGTCATCCTCACCTGGGGATGGAAGCGCGCCCTACTCGCGATGGCATGCGGTGCGCTGTCGGTGCTGGCGCTGGCACCGTTCAATTCTTTCCCGGTGCTGTTCATCACCTTCCCGCTGCTGGTCTGGCTGATCGACGGCGCCGGCGCCGGACGATATGGCGGAGTCCCCGCCGCGGCGCTGACCGGCTACTGGTTCGGGCTCGGCTATTTCGTCCCCGGCCTCTACTGGATCGGCTACGCCTTCTTCGTCGATGCCGACGTGTTCGCCTGGCTGACGCCCTTCGCCGTGTTGGGCTTGCCGGCCTATCTCTCCATTTTCACCGCGATCGGTTTCGCGCTGGCCCGCCTGCTCTGGACCAAGGATGCCACGCGCATTCTCGCGCTCGCCGCCAGCCTCACCATCGCCGAATGGCTGCGCGGCCACGTGTTGACCGGCTTTCCCTGGAACGCCTTCGGCTATGCGCTGTCGGAGCCGCTGCCGTTGGCGCAGACGGCATCGCTGATCGGCCAGTGGGGCATGACATTCCTCACGGTTGCGATCTTCGCGAGTCCCGGCGGTGCTGATCGATCGCACGCCCGATCGCCGCCTGGCGTGGCGCGTACCGGCTGCGGCAGTCGCGCTCCTCATCGTGATGGGCATCTTCGGCACGATCCGCCTGTCGCTGCATCCGACCACGATGGTCGCGGGCGCCAAGCTGCGCCTGATGCAGCCGAACCTCCAGCAGGATGCAAAGTTCAACTACGCCGCCAAGGCGGAGGTGATGAAGAAATATCTCGCGCTGTCGGACCGCGCCTCTGGACCGCAATCGACCGGCGTGCGCGATGCCACCATCCTGATCTGGCCGGAATCCGCCTTTCCGTTCTTCCTGACCCGCGAAGCCGATGCGATGGCGCAAATCGCCGAGCTGCTGCCCAAGGGCACGGTGCTGATCACCGGATCGGTCCGCGCCCCCGATCTGCCGCCGGGCACGCCGATCACGCGCGCCTATAATTCGATCTACGTGATCGACCACGACGGCAGCGTGCTCGCCATCTACGACAAGCTGCATCTGGTGCCGTTCGGAGAATATCTTCCGTTCCAGGACATGATGGAAAAGCTCGGCTTCGAGCAACTGACGCGGGTGCGCGGCGGCTTCATTCCCGGCACGGTGCGGCACGTGCTGCCGGTACCCGGCGCGCCGCCTGCGCTGCCGCTGATCTGTTACGAGGCGATTTTCCCCGGCGACATTGGCGGGCGCGATGAACGCCCGGGCTGGATCGTGAACCTCACCAATGACGGCTGGTTCGGCATCTCGACCGGTCCGTACCAGCATCTGGAGCAGGCGCGGATGCGCGCCATCGAGCTCGGACTGCCGCTGGTCCGCTCCGCAAATACCGGCATCTCGGCCGTGATCGATCCGGTGGGACGTACGGTCGCCCGCCTCGGGCTCGGGATCGAAGGCATTTTGGATGCAAACCTGCCCACTGCGATCCCGCCCACGATCTATGCGAGAGTCGGCGACATCCCGGCAGCCATGCTCGTCGCACTCGCGGTGATTCTGGCGGTACGGCGACGTGTGGCCAAACGGCACCCGTGATCACACCGTCGCTAGCGGTTTTCGGTCGAGGCGGCCGGAAACCTTTGACAACCGTAGTCCCACGGTTGACAGACTGCACGCGGGCTCCCCATTCTGCACCGGCTGCACAAGACAGCGGTGCATTGCTAAATTTCTCCGCAATGTTCCCCCAATCAGAGTGAAGTTTTGACGTCGCTGCCACCTGAGGCAATACTTCTATTGTGCCGACGGTGGTGTTTGGAGGGCTGAGGAAATGTCGAAAGCGCCCAACCCTGTTGACAAATATGTCGGCAGTCGCGTGCGGATGCGCCGCATCATGTTGGGCATGAGCCAGGAAAAGCTCGGTGAAGCTTTGGGCCTGACATTCCAGCAGATTCAGAAATACGAGAAGGGCACCAACCGGGTCGGCGCGAGCCGTATCCAGCAGATCGCCGAGATCCTCCAGGTGCCGGTGTCGTTCCTGTTCGAGGGCGGTCCGAGCGGCGTAGCCGGCCCCAACGGCTTCGCGGAAGGCGCCTCGCCCTCCTATGTCTCCGACTTCCTCGCGACTTCCGAAGGGCTCGCGCTGACCAAGGCGTTCACCCGAATCACCGATTCGAAGCTGCGCCGTTCGATCGTCGATCTCGTCGAGCAGATCGCCGCTCGCGAAGGCCCCGACAAGCGCTGACGCGCCGCTTCATTCCGATTTGAGACTGCGTCAAATCTGGCCTATGTCGTCATTTGCGGGCGCGCTTTGCGCCGCCTCCGCTCCGATGATGCGATTCGAAGGCACGGATACGTCCATGACGAACTCCAATTCGTTCATTTCCCAAACTATCCTCGCCGGTATCCGCCGCTGGGTAGAGATCGAGACGCCGACGGAAGTGCCTGAACAGGTCAACAGGCTGGTCTCCGTGGTTTCCGACCATTATCGCGACCTGCCTGTCACGCTGGAACGTGTCGCCGGCGTCGATGGCTGCGGCGACCATCTCGTGGTGCGTTCGACCTGGGGCCAGGACCGGCCCGGTATCCTGGTGCTCAGTCATCTCGATACCGTTCATCCCATGGGCTTCATCGCGCGCCTGCCTTTCAAGGTCGAAGGCGACAGCGCGTTCGGTCCCGGCATCTACGACATGAAGGGCGGCGCCTACATCGCCTATCACGCCTTTCGCGAGCTTTGCGCCGCGCCCGAGCGGCCGCCGCTCGGCATCACCCACATGTTCACCTCCGACGAGGAGATCGGCAGCCCCACCTCGCGTGCCCTCATCGAGAAGGAAGGGCGCAAGGCCAAATACGTGCTGGTGACGGAGCCGGCGCGCGACGGCGGCAAGATCGTCACGGGGCGCAAGGGCGTCGGACGATTCAAGATTTACATCAAAGGCGTGCCCGCGCATGCCGGTTCGCGGCCCGAAGACGGCCGCAGCGCGGTGCGCGAACTCGCCAACGTCATCCAAACGCTGGAAGGCATGAACGACCTGAAGCGCGGCGTCACCGTCAATGTCGGCGTGGTGCGCGGCGGCACGCGCCCCAACGTCACGCCGGAAGAGGCCTATGCCGAAGTCGATCTGCGCGCGCCGAGCTTCGCTGATGCGGACGAATTCGTGGGCAAGATCCTCGGACTGACATCGAAGACCGAGGGCGTCACCGTCACGGTCACCGGCGAGCTCAATCGTCCACCATACGAGAAGGGCAATGCCGGCGCCTCGCTGTACGAGCACGCCAAGACCATCGCCGCAGAGATCGGCTTCGAGCTGATCGACACCCACACCGGCGGCGGCTCGGACGGCAATTTCACGGCGCCGCATACCGGTACGCTCGACGGGCTCGGCGTCGACGGCAAGGGCGCACACACCCATTATGAGCAGCTCTACGTCTCCTCGCTCGAGCCGCGCGCGCGGCTGCTCTATCGGCTGTACCAGACACTGCGATGAGCGAGCGCAAATCAGATCCCGATCGCGAGGACAGCGAGCGCGCCTTCTTCGGAAGGCGCAAGGGCCACAAGCTCAGGCAGCACCAGGCCGAGCTGGTCGATCATCTGCTGCCGCATCTTTCGCTCGACATCACGACGGAGAGGCCGGCGAAGGCCGGCGAGGTCTTCGATCCGGCAGCGGAGGATGTACGGCTCGAGATCGGCTTCGGCGGCGGCGAGCATCTGGCGGCGGAAGCGCAAAACTTCGCCACGACCGGCTTCATCGGCTGCGAACCCTATGTCAACGGCATGGCAAAGATCCTCGCGCAGATCGAGGCCGCCAACATCGGCAACATCCGCCTGTTCGCCGGCGATGCCGCCGAGCTGTTGGCCTGGTTGCCGAACGCGTCGCTGTCGCGGATCGATCTGATCCATCCCGATCCCTGGCCGAAACGGCGGCACTGGAAGCGGCGTTTTGTTCAGGACAGAACAATTGCCGCGATGGCGCGCGTGCTGAAGGCAGGCGGTGAATTCCGCTTCGTCTGCGATATCGACGATTACTGCGCCTGGACGCTGTCGCATCTTTCGCGCGCGCCGGATTTTCAGTGGCTTGCGGAACGCGCCGATGATTTTCGCCAGCCCTGGGCCGGCTACACCATGACGCGCTATGGAAGAAAAGCCGCGCGCGAAGGACGCAAGGCGGCTTACTTGCGGTTCAGGAGAATCTCAGATCGACCGCCGGTTGCGCCAGAAATTCACGACGCGCTCGGCGGTCGCCGGCATCAGGCGGGTGAAATTCATACGCGCCGATTCGAGATCGGCATCGGCCGGCGTGCGATTCGGCTCGTACCACAACAGGATCAGCGCGCGCACCGTGGGCCAGCCCAGATTCAGGACACGGCCCAGGATCAGGATCGGATCGTAGCGGTCGCCCGCGATCAGACGAACGAGGATCGAGAGCCTGACGCCGGACATCGTCGACAGCGCGGCGACCGATTCCTCGTATTTGTGCGCCTTGGCGAAGCCGAGCAGGGCGCTCTCGCCGAGATGCCCGCCGCTATGCAGATCGAGCACCGTGCGCTGCGCCAAGGAGAAATCGCGCCGCGGGCCGGGCGGCAGCGCAGCCTCCTCGATCGCAGCCATGACGCGCTTGATCGCGACCTGGCGGTCGGGCTTGACCACGTTTGAGAGACGGCGGCGAATGACGTCGAGCGTGCCATTCAGAAGCTGATTGAGGTGCTCGCCGGAGAGATCCTCGCGCTGGCCGACCTTGAGCGTCAGCACGCCGTCCTGGCTCGCGCGCTTGATCAATTCCGAATAACCGCCCGGCGAGAAGGTCGCACCGACATTGCCGGCGGCGCGGCGCACCACGTCGCGATCGCCGCGCTCGACCAGCACGTCGGTGATCCGCGTCGACAGGGTCGGCCGCTCCGTCATTGCCAGCAGATGGCCCTGGCCCTTCAGCCGCGCGATCTCGACGAGTGCGGCCTCATCGAGCACGGGCGAGCGGCGCAGCACCGGGCCCGCCACCATGATCTCGTTTTCGCGGGCGAGCTGGGCCACCAGATGAGGCGGTGCATTGGCCAGCCGCGAGAAGCGCTCGGCGAGATCGACGCGCGAAGCAAGCTCCGCATGCGGGACGAGATCAATCAGGAGATTGTCGAAGAGATCGACGAGATCGGGACGCAGCCTTGCGGCGTCCTGAAAGAACAGCGCGGCAATGGCTCTCGCGATCTCGCCACGACGCTTCGGATCGCCGCGCCTGACGATGTCGTCCAGTTCGGGAATGAGCGACGTGGCAACGGTCATGGAACGCAACTCGAATTTGGCACGCCGTGGGCGCGCCATAGGCTCAAGCCGCCCCACATTCGGGGAATTTAGGCCTGCTTCGTGAAGGAAGCGTTGCTCCCGAGGGATCAGCCGGAGCGCAAAAAGCCCGTCCGCGCCTGCGATGGGCCTTGTCCGGGAGGACGGAAAGCGCTATATCACCGCCAATTCATCTTCTCATACGATCCGCGTAGTGAGAGTGGGCCCGAAAGGACCCGCTCTTTTTTATTACCTGAACGCGGCTTGGCGGAAGGTGTGGCCCGACAATCTGTCGGGAAAGTTCCGACACGGGCTTTGAAGTCTTAACCAAGCCTTAACCATCGAGCGCCTTGACCCCTGATATGACCGAACCGAACACTGGTTCCACCGATGCCGAGTTGCTGGCCGAGCCGAGGCTCGTCGTCGAGCCGGGCGCGGCGGCGCGGGTGTCTGCGGTGGCAGCCCCGGTGCTCGAGGGCATGGGTTACCGCCTGGTGCGGATCCGCATTTCCGCGGAAGCCGGCTGCACCGTGCAGATCATGGCCGAGCGGCCGGACGGCTCGATGCAGCTTGAGGATTGCGAGGCGATCTCGCGGGCACTGTCGCCCGTGCTCGACGTCGCCGATCCCATCGACCGCGCCTATCGGCTGGAAATCTCCTCGCCGGGGATCGATCGGCCGCTGGTGCGCCGCTCCGATTTCGAGCGCTATTCCGGGTATCTGGTGAAGGTCGAGATGGCGGTCGCCCATGAGGGGCGCAAGCGGTTCCGTGGCAGGCTCGGTGCCGTTGAAGGCAGCCGCGTGCATCTGCATCGCGACGACGTCAAGGCGGGCGATGTTACCGACGTTCTCCTGACGATGGAAGATATCGGCGAGGCACGGCTGGTGCTGACCGACGAGCTGATTGCGGAATCCATGCGCCGCGGCAAGGCCGAGGAGCGCCAGATGCGCCGTGATCTCGGCCTCGAGCCGCCGCAGGCACCGCACGCGAAAATCAGCGAAAAAACCACCAAGAACACCAAGCCGAAAAAGAAGCCGGCCCCGACCAATACGAAGAAACATCGCCTTGCCGCCGAACGCGCGCGGCGCGGCGAGATCGAGCCCGACGAAGGAGACTAGCCATGGCAGTCAGCGCCAATCGACTTGAATTGCTCCAGATCGCCGACGCCGTCGCCCGCGAGAAATCGATCGATCGCGGCATCGTCATCGCAGCGATGGAGGATGCCATCGCCAAGGCGGCGCGGGCCCGTTACGGCAGCGAGACTGACGTTCACGCGGAGATCGACCCGAAGAAGGGCGAGCTGCGGCTGTCGCGCCACATGCTGGTGGTCGACAAGGTCGAAAACCATTCCAACCAGATTTCACTGGTCGATGCCCAGCGCGCCAATCCCGGCGCCCAGGTCGGCGACACCATCGCGGACACCCTGCCGCCACTCGAATACGGCCGTATCGCCGCGCAATCGGCCAAGCAGGTGATCGTGCAGAAGGTGCGCGAGGCCGAGCGCGACCGGCAATATCAGGAGTTCAAGGACCGCATCGGCGACATCGTCAACGGCGTCGTCAAGCGCGTCGAATATGGCAGCGTGATCGTCGATCTCGGCCGTGGCGAGGCCATCATCCGCCGCGACGAGATGCTGCCGCGCGAGGTGTTCCGCAACGGCGACCGCGTCCGCGCCTACATCTTCGACGTCCGCCGCGAGACCCGCGGGCCCCAGATCTTCCTCTCCCGCACCCATCCGCAGTTCATGGCAAAACTGTTCGCGCAGGAAGTGCCGGAAATCTACGACGGCATCGTCGAGATCAAGGCGGTCGCCCGCGATCCGGGCTCGCGCGCGAAGATCGGCGTGATTTCCCGCGATTCCTCGGTCGATCCGGTCGGCGCCTGCGTCGGTATGCGCGGCTCGCGCGTGCAGGCCGTGGTGAACGAATTGCAGGGCGAGAAGATCGACATCATTCCCTGGTCGCCCGACATCGCGACCTTCGTGGTCAACGCGCTGGCGCCGGCCGAAGTCTCCAAGGTCGTCATCGACGAGGACCGCGAGCGCATCGAGGTCGTGGTGCCCGACACCAATAATCAGCTCTCGCTGGCGATCGGCCGCCGCGGCCAGAACGTGCGCCTCGCCTCGCAGCTCACCGGCTGGGACATCGACATCCTGACCGAGCAGGAGGAATCGGAGCGCCGCCAGGCCGACTTCGAGAACTCCACCCGCGTCTTCATGGAATCGCTCAATGTCGACGAGGTGGTCGGCCAGCTGCTGGCGTCCGAAGGCTTCACCTCGGTCGAGGAACTCGCGATGGTGGACCTCAAGGAACTCGCCGGCATCGAGGGATTTGACGAGGAGACCGCGCAGGAACTCCAGACCCGCGCCCGCGAATATCTCGATCAGCAGGAAGCCGAGATCGAGGCCAAGCGCGTGGAACTCGGCGTCGAGGACGCCGTCAAGGACGTGCCTGGCGTCACCTCGAAGATGCTGGTGAAGTTCGGCGAGAACGACATCAAGTCGGTCGACGACCTCGCCGGCTGCGCCACTGACGATCTGGTCGGCTGGACCGAGCGCAAGGAAGGCGGCGAGCAGACCAAGTTCGCCGGCGCGCTCGAGGGCCTCGGCGTCTCCCGCGACGATGCGGAAGCCATGATCATGCAGGCGCGCGTCAAGGCGGGCTGGATCACCGAAGCCGACCTGGCCAAGCCGGCCGAAGAGGCTGAGGCGGCTGAAGATCAGCCGGCTTAAGGGCGAAGGAGAATGTCGCCGGTATGCTCGCAGATGCTGACCACGATCTCGACAATGGCCCGCGGACCGAAAGGTCCGCGACCATGCGGATGTGCGTGGTTAGTCGCGAGGTCCGGCCGATCGATGAGCTGATCCGCTTCGTCGTATCGCCCCAGGGGGACATTGTTCCCGACCTTAAGCGCAAGCTACCCGGACGGGGCATGTGGGTGACGGCATCGCGCCAGGTGGTTGCGGAAGCGGTCCGTCGTCACCAATTTACCAAAGCCTTCAAGCGCAACCTGCGCATTCCTCCGACGCTTCCCACCGACCTCGAGGCGCTCCTGGTTCGGAGCGTGACCGAAGCCCTTGGGATTGCTGCAAAGGCGAGGCAGATCGTCAACGGCTATGGCAAGGTCGAAAGCGCCCTGCGGGAAGGCAAGGTCGAGGTCCTGATCCATGCCAGCGACGGGGCCGCGGACGGAATCCGCAAATTGGACATGCTGGCGCGGCAAAATGACGGAAATCGTGGCGTCCAGGCGCCGATTCCCGTCGTTACCGCATTGAAATCGACAGAATTGGATTTGGCACTCACCCGGTCAAATGTGATACATGCTGCCCTGCTCGCGGGACCGGCGAGCAAGACATTCCTGTCACGTAGCCAGATGCTGGTCCGATACCGGCTGGCGGACGATGACAAGACTGCCGAAAAGCACGGCCAGGATTTCTGAGTGACAATGACCACCCGATAGAACGGTGCGGCAACGCACAACGTTAACAAGATCAGGATTAGGACTGCTGAATGGTTGATACCAAGACCCCTGACGACAAGAAGCTGAGCGTTCCGAGCAAGACGCTATCGCTCAAGCCGCGCGTCGAAACGGGCACCGTGCGCCAGAGCTTCAGCCATGGCCGCAGCAAGCAGGTCGTGGTCGAGAAGCGCGGCAAGCGCCGCATCGACGGCAGCCCCGAGCCGCAGGCCCCCGTGGTCGTTGCAAGGCCGGCTCCGGCCGCGCCTGCGCCCGCCCCCGCGCGCCCGGCACCGCCGCGCAACGCCGGCTCCGGCGTAGTGCTGCGCACCCTGACCGAGGACGAACGCTCCGCCCGCGCCAGCGCGCTCGCCGACGCCAAGGTGCGTGAAGTCGAAGAGCGCCGTCAGGCTGAGGAAGACGCGCAGCGCCGCGCGGTCCGCGAGGACGCCGAACGCGCCGAGCGCGAAGCCGCCGAATCCCGCCGCAAGGCCGAGGACGAACGTCATCGCCACGAAGAGGAAGCCAAGCGGAAGGCCGAGACCGAGGCCAAGAAGCGCTTTGGCGAGGGCGAGCAGTCGCAAGCCTCCGCACGCACGGCGACCGCCGCACCGGCGGTCGGCAGCGCACCGCGATCCGCGCCGACCACGACGCGCCCCGCAGCGACGACCACTGCGAGGCCCGCGACGACGACCGCACAGCGGCCCGGTGGCCCGGTCGCTCGTGCTCCCGGCGTTGCGGCCGGACCGGACGAAGATGACGGTCCGCGCCAGATCCGTCGCGGTCCCGGCGGCGCAGCACGTCCTGTGGTGGCCCCCAAGCCCACCCATAAGCCTGGCCCGCAGAAAGAGCGCGGCCGCCTGACCGTCGTCACCGCGCTCAATGCCGACGAGGTGCGCGAACGCTCGATCGCCTCGTTCCGCCGCCGCACCCAGCGCCTGAAGGGCCACGTCTCGAACGAGCCGAAGGAAAAGCTGATCCGCGAGGTGATCATTCCGGAAGCGATCACCATCCAGGAACTCGCCAACCGCATGGCCGAGCGCGCGGTCGATGTCATCCGCATGCTGATGAAGCAGGGCGCGATGCACAAGATCACCGACGTGATCGATGCCGACACCGCGCAGCTGATCGCCGAAGAGCTCGGCCACACCGTCAAGCGCGTTGCCGCCTCCGACGTTGAAGAGGGCCTGTTCGACGCCATCGACAATTCCACCGACACCGAGACGCGGTCGCCTGTGGTGACCGTGATGGGTCACGTCGACCACGGCAAGACTTCGCTGCTCGACGCGCTCCGTCATGCCAACGTGGTCTCCGGCGAAGCCGGCGGCATCACCCAGCATATCGGCGCCTATCAGGTGCTGTCGCCCGAGAGCGGCAAGAAGATCACCTTCATCGACACGCCCGGCCACGCCGCGTTCACCGCGATGCGCGCCCGCGGCGCCAAGGTCACCGACATCGTCGTGCTGGTGGTCGCGGCCGATGACGGCGTCATGCCGCAGACCGTCGAAGCCATCAACCACGCCAAGGCGGCGCGGGTGCCGATCATCGTTGCCATCAACAAGATCGACAAGCCCGATGCCAGGCCCGAACGCGTCCGCACCGAGCTGCTCCAGCACGAGGTGCAGGTCGAATCCTTCGGTGGCGACGTCGTCGACGTCGAGGTGTCCGCCAAGAACAAGACCAATCTCGACAAGCTGCTCGAAATGATCGCGCTCCAGGCCGACATCCTCGACCTGAAGACCAATTCGGAACGTCCGGCCGAAGGCACCGTGATCGAGGCCAAGCTCGACCGCGGCCGTGGTCCGGTCGCGACCGTGCTGGTCCAGCGCGGCACGCTCCGTGTCGGCGACATCATCGTCGCCGGCGCCGAGATGGGCCGCGTCCGCGCGCTGATCTCGGACCAGGGCGAGACGGTGCAGGAAGCAGGTCCGTCGGTGCCGGTCGAGGTGCTCGGCTTCAACGGTCCGCCGGAAGCCGGCGATCGCCTCGCCGTCGTCGAGAACGAAGCCCGCGCCCGCCAGGTCACGAGCTACCGCGCGCACCAGAAGCGCGAGAACGCGGCTGCCTCGATTTCCGGCATGCGCGGCTCGCTCGAGCAGATGATGTCGCAGTTGAAGACGGCGGGCCGCAAGGAATTCCCGCTGATCATCAAGGCCGACGTGCAGGGCTCGCTGGAAGCGATTCTCGGCTCACTGGAGAAGCTCGGCACCGACGAAGTCGCCGCCCGCATCCTGCATGCCGGCGTCGGCGGTATCTCGGAGTTGGACGTGACGCTCGCGGAAGGCTTCAACGCCGCGATCATCGGCTTCAGCGTTCGTGCGAACAAGGAAGCCGCTGCCGCCGCCAAGCGCAACGGCATCGAGATCCGCTACTACAACATCATCTACGACCTCGTGGACGACGTGAAGAAGGCGATGAGCGGCCTGCTCGCGCCGACATTGCGCGAGACCATGCTCGGCAATGCCGCGATCCTGGAGATCTTCAACATCTCCAAGGTCGGCAAGGTCGCCGGCTGCCGCGTCACCGACGGCACCGTGGAACGCGGCGCCAATGTGCGCCTGATCCGCGACAACGTCGTCGTGCACGAAGGCAAGCTGTCGACACTGAAGCGCTTCAAGGACGAAGTGAAGGAAGTCCAGTCCGGCCAGGAATGCGGCATGGCCTTCGAGAACTATCACGACATGCGAGCCGGCGACGTGATCGAGTGTTATCGCGTGGAGACGATCCAGCGCTCCCTGTAAGTCCAAATCTTACCGAAGCGCCCGGATCTTTTTGAACTGAAATTGCGGGAGTGCGATGGCCGGATTTTTCCGGCCATCCACGCCTCATTCGTTTCAACAGGACAAATGACAATGCTCGTGTCCAAACGCGGGCATGAGAGGTGATTTTCGAACTATGCCCCGCCATCACCAGAAGAAAAGTTCCGCACCCGGCGGCTCGCAGCGTCAGCTGCGCGTCGGCGAGCAGGTTCGCCATGCGATAGCCGAGATTCTGGCGCAAGGCAGCGTGCATGATGCCGACCTCGAAGGTCACATCATCACCGTGCCGGAGGTGCGGATGTCGCCCGACCTGAAACTCGCGACAATCTACGTGATGCCGCTCGGTGGCCGCGATACCGGGCTCGTCATCGCTGCGCTCGATCGCAACAAGAAATTCCTGCGCGGCGAAGTCGCGCGGCGCGTTAACCTGAAATTTGCACCTGATCTTCGCTTCCGCGTCGACGAGCGATTCGACGAAGCGGAACGGATCGAGAAGCTTTTGCGAACACCTGCGGTGCAGAAGGACCTGGAACAGGATCCGGATTCGGATCGGGAAGAAGAACAATGATGATGGACCCGGCTCACGGCATGATCGGCGGTGAAGAGGCCGATCAGCACGACGCGCAGAAAAATAATTTCGCAGACATCGGCGGCAATACTCGGCCGCATCAGGAGGCGCGTCGCGTCAACAACGATCCGCGCACGGGCAAGCAGAAGGGCAATCAGCCGCGCCGCGACCGGCGCGACGTGCACGGCTGGGTCGTGCTCGACAAGCCGATCGGAATGACCTCGACGCAGGCCGTTGCCGTGCTCAAGCGCCTGTTCAACGCCAAGCGCGCAGGCCACGCCGGCACGCTCGACCCGCTCGCCTCCGGCGGCCTGCCGATCGCGCTTGGCGAAGCCACCAAGACTGTTCCCTTCGTCATGGACGGCCGCAAGCGCTACCGGTTCACCGTGTGCTGGGGCGAGGAGCGCGACACCGACGACATCGAGGGAAAGGTCACCGCGACCTCGGACCAGCGCCCGACCCGGGAGGCCATCCTGGCCCTGCTGCCTCGTTTTACCGGGGTGATCGAACAGGTTCCGCCGCGCTATTCGGCGATCAAGGTTCAGGGTGAGCGGGCCTATGACCTTGCCCGCGACGGCGAGATCGTGGAACTGGCCCCCCGCCCGGTCGAAATTCACCATTTAACCTTGGTGGATCAACCGGATAACGACAGGTCCGTGTTCGAGGCCGAGTGCGGCAAGGGCACCTATGTCCGGGCGCTCGCCCGCGATATGGGCCGGATTCTCGGCACTTTCGGCCATATCTGCGCGCTGCGGCGGACCCTAGTCGGCCCATTTGGCGAAAACGACATGATTCCGCTGGATCAGCTGGAGGCTTTGTGCGATAGAGCCGCGTCCGGCGAGGGAAGCCTCGCCGACGCGCTGATGCCCGTTGAGACCGCGCTGGACGACATCCCGGCACTGGCCGTCACTCGGGCTGATGCGGCAAGGCTCCACCGGGGCCAGGCCGTTTTATTGCGCGGACGGGATGCGCCCACTAGTAGCGGCACAGTCTATGTCACGGTGGCAGGCCGGCTTCTCGCGCTTGCTGAAGTTGGCAATGGCGAAATCATCCCCAAGCGTGTGTTCAACCTGACCGGCCTGACTGCCAGCTCCGGTCGCAACGAGAGAAATTGACGATGTCGATTGCCGCAGAACGCAAAGCGGAAGTCATCAAGACGAATGCCAACAAAGCCGGCGACACGGGTTCGCCCGAGGTGCAGGTCGCGATCCTGTCGGAACGCATCAACAACCTCACCAATCATTTCAAGACCCACGTGAAGGACAACCATTCGCGTCGCGGCCTCTTGAAGCTGGTGTCGACCCGCCGCTCGCTCCTCGACTACCTGAAGAAGCGGGACGAAGCGCGCTACAAGGCGCTGCTCGAGAAGCACAACATTCGTCGTTAAGAGTTCTCGCGCGCCACCGGCGCGCGTTTTTGCGCATGATTTCGAGCGAAAGCGCTTATTTCAAGGTTTTTGATCGAGGCTCACGCGAACGTCCGGTGCGGGCCAATGCTGACTTCGCATCCGGGGCATGATGAGCGAAGACCGCGGTCCGGTGTTCGCGTTCGTGCCGACTGACAGTCCAGCAGCAATCCGGCGGCTGGGCGCAACGGGCAAGGCGCCCGTATGACCCGAAAGGATGGACGCCATCCGACATCCGAAAACCATGGCAGGATCGCAGGACGCTGATCACCCGCTCCGATCAGCGTCCTGCAATCTTGACATGGTTTTTGTTTTTCGAGCCGTCCCTTCTTTCGAGAACCCATGAAAGAAGACCTCTATGTTCAATAAGCATTCAGTCGAGATCGACTGGGGCGGACGCCCCCTCAAGCTCGAAACCGGCAAGATCGCACGCCAGGCCGACGGCGCCGTCGTCGCCACTTATGGCGAGACCGTGGTGCTCGCCACCGTCGTCGCAGCGAAGTCGCCGCGTGAGGGCGTCGACTTCCTGCCGCTGACCGTCGACTACCAGGAGAAGACCTACGCCGCGGGCCGCATTCCCGGCGGCTATTTCAAGCGCGAGGGCCGTCCGACCGAGAAGGAGACGCTGGTCTCCCGCCTGATCGACCGCCCGATCCGTCCGCTGTTCGTCGACGGCTGGCGCAACGAGACCCAGGTGATCGTCACCGTGCTGTCGCACGACATGGAGAACGATCCCGATATCGTCGCTCTGGTGGCCTCGTCCGCCGCACTGACCCTGTCCGGCGCGCCCTTCAAGGGCCCGATCGGCGCAGCGCGCGTCGGTTTCGCCAATGACGAGTTCATCCTCAACCCGACGCTCGACGAGATGGTCGATACCCAGCTCGACCTGGTCGTCGCCGGCACCGCCGACGCCGTGCTGATGGTGGAATTGGAAGCCAAGGAACTCAACGAAGACATCATGCTCGGCGCCGTGATGTTCGGTCACCGCCACTTCCAGCCGGTCATCAAGGCGATCATCGAGCTCGCCGAGAAGGCCGCCAAGGAGCCGCGCGAAGTCACCGTCATCGACAATTCCGCGCTCGAGAAGGAAATGCTCGGCATCGTCGAGCAGGAGCTGCGTGCCGCTTACGCCATTCCGGTCAAGCAGGATCGCTACGCCGCGGTCGGCAAGGTCAAGGAAAAGGTGATCGCCCACTACTTCCCCGAAGGGCAGGAGCCGAAATACGACAAGCTGCGCATCTCCGGCGTGTTCAAGGAGCTCGAGGCGAAGATCGTTCGCTGGAACATCCTCGACACCGGCAAGCGCATCGACGGCCGTGACAGCAAGACCGTGCGCAACATCATCGCCGAAGTCGGCGTGCTGCCCCGCGCCCACGGCTCGGCGCTGTTCACCCGCGGCGAGACCCAGGCGGTGGTCGTGACCACGCTCGGCACCGGCGAGGACGAGCAGTATATCGATGCGCTGTCGGGAACGTACAAAGAGACGTTCCTGCTGCACTACAACTTCCCTCCCTACTCGGTCGGTGAGACCGGTCGCCTCGGCGGCACCAAGCGTCGCGAGATCGGCCACGGCAAGCTTGCCTGGCGCGCGATCCACCCGGTGCTGCCGCCGCATCACGAGTTCCCCTACACGATCCGCGTGGTCTCCGAGATCACCGAGTCCAACGGCTCCTCGTCGATGGCTTCGGTGTGCGGCGCCTCGCTCGCGCTGATGGACGCCGGCGTGCCGTTGAAGCGGCCGACCGCGGGTATCGCGATGGGCCTGATCCTCGAAGACAAGCGCTTCGCGGTTCTCTCCGACATCCTCGGTGACGAGGACCATCTCGGCGACATGGACTTCAAGGTCGCCGGTACCGAGCAAGGCATCACCTCGCTCCAGATGGACATCAAGATCGAGGGCATCACCGAGGAGATCATGAAGGTCGCGCTCGGCCAGGCCAAGGATGGGCGTATCCACATCCTCGGCGAGATGTCGAAGGCGCTCACCAACGCGCGCGCCGAGCTCGGCGAATACGCGCCGCGCATCGAAACCTTCAAGATCGCCACCGACAAGATCCGCGAAGTGATCGGCACCGGCGGCAAGGTGATCCGCGAGATCGTCGAGAAGACCGGCGCCAAGGTCAACATCGAGGACGACGGCACCGTCAAGGTCGCTTCCAGCGACGGCGAGGCGATGAAGGCCGCGATCAAGTGGATCAAGTCGATCGCTTCCGACCCGGAAGTCGGCCAGATCTACGAAGGCACCGTCGTCAAGGTGATGGAGTTCGGCGCGTTCGTGAACTTCTTCGGCTCCAAGGACGGCCTCGTCCACATCAGCCAGCTCGCTTCGGCGCGCGTGCAGAAGACCTCCGACGTCGTCAAGGAAGGCGACAAGGTCAAGGTCAAGCTGCTGGGCTTCGACGATCGTGGCAAGACCCGGCTGTCGATGAAGGCGGTCGACCAGGAGACCGGCGAGGACCTCGAGGCCAAGCAGAAGACCGACGCTCCGGCACAGCGCGAAGCGGCCGGCGAGTAAGCCTCGCTACCTTCCCAGAAACACGAAGGGCGGCCTCTCGGCCGCCCTTTTTGTTTGTGTCGCCCCGGCGGAGCTGCGCTCCCTCTCCCGCAAGCGGGAGAGGTGCAACAACTCACGCCGCGAGATCGAACCGGTCGAGGTTCATCACCTTGGTCCAGGCCTTGGCAAAATCCTGCACGAACTGCTGCTTCGCGTCCGACGAGGCATAGACCTCGGCGAAGGCGCGGAGCTGCGAGTGCGCGCCGAAGATCAGATCGGCGCGCGTGCCGGTCCACTTCACCGCATTGGTCCTGCGGTCGCGTGCTTCGTAGCTGCCGTCAGCCGCCGGCGCCCACTGCGTGCTCATGTCGAGCAGGTTGACGAAGAAGTCGTTGGTCAGCGTTCCGACCTTCGAGGTCAGGACGCCGTTCTTCGAGCCGCCGGCATTGGCGCCGAGCACGCGCAGGCCGCCGACGAGCACCGTCAGCTCGGGTCCACTCAGCTTCAGAAGCTGCGCGCGATCGACGAGCGCCTCCTCCTGCTGCAGGAACTGATGCCGCTTGCCGATGTAGTTGCGGAAGCCATCGGCCCGCGGCTCCAGCGGAGCAAACGACGCGGCATCGGTCTGCTCCTGCGAGGCATCCATGCGGCCCGGCGTGAACGCAACCTTGACGTCGACGCCGGCGTCCTTGGCGGCCTTCTCGACCGCGGCAGAACCACCGAGCACGATCAGGTCGGCGAGCGAGACCTTCTTGGCGCCGGACGACGCGTTGAAGTCCTTCTGGATCGCCTCGAGCTTGCCGAGGACCTTGGAGAGCTGGGCCGGCTGGTTCACCTCCCAGTCCTTCTGCGGGGCAAGGCGGATACGCGCACCATTGGCGCCGCCGCGCTTGTCCGAGCCGCGGAACGTCGAGGCCGACGCCCAGGCGGTCGAGACCAGCTCCGGCACCGAGAGGCCCGAGGCGAGGACCTTCGTCTTCAGCGAAGCGATGTCCTGGTCGCTGACCAGTTCGTGGTTCACCGCAGGAATCGGATCCTGCCAGATCAGCGTCTCCTTCGGCACCAGCGGGCCGAGATAGCGCGCGACCGGACCCATGTCGCGATGGGTGAGCTTGAACCAGGCGCGGGCGAACGCGTCCGCGAACTGATCGGGATGCTCGAGGAAGCGGCGCGAGATCTTCTCATAGGCCGGATCGAGGCGCAGCGAGAGGTCCGTCGTCAGCATCGTCGGCCGATGCTTCTTCGACTTGTCGAACGCGTCCGGAATGATCGCCTCGGCACCCTTGGCCGTCCACTGCTGCGCACCGCCCGGGCTCTTCGTCAGCTCCCATTCGTACTTGAACAGGTTCTCGAAGAAGTTGTTGCTCCACTTCGTCGGCGTCGTGGTCCATGTCACCTCGAGACCGCTGGTGATGGAATCGCCCGCCAGGCCAGAAGCATGCTTGCTCTTCCAGCCGAGACCCTGATCCTCGAGCGCGCCGGCTTCCGGCTCCGGTCCAACGAGCGAGGGATCACCCGCGCCATGGGTCTTGCCGAAGGTGTGGCCACCGGCGATCAGGGCTACGGTTTCCTCGTCGTTCATCGCCATGCGGAAGAAGGTCTCGCGGATGTCCTTCGCCGCCGCGACCGGATCCGGCTTGCCGTTCGGGCCTTCCGGATTGACGTAGATCAGGCCCATCTGCACCGCGCCGAGCGGCTCGGAGAGCTGACGTTCGCCGCTGTAGCGCTCATCGCCCAGCCATGTGCCTTCGGGACCCCAATAGAGCTCTTCCGGCTCCCATACGTCGGCGCGGCCGCCGGCGAAACCGAAGGTCTTGAAGCCCATCGATTCCAGCGCGACGTTGCCGGCGAGCACCATCAGATCGGCCCAGGAAATCTTGCGGCCGTATTTCTGCTTGATCGGCCACAGCAGTCTGCGCGCCTTGTCGAGGTTGGCGTTATCAGGCCAACTGTTGAGCGGAGCGAAACGCTGCTGTCCGGCGCCGGCGCCACCGCGGCCATCCGTGGTGCGGTAGGTGCCCGCGCTGTGCCAGGCCATGCGGATCATGAGACCGCCGTAGTGACCGAAGTCGGCGGGCCACCATTCCTGCGACTTCGTCATCAGCGCGGTCAGGTCCTTGATGACCGCGTTCAGGTCGAGCGATTTGAACTCCTTGGCATAGTCGAATTCCTTGCCCATCGGATCGGACAAGCCGGAATTCTTGTGCAGCATCTCGATGCTGAGCTGCGTGGGCCACCAATCGCGGTTCGCCGGTACGCGTTTTCCACCCGAAAACGGGCACTTCGAAGTGTCGTCCATGAATACCTCCTCTGGTGGCGTCGAACTCGCGCCTTTGACCAGGTAGAGGCACTCTAAGCTTCACATTCCATCAGGGGAAGTTGACTTTAATGATCGCTGCGATAGGATTTTCTGATGGTCAACGTGACGATGCGCCAGCTGCGATATTTCGACGCATTGGCGCGTCACGGCCATTTCGGGCGCGCGGCTGAGGCCTGTTCCATCTCGCAGCCTGCCCTGTCGATGCAGATCAAGGAACTGGAAGAGGCGCTCGGCGGCCTGCTGCTGGAGCGCAGCGCCCGGCAGGTCGCGCTGACGCGGTTTGGCGAGGAGCTCGCACCGCGCGTCCGCGACATCCTGCGCTCGGTCGATGAGCTCGGCGATTTCGCCCGCGCCACGCAGGACCGCTTCGCGGGCCGCCTGCGCATCGGCATGATCCCGACCATCGCGCCCTATCTGCTGCCCACGATCACCCAGAATCTCACGCGCATGCATCCGGAGCTCGACATCCGCGTGCGCGAGACGATGACGCCGCGGCTGATCCAGGAACTGGTCGAAGGCCGGCTCGACACCGCGATCGTCGCGCTGCCGGTGTCCGAACCTTCGCTCACCGAGGTCGCCCTGTTCGAGGAGAAGTTCCTGCTGGTGCGGCCGGGCAGGGATGCGGGAACGCCTGTGCCTTCGCGCGAGATGATGCGGGAGATGCGCCTGTTGCTG
This sequence comes from uncultured Alphaproteobacteria bacterium, assembly GCA_963819355.1. Classification (GTDB taxonomy): domain Bacteria; phylum Pseudomonadota; class Alphaproteobacteria; order Rhizobiales; family Xanthobacteraceae; genus Bradyrhizobium. The sequence continues at coordinate 196,149 of CAWFVZ010000020.1, read as the reverse complement.
CTCGAAGAGGGACATTGTTTCCGCGACCAGGCGCTGTCGTTCTGCAACATGCAGTCGACGCCGCCACGCGAGATGCTGGATGCAAATTCGCTGTCGACGCTGGTCCAGATGGTCAGCGCCGGGATCGGCGTCACCTTGATTCCGGAGATGGCAGTGTCGGTGGAGACACGATCGGCCTCGGTCTCGCTGTCGCGCTTTCGCGACCCGGAGCCCTCGCGCACCATCGGCATGGTCTGGCGCAAGACCAGCCCGCTGGCGCGGCAGCTCCTTCAGATCTCCGAAGTGGTGTGCCTGTCGGCCGGCAAGGCGCGCCCGCGACAGGCCGTGCGCAGCCAACAGGCCTAGGCAGGAATTTTCCCGGACAGCCCGCGATCATTCAAGCGAGCTCCAGCGCTCGCGCCGGGCAGATCGAATCGAGAGCACCAATGTCTGATCCGATGATCCGTCCCGCGCGCACCGAGGAATATGACGAGATCGGCCGCGTCTGGATGGAGAGCTGGGTCTCGACCGGGCTCGGCGAGGCGAGCGACTTCCTGCTGGCAAATCTGCGTGCGCGTATCCGGCGCGAGATCGAGGACGGCTGGAGCCTGTTCGTCGCGGACGACAACGGCACGATCGCCGCGATGCTCGCGTTGCATCTGCCAAAGCTCTATCTCGACATGCTGTTTGTCGGGCCCGCATATCAGGGGCAATCGCTTGGGCGGAAGTTGCTCGCCTTCACGCGCACGCAAATGCCGGACGAGATGTATCTGCGCTGCGTGCGCGAGAACGAAAAGGCCTGGCGCTGGTATGAACGCGAGGGCTTTGTGTTCGAGAAGGAAGAGGTCGAGCCGTCGAACGGATTTGTGATGAAGTACTACCGGTGGAAGCGGCAGCGATCCGCCAGATAGACAACGATCTCCGGATGCAGCTTGCGGTTGTCACGGTCCCCACATAGTGTGGCGTATCCGATGTCCTCATACCCCCGGTCTTCCGAAATCCATGGTTCGATTTGTTGTCTCGGCACTCGTCCTGCTGACCACCATCACTACCGCAATAGCGCACACTCCGCCCGCCTCCTCCGCTCAGACGGCACCGGCAAAATCGGTTGCCAAGAAGCCCAAGGCCAAAACGGTTGCGAAGCAGCCGGTCGCGGTGGAGAGCGGCCCGTGCCGGCTTGGCGTGATCTCGGTGATCGGAGAGCACTACTCCGTACAGAAATTTGGCCTCACGATCTTCGAGAACGAGGCGAGTGAGGTCCCAATCGACTGGGGCCTCGATGATCTCGTCTTTGCGCGGGTGCGCGCAGCAACGAGCAACGATCCCACCGTGCGCAGGATCCCCTATCCCAAAGGCGTCTTCGAGCCCTTCTACAATCCGAAAACGATCCTCATCCGGGATCCCGGAGAGCGTCTGCCGGTGATCGTGCGGAGCTTCACAGCGAATGCGAATTGCGATCGCTATCTCGTCGCAACCACGTTCAAGGCGGAGTTGCCGAACACGCACATGACGCTGAACGGCATCGGCACCTACAATCAGGGTCTCGGCGGCCTCCTCCGGCACTCGCACCTTTTCGCCAATGTTGCGATCACGCTGATCGATGGCCGAAACTACGAGGAGATCAAGCGCCCCTTTGTGAATTTTGGCGCGAACTTCGCTGCAAGTATGCGATTGACCGAAGATCCGCTCACCAAGCTCGACAACTCGATGTTTCCTGACCCGCCCGCGGCAGCTTCGGCCAACGCGGCGCTGCGCGAGAGGACGCGAGCACTCGTCGCAGAGAGGCTCGACCGGGGTCTCCCCGGCTATCTCAAGGAAGACTGAGCCGGAGCATTTTGGACCTGGGCGTAGTGCATTGCGGATCCGACGCAAACGCGCCATGAATTACGCCGTTCGCCTCTTGCCGGTGGAAGGTTCCGCGCCATGATCAAGCTCTATTGGTCGCCCCGCTCGCGTTCGTTCTCCGCGCTCTGGCTGATGGAAGAAACCGGCCTGCCCTATGAGCGCGTGCTGACCGACATTTCGACCGGTGCGCAGAAGGCGCCCGAGTATTTGAAGGTCAATCCGATGGGCAAGGTGCCGGCGCTCAGCGACGGTGACGCCGCGCTCGGCGAAGCCGCCGCGATCTGCGCCTATATCGCCGACCGCTATCCCGAGACCAAGCTGGCGCCGGCCGTGACCGACCCGCACCGCGCGCGCTATCTGCAATGGCTGTTCTTCTCGCCGAGCTGCATCGAGCCTGCGATCATCCAGATTTTCACCAAGATCGAGGTGCCGACTTCGACGGCAGCCTGGGGCAGCGCGGCGCAGGTTTTCGACGTGCTGGAAGCTGCACTCGCCGAGGGACCCTGGATTCTCGGCGAGGACTTTTCGGCCGCAGACATCACGATCGGCTCGGGCCTGAATTTTGCGGTGCGCCTGTTCAAGATGGTGCCGTCGCGCCCGGCCTTCGACGCCTACATCGCACGCTGCATGGCGCGACCTGCATTTCAGCGCGCAGAGAAGATCGCGGCGGGTTAGTTTTAGCCTATTCCGCCGTTTTCAGATCTTCCGGCTTCGGCATCAGGACGATGTTGTAGCCGGAATCGACATAGTGGATCTCGCCGGTCACGCCGCCAGACAAGTCCGACAGCAGATACAGGGCCGAGCCGCCGAGCTCGTCGAGCGTGACGCCGCGGCGGAGCGGCGCGTGCTTCTGCTGAAACGCAAACATCGCGCGCGCCTCGCCGATGCCGGAGCCGGCGAGCGTACGGATGGGACCTGCCGAGATCGCGTTGACGCGAATGCCGCGCGGTCCGAAATCAGCGGCAAGATAACGCACGGAGGCTTCCAGTGCCGCCTTGGCCACGCCCATGACATTGTAATTGGGCATCGCGCGCATCGAGGCGCCGAAGGTCAGCGTGATCATGCTGCCGCCCTCCGTCATCAGCTCGGCAGCGCGTTTTGCAACCTCCGTAAACGAGAAGCAGGAGATCACCATGGTGCGCGAAAAGTTCTCGCGGCTGGTGTCGGCGTAGCGGCCTTTCAGCTCGTTCTTGTCGGCAAAGCCGATCGCATGAATCACGAAGTCGAGCTGACCCCACTTTTCGCGCAAGGCAGCGAATGTGGCATCGACGCTGGCAATGTCCTCGACGTCGCAAGGCAGCACCAATTCCACGCCGAGAGACTCCGCGAGCGGCTTGACGCGCTTGCCGAGGGCCTCGCCCTGGAAGGTGAAGGCAAGCTCGGCACCGTGGGCATGCAGCGTCTTCGCCATGCCCCAGGCGATCGAATGATCATTGGCGATGCCCATGATCAGACCGCGCTTGCCTTTCATCAGTCCCTGCATTGCCCACTACTTTCCGCTCTTCGTCATGCCCGGGGCTTGTCCCGGGCATGACGCCCTTTGCAGCCAGAAACTAAGACGTCGATGGCCGGGACAAGCCCGGCCATGACGAGAAAATCAACAGCCCGTCGAAGGGCGTCACACATCCAGCCGGCTGAACACCAACGTGGCGTTGGTGCCGCCGAAGCCGAACGAGTTCGACAGCACGGTGCCGATTTTGACGTTGTCGATGCGCTTGCGCACGATCGGCATGTCGGCGAACACGGGATCGAGCTCCTGGATGTGGGCGCTCTCGCAGATGAAGCCGTTGTTCATCATCAGCAGCGAATAGATCGCTTCCTGCACGCCGGTCGCGCCCAGCGAGTGGCCGGTCAGCGCCTTGGTCGCTGAGATCGGCGGGCACTTCTCGCCGGCGCCGAACACGCGGCGGAGCGCGTCGATTTCCGGCGGATCGCCGGCCGGCGTCGAGGTGGCGTGCGGGTTGATGTAGTCGACCTTGGTCTTCACCGTCGACATCGCCATGCGCATGCAGCGCTCGGCGCCTTCACCGGACGGCGCGACCATGTCGTAGCCGTCCGATGTCGCGCCGTAGCCGACGATCTCGCCATAGATGCGCGCGCCGCGCGCCTTGGCATGCTCGAGCTCCTCGAGCACCAGCACACCGGCGCCGCCGGCGATGACGAAGCCGTCGCGATTGACGTCATAGGGACGCGAGGCGGTGGCGGGCGTGTCGTTGTACTTCGAGGACATTGCGCCCATGGCGTCGAACAGCACCGACAGCGACCAGTCCAGTTCCTCGCAGCCGCCGGCGAAGATGACATCCTGCTTGCCGATCTGGATCGTCTCGTAGGCATTGCCGACGCAGTGGTTCGACGTCGCGCAGGCCGAGGAGATCGAATAGTTCACGCCCTTGATCTTGAACCAGGTCGCAAGCGTCGCGGACGCCGTGGACGACATCGCCTTCGGCACTGCAAACGGTCCAACGCGCTTCGGTCCCTTGGTACGGGTGATGTCGGCGGATTCGACGATGGTGCGGGCGGACGGTCCGCCTGAGCCCATGATGATGCCGGTGCGGATGTTGGAGACGTCTTCAGGCGTCAGACCGGAGTCCTGGATCGCCTGCTCCATCGCGATGTGATTCCAAGCCGCGCCCTGGCCGAGGAACCGCATCGCGCGGCGGTCGACGACCGTCGCAGGATCGAGCGTCGGCGCACCTTGCACCTGCGAACGAAAGCCGAGCTCGGCATATTTCTCAGCCCGCGAAATGCCCGACTTCGCCTCGTGAAGGCTCGCAAGCACTTCCTGGGTGTTGTTTCCGATGGACGAGACGATGCCCATCCCGGTGACCACAACCCGCCTCATGACAGCCTCGCCTATGTCGTTGTCTTCTTGGTGATGCGCGTTAGCCCAGGCTCGTGCCCTGCTTGAACAGGCCGACCTTCAGGTCCTTCGCGCGATAAATAATCTGGTCGTCGACCGAAAGCCATCCGTCGGCAATTCCGAGCACCAGCTTTGAACGCATCACGCGCTTGATATCGACGTTGTACACAACCTTGCGGGCCTCGGGCAGCACCTGGCCGCCGAACTTTAATTCGCTCAGGCCGAGCGCGCGGCCACGACCTTCGCCCCCGCTCCAGCCCAGATAGAAGCCGACCATTTGCCACAGCGCGTCCAGGCCAAGGCAGCCGGGCATCACCGGATCGTTCTTGAAGTGGCAGCCGAAAAACCAGAGATCGGGTTTCACGTCGAGCTCGGCACGCACCACGCCCTTGCCGAACTCACCGCCATTGTCGTTAATTTCCGTGATGCGGTCGAACATGAGCATCGGCGGCAGGGGCAATTGTGCATTGCCCGGACCGAACATCTCGCCACGGGCACATGCCAGCAAGTCTTCGTATTCGTAACCGTTGCGCCTGTTCAGCATGGGAAGCCTCTGTTTGAACCCCGATTGAGCGGCGTTTCTGGCAAAAATGGGCCCCGTTCGGAAGCAACGTCACTTGCCGTCGTCAAGCGCAAATACCGAGAGCCCGGATGGACTGCGGACCAAGCCTCAATGCCTGGCTGCGCCAAAATCGGTTAAGCGGAACCGCGCGCGCTCTCTAACACAGGCCATTTCGGGTGGCAAAGCCGTCTCCCGGAGGTAAAATCACGAGGTCTTGGTCCGGTTCCTCTGCCAATTAGAACCACTCTAGTTGCGAGAAACTTGCATCTGCATCTATCTGTCCATATATTGCAGATAGATAGTGTCAACGCGTGCCCGAATTTTGGAAATGAGCGAGAACAACGCCACTCATCACGAAGACGCCCATGCGGCGGCCCTTCTGTCTGGCCGCCAGCCGGCCCTGACCGGCTGCCCCTGGCACGACGTCAACGAAATGCTCCAGTCTGCCGGCCTGCGCCCGACGCGCCAGCGCATGGCGCTCGGCTGGTTGCTGTTCGGCAAGGGTGCGCGCCATCTCACGGCTGAAATGCTCTATGAGGAAGCGACGCTGGCGAAGGTCCCGGTCTCGCTCGCGACCGTCTACAACACGCTGAACCAGCTGACCGATGCCGGCCTGCTGCGCCAGGTCAGCGTCGACGGCACCAAGACCTATTTCGATACCAACGTCACCACGCACCACCATTACTACCTCGAGAACAGCCACGAGCTGGTCGATATCGAGGATCCGCATCTGGCGCTGTCCAGGATGCCGGAGGTGCCGGAAGGCTACGAGATCGCGCGCATCGACATGGTCGTGCGCCTGCGCAAGAAGCGCTGAGCATCAATCATAAACTGCTGGTTTGATCGTCATGGCCGGGCTTGTCCCGGCCATTTTCGTTGACGGGGTCAGTTCACCTGCTCGTCCGAGTACACGCCCCAGAGGCGCTCCTGCTGGATCCAGCCATCAAAACCGTTGCCGGTGACGTGGCACCAGTTTGTGGTGCATTTTTTCACCTGCGTGACGACGCCGGCCTGGAGCTTTGCGGCAACGGCGCTGTCGGGATCGGCGCGATCATAGATCGGCGCCAGCTCGTCCTTGTTCTTCATGGTGACGACCGCAGTGCGGCGGCCCGACAGCAGCGAGTGATAGACCCAGCCCTCGGCGCCCTCGGAATCGCGGACCCGGCGCCAGTTCTCGAACTCGGCGGTGATTTCGACCGGCAGGCCGGCGCGGGTGTAGACCCACGTCACGTCATTGTCCTTGGTCGGACCGCCGCGGACGTTCACGTGGTCCGATTTGAGGCTGACATAGCGTGGCACTGGAAGACCGCTGGCGGTCTGGGGTGTGGCGGCGTCCTTGGCCGAATGCGAGGGGCTGACCGAGGCGCTCAACCCGGTGCAAACGAGCGCCATCACCGAACAAAAACGCCCCAACGCCATCAACCCGTCTCCTGTCGAAGACCCGGCCAGGCCAGGTCCTCACGCCAAATTCCAAAATCCGCCGTACAGCCCCAGCCCCGCCCCACGCGGGTGTTCCCGAAGCCTAAACCCGGTGGTTCTTGTCTTGGCCCGGCCTTCTGCTAGAGAGGACGGACATTCGAACAACCAGTTTGCCCCGATTTTCCGGCCGGAAATGGGGGAAAGCTTGAAGGAAACGCCGGGGACGACACGGCAAGGGCAGTGTCGAACAACCGGGTTAATGAGGCCTCAACGGCCGGCCTTTGGCGACAGAGGCGGCCTGCAACGCCTCATGAGGGCAGGACATGTCGGTGAAGAAAAAGCCCCTCGTCGTCGTGACGCGCAAGCTGCCGGATTCGATCGAGACCCGGATGCGCGAACTGTTCGACGCGCGCATCAATCTCGACGACACGCCGATGTCGGCCGAGCAGCTCGCCGAAGCCGCGCGCACCGCCGACATCCTGGTTCCGACCGTGACCGACCACATCAGTGCCGACATCGTCAACCAGCCTGACTGCAAGCTGCGCCTGATCGCGAATTTCGGCAACGGCGTCGACAATATCGATGTCGAGGCCGCACATGCCCGCGGCATCACGGTCACCAACACGCCGAAAGTCCTCACCGAAGACACCGCCGACATGACCATGGCGCTGATCCTGGCCGTGCCACGCCGGATGATCGAAGGCGCTTCGGTGCTGACGGAAGGAAAACCCTGGGCGGGCTGGTCGCCGACCTGGATGCTCGGCCACCGCATCGGCGGAAAGCGCCTCGGCATCATCGGCATGGGCCGCATCGGCCAGGCGGTCGCGCGCCGCGCCCGCGCCTTCGGCCTGCAGATCCACTACCACAACCGCCGCCCCGTGGCACCGAAGATCGCCGAAGAGCTTGGCGCGACCTATTGGGAAAGCCTCGACCAGATGCTGGCGCGGATGGACATCATCTCGGTGAATTGTCCGCATACGCCGGCGACCTATCACCTGCTCTCGGCACGGCGGCTGAAGCTGATCCGCAAGGACGCCTACATTGTCAACACCGCGCGCGGCGAAGTCACCGACGAGGACACGCTGATCAAGCTGATCGAAGGCGGCGAGATCGGCGGCGCCGGCCTCGACGTCTACGAGCACGAACCGGCGGTCAACCCGAAGCTGGTGCGGCTCGCCAAGGCCGGCAAGGTAACGCTGATGCCGCATATGGGCTCGGCCACCATCGAAGGCCGCGTCGAGATGGGCGAGAAGGTGATCATCAACATCCGCACCTTCCTCGATGCGCACAAGCCGCCGGATCGTGTACTGCCGAGCATGCTCTGAGATCTATCCGCTACGCGAATTGCGCTTACGCCAGTCCGCCGCGAAATCAATGAACGCGCGCAGCGCAGGCGGCACCTGTCGTCGGCTCGGATAGTACAGAAAAGGTCCCGGGAACGGCTCGCACCAATCCTGGAGCAAGCTGACCAGCGCGCCGACGCAGGTCGCGATCGCCTGGGTGGCGGCGCAAGGCCAGGAGATCGTGCCGCTGGTCGGCGCCAGGACCCGCAACCGTCTCAGCGAAGCACTGGGCGCAACGAAGGTGACGCTGACCCCAGCGCATCTTGCGGTGCTGGCCAAAGCCTTCCCGCCCAACATCGCCTCAGGCACGCGCTACGCGGCCGAGCAGATGGCGCATCTCGACAGCGAGAAGCCGGCCACGACGTAACAGCGCGATCAGATGCGATGGACGCTGAGGTCAGTCATGACCGGCCCATCGCCATTGAGCGGATTGGCCGGATCGCGCGCGTAGCGCAGCGTCTCGAACCGCATCGCGCGCGCATCGATCATCAGAAGGCGGCCGACCAGGCCGTCGCCAAACCCGACGATCTCGCGGATCGCCTCCAGCGCCATCATCGAGCCCATCACGCCTGCGAGCGCGCCCATGACGCCGGCCTCCGCGCAGGCCGGCACCGTGCCGGGCGGCGGCGCCTCCGGAAACAGGCAGCGATAGGTTGGATTGAAGACGCCGTCGGCATTTGCCTCATGCGCGCGAATGGTGGTGAGCGAGCCATCGAAGGTGCCGAGCGCCGCCGTGATCAGCGGCCTCTTCGCGAAAAAGCAGGCATCCGAGGCCAGATAGCGCGTCGAGAAATTGTCGGAGCCGTCGAGCACGAGGTCATAATCGCCGATCAGCGAGAGCGCGTTGTCGGCATTGAGCCAGGTGGCATGGCCGACGAAGCGCACATGCGGATTGAGCGCCGCGATCCGCTCGGCCGCGCTTTCCACCTTGTGACGGCCGATATCGGGCGTCGTATGGATGACCTGACGCTGAAGATTGGATAGCGAGACGACATCGTCATCGACGACGCCGAGCGTGCCGACACCGGCGGCAGCCAGATACATCAGGGCCGGCGCGCCAAGCCCGCCAGCGCCGATCACCAGCACGGAGGCCCGTTTCAGCGCAGCCTGGCCGGGACCACCGACATCGCGCAGCACGATATGGCGGGCATAGCGTTCGAGTTCGTCCGGGCTGAGCATCGTTATCCTTCGTTCTCTTACCCCTCATGGTGAGGAGCGCGTCGCGCGTCTCGAACCATGAAGGCCCCAATATCGCCCGCAGCCATCGTTCGAGACGCGGCCCCGGGGCTGTTCCTCAGGATGAGGACTTGAGTTCGCGGCCTCTGTCGCAGGCCTGAACCACCCCGACATTGTTCGCGACCAACGAGATGTGCTTCAATGGCAGCGCGTTCAATGGGCTGGCTGGATTTGTCATGAGATCGATGCTTGCGGCAACACTGTTGTTGGCGACCGCCACAGGCGCGAACGCCCAGATGGCGGCACCACAGCTCCCCGGCTTCAAGCCGAAGGTGGTCCAGACCGTTCCGATCCGCCCGCCAGCCTTGCAGACGCCGTCTGAAACGGCGGATGCCATGGCTCAGGCGGAACGGCTGTCGCTCCAGTCCGACCTCGCCTGGGTCGGTGAATATAACGGCGCCATTACCGGCGACGTCAGCGCGCGCATGGTCGACGCCATCAAGGAATACCAGAAGAACAAGGGCGGCAAGCCCACCGGCGTGCTCAATCCGCAGGAGCGCGCCGCGCTCGCCGAGACCGCGCGGCGGAAGCAGGAGAATGTCGGCTGGAAGATCGTGATGGAGCCAACCAGCGGCTCCCGCCTCGGCATCCCCGGCAAACTCGTGCCGCAGCAGGTGACCGACGCCAACGGCTCGAAATGGACCTCGCCGACCGGAACGGTGCAGGTGCTGCTCAGCCGCCGCAAGGAGGCGAATCCGACCACTGCGAAGCTCGCGGACGCCGAGAAGAAGGAGCCGGCCGGCCGCAAGGTCGACTACACCGTGGTGAAGCCCGACTTCTTCGTGCTGTCAGGACTCCAGGGCCTGAAGAAATTTTACGTGCGCGGCACCTTCAAGGGCGACGAGGTCCGCATCATGACAATCCTCTACGACCAGGCCACCGAGAACTCGGTCGAGCCGGTCGTGATCGCGATGTCGAGTGCGTTCAACGCATTTCCGTCAGGACCGCAAGCCGGACCGCCGCCGCGCAAGACCGTCGAATACGGCACCGGCATCGTTGTCAGCGACGACGGCGCGATCGTCACTGATCGTCTCGTTACCGATTCCTGTCTCGCCATCACGATCGGCGGATACGGCAATGCCGACCGTCTCGCCGAGGACAAGGAGCACGATCTCGCGCTGCTGCACATCTATGGCGCGCGCGGCCTGAAGCCGCTCGGGCTCGCAAGCGGCGCTGCGAAGACGACTATCGATGTCATCGGCATCCCCGATCCGCAGAGCCAGGGCGGCGCAGCCGGGGTGTCGAGCGTCAAGGCTGCGCTGGCATCTGTCGGTGGCGGCGATTCCGCACTGTCACCGCCGCCAGCCGTCGGATTTTCCGGCAGCCCGGCAATCGACGGCGACGGCAAGTTCGCCGGTGTCGTACTGTTGAAACCGGCGCGGGTCGCGGGGCCTGCGACCGCGGTGCCGGCGTCACAAGCCGTGATGGTCTCGGCAGATGCCGTCCGCGATTTCCTGAAGGCCAACGGCGTGACCGCGAGCGGCGCCGCAACAGATGCAAAGGCCGCCGTGGTGCGCGTGATCTGCGTGCGGAAGTAGTGATCAGCTCAGCCTGAACCTGACCCCGCTCTTCGCGAGACCACCCGAAATCCCGACCGGCGTGCCATCCGCGCGCCAGCAGGCGGCGCCGGTCATGGAGCCGTCGTCGTGGAAGGCGATGCCGTTCATGCCGCCAGCGACCGTCGCAACGGGCTGCACCTTGTGGCCGAGCCCCGCGAGCTTCGCGCGCACATCCTCCGGCACCTTCTGCTCGACCTCGAGCGCATTGCCCTCGGTCCACACGCGCGGCGCTTCGACCGCTTCCTGCAGGCTCATGCCGTGGTCGATCAGATTGACCAGCGCCTGCATCGCGCTCGGGAAGATGCGCTTGCCGCCTGGCAGCCCAAGCGCGTAGCGCAGCTTGCCGTCGCGCAGCGCCATCATCGGCGACATCGAGGTGGTGACGCGCTTGCCCGGTGCCAGCGAGAGCGCATGGCCGGGACGCGGGTCGAACAGGTTCATGTAATTGTTGGCGATGGCTCCCAAGCCCGGGATCATGATCTTGGCGCCGAAGAGACTGTTGATGGTCTGCGTGGTCGCAACCACGTTGCCAAAGGCATCCGCCGCCGTCATGTGCGTGGTGTGCGCGCCTTCCAGCTGCGACACGCCGGCGCCCCATACCTGCGCCCGCGCCGGATCGATGGCGCGGCGGCGCTCTTCGGCATAGGCCTTCGACGTCAACCGCTCCACGGGCACGCCGACATAGTCGGGGTCGCCGCTGGCCGCGGCGCGGTCGGCGAAGGCGATCTTCAGGACCTCGGCGAGGTAATGGATGGTCTCGGCCGCGCCAAAGCCGAGCCCGCCGATGTCGTAGCCTTCCAAAATATTCAGCATCTGCGTGATATGCACGCCGGAGGCCGCGGGCGGCGGCGGCCCAAAGATGGTCCAGTCGCGATAGTCGGCGCGGATCGGCTGGCGCTCGACGGTCTTGTAGTTCGTGAGATCGTTGCGGCGGATGAAGCCGCCGGTCTTCTCCATGTAGTCGACGAGGATGTCGCCGAGCGGTCCCTCGTAGAGCGCCTTTTCGCCGTGATCCGCAATATGCCGGAGCGTTTCGGCGTATTCGGCCTGTACCACGCGCTCGCCGACCTTGAGCGGCTCGCCGTTCGGCAGAAAGATCGCCGCGATCGGCTTGTCCTTGCGCATCTCGGCGGCGCTCTCGCTGATGCATTCGTGCAAATAAGGCGTCGCCGCATAGCCGCGCGCGGCATGCTTGATCGCGGGCTGCATGACGTCGGCGAGCGGCATGGTGCCGAACCGGCGCAGCGTCTCGCACCAGGCCTTGAGCGAGCCCGGCGTGGCGACAGCCTTCGGGCCGTTGAGGTTCTCGTTGCCGACGGTGTCGAACACGTCATGGGCCGCGCCCGGCCTGGAGGTGTAGGTGGTGTCATGGACCGCCGCAGGCACGGTGCTCTGGCCATCAATAAATCGGTGGCTGCCGTCGGCCAGACGGATATGTGCCATGCCGCCGCCGATAATGCCGACCATCATCGGCTCGACCACGGTCAGCGTGAACAGGGTCGCGATCGCAGCATCGATGGCGTTGCCGCCGGCCGCCAGCATCTCGGCCCCGGCGCTGGAGGCCAGCGGATGGTTGCTGACCACCATGCCGCGGCTCGAGACCGCCGGCATTTTCTGGCATTCAAAGGTCGTTGCCGTCCGGTCCCGCCAATTTCCGCTCATGCCGCTGGTCCCGCTTTATTCACGGCGGCGAGCACATCACAGGCAGGATGACGGGTCCAGTAATGGTACGGATTAGCTGGCATTCCCAATTCTGCCATCATCGCACCTGCTGATTTCGGACATCCGCGATCCCCCTTTGGATCGGGCTGGGCACGTCCTGAGCGAGAAGAGCTCAGCATCAAGAAGCGATGCACGTTCGCGTGGCGTTACCCAGAGACCCAGGCACTCCAAAGGGATTCATCTTCAAATGCATACGATCGTACTCGCCACCCAAAAGGGTGGCAGTGGCAAGAGCACGCTCGCCATCGGCCTCGCGCTGGCAGCCAGGCAGGCCGGCTTCACCGTCCGCCTGATCGAGACCGACCCGCAGGGCACCCTGTCCAACTGGCAGCGCCGCCGCAACAACGACGATGTCGTCGTCGAGCCGATCTATCACGCCGCCGATTTCGAGCCACGCCTGAAGATGCTGGCCGACAGCGGCCTCCAGCTCGCGATCGTCGACACCGCGGCCGGCCTCAGCGCCGCCACCACCGCCGCGATCCGCCATTCCGACCTCTGCCTGATCCCGGCCCGCCCGAGCGTCGCCGACATCGAGGCGACGGTCTCCACCCTCAGCGTCGCGCGCGCGTGGAAACGGCCCTTCGGCTTCGTGCTGAACCAGACGCCGATCCGCGGCCAGCGCATCGACAACGCCGCCGATACGCTTGCCGAGGAAGCCGCGCTCGATCTCGCCGACGTGCTCGCGCGTCCCCTGATCGTGATGCGCAACGATCACCAGGACTCGCTCGCGAGCGGCCTCGCCGTCAGCGAGTTCGCGCCGAACGGCAAGTCGACCGAGGAAATCCGCGGCCTCTGGCAGTGGATCGAGACCCGGCTCAACATCTCGGCCACCAATGTGCTGATCGACCAGGTCATCTCGGCCGCGGACGGGATGCTGCACGTCGTCGCCGAACTCGCGTCGAACGAGACCACGACACTGGCGTCCTGAGCGGGGCGATCGCTCAGACGCCAGACGGGCTCTTCGCTATCCGGTTGAAGCGCCCAAGCGACGAAGCAATCCGGCCACCAGCCCGGCCGGATTGCTTCGCTTCGCGTTTTGACGATGGCGGACGACCTCGCTCAAAAATCTCGAAAACAACCCCATGCAAAGTAGAACGGCTCCCGGCCAAGGCATCTCGGCGGCGGCGCGTAGACATCTAACTCATCAGGCAAAACGGCCTGCGTCCGCGTTGACCGCTTCGATAGGGTCAAATCTCGCCAAACTTGGCCACGGGCGTCACGGACCTGCCCCGCAACCAATCCTCACGCCGCACAATCCATCTCTCTGATTTCGTCTGTCCGCCATGATGCGCAAGCTCGATGAAGCCGACGAACTCCGCGCCGGTCTTTTGCTTGACCCTGCGCGAGGCTTCGTTGGTCGCTGCGTTGCAGACGTAAAAAAGATCGAGGCCGAGCGTGAGGAAGGCGAAGTCGTTCACCGCGGTGATCGCCTCCGTCATCAAGCCGCGCTGCCAATACGGCTCCGCCAGCCAGAAACCGCGATTGCCCTTCAGGCCTTCAGCTCGAGGCCGAAGATGAATGTTTCCGATGGCCTCGCCATCGCCGCCCTTCAGCACCAACACCCACAGATGGATCTCCTCGCCAGCTGAGATCTTGTCGAACTGCAGCCTAACGAAGGTCTCAGCGCCATCGGCAGGATACGGCCAGGGCACAACGATGGAGAGATGCCGGATGATGTTCCAATTGTCGAAGTGGCGCTGGATCGCCGGGACGTCGGACATTGCGAGCGGACGCAGGATCAGCCGTTGAGTTTCAAGCTGCGGCGTCTGCATGGCCGGCTATTTCTGACATTTTGGGCACCAGAAGCTCGACCGGCCATTCTGGGTGAAGCGCTTGATCGTACCGCCGCAGCGCGGCGTCTTGCAGATCTCGCCTTCGCGATCATAGACCTTGAACGAGTGCTGGAAATAGCCGAGCTCGCCCGAGGTCTGGCGATGATCGCGCAGTGACGAGCCGCCGGCCTTGATGGCGTCGTTCAGCACGGTGTGGATCGCACCGACCAGCCGCTTGGCGTGATCGGTGGGCTCGCCCTTCCTGGTCGACAGCGTCGCGGCGATCCGGCGCGGCGACAGATGCGAGCGATGCAGGGCTTCGCAGACATAGATGTTGCCGAGCCCGGCCACGACGCGCTGGTCGAGCAGCGCGGCCTTCAGGCTCGTGGTCTTGCCCTCGCATGAGTGCGCCAGCATGGCCGCATCGAATTCGTTGCCGAGCGGCTCGGGGCCAAGCCCGCGCAACAACGGCTCCTCATCGAGCGCGCTGCGCGCGATCACTTTCATGTAACCGAAGCGGCGCGGATCGTTGAAGACGATGTCGGCACCGGAGGACATCCGAAACAGCACGTGGTCATGCGTGGAGTCCTTGGCCCGCGGGTAGTGAAACTCGCCGGGCGCGGCCTCGTTGTCCGGCATGATGACGCGAAACGAGCCCGACATGCCCAGGTGCATCAGCAGCACGTCGCCCGAGGCGAGATCGGCCATGAGATATTTTGCACGGCGGCCCAGGCCCGTGACGATCTGCCCCTGGAGCCGGGCCACGAAATCGGGCTGGAAGGGAAAGCGCAGATCGGGCCTGCGGGCCTCCGCGACGACGATTTTCGCACCCTCCATGACGGGCTGAAGGCCGCGGCGGACGGTCTCGACTTCGGGCAATTCAGGCATGGTCAGGCATTCACCTTATGAGGGCGGTGTGATAGCGCCATTGCGGCGGCCGCGCTATGGTCCGCCCCGTGGAGTAGAGTAATGGATCGGCCGGGCGAAACCACGCATTTTGGCTTCAAAGACGTTCCCCTGGGGGACAAGCAGACGCTGGTGAACGATGTGTTTCACAGCGTGGCGTCGCGCTATGATTTGATGAACGACCTGATGTCCGGTGGCCTGCACCGGGTCTGGAAGGACATCATGATCAACGCGCTCGATCCGCCGCGGGGTGACCGGCGGTTCGCGTTGCTCGACGTTGCCGGCGGCACCGGCGACATTTCCTTCCGGGCTGCCAAGGCGGCAGGTCCCGGCTTTCATGCCACCGTCTGCGACATCAATTCCGGCATGCTCGCCGTAGGCCGCGAGCGTGCCGCCAAGCGTCATCTCGAAACCCAGGTCGATTTCGTCGAAGGCAATGCCGAGGCGCTCGCCTTCGCCGACCGCAGCTTTGACGCATATACGATCGCTTTCGGCATTCGCAATGTGCCGCGGATCGATCTGGCGCTGCGCGAGGCATATCGCGTGCTGAAGCCCGGCAGCCACTTCCTGTGCCTGGAATTCTCCACCGTCGAGATGCCCGGGCTAGACAAGCTCTATGACCTGTTCTCGTTCAAGGTGATCCCGCCGCTCGGCCGCATGGTCACGGGCGATGCCGAATCCTATCAGTATCTGGTCGAATTGATCCGCAAGTTTCCGAAGCCCAACGCCTTCGCCGACATGATCCGCGACGCCGGCTTCGCCCGCGTGAGTTGGCAGACCCTGACCGGCGGCATCGTCGCACTGCATTCGGGCTGGCGTTTGTGATCTCTGCCATCACTCACATTGCGCGCCTGATCCGCGCCGCGTTCGTGTTCGCACGCGAGGGCGTGTTCGGCTCCGTCGACCCCAGCCTGGTGCCGCCGCCCGGGCAGCTTGCGCTGAAGCTTGCGCGTATCGTCGAACGCCGCGGCCCTAAAGACGGGCCACGGATGTCACGCGCGCTGACCCGGATGGGCCCGGCCTATCTCAAGCTCGGACAATTTCTGGCGACGCGCCCCGACGTCGTCGGAGTCATGATGGCGCGCGACCTCGAAAGCCTTCAGGACCGCCTGCCGCCGTTCTCGCAAGCCGAAGCGGAGGCCGCGATCGCGACCTCGCTGGAGCGGCCGCTGAAGGATG
The DNA here is from genome assembly GCA_963819355.1 of uncultured Alphaproteobacteria bacterium. Classification (GTDB taxonomy): domain Bacteria; phylum Pseudomonadota; class Alphaproteobacteria; order Rhizobiales; family Xanthobacteraceae; genus Bradyrhizobium. The sequence continues at coordinate 179,767 of CAWFVZ010000020.1, read as the reverse complement.
TGTTCGTGAGCTTCGGCCCGCCGGTGGCGGCTGCCTCGATCGCGCAGGTGCATCGCGGCGAGGTCGAGCGCGACGGCATCCGGAAAGCCGTCGCGGTCAAGGTACTGCGGCCGAACGTGGCGTCGCGCTTCCGCCGCGACCTCTCCGATTTCTTCTTCGTCGCGCACAAGGCCGAGGCTTATTCGAGCGAGGCGCGGCGGCTGCGCCTGATCGAGGTCATCAACACCATGTCGCGCTCGGTCGCGATGGAGATGGACCTGAGGCTCGAGGCTGCCGCGCTGTCCGAGATGGCGGAGAACACGCGCGACGATCCTGACTTTTGCGTGCCGACCGTCGACTGGGACCGCACCACGCACAACGTGCTGACGATGGAATGGATCGACGGCATCGCGCTAAACGATCACAAGCGCCTGGCTGAGGCGCAGGTCGACCTGCCCGATCTCGGCCGCAAGGTGATCCAGAGCTTTCTGCGGCACGCGCTGCGTGACGGCTTCTTCCACGCCGACATGCATCCGGGCAATCTGTTCCTGGATGACGCCGGACGTCTCGTCGCGGTCGATTTCGGCATCATGGGCCGGCTCGGCATGAAGGAGCGGCGGTTCCTCGCCGAGATCCTGCTCGGCTTCATCACGCGCGACTACCGCCGCGTGGCGGAAGTGCATTTCGAGGCGGGTTACGTGCCCGCGCATCATTCGGTCGAGAATTTTGCGCAAGCGATCCGCGCCATCGGCGAGCCGATCCACAACCGCACCGCCGAGGAGATCTCGATGGCGCGGCTGCTGACGCTGCTGCTCGAGGTCACCGGCCTGTTCGACATGACGACGCGGCCCGAGCTGATCCTGCTGCAGAAGACCATGGTCGTGGTCGAAGGCGTGGCGCGCGGCTTCGATCCCAAGCTCGACATCTGGAAGGTCGCCGATCCCGTGGTGCGCGAATGGATCGAGCGCAATCTCGGACCGATCGGCCGGGTGCAGGGCGCACTTGCCGGCGGCGGCGATCTCGCACGCATCCTGATGCGTCTGCCGGATCTTGCGGCGCGCTCGGTCGCGGTGCTCGAGCAGCTCGAGACCATGACGCGCGAGGGAATCCGGCTGTCGCCGGAGAGCATCGCGGCGATGGGCCGCAGCGAGGGCCGCAAGAACCGCTGGCGCACCGTGGCGCTCTGGATCATCGCCGCGACCTTCATCGGCATCCTGATCGCGGTCCGGAATCTGTGATTGCATTGCAATCACGAACTTGATAGCATCGCTATCATTCTGTGCTGGAGGGCGTCATGGCGAGCCTGACCATCCGCAAGCTCGACGAACACGTCAAAACCTATCTCCGGCTGCGTTCGGCCAAGAACCGCAGGTCGGTCGAGGAAGAGGTCCGGGTCATCCTGCGGGAGCTGATCGAGGGCCGCGAGGAGCCGCTGACGCCGTTCGCGGTGCCACCCGAGGCATCCACCGCCCCCACACCACAGCGCACTGGTGGCCTCCCCGAGGCCAGCGTCACCCTGGTCATCGGCGGCGGGATCGCGGCCTATAAATCGCTCGACCTGATCCGAAGGCTCAAGGAACGCCGCATTGAGGTCCGCTGCGTGCTGACCAAGGCCGCGCAGCAATTCGTCACGCCGCTGGCCGTGAGCGCGCTGTCGCATGAGCGCGTCTACACCGATTTGTTCGATCCCCAGAGCGAGTTCGACGCCGGCCATATTCGCCTCGCGCGCGACTGCGATTTGATCGTGGTGGCGCCTGCCACCGCCGACCTGATGGCGAAGATGGCGAACGGCCATGCCGACGATCTCGCCAGCGCGATTCTGCTTGCGACCAACCGAAAGATCCTGCTGGCGCCGGCGATGAATCCGCTGATGTGGAACAATGCGGCGACGCGACGCAACGTCGGCCTGCTTCAGCGCGACGGCGTGGTGCTGATCGGGCCCAATTCCGGCGAGATGGCCGAAGCGGGCGAAGCCGGAATCGGCCGCATGTCCGAGGCGATCGAGATCGCCACCGCGGCTGAGCGCCTGCTGCGGCCGCCGGTGCCGCGGCCGCTCGCCGGCAAGCGCGTGCTGATCACCGCCGGTCCCACGCACGAGCCGATCGACCCGGTGCGCTACATCGCCAACCGCTCCTCCGGCAAGCAGGGCTTCGCCATTGCCGCCGCCGCGCAGGCCGCGGGCGCCGAAGTGATTTTGGTCAGCGGCCCCGTGGACCTCGACGATCCCCAGGGCGTGACGGTGAAGCATGTGGAATCGGCGCGGCAGATGCTGGAGCAGGTTCAGGCCGTGCTTCCCGCCGACATCGCGATCTTCGCCGCTGCGGTCGCCGACTGGCGCGTTGCGAACGAGGGCGAGCAGAAGCTGAAAAAGACCTCGGCCGGGATGCCGCCGCTTCAGCTGGTCGAAAATCCCGACATCCTCGCCACGATCTCGAAGCTGACGGACAATCGCCCGCCGCTGGTGATCGGCTTTGCCGCCGAGACCGAGCACCTCATCGACAACGCCAAGTCCAAGCTTGCCCGCAAGGGCTGCGACTGGATCGTCGCCAACGACGTCTCCCCCGCCACTGGCGTAATGGGCGGCGACCGCAACACCGTCCATCTGATCAGGCGTGAGAATGCTGAGAAGAACGGCGAGATCATTGTTGATTCCTGGCCGGTGATGACCAAGGAACAGGTCGCCACCGAGCTGATCGCGCATGTCGCGAAAAGCGTGGCCGACAAATCCCTGGAGCCTGCATCTTGAGCACGAAAGTCACGGTCGAACTGCAACGCTTGAGCCATGCCGAGGGCCTGCCGATGCCGGCCTATCAGACCAGCGAGGCCGCCGGCCTCGACCTGATGGCCGCGGTTCCGCACGACGAACCGCTGACGCTCGCCCCCGGCCAATATGCGCTGGTGCCGACGGGCCTTGCGATCGCATTGCCGGCCGGGCACGAGGCCCAGGTGCGTCCGCGCTCGGGGCTTGCCGCCAAGCACGGCGTCACCGTGCTGAACTCGCCCGGCACGATCGACGCCGACTACCGCGGCGAGATCAAGGTGATCCTGATCAACCACGGCGCGGCCCCCTTCGTGATCAAGCGCGGCGAGCGTATCGCGCAGATGGTGATCGCGCCCGTGGTCCAGGCCGCGCTGGTGCCCGTCGCGACGCTGTCCTCGACCGATCGCGGCGCCGGCGGCTTCGGCTCGACCGGCCGCTAGTTTCCTTCTCTCCCGCTTGCGGGAGAGATCGACACGCTCGCAGAGCGCGGCGGCTGAGGGCTCTCCACGCCGGGAGTCTCCCGTTGCGGAGACCCCCTCTCACCAACCCTCCCCCGCAAGCGGGGGGAGGGAGCGCACCTGCTTCGCGGTCACGACCTCACCTCATTGCTCGCTAACGCGCGGCAATCCCAGCCGAATCATCCCGAAGGACTACGTGGGCGGGAACCTCGCGCCCTGGCATTTTTGTGGGACCGCGTTTGCGTTCACGATCTGGACTCTTACCGGTGGAGTCACGGTGAGAGTATTGTCCTTTGATTCGCGCGCGACGGGGGTCGCTGCGCGCAAATTCGTGCGGTCTTGGGGCAACTATGTCAGGCGTGATCGTGTCGATGCGTCGGACGCTGCTGTCGTGCACAACGTTGGCGCGCAACGGCCTGTTGGGAGGCGCTCTCGCAGCGCTGCTGCCGGCTGCGCCGGCCGAGGCTGCCGACCTTGTCGACACACTCTCGATATTGCTGGATTTCAACCGGCAGGAACTCGCGGTGCTGGCCACCGCGCTGGCCCTGCTCGGCTTCACAGTCGTGGCCGCGATCCTGCTGATGCGCACGCGCGTGCGCACGGCAGAGAACGAGGCGGGGCTGCGCGCGAGGGTCAGGGAACTCCAGTTGCAGGCCGACCGCTTCGGCGCGCTGCTGTTCGCCGAGCCCCAGGTCCTGATCTCGTGGCCGGCCGGCGACGATCGCGCGCAGATTTCGGGCGACGTCTCGATAGTGCTGCCGCGCATTCGTCTCCGCAGCGCGTGCTCGCGTTCGGAACCTGGCTGCCGCCGGAACCGGCGCTGCAGATGGATCACGCCGTCGATGCGCTGCGCGAACGCGGCGACGGGTTCCAGCTTACGCTGACGACCGCCAACGGCCACACGCTGGAAGCGATCGGCCGCGCCATCGGCGGCCAGGCCATTGTCAGGATCCGCGAGCTCTCCGGCCTGCGCCGCGAACTGGCCGAAACCAATCTGCGCCACAAGGCGCTCTCAGACGAGACCGAGATGCTGCGCGGCTTCGTCGCCGCGGCGCCGTGGCCGATCTGGGCCAAGGGCGAGAACGGCACGCTGACTTTCGCCAATCCGGCCTATGTGCGCGCGACCGAGGCGACGAGCGTCGTCGATGCTCAGGAGCGCAAGCTCGAGTTGCTCGACAGCGCCGATCGCACCGCCATGGAGCGCAGCCTGAAGGAGGCTGCCGACTTCACCGCCCGACTGCCGATCGTGACCGGCGGCGAACGGCGCATCTACGATGTGCGCGCCGTCAATGTCGGCAGCAGCAGCGTCGGGGTTGCGATCGATGCCAGCGAAGCGGATGCACTGAGTGCGGCGCTGGTGCGGATGGCGGAAGCGCATCGCCGCACGCTCGACCAGCTCTCCTCCGGCGTTGCCGTATTCGACGGCCAGCGCCGGCTCGCCTTCTACAATGATTCCTACCGGCGGCTGTGGGACCTCGACCGCACCTTCCTGGATGCCAATCCGGACGATTTCGAGCGTGCTCGACAAACTCCGGGCCGCGCGAAAACTGCCGGAGCAGCCCGACTTCCGCGCCTGGAAGGCCAAGCTGCACGAGGCCTATCGCGCGGTCGAGGCCGCCAAGGACACCTGGTACCTGCCCGACGGCCGCGCGCTCTCGGTCGTCACCACGCCGAATCCCGAAGGCGGCGTCACCTATCTGTTCGACGACGTCACCGAGAGCCTCGAGCTCGCCCGCCGCTTTGACGGCATGATTCGGGTCCAGCGCGAGACGCTGGACAGTCTCGCCGAGGGCGTCGCCGTGTTCGGCAGCAACGGCAAGGCGCAGCTGTTCAATCCGGCCTTCGTCCGGATGTGGAAGCTCTCGAACGATGCCATGCGCGAGGAGCCGCATGTCCAGACCGTCGAGGGCTGGTGCCAGCAGCTGTTCGACGACCAGACGGTCTGGCGGCAGATCCGCGAGGCCATCACCTCGATCGAGAATCGCGCCGATGTGCCGCTGAAGCTGGAGCGCAAGGACGGCAGCGTGCTGGACGGCATGATCCGTCCGCTGCCCGACGGCGCGACCATGCTGACCTTCCTGGACATCACCGACACCGAGAACGTCGAACGCGCGCTGCGCGAACGCAACGAGGCGCTGGAGACGGCCGACCAGATGAAGGTGGATTTCGTCCACCACGTCTCCTACGAACTGCGCTCGCCGCTCACCACCATCATCGGCTTCGCGCATTTCCTCAGCGACCCCTCGACCGGTCCGCTGACGCCGAAGCAGGCCGAATATCTCGACTACGTCACCAAATCGACCAACGCCCTGCTGGCGCTCACCAACAACATCCTGGATCTCGCCACCATCGACGCCGGCGCCATGAAGCTGGAACTCGGCCCGGTCGACGTCAGCAAGACCATCGAGCTTGCCGCCGAGGGCATCCAGGACCGGCTCGCCACCGACCGCATCCGTCTCAAGGTCGAGATCGCGCCCGATGTCGGCAGTTTCATCGGCGACGAGAAGCGCGTGGTGCAGGTGCTCTATAACCTGCTGGCCAACGCCGTCGGCTTCTCGCCGCAGGATTCCACCGTCGGGATCAGCGCGCGCCGCACCGAGCGCAGCGTGGTCTTTATTGTGACAGATTCCGGACCTGGAATACCCGCCGACATGAAGGACAAGGTGTTCAACTGGTTCGAAAGCCGCTCGCAGGGCTCGCGTCATCGCGGCGCCGGGCTCGGCCTGTCACTGGTGCGCTCCTTCGTCGAGCTGCATGGCGGCAAGGTGCAGGTGGACTCGATCGTCGGCAAGGGCACGGTCGTGATCTGCGACTTCCCGACCGACCAGGCGGCGCATCGCGACGCCGCCGAATGACCGCGCCGACCACATTCTCCGTCGCGCTTCTCAACGAGACGGCCACCGCGCAATTGATGGCCGATCTCGCACTGCTGGTCGGTCCGGGCGACGTCATCACGCTCACCGGCGATCTCGGTGCCGGCAAGACCGCGGCGGCCCGCAGCCTGATCCGCTATCTCGCCAGTGACGAGGCGCTGGAAGTGCCGAGCCCGACCTTCACGCTGGTGCAGGGTTACGAGCTGCCGGCGTTTCCGGTGATGCATGCCGACCTCTACCGCGTCGAAGATGAGAGTGAGCTCGAGGAGATCGGGCTGTCGCCGCTGCCGGACGCCACGCTGGTGCTGATCGAATGGCCCGAGCGCGCACCGTCGGCGATGCCTCAAGATCGCATCGACATCGCGCTGACGCATCGCCCGGCGCTGGGCTCGAATGCGCGTGCCGCCGACATCACCGGCTATGGCAAGGGCGCGGCCCAGGTCGCGCGCTTGAAGGCGCTGCGTGAGTTCCTCGACGCATCCGGCTACATCGACGCGACGCGCAAGTGCATGGCCGGCGACGCCTCGACACGCTCCTATGCGCGGCTGATCCGCGACGACGGCATCGTCATCCTCATGAACTTTCCGCAGCGCCCCGATGGCGCAGCGATGTACAATGGCAAGTCCTACAGCGCTGCGGTGCATCTCGCGGAAAACGTCAAACCCTTCGTCGCCATCGACGAAGGCCTGCGCGCGCAAGGCATCTCCGCACCCGCGATCCACCATTCCGATCTCGACCACGGTTTTCTTATCTCGGAGGATTTCGGCAGCGAAGGGATGATCGAAGGCGATCCGCCGCGCCCGATCGCCGAGCGCTATGAAGCCGCGACCGACGTGCTGGCTGCACTGCATGGCAAGGCGCTGCCGGAGGCCCTGCCGCTGGACGGGCAGACCTATACCATTCCGGCCTTCGACGCCGAGGCACTGCTGATCGAAATCGGGTTGATGCCGGAATGGTATCTGCCCGATCGCAACGCGCCGCTGAGCGAGGCGGCCCGCGCAGACTTTTTCGCGATGTGGCGCGAGCTGCTGAGGAAGCCGCTGGTCGCGCCGAAGACCTGGATCATCCGCGACTACCACTCGCCCAATCTGATCTGGCTTGCCGACCGTACCGGCATCGCGCGCGTCGGCGTGATCGACTTCCAGGACACCGTGCTCGGACCGCACTCCTATGACGTGGTGTCGCTGCTTCAGGACGCCCGCATCGACGTGCCCGAAGCGCTCGAGCTGACGCTGCTGTCGCGCTACATCAAGGCGCGCCGCACTGAAGATGCGAGCTTCGATCCGGCCGGCTTTGCCGAGCTCTATGCCATCATGTCGGCGCAGCGCAACACGCGCCTGCTCGGCACTTTCGCCCGCCTCAATCGCCGCGACGGCAAACCGCACTATTTGCGCCACCAGCCGCGGATCTGGACCTATCTCCAGCGTTCGCTGGCACATCCGGCCCTTGGCTCTTTGCGCAACTGGTATCTCGCTAACGTCCCGCCGCCCCAATCCTGATTCGGAACCGATTTACCGACTGTTAGCCACCAAACCGGTATCATCGCCCGCAGGCAGCCGGACAAATCCGGGGCTGGAGCAGGGCAGATGGCGGTCAAGACGGACCATCGCGGGAACAGTCGGGTTGTTTTCGAACGCGGGATTCCGGCCCAGATGATGGGGATCGACGGCACCTGGCGGCGCGACTGCACCATGGAAGACGTCTCCGAGATCGGCGCCAAGCTGACCATCGACGGTACGGTCGAAGGTCTGCATCTGAAGGAATTTTTTCTGCTGCTGTCGTCTACCGGACTTGCGTACCGGCGTTGCGAACTGGCCTGGGTCAACGGCGACCAGATCGGCGTCAATTTCCTCAAAGTCGGCGACAAGAAGAAAAAGGCGCGCTCCACATCCGTCGGGGCGTAACGGCAACACACGTCGTACAACCGTCACGGCGGGTGGCTAAGGCGGTCGAGATGCGGTGCAGCTAACTCCGGTCCGTGCTAGGCTTGCTGCAAACGCGAATTTCAGAGGTTCGAGAAAGCCAAGGATGTCCGTCAAACCGACCAAAGCCATGGTGCTCGCCGCAGGATTTGGCCTGCGCATGCGTCCGTTGACGGACAAGATGCCGAAGCCGCTGGTGCCGGTGGCCGGCCAGCCGCTGCTCGACCATGTCCTCGACAAGCTCGGCCAGGCCGGCGTGACTGAGGCGGTCGTCAATGTGCATTACCTGCCCGACCAGATCATCAACCACGTCGCAAACCGCCAGCATCCGCGCGTGATCATCTCGGACGAGCGCGACCAGGTGCTGGGCACCGGCGGCGGCGTGGTCAAGGCGCTACCGCTGCTCGGCGATGCGCCATTCTTCCACGTCAATTCCGACACGCTGTGGATCGACGGCGTGCGCTCCAATCTGGCTCGGCTTGCGGAGAACTTCGACCCCGCGCGCATGGATATCCTGCTGCTGATGGCGCCGACCGCGACCAGCATCGGCTATAGCGGCCGCGGCGATTACGGCATGCTGCCCGACGGGGCGCTCCGCAAGCGCAAGGAGAAAGAGGTCGTGCCGTTCGTCTATGCCGGCGCGGCCATCCTGTCGCCGTCGATCTTCGCTGATGCGCCGAAGGGCGAGTTCTCGCTGACGAAAATGTTCGACCGCGCCAACGAACAGGAGCGGCTGTTCGGCCTGCGCCTCGACGGCGTCTGGATGCATGTCGGAACGCCTGATGCGGTGCACGCCGCCGAAGAGGCGTTTCTGGAGAGCGTGGCTTAAGCGGCTCTCGTGTCCCGGACGCGGTGCCGCAGGGTCGCGAACAGCGGGGATGATCTCGCCTCAGCCCATATCCATTTAAGTCCATCTCCCTATATTGGCGCCTGATCCCCGAATCAGGCAGCCCATGCGCGTTTTCAGCGTTCCAGTCTCAGTTCCGTTCCTGCGCACGGTCGTATCAAGCCTGCTCGACGGCCGGCTGGTCGACGGATTCGAGGCGCGCAAGGAGCCGGCACGGCTTGCCGACGCCACGCTCTATCTGCCGACCCTGCGCGCGATGCGTGTGGTCCGCGAGATCTTCCTCGACGAGATGAAGGCGGACGCCGTGGTGCTGCCGCGCATCGTCGCGCTCGGCGACATCGACGAAGATGAGCTCGCCTTCGCCGATGAGGGCGAACAGTTTTCCGGCGCAACGCCGCTCGAGATTCCGCCGCGGCTCGCCGAACTCGATCGGCGGCTGACGCTGGCGCAACTCGTCGCGGCCTGGGCCAAGGGCCCGGTGCTGGCGCCATTGGTGGTCGGAGGTCCCGCTTCGACGCTGGCGCTGGCCGGCGATCTGGCCCGCCTGATCGACGACATGGTCACGCGAGGCGTCAACTGGAGCGCGCTCGACGGCCTCGTGCCGGACCAGCTCGACCAATACTGGCAGCACTCGCTTCAATTCCTGCGCATCGCACGCATCGCCTGGCCCAGCCATCTCGCCGAGATCAACCGGATCGAGCCCGCGGCGCGGCGCGATCTCCTGATCGCCGCCGAAGCAAAACGGCTGACCGCGCATCCCCGTGGACCCGTGATCGCCGCCGGCTCGACTGGCTCGATGCCGGCCACCGCAAAATTCCTGCATGCGGTTGCTTCGCTGCCTCATGGCGCCGTGGTGCTGCCGGGGCTCGACACCGATCTCGACGACGACGCCTGGCGCACCATCGGCGGCGTCCGCGATGCGCTCGGCAAATTCGCCGAGCATCCGGCCTCGAACCATCCGCAATATGCGATGCACGCGCTGCTGGAGCGCTTCGGCATCAAGCGCGGCTATGTCGAGATCCTCCAGTCGCCTGCGGAAGGCGGCCGCGATCTGCTCGCATCGGAATCGATGCGGCCGTCGGCCAGGACGGAGATCTGGCACGACCGGCTGAAGCAGCCGGATGTGGCCGCGAAGATCGCCGGCGGCATGAAAAACCTCGCCGTCGTCGAGGCCCCCAATCCCGAGATGGAAGCACTCGCGATCGCAATCGCGATGCGCGAGGCACGGCATCTCGACAAATCGGCCGCGCTGGTGACGCCGGACCGCGCGCTCGCGCGGCGGGTGATCGCAGCGCTGACCCGATGGGATCTCGCCTTCGATGATTCCGGCGGCGACGTGCTGATGGAAACCTCCGCCGGCGTTTTTGCGCGGCTCGCAGCCGAGGCCGCGACCAGGGGATTGGAGCCGCCGACGCTGCTGGCGATGCTGAAGCATCCGCTGTGCCGGCTCGGCCGGCTGCCCGGCGCGTGGAAGACGGCGATCGAGGGCCTTGAGCTTGCAGTGTTGCGCGGCACGCGCCCGCCCGCGGGTACGGCCGGCCTGTTGCGCGAGTTCAACCGGTTTCGTGACGAACTGGCAAAGCTGTGGCGCAGCGAGGTCTCCGCGTTGCACCACGCCGAACCCCGCGCGCGCCTTAAGGCGGAAGATCTCGATCGCATCCAGGCGCTGATCGATGCCTTGCAGAGCGCATTGGCGCCCATCGAGAAGTCTCGCGTCGTCAAAGCCATACGACTTCGCCGAGCTTGCGCACCGACATCGCGAGATCATAATCGAACTGTCGCGCGACGAGCAGGGCATTCCGCTGGCATTCGATGAGCGCGAAGGCCTCGCGCTCGCGGCCGCCTTCGACGATCTTCTGCGCGGCGGCACGACCAGTGGATTGATGGTGCCGCTGCCCGACTATGCCGACGTCTTCCAGACGGCATTCAGCGATCGCGCGGTGCGCAGGCGAGACAGACCGGGCGCGCGGCTGCAGATCTATGGTCCGCTGGAATCACGACTGATGCAGGCCGACCGCATCATCATCGGCGGCCTGATCGAAGGCGTCTGGCCTCCGGCGCCGCGCATCGATCCCTGGCTCAGCCGACCGATGCGGCATGAGCTTGGTCTCGATCTGCCGGAGCGCCGTATCGGTCTCTCTGCACACGACTTCGCGCAGCTGCTCGGCGCCGATGAGGTGATTCTCACCCATTCCGCCAAGGCCGGCGGCGCGCCGGCGGTGGCCTCGCGCTTTCTGCACCGGCTCGAAGCGGTTGCAGGCGATGCGCACTGGAAGACGGCAATTCGCGCCGGCGAGAAATACCTGCGGTTCGCGGGCGCGCTGGATCAGCCCGTCGAGGTCAAGCCGATCGCGCAGCCGGAACCGCGGCCGCCGCGCGCGACACGGCCGCTCAAAATGTCCGTTACCGAAATCGAAGACTGGTTGCGCGACCCCTACACGATCTACGCCAAACGCATCCTGAAGCTCGACGCGCTCGATCCCGTCGACATGCCGCTGTCGGCCGCCGACCGCGGCTCGGCGATCCACGATGCGCTGGGCGAGTTTACCGAGAGCTACGCAACGCGTCTGCCCGAGGATCCCGCCCGCGTGCTGCGCGCGATCGGCGAGAAGTATTTTGCGCCGTTGATGGAGCGGCCCGAGGCGCGCGCGCTGTGGTGGCCGCGGTTCCAGCGCATCGCCCGCTGGTTTGGCGAATGGGAGACGGTGCGGCGCGACGCGATCGAGGCGATCACCGCGGAGACCCGCGGCGAGATTTCGATCCCGCTCGACGATGGGCGCAGCTTCCGCCTCTCCGCCCGCGCCGACCGCATCGAGCGGCGCCAGGGCGGTGGTTATGCCATCCTCGACTACAAGACCGGGCAGCCGCCGACCGGCAAGCAGGTCCGCATGGGCCTGTCGCCACAGCTCACGCTGGAAGCCGCAATCCTGCGCGAGGGCGGTTTTCCCGACATCGACGCTGGCGCGTCCGTGAGCCAGCTCATCTATGTCCGGCTGAGCGGCAACAATCCTGCGGGCGAGGAACGCATCCTCGAGCTCAAGTTCAAGCAGGGCGACGAGCCGCAGCCGCCGGACATTGCGGCAGCTGAAGCGAGGGCCAAGCTGGAGGCGCTGATCCGGGCGTTCGAGGACGAGAACCAGCCGTATACCTCGTTGAACCTGCCGATGTGGACCAACCGCTACGGCGCTTATGACGACCTCGCCCGGATCAAGGAATGGTCCGCGGCGGGCGGATTGGGGATCGAGGAATGGTAAAGGCGCCGCGCCCCATCCCGGATGAAGTGCGCGCGCGACAGGCGCGCGCGTCCGATCCGACCGCGTCGGCCTTCGTGTCGGCCAATGCCGGCTCGGGCAAGACTCACGTCCTGGTGCAGCGGGTGATCCGCCTGCTGTTGTCAGGCGTGCCGCCGGAAAAGATCCTCTGCATCACTTTTACCAAGGCCGCTGCCGCCAACATGGCCGAGCGCGTGTTCACCACGCTCGGTCATTGGGTGACGCTGGACGATGCTGCGCTCGACGCGGCGATTCGCGCGGTCGGCATCCCCCATCCCAGCGCAAAGCTGCGGCGCGAGGCGCGAAAACTGTTCGCCTGTGCGCTGGAGACGCCGGGCGGGCTGAAGGTGCAAACCATTCACGCGCTGTGCACCCGCCTGCTCCAGCAATTCCCGTTCGAGGCCAATGTGCCGGCGCGCTTCGCCGTCATCGACGACCGCGACCAGACCGACATGATGGAGCGGGCCAATCTGAAGGTGCTGCTGGAAGCAGCGCGCGATCCGGAAAGCGTCACCGGCCGCGCGCTGTTGACCGCGATGGCAAGTGCCGCCGACGTTACCTTCAAGGAGGTGGTGCGCGAGGCCTGTCTGAGCCGCGACCATTTCATGGCCTGGACCGATGAGGCCGGCAACGCGGATGCTGCGGCTACGCAGATGGCGGCGGTGCTGGGCGTGGATGCGAGCGACCGCATCGAGGATATCGAGAACGAAATCGTCGATGGCCCGTTCCTGCCACGATCGCGCTGGAACGATATCGCTTTCGCGCTGGAGGATGGCACCGCCTCCGACAAGACCCAGGCGGAACGCCTCCGCGCGGCAAAGGCGTTTTCCGGCGCTGATCAAGTCGATGCCTATCTCAGCCTCTTCCTTACCGACGACAAGTCGCCGCGCAAGGCGGTGTTGACGAAGAAGTTCGGCGATAACAATCCGTCCGTCGCGCGCCTGTTCGAGAACGAGGCGCAGCGCCTTGGCGGATTGATCGAGAAGCGCCGCGCGGTGACCGTGCGCGACCGCACTGCGGCTCTCCTGCATATCGCGACTGCCGCCGCCGCGAACTACCGACGCGAGAAGCAGGAACGCGGCCTGCTCGACTATGACGATTTGATCGACAAGACGCTCGCGATGCTCAACCGCGTCTCGTCAGGCTGGGTACACTACAAGCTCGACCGCGGCGTCGATCATGTCCTGATCGACGAGGCGCAGGACACCAGCCCGCGACAATGGGACATCGTCGCGCACATCATCTCCGAGTTCACCGCGGGTGAAGGCGCGCGCGAGGGGCTGAACCGCACGGTCTTCGCCGTCGGCGACGAGAAGCAGTCGATCTTCTCGTTCCAGGGCGCTCAGCCCCGGGAATTCGATGCGCGACGGCGCGAGCTGCACCGCAAATTCACCGCGGCCGGGCTGAAATTCGATCCGGTTGCCTTCACCTATTCGTTCCGCTCGGGCGCGGCGATCCTGCACTCGGTCGACCATGTCTTCCGCGAGCCCGCGATCTACAAGAGCATCCATTCGGTCGAGACCGGCCATCCCCTGCACAATGCGCTCAGCGACGCAGGGCCAAGCGTGATCGAGCTGTGGGATCTTGCCGAGGCCGACGACAGGCAGGAGATCGAGGGCTGGCGCGCGCCGTTCGACGGCGTCGCGGTCACCAGTCCCGAAGTCAAGATCGCCCGCCGAATCCAGACGGAGATCAAGCGGCTGGTCGAGAGCGGCACTCTGACGGGGCATGAAGGCGAGCGGCGGCCCCTGCGCTATGGCGACATGCTGATCCTGGTGCGCCGGCGCGGCAATGCGTTCGACGCGGTGATCCAGGCATTGAAGCACGCCAACGTTCCTGTCGCCGGCGCCGACCGGCTGAAGCTGACCGAGCACATCGCGATCATCGATCTGATGAATCTCGCCGACGCGCTGCTGCTGCCGCAGGACGATCTCGCGCTTGCGGTGGCGCTGAAGAGCCCGCTGTTTGGTCTCGATGACGACGATCTGTTCCAGCTTGCCCATAACCGCAAGGGATCGCTGCGCCGCGCGCTCGGCGAGCAGGCGCCGACAAGCGAGAAGTTCGCGACCGCATTGCGGCGCCTTGAGGCCTGCGAGAACCGCGCGCGCGACGAGACGCCGTTTGCTTTCTATGCCTGGCTGCTCGGGGGCGACGGCGGCCGCGCGCGCATCCTGCGCCGGCTCGGCCATGAGGCCAATGACGCGCTGGACGAGTTCCTGGAGCTGGCGCTGAACTGTGAGCGCAAGGCCCCCGCCTCGCTGCAAGGTTTTATGGCCTGGCTGCGCTCGGCCGACACCGAGGTGAAGCGCGACATGGAAATCACGCGCGACGAGGTGCGGGTGATGACCGTGCATGGCGCCAAGGGCCTTGAGGCCTCGGTCGTGTTCATGGTCGATACGACATCGTCGCCCTCGGACTCGCAGCGGCTGCAATTGATCCAGGTTCCGCGCGGCAATGGCGGCGAGGTGGTGGTCTGGGCCGGCCGCAAGGCCGACGATCCGAAGCCGGTCGCCGAGGCACGCAACGCGATGATCGAGGAGACCGAGGATGAGTACCGACGATTGCTCTACGTCGCAATGACGCGCGCGGCCGACCGTTTAATCGTCGGTGGCTGCCTGCCGGGCAACAGGAAGACGGTGCGCAAGCTCAGTTGGTACGATTTGATCGACACCGGGCTCACCGGCTCGGACCTCGACAAGCAGACGATCGAGACGCCGCTCGGCAAGGTAACCCGATTCGCCCGGCCGGAGGATGTTCCCGCTCTGGGCACGCCCGCGACCTCGGTAGACCAGACGATCACCCTGCCGGACTGGCTGCGGGCGCCGGCACCGCGCGAGACCGTCGATGACGATCCGGTGCGTCCCTCCGGCCAGTCAGCCGAAGAAGGCCGCGCGGTGCGATCAGGCGAATCAGTCCAGTCGCGCGCGCTGGCGCTGCAACGCGGCACGCTGGTGCACCGGCTGCTGCAATCCCTGCCCGACATGGCCACTGAGCGCCGGCGCGAGGCTGCACTCGGCTTCATGGCGCGCAATGCGGCGGACTGGACCGAGGCCGACCGCATTGCGCTGACCGACAAGGTGCTCGCTTTGATCGCGGAGCCTCGCTTTGCGCCGGTCTTTGCGACCGGGAGCCGGGCGGAGATCGCTATCGTCGGTAGACTGGAGCGGCCGGGCCGCACCCCGGCGTTGGTGTCGGGGCAGATCGACCGGCTGGTCGTTCGTCCGGACGAGGTCCTGATCGTCGATTTCAAGACCAACCAGACCGCGCCGAAGAACGCCGCCGCGGCGCCCGCCGCCTATGTCCGGCAGCTCGCGCTGTACCGGGCAGTGCTATCGCGGCTTTATCCCCAAAAGCCGATCCGCGCCGTCCTGCTCTGGACCGAGGCCCTTGAATATATGGAGATTTCAGCCCCCGCGCTGGACGCGGCGCTGGCATCCCTTCATGTCGGCGTGAGCATCCTTGACCCGGCAAGGGGCCGTTCATAGGTTGACGCCATGATCCCGGGCGCGATTCCACGTCGCGCCGATTCTCTTTCAACCGAGTGAGGTACTCCAATGGCCGTTGGCAAGGTTTCCGATACCGATTTCGAAGCCGAAGTGCTCAAGGCGAACGGTCCGGTGGTCGTCGATTTCTGGGCCGAATGGTGCGGCCCCTGCCGCATGATCGCGCCCGCCCTCGACGAGATCGCCGGCGCGATGGGCGACAAGGTCAAGATCGTCAAGCTCAACGTCGACGAGAGCCCGAAGACCGCGTCGAAGTACGGCGTGATGTCGATCCCGACCCTGATGATCTTCAAGGGCGGCGAGATGGCCTCCCGCCAGGTCGGCGCGGCGCCGAAGGCGAAGCTGCAGCAGTGGATCACGTCGGCGGTCTGATCCGCTTCGCGATACTGATTTTCGACAACGGCCGGCGCCTCGCCGGCCGTTTTATTCGTCGTCGGCCTCAGCACGCTCATTGCCTTCGACGAGCGCCTGGAACATCGCGACCAGCCGTTTGGTATCGGACCCCAGCGGTTCAAAGAACGCGGCATCGGCCTCCTCAACCGCCACGACGGCCTTGCGCGCGAGATCGCGCCCCGCCTTGGTGACCGTGATCGCCTTGGCGCGCGGGTCCTGGGGATGATCGACCCGCTGGATCAGCAGGGCCGCCTCCAGCGCGCGCAAAACCTGCGACGTGGTCATCGGATCGATGCCGGAGAGTTGGGAGACCCGCGCCTGGGTCAGCGTTTCAGACGCGCCGAACCAGGTCGCCGTCGCCAGCAGCACGAACTGGGAATGGGTCAGCTCGTAAGGTTGAAGCGCCGCCCGCTGCCGCCGTTGCCAGGCGTTCGAAATTTTCCAGAGCAGGAAGCCTGGACTTTCCGCCGGGCCGGATAAACGGGTCGGAAGCGGTGGCTGCTTCATTGCATCCCCTCGGCGAGCTTAGCCAGGCTGGCGAGCACCTCGGGAAAGTCCGACGCAACAGCCGGACCGATCTCGGATGCCTGCGGCCCTTGGGCGTCGACGGCATATACGACGCGTGTCCGCGCCGGTCCAAGCGGCTCGATGCGATGGGCGACCTTGATGGCGAGATCGCCGACCCGCGTTTCGTCGACGAAACACGCGTTTTCGCGGACCTCGATCAGTTGCGAGCGCAGCGCCTCCTCGCCGGGCGGCTTCATCGTAAACCAGGTGCCCGCGGCAAACGGCCCGTCAATGTCGATCTGCTCGATACCGGCGTTCCAGCTTTTCCAGCCGGGGACGTCGCGAAAGATGCTCCAGATCGTCTCTGCGGTTGCCGATGTCTCGATGGCGTATTCGCTCCGCCAGATATTTTCGTCACCCATGGCCCGCTCCCTCATTAATATGCACGCTTATAATAAGCGCGACTTATTATAGAGTCAAGATCTGCTGCAAACCGGGACGAACGCCTCTATCCGATCCACCCTGTCGCCAAGGCGTTCGCCAGCTCGGGCTGGTTGTTGCGGCGCGCCAGCGCAGCCATCGGCTCATGGTCGTAGGCGATATGGCGGAACGTCACCTGCCATGCACCTCGGTCAAGTTCGAGGATCGCATAGCGCGCGTGCGGCGTGCCGGCTTCGACGACATGCGGGAACGGATGCTTGTCGCGATAGCCGGGGCTGCCGACGCTGCCGGGATTGACGATCAGCCGGCCATCACGCAGCCGCACGGCGCGAGCGAGATGGGTGTGGGCGCAGAGGATCAGCGACTGCGTGATGCCTTGCGCGAATTGCTCGATCCGATCGAGCGGCGATAGCGCAACCGTGCCGTCGGGATGCACCGTGTCGAGCCAATAGACTTCGTCGTTCTCGGGCGTGGCGTGGCAGAGGAAAACCTGGTCGCGAAACACCCGCGTCATCGGCTGCGCGCGCAGCCAGTCGAGTTGCGTGGCATTGAGCTGCGCATGGGCGGGACGGTCCCATGAGCCCATCTTCTCCGGGGGACGGTCGAGCAGATAGCGGTCGTGGTTGCCGAGCACATGCACGGCATCGAGCTTCATCAGGATCTCGATGGTGCGGCGCGCATCGAGCGGGCCGCTCACCATGTCGCCGAGATTGACGATGTCGGCGATGCCCTGCGCGCGGATGTCGGCAAGCACCGCCTCCAGCGCGAGATAGTTTCCGTGCACGTCGGCGATCGCGGCAAAACGCATTGTTACTCCTGTCCGCCCGGACGCAGCGCAGCGTTCTCCAGCGGGCGCTGCAGAGCCGGGCCCTGCGGCTTACCGGGTCCCGGATCGCGCTCCGCTCCGCTGCGCTTGTCCGGGACACGAACTATGCAGGAGGCGTGCCGTTGATGCCGAGCACGTGGCCGGCGAGATAGAGCGAGCCAGTGATTAAAATGCGCGGCGGCACCTCGTAGGCGAGCTTCGACAAGCCGCGCAGCGCGGCCTCGATGCCGGGTGCGATCTCGACGCGCATGCCGAGGCTGCGCACGGCGTCGGCTAGGCGGTCGACCGGCATCGCATTCTCGGTGTCCGGAATCGGCACCGCGATGATGTGACGGGTGAGACCGGCGAAATTGGCGAGAAACGACTGCGCGTCCTTGTTGGCCATCATGCCTGATATCACGACCAGCGGCCGCGACACGCGCTCTTCGAGATCGCCGAGCGCAGCCGCCGCGACGCGGCCGCCTTCGGCATTGTGGCCGCCGTCGAGCCAGATCTCGCTGCCCTGCGGTCCCCAGCCAAGCAGCTCGCCCGTGGTGATGCGCTGCATCCGTGCCGGCCACTCGGCGCCGACGATACCGGCCTCGAATGCCGCTTGATTGACCTTGAAAATCGTCGATGGCGCGCAGCGTCGCGATTGCGAGCCCCGCATTGTCGAATTGGTGACGGCCGAACAGCCGCGGTGCGGTGAGATCCATCAGGCCGCGCTCGTCGGAATAGACCAGACGGCCGTGCTCGATATTGACGTGCCAGCTTTCGTCCGCGGCAAACAGCGGCGCGCGCATGCGCTTGGCCTGCGCCTCGATCACGGCCATCGCCTCCGGCGCCTGCTCGGCCGAGATCACGGGCACGCCGCGCTTGATGATCGCCGCCTTCTCACCGGCGATCGACGTCAGGGTGGGCCCAAGGAATTCGATGTGGTCCATGCTGACGGGCGTGATCACGCACGCGGCGGGCGTCTCGACCACATTGGTCGAATCGAGCCGGCCGCCGAGACCGACTTCGAGCAGCACCGCATCGGCAGGATTTTGTGCGAACAGATGGAAGGCGGCCGCGGTCTTCAGCTCGAAGACCGTCGCGGCCTCGCCGGCATTGACGCGCTCGACCTCTTCCAGCGCCGCACGCAATTCGTCGTCGCCGACGAGCACGCCGCCACTGAGGCGGCCGAGGCGGAAGCATTCGTTGATGCGGACCAGATAGGGCGAGGTGTAAGCGTGGACGCGCAGGCCGGCTGCCTCCAGCGTCGCGCGGAGATAAGCAACCGTCGAGCCTTTGCCGTTGGTGCCGGCGACGTGGATTACCGGCGGCAGCCTGCGCTCGGGATGACCTAGCCGTTCGAGCAGGCGGTGCATCCGCTCGAGGCCAAGATCGATGCGCTTCTGGTGCAGGGCCGACAGCCGCCCGATCAATGCGTCGAGCGACGGCTTTGCGCTGTCAGCGGAGGCGTTCACGCGTGCGGCGCGGCCGGCGCCACTTCCGGGGCCACGACGATCTGCGCCGGACTCGTCACCGGCTGCGCCGATTTCGACGTGCGTCTCAGGCGCCGGCGCTTTTGTCAGCAGACGGCAGAGCCGGGCCAGCGTCGGGCGCAAATCATGGCGATGCACGACCATGTCGACCATGCCGTGCTCTTTCAGATATTCGGCGCGTTGAAAACCCTCAGGCAGCTTTTCGCGGATGGTCTGCTCGATCACGCGCGCGCCGGCAAAGCCGATCAGTGCGCCGGGCTCGGCGATCTGCACGTCGCCGAGCATCGCATAGGACGCCGTGACGCCGCCGGTGGTCGGGTTGGTCAGCACGACGATGTAGGGCTGCTTGGCTTCGCGCAGCATCTGCACGGCGACCGTGGTGCGCGGCATCTGCATCAGCGACAAAATGCCTTCCTGCATGCGCGCGCCGCCGGACGCGGCGAACACGATGAACGGCGACTTCTTCTCGACCGCGAGCTCGAGCCCGCGCACGAGGGCTTCGCCCGCGGCCATGCCGAGCGAACCGCCCATGAAATCGAAATCCTGCACGGCGATGACAACGCCGGCGCCTTCGAGCTTGCCATAGCCGACCTTGACCGCGTCGTTCAGATTGGTGCGCGCACGCGCATCCTTGATGCGGTCGACATATTTCTTCTCGTCGCGGAATTTCAGCGGATCGGGCGTGACGTCGGGCACTGCGACGTCGAACCAGGTCTCGTTGTCGAAGACCGACTTCAACCGCGCCACCGCGCCCATGCGCATGTGGTAGTTCGAGCCTGGGATGACGAACTGGTTGGCCTCGACGTCCTTGTAGAACACGAGCTGTCCGGAATCCGGGCACTTGATCCACAGATTCTCCGGCGTCTCCCGCCGCAGCATGTTGCGGATCTTCGGCCGGACCACATTGGTAAGCCAGTTCATGGTTTGCTCCGATGTGCGACCCTGCTGGGGACCGCCTGAAGGGATATATGGCGGCCGGGCCTTTGCCCGGCAAGGCGCCGTGTCGCCCGCTCTGGAAGCGGAATTATGGCCTATTCAGCCGCTTGTTTCGCGCCCTTGACGCCCTGGGCCAGGGCCGCCGTCAATTCGGCGACGGCGTTAACGGTTTTGGCGGTCGCGCGGCCCTCGGCATCGAGGCTGTTCTTGAGAGCATCGACCAGCGCGGTGCCGACCACCGCGCCGTTGGCGTGCGAGGCAATGGCGCGCGCGTTCTCCGGCGTGCGGATGCCGAAGCCGACGCAGACCGGCAGTTTGGTGTGGCGCTTGATGCGGGCAACCGCCCCGCTCACGGCGGTCGCGTCCGCAGCCGCGGCGCCGGTGATGCCGGTGATGGCGACGTAGTAGACAAAGCCCGAGGTGTTGGCGAGCACGGCCGGCAGGCGCTTGTCGTCGGTCGTCGGCGTTGCGAGCCGGATGAAATTGAGGCCGGCCTTCATCGCGGGCAGGCAAAGCTCGTCGTCTTCTTCCGGCGGAAGGTCGACGATGATCAGGCCGTCGATGCCGGCGCTCTTCGCATCGACCAGGAATTTGTCGACGCCGTAGATGTAGATCGGGTTGTAATAGCCCATCAGCACGATCGGCGTTGCGTCGTCCTCCTTGCGGAAGCCGCGCACGAGATCGAGCGTCTTCTTCAGCGTCATGCCGGCCTTGAGCGCGCGAAGCCCGGCCGCCTGGATCGACGGACCGTCGGCCATCGGATCGGTGAAGGGCATGCCGAGCTCGATCACGTCGGCGCCCGACTTCGGCAGCGCCTTGATGATCTCGAGCGACGTCGCGGGATCGGGATCGCCGGCCATCACAAAGGTCACGAAGGCCGAGCGGCCCTGCTTCTTCAACTCGGCGAAACGGGTGTCGATACGCGTGGTCACTTGGTCTTGCCCTTCAGGATGTCGCCGACCTGCGGGACGTCCTTGTCGCCGCGGCCGGAGAGATTGACGACCATCAGGTGATCGCTGGGCCGCTTCGGTGCGAGCTCCATCACCTTGGCGATGGCGTGCGCGGGCTCGAGCGCCGGGATGATGCCTTCGAGCTTCGAGAGCAGCTGGAAGGCGGCGAGCGCCTCGTCATCGGTCGCGGAGAGATAATTGACGCGGCCGATCTCGTGCAGCCAGGAATGCTCGGGACCGATGCCGGGATAGTCGAGGCCGGCCGAGATCGAATGCGCGTCCTGGATCTGGCCGTCGGCATCCATCAGGAGATAAGTGCGGTTGCCGTGCAGCACGCCGGGACGGCCGCCGGCGATCGAGGCGGCGTGCAGTTGCGTGAGCCCATGGCCCGCGGCTTCGACGCCAAAGATCTCGACGGTGGGATCGTCGAGGAAGGGATGGAACAGGCCCATCGCGTTCGAGCCGCCGCCGATGCAGGCGACCAGTGAATCCGGCAGGCGGCCTTCGACCTCCTGCATCTGCACCTTGGTCTCGTTGCCGATGATCGACTGGAAGTCGCGCACCAGCATCGGATAGGGATGCGGGCCCGCCACCGTGCCGATGCAATAGAAGGTGTTGTGCACGTTGGTGACCCAATCGCGCAGCGCCTCGTTCATGGCGTCCTTCAGCGTGCGCGTGCCCGACTGCACCGGGACCACCGTCGCACCCAGCATCTCCATGCGGATCACGTTGGGCTGCTGCCGCTCGACGTCGACGGCGCCCATATAGACCACGCATTCGAGACCGAAGCGCGCGCACAACGTCGCGGTGGCGACGCCATGCTGGCCGGCGCCGGTCTCGGCGATGATGCGCTTCTTGCCCATGCGCCGCGCCAGCATGATCTGGCCGAGCACGTTGTTCACCTTGTGCGAACCGGTGTGGTTGAGCTCTTCGCGCTTCAGATAGATTTTTGCGCCGCCGAGATGCTCGGTCAGGCGTTCGGCGAAATAGAGCGGCGACGGCCGGCCGACATAGTTCTTGAGATAGCCGTTCATCTCGGCCTGGAACGCCGGATCGGTCTTGGCCGCGGTGTAGGCCTTCTCCAGATCGAGGATCAGCGGCATCAGCGTTTCGGCGACGAAGCGCCCGCCGAAAATGCCGAAATGGCCGCGCTCGTCGGGACCGCTGCGATAGGAATTTGGTTTGGCGATGTTCATCGGACGCTCAACTCTTGAGTGGCGCGCGCGGCGCGAATGAAGGCCTTGATCAGCTCGGGATCCTTGACGCCGGAAGCGCTCTCGACCCCGGAGGAGACGTCGACACCGCCGGCGCGGGTGACGCGAAGGGCCTCCGCAACGTTATCGGCGTGAAGCCCGCCCGAAACCATGTAGGGCAATTTCAGATCAAGATTTTCCAGCAGGTGCCAGTCGAAGGGCGCACCCAGGCCACCGGGACGGGTCGCATCCTTCGGCGCGCGCGCGTCGAACAGGATGCGGTCGGCGACCGCGACATAGCCGGGCAGCACGGCGAGATCGGCCGCGGTTGCGACCGGCACCGCCTTCATCACGGGGCGGCCGAACCGCTGCTTGATGTCGCGCAGCCGCGCCACGCTCTCCTTGCCGTGGAGCTGGAAGATGTCCGGCGACAGCGCGTCCATGATGTTGTCGAGCGTGGCGTCATCGGCGTCGACCGTAAGCGCGACCTTGAGCGCGCGTCGCTTCACCTGGCGGCCAAGGTCACGGCCAAGCTCCAGCGGCACGTGCCGGGGCGAGGGCGGGAAGAACACGAACCCCACCATGTCGGCGCCCGCATCGAGCGCTGTTTCGAGCGTCTCGCGCGTGGACAGGCCGCAGATTTTGACGAGCAGGGACATGGGCTCAAAGGATGTGGGCGCAAAGCGGGTGAAGGCCGCTGGCTCGCGGCCGGAAAACAGGGTTTTCGGTTGCGGCCGCTTCTACAACGTCGCGCGCTGCTTGTCTCGCCCGACGGCCCCGTAAAGGCCCACCCCGGAGGGCACCGGCAGGCGCTGGGGACTCGGGCTTTGCTGCGGCCGTCTGGGCCCGCAAATCGGCCAGTTCGCCCCGGGCGGCCCTTGCGTCCACCTCATGCCGGCGCGCCGCGCGCCGCCAGTGCCGCTGGCCGAACCAGACGGCGCAGCCACCGACCACGACGCCCAAGGCAGCCACCAGGATCAAAAGCAGGAACAGCGGCAGCGTGACCGACAGGGCCGGATCAGCCGCCATGAAAGGATCGAAGGAGACGGTGACGAAATGCCGGTTGGCGATGGCAAAAGTCACCAGGACCAGGCCCAGCGGAATCGCGACCAGCGCGGTCAGGAACTTTCGCATCTCGCTTCGCTCGCCTTGAATCAAGCCTGCGGCCACGTCAGACGACCGCCCGGTTAAGCCCAGACGATGGCCTTAGTCGGGCGCGCCCGGATCCGGATGGTCGCGATTGAGCCGTTCGCGCATTTCCTTGCCGGTCTTGAAGAACGGAACGCTCTTCTGGTCGACGGGGACATGGGCGCCGGTGCGCGGATTCCGACCGGCGCGCGCGGGGCGGTGCTTGACCGAGAAGGCACCGAAGCCGCGCAACTCGACGCGGTCGCCGCGTGCGAGTGCTGCTACGATTTCCTCGAGAATCGCATTCACAATGTTCTCGACATCCCGCTGGTACAGATGCGGGTTGTGCTCGGCGATACGCTGAACAAGTTCGGATTTGATCATCGAGAGATAGGACCCGGGAGCGTGCGGATGACCATTTCCGTGAAAATGCCTTGATCTGTCAAGACGCTAAATGAAGGTTGAGTGTCGTGAAAATGCGTGACAAATGCCGCAAAAGCGGGCTGCACAGCCACCCGCCAGACGGGAAAAAGATCGCGAGCTCGCTTTGTTCCGGTCAGTTTCGGTCAATTCGACGCAGCCGGCTGCCACAAAGCCAGCATTCCATCCATACCGACGCGATCGACCGCCTGCGCAACGCCGGTTTGCGCGATTTGATGCGCGATCGAGCCTAATCCAAGCGCTTCCAGAGTGACGGCGGCAGCCGTCTTGAGGAACGGCAGATCGCCGAAGCGCGGCTCGAGCTTGTAATCGCGCACCGAAAGACCCTTCTTCACGCCCTTCTGCTCCTCAAGCCAGGTCACGGCGGTTTTCTCGTCACCGAGCTGATCAATCAGCTTGAGATCGATCGCCTGGCGACCGGTGAAAACGCGACCATCGACGACTTTTTCGAGCTGCGTGTCATCCATGCCACGGCGCTGCTTCACCAGATCCTTGAACCAGGCATAGGAATCCTTCACCAGCGCATCGAGCGCGGCCCGCGCCTCGGGGCTGGTCGGCTCAAAACCGTTGGGCGCGGCCTTCAGCGGGGTCGACTTCACCTCCTCGACCTTGACGCCGACGGTCTTCAGCAGCTCGGTAAAGTTCGGAAACTGGAACAGCACACCGATCGAGCCGACCAGCGAGCTCTGCTGGGCGATGATGTGATCGCTCGCAATCGCGGTGATGTAGCCACCGGACGCCGCAAGACCCTCGACCACGACGACGACCGGCTTCTTCGCCTTCAATCGCGTCAGCGAGTCGTACAGCTGCTCGGAGCCGGCGGTGGTACCGCCCGGCGAGTTGATATGAACGATGACGGCGGCGGCCTGCGAATTTTCCAGCCGCTCCAGCGCCCGCGTGCGCTCGGAATCGCTGCGAATCAGGCCATCGATCTGCACACGCGCGATCGAGCCCGCGGAGACGAAGCTGCCGCGCCCGCCCGGCGTCACGATCAGCGCAAAGCCCGCGATTGCTGCGATCGCAATCACCGCAGCCACGACGCGCCAGAACGTCAGTTTGCGACGGATCCGGCGGCGATCGACGATGATGTCCGAATCGAGCGACATCGGAATGTCTCCAAATGAAAGGCCGCTGGCGTTGTGCCTTCACAGCGTGACCAATGGCTTATCTGGATACATCAATTGCGACGCAATTAGAAGAAAACAAGGCCCGGGCTACGGGCACAATCGGGATAGGGGGGAGCCTTGCGACTCCGCCCCTCCCACACCACCGGACATACGGGTCCGTATCCGGCGGTTCGGTGGATTATGCGGGCTGCCGTGCCGCAACGGAAGCCAAGCCGAGTGCGTTGAAGAACGCGATTGGCATGGCGATGGTAAGCGCAGGGCTGTTCGCGAGCCGCCAAGGGCCATGTGGGCTGCCGGCGGTTTGTGCCGCCAGCTTCCGGCCGACGCCGCAACGTCGCAACTCGGCAAAGCGAGTGTCACCGCGCTTCCATTGTTTCCAGGCGATGGCGCGCAACCGCCGCCTGAGCCATTCGTCAAGTGTGCGCAACACCGACGGGGTTTGGCAGAAGCCGAAGTAGCCGCGCCATCCGATCAGATAGCGCGATAGCTCCTTGGCAATCTGCGCGAGATTTCGGCCGCAGGTGCGTCGCGTCAGTTCTCGGACCTTCACCTTGAAGCGGGCAAGTGCCTGCGGCGCGATGCGCCGACGCGGTCCTTTCCCGCCGGTAAAGCTGAAGCCCAGGAACTTGCGAACGCTCGGTTTGGCGACCGCGCTCTTGGCTTTGTTGACCTTGAGCTTGAGGCGCTTTTCGAGGAACCGTTCGATGCCCGCCAGCACCCGCTCGCCCGCCTTCTGACTGCGCACATAGATGTTGCAGTCGTCGGCGTAGCGCACGAAGCGATGGCCGCGTCTTTCCAATTCCTTGTCCAGCACATCCAGCATCAGGTTCGACAACAGCGGCGAGAGCGGACCGCCTTGCGGCGTACCCTCTTCCGTCGGACTGACCAGCCCACCCTCCAGCACACCCGCATTCAGAAAGGCGCGGATGAGCTTCAGGAGGCGCTTGTCAGCAACCCGCTTGGCAACCAGCCCCATCAGGATGTCGTGGTTGACCCGGTCGAAGAACTTCTCCAGGTCGATGTCCACGACGACGGTGTGCCCGGACGCAATATACGCCTGCGCCCGTTCTACCGCCTGATGCGCCGAGTGCTTCGGCCGGAAGCCGAAGCTCGTCTCGGAGAACGTCCTGTCCCAATCCGCCTGCAACACCTGCATCGCCGCCTGCTGGATGAAGCGGTCGAGCACCGTCGGGATGCCGAGTGGCCGCAGGCCGCCCGACGCCTTCGGTATCTCAACCCGCCGCACCGGCTGCGGCTTGTAGGTGCCCTCAAGCAACTGGGCTCGGATCGCGAGCCAATGCTCTTTCAGGTAGGCCGGCAGCTCGCCGACGGTCATCCCGTCGATGCCCGCCGCGCCCTTGTTGCGCGTTACTTGCGCCAACGCTTTCTTCAGGTTCTCCTGCTCGGTCACTGCTCCCATCGCCGACCCTGCGGCCGCCGGGCGTTCGAGGGCGGCGGTCGCCGCGCGCGCTTCGGGCTCTTGGGCGGCGGCGTTCGGGGCTTCACCCTTCGCTCCGGTGCCCAAGTTCAGCTCAACCTGATTCTTCTGCTGCATGGCTCGCGCGAGATCGCCGTTCTACTGGCCACTTCCACCGTTTGGGCCTTCGGCAGCACGCCACCACCTACTATGCCCGCTGCTGACTTCTGCGCTGCGGTCAGTCGCCTTACGACGACCTCAGTCCCGTTGCCGGGACACAGCACAGACCTCCCGAGGTAAGACCGACCGCCTTCACCGCGCGCCTGCCGGATTTACCACCCCGTCCCTTGATGACTATGGACTTCGCGATCATGTGCTCGCTCGTCCGGCCGGGTAGGCCTCGTTATCCGGTGTTTGTCCATCAGGCCGCGGCTTTGTTCCACACTGTCTTCAGACCCCACCTCGCGATGACGCCCTTGCGCTTCACTAGTCCTTCGCCGTCATCAGGCTGGACAGAGGACTTCCACCTCCAAGCTGTCGTTCATACTCGGCACACACAAAAAAGCCCCGGCTCGCGCCGGGGCTTTGATGTCAGCGAAAAGAAGCGTTTCGCTTACTTGCTGTCGCGGTTCTTGAGCGCGGTGCCGAGGATGTCGCCGAGCGTCGCTCCCGAATCGGAGGAACCGTACTGCGCGATGGCTTCCTTCTCTTCGGCCACTTCGAGTGCCTTGATCGACACCTGGACCTTGCGGGCCTTCTTGTCGAACTGGATCACGCGAGCGTCGACCTTCTCGCCGACGGCGAAGCGTTCGGTGCGCTGGTCGTTGCGGTCACGGGCAAGCTCCGAGCGCTTGATGAAGGTCGAGAAGTCGGTACCGGTGATCTTCACCTCGATGCCGCTTTCCTTCACTTCGAGCACTTCGCAGGTCACGACCGCGCCCTTCTTGACGTCGCCCGGCTCGGCGAAGGGATCGCCTTCGAGCTGCTTGATGCCGAGCGAGATACGCTCCTTCTCGACGTCCACGTCGAGCACCACGGCTTTCACCACGTCGCCCTTCTTGTAGTTGTCGATCACCTGCTCGCCCGGAAGCTTCCAGTCGAGGTCGGAGAGATGGACCATGCCGTCGACGTCGCCTTCGAGACCCAGGAACAGGCCGAACTCGGTCTTGTTCTTGACTTCGCCCTCGACGGTCGAGCCGGTCGGATGACCTTCGACGAAGACCTCCCAGGGGTTGCGCATGGTCTGCTTGAGACCGAGCGAGATGCGGCGCTTGACGGAATCGACTTCCAGCACCTGCACTTCGACTTCCTGCGAGGTCGACACGATCTTGCCGGGGTGCATGTTCTTCTTGGTCCACGACATCTCGGAGACGTGGATCAGGCCTTCGATGCCCGGCTCGAGCTCGACGAACGCGCCGTAGTCGGTGATGTTGGTGACACGGCCGGTGAAGCGCGCACCCAGCGGGTACTTGGCTTCGATGCCCTGCCACGGATCATCCAGCAGCTGCTTCATGCCCAACGAGATGCGGTGCGTCTCGTGGTTGATCTTGATGATCTTGACCTTCACGGTCTGGCCGATCGACAGCACCTCGGTCGGGTGGTTGACGCGGCGCCACGCGATGTCGGTGACGTGCAGCAGGCCGTCGATGCCGCCGAGATCAACGAACGCACCGTAATCGGTGATGTTCTTGACCACGCCGTCGATGACCTGACCCTCTTCGAGGTTCTGCACCAGCTCCTGACGCTGCTCGGCGCGGGTCTCTTCCAGCACGGTGCGGCGGGAGACGACGATGTTGCCGCGGCGGCGGTCCATCTTGAGGATCTGGAACGGCTGCGCGTTGTTCATCAGCGGCGCAACGTCGCGGATCGGACGGATGTCGACCTGCGAGCGCGGCAGGAAGGCCACGGCGCCGTCGAGGTCGACGGTGAAGCCGCCCTTGACCTGGTTGAAGATGACGCCCGTGACCTTCTCGTTGCTCTGGAACGCCTTCTCGAGCTTGCCCCAGCTCTCTTCGCGGCGCGCCTTGTCGCGCGACAGCACGGCTTCGCCGAGTGCGTTCTCGATGCGATCGAGGAACACTTCCACCTCGTCGCCAACCTTGATCTCGCTCTCACGGCCGGGGCCGGAAAATTCGCGCAGGGCGACGCGGCCCTCGGTCTTCAGGCCGACGTCGATGACGGCCATGTCCTTTTCAATTGCAACCACCTTGCCCTTGACGACGGAGCTCTCCTGCAGGTTGCCACCTGCGAAGGACTCGTCGAGCATCGCGGCGAAATCATCGCGCGAGGGGCTATAAGTTTCAGCGGAAGTCGAAGCCATTTGTTCTCCAGTTGCGGATGTCTTGCCGGCCGTTGGGTTTTTGGGCGTATCGGGCGCGCAGTGTCGGAAGGTCCACAAAACCTTCGAGCGACCGCTCGCTGCTCCGGTTTGCACCGGAACAGCGGAGGCGGGCCGGCTGAGGCCCGCGCGTTCGATACGTGGAAATCTTTGTCCGGAGCCTGGATCGCGTCGGCCCCAGAGCAGGGACCGAGAGTATCGACCTCAAAGAGCGGGAGCGGGCGCTTCCTCCAATGACGGCCGCGGCTTAACCCCGCGACCGGCCCGCTCGGACAGCCTCGATAATGTCGATGGCGGCCCGGACGCCGCCTTCTATATCCAGTTGAGAGTTATCTAGCAAGTAAGCATCCGCGGCCGGTTTTAGAGGTGCTATCGGCCTGTTCTTGTCCCGCTCGTCGCGCTGGATAATGTCGGCGAGCACGGCCGCCTCATCCGCGTCCTCGCCCCGCGCCCTGGCCTCCATGGTGCGGCGGCGGGCGCGGACCCTGGGGTCGGCCACGACAAAGATCTTCACGTCGGCATCGGGGCAAATCACGGTTCCAATGTCCCGGCCGTCCAGCACGGCGCCGGGCGGATCGGCGGCGAACTGCCGCTGGAAATTGACCAGGACCTCGCGAACCCTGGGGATTGCCGAAACGATGGAGGCGCCCTCACCGGCCTTCTGGGTCTTCAGGGCGGGATTGCCGAACTTTTCCGGGTCGAGTTCCAGTGCGGCCTGCACCGCAGCCGCCTCGTCCCGGAGATCATGGCCGGACTGCATCAGGGCGTAGGCGACCGCACGATAGATCACACCGGTATCGAGATGACGGTAGCCGTAATGATGGGCGAGGCGCTTGCCGAGCGTGCCCTTGCCCGAGGCCGCGGGTCCGTCGATCGCGATGATCATGAAAACTCCGCCCCGAGCGACCGCATCATCGGAATGAAGTCCGGAAAACTGGTGGCGATGAAGGCGGTGTCGTCGACGGTCACCGGCTGGTCGGATGCGCAGCCCATCACCAGCGCGGACATCGCGATGCGGTGATCCATGTGGGTCGCGACGATGCCGCCGCCGGGGACATGGCCGCGGCCCTCGACGATCAGATCGTTGCCGGAGACCTCGACCTTCACGCCGTTGACGCGGAGCATGTCGGCGGTGGCCTCGAGCCGGTCGGACTCCTTGACGCGCAGCTCTTGCAGGCCGCGCATGATGGTGGTGCCTTCGGCGAAGGAGGCCGCCACCGCCAGCACCAGATATTCATCGATCATCGACGGCGCGCGCTCCGGCGGCACCTCGACGCCGCGTAATTTTGACGCGCGCACGCGCAGCTGCGCCATCGGCTCGCCGGCATCGCCGCGAACTTCGCTTTCCTCGATCGAGGCGCCCATTTCACGCAGCGTGGTGAAAAGACCGGTACGCAGCGGATTGGTCATGACGTCGGACAGGACGACATCGGAGCCTTCGACAATCAACGCCGCGACGACCGGAAAGGCCGCGGAGGAGGGATCGGCGGGAACAATCACGGTGGCGCCGTGCAATTCTGGTTGGCCCACGAGCGTGATGCGACGGCCGTGCTGGCCCTCCTGCGTCGAAGTGACGTCGGCGCCAAAATGCTTCAGCATCAGCTCGGTGTGGTCGCGGCTGGCTTCGCTCTCGATGACAGTCGTGGTGCCCGGCGCTGCCAGGCCCGCCAGCAGCACCGCTGATTTGATCTGGGCCGAGGCCACCGGGGTCTTGTAGGTGATCGGCAGCGGATCACGCGCGCCCTGGACGGTCAGCGGCAGACGGCCGCCCTCAGCGGCGGAAACGACCTTGGCACCCATTTTTTCGAGCGGGTCCAGGATCCGGCGCATGGGACGGCTGCGCAGCGAGGCGTCACCGTCGAACACCGCCGAGATCGGGCAGCCCGCGACGGCGCCCATGACGAGCCGGCACCCGGTGCCGGAGTTGCCGAAATCCAGCGCCTCGTTCGGCTGGGCAAAGCCTCCGACACCCACGCCCTGCACCTTCCAGGCGAAATCGCCGGTACGCTCGACCTTGGCGCCGAGCGCCTGCATGGATTTGGCGGTATTGAGGACGTCCTCGCCCTCAAGTAAGCCCGAAATCCGGGTCTCGCCGACCGCGAGCGCGCCCAGGATGAGGGCGCGGTGGGAAATCGACTTGTCCCCGGGCACCCGTACTTTCCCGGTCAGGGGACCGCTTGAGCGCGACTTAAGCGGCGTCGGCTTGTCGGAATGGGTCAAGATTGTGTCCTTGGATGTGCCTCAGAGGCTGGCGCGCACGTACCACATGGTCTCCCCGCCGTCACGGGCATGTCTTTCTTCCGTAATGCGCTATTGACAGCGGGCCGCCAACTAGCCAAGTGAAACACCGCTTTTCAGACATCCCAGGATTCCTCTGCCGTGGCCAAGTCCGAACTCGGAACCAAACGTATTTGCCCGACCACGGGCAAGAAGTTCTATGACCTCAACAAGAATCCGGTGATCTCGCCCTATACCGGCGAAGTGGTGCCGATTGCGCCGGTGGCGCCGGCCCGCGCGACCCGCGGCGCCGAAGCTCGCCACGTGCCGGCCGCCGACACTGCGCCGGAGCCGGCGGAGGTGGAAGAGGTGTCTCTCGAGGAGGCCGACGCCGAAGAGAACACCGGCAAGGTCAAGGCCGTCGTGCCCGAATCCGAGGACGACATCGAGGTCGACGAGACCATCGAGGACGACGATGACGATGATTCGACCTTTATCGCCGACGACGAAGAGGGCGATGAGGACGTGACCGACATCATTGGTGACGTCGGAGGTGATGAAGAGACTTGAGATCAGCCCTGATCTGTGAAAAAGGGTGCACCGCGCGAGTCACCAGGCTCGCCGGCCGGGAGTGATCCTCAGGATCGTCCCAAGACTTAAGGGGCCATAGCTCAGCTGGGAGAGCGCTTGCATGGCATGCAAGAGGTCGGCGGTTCGATCCCGCCTGGCTCCACCAGCCTTCGCTCGCTTCGCGAGCTTCACAACGCCGGTGAGGTGCCGCACACCTCGAAATACGGGCCTTGGCGAATACGGACCTATTTCGCGTTCGATGACGACGACCGCGCTGTCGCGTTCGAGCGATACCTGACGTCCGGCTCTGGGCGAGTGTTCGCGAAGAAACACTTCTAATCGCCCTATCCCTTACTCCCCGATCACTGCATTCAGCCGGTCGCGCAGCGCGACGATCTCGTCTTTCATTGCGACCAGCTCCGGCACCGAGCAATCCGACGCCGCCAGGATCGACTGCGGGACGCTGCGCGCCTTGTCCTTCAGCGCGTGCCCCTGCGGGGTCAGTGCGATCAGCACCTGGCGCTCGTCCTCGCTCGAGCGCGTGCGCTTGACCAGGTGCGCGGCTTCGAGCCGCTTGAGCAGCGGCGTCAGCGTGCCTGAATCGAGAAACAGCTTTTCGCCGATGTCCTTGAGCGGCACATCGTCGCGCTCCCACAGCACCAGCATCACCAGATATTGCGGATAGGTCAGGCCAAGCCGGTCGAGCAGCGGCTTGTAGACGCGGTTGAAAGCATGCGCGGCCGAATAGACCGCGAAGCAGATCTGGTTGTCGAGGCGCTGCGGATCCAGGGTCGATAATTTCCGGGGCATAGAGAATCTCTCGAGGCTGGCCCGCATTGTGGGACCGGGCGGCCGTCCATTCAATTGCGAACAATTAAATGTGAGGCATGCAAATTTCAATTGCGCGCAATCTAATTGCTTGCGATAAACATTGCACCCCAACCCGAAGACTCCCGAGGAGACGAAAATGTCCGTGAATGTCCTCTACAAGACCAGCGCAAAGGCCACCGGCGGCCGCGACGGCCATGCTGCGACCCTCGACGGCGCGCTCGACGTCAAGCTTACCACGCCGAAGGAACTCGGCGGCGGCGGCGGCGCCGGCAACAATCCCGAACAGCTGTTTGCGGCCGGCTATGCCGCCTGCTTCATCGGCGCGATGAAGTTCGTGGCTTCGCAGGGCGGACCCAAGGTCCCCGCTGACGCCTCCGTGACCTCGACCGTCGGCATCGGCCCGCGCTCGGCCGGCGGCTTCGGCCTCGACATCGATCTGGCCGTATCGCTGCCGGGCCTTGCCCGCGCAGAGGCCGAGGCGCTGGTTGAGAAGGCGCACCAGGTGTGCCCGTACTCCAACGCGACGCGCGGTAATGTCGACGTCCGCCTGACGGTCGTCTGACCGGAGATGCGGATTGGCTGGCCCGGGATCCCCCTCGGGCCGGCCGTTCCGTTGATTTGCCCGTTCTTGATTTGCCATCCCGCGGGATTGTGGCGCGCGCCGCATAACGCCCCACGCGACAAGCCATTGCTGGCGCGGACGAACCTCGCTAGGCCTGTGATCAATGTCGACACAGGGGAAGCGAAGGCATGACTGAAGCCGCCAGTTCTGGAGCTGCAACCGGCGCAATGAGCGGACTGCGCGTCATCGATCTCACGCGCGTGCTCGGCGGTCCCTACTGCACCCAGATCCTCGCCGACCATGGCGCCGACGTGATCAAGGTCGAGCCGCCCGCAGGCGACGAGGTACGCGACTGGGGCCCTCCCTTCCACGACGAAGACGCGGCCTATTTCGTCGGCATCAACCGCAACAAGCGCTCGATCGGCCTCGACCTCGCCTCCGAGGGCGGCCGTACGGTGCTGCTCAAGATGCTGGAGACGGCCGACGTCCTGATCGAGAATTTCAAGCCGGGCACGCTGGAGAAATGGGGCATCGGCAACGATGTCCTCAGCAAGAAATTTCCGCGCCTCGTGCATTGCCGGATCTGCGGCTTCGGCGCCGACGGCCCGCGCGGCGGCAATCCCGGCTATGACGCCATCATCCAGGCCATGACCGGCATGATCGCGGCGACCGGCTCGCCCGAGAGCGGGCCGATGCGGATCGGCGTGCCGCTGGTCGACATCACCACCGGTCTTTACGCAGCGATCGGCATCCTGATGGCGCTGTCGGAACGGCAGCGCTCGGGCAAGGGCCAGTTCCTGGAAACGACGCTGTACGAGACCGGCCTCGCCATCATGCATCCGCACACCGCGAATTATTTCATGCATGGCAAGCCGCCGGGCCTCACCGGCAACGAGCATCCCAACCTCGTGCCCTACGCGATCTTCCCGACCAAGACCGACA
Source organism: uncultured Alphaproteobacteria bacterium (assembly GCA_963819355.1). Classification (GTDB taxonomy): domain Bacteria; phylum Pseudomonadota; class Alphaproteobacteria; order Rhizobiales; family Xanthobacteraceae; genus Bradyrhizobium. The sequence continues at coordinate 145,867 of CAWFVZ010000020.1, read as the reverse complement.
ACATCTTCATCGGCGTCGGCAATGACGGCACCTTCCGCAAGCTCGCCAAGGAGATCGGCAAGCCCGAGCTCGGCACCGATCCGCGCTTTGCCCGCAACAAGGACCGCATCGCCAATCGCGAGGCGCTGCGCGCCGAGCTTGCCGCGGTGTTCAGCCAGCACGAGGCCGAGCCGCTGTGCAATCGCCTGCTCGCGGCGGGCCTGCCCGCGGGCCCGGTGCAGAAGATCGACCAGGCGTTGACCAACCCGCACACGATCCACCGCGGCGATATCATCGAGAAGGACTGGTACAAGGGCGTGGCCTCGCCGATCCGGCTCGATCGCAGCAAGCCGAGCCTGCGCCGCCTGCCGCCGAAATTCAGCCAGCACTCCCAGGAGGTGCTGGGCGAGTTCGGCTACTCAAGGGCGGAGATCGACGCGATGGTCGAGAAGGGCGTCGTCTGCGGGCCCGAGCGCAAGCGCTAAGGTCGGTACCTGCCGCCTCCAACGAGCAATGCCGCACTGCGGCGCGGGCACCCCTGTGCACCGCGAACGAATGCGGCTGCGTGTGTCGCGTTCGCCTATTTGATGGCTTCCCTTTTCCAGCGCTTGCCGCTTTCGTTTCGGCCGCTTAAACAGTCATGTGAACGTCATATGGCGCTGCTAGCGCAAGCGATCATTTTTGACGGCCCAAGGGAGGTTTACTTGATGGCTCTTCGACACTTTGGAGCGGCTGCCGCATTTGCAGTCACGGTTGGCATGGGCGTCTCGCCGGCGCTTGGCCGTGACTGAAATCCAGTGGTGGCACGCGATGACCGGCGCCAACAACGACGTCATCGTCAAGCTCGCCAACGACTTCAACGCGTCGCAGAGCGACTACAAGGTCATCCCGACCTACAAGGGCAGCTATCCCGACACGATGAACGCCGGCATCGCGGCGTTCCGCGCCGGCAATGCGCCGCACATCATGCAGGTGTTCGAAGTCGGCACCGCGACCATGATGGCCGCGACCGGCGCCGTGAAACCCGTCTACAAGCTGATGGCCGAGGCCGGCGAGAAGTTCGATCCCAAGATCTACCTGCCCGCCATCACCGGCTATTACTCGACCTCGAAGGGCGAGATGCTGTCCTTCCCCTTCAACTCGTCGTCGACCGTGATGTGGGTCAACCTCGACGCGCTGAAGAAGGCCAACTGCCGAGATCCCGAAGACCTGGCCGGAGGTGTTCGAGGACGCCAAGAAGCTGAAGGCCGCCGGTCATACGACCTGCGGCTTCTCCGGCTCCTGGGTCACCTGGGTCAATCTCGAGCAGCTCTCCGCCTGGCACAACGTGCCGCTCGCCACCAAGGCCAACGGCCTCGACGGCTTCGACACCGTGCTGGAGTTCAACGGACCGCTGCAGGTCAAGCATCTCGAGAACGCTGGTCGAGCTGCAGAAGGACAAGACCTACGACTATGCCGGCCGCACCAACACCGGCGAAGGCCGCTTCACCTCGGGCGAGTGCCCGATCTACCTGACCTCGTCGGCCTTCTTCGGCAACGTCAAGGCGCAGGCCAAGTTCGACTTCACCGCCGCGCCGATGCCGTATTATCCGGACGTCAAGGGCGCGCCGCAGAACTCGATCATCGGCGGCGCCTCGCTCTGGGTCATGGGCGGCAAGACGGCCGACGAATACAAGGGCGTGGCGAAATTCCTCACCTTCCTCTCGGACACCGATCGCCAGGTCGAGATCCACAAGGCGTCGGGCTATCTGCCGATCACCAAGGCGGCCTACGCCAAGGCGAAGGAAGAGGGCTTCTACAAGGATCAGCCCTATCTCGAGACCCCGCTGCTCGAGCTGACCAACAAGGAGCCGACCGACAATTCGCGCGGTCTGCGCCTCGGCAACATGGTGCAGCTGCGTGACGTCTGGTCGGAAGAGATCGAGCAGGCGCTGGCCGGCAAGAAGACCGCCAAGCAGGCGCTGGACGCGGCTGTCGAGCGCGGCAACACGATGCTGCGGCAGTTCGAAAAGACCGCTGTGAAGTGAGACGATGAGCCGGCAGGCCGCAGATCGCGGCCTGCCGCTCCAGCCCGACATCATGCAAAAGCAAGCCGATTTTCCAATCAAAGCTATTGCCCTACGCGCTGGTTGCCCCGCAACTCGCGGTCGTCCTGATATTTTTCTACTGGCCGGCCGCGCAGGCGGTCATCCAGTCCTTCCTGCTGCAGGACGCCTTCGGTCTCTCGACGAGCTTCGTCTGGTTCGACAACTATATCGAACTGTTCAACGACCCCGCCTATTTCGAGGCGATCGTCCGGACCTTCTTCTTCTCGTTCGCGATCGCCGTGTCGTCGCTGTCCTTCGCGCTGCTGCTCGCCGTGATGGCAGACAAGCCGCTGCGCGGCGTCGACGCTCTACCGCACGCTGCTGATCTGGCCCTATGCGGTCGCGCCGCCCGTCGTCGGCGTGCTCTGGATCTTCATGCTGCATCCCTCGCTCGGCGTGCTCGCGCGTTACCTGCGCGCCGCCGGCATCGACTGGAATCCGCTGCTCGACGGCAACCAGGCCGCGGCGCTGATCATCCTCGCTGCCGCCTGGAAGCAGATCTCCTATAATTTCCTGTTCTTCCTCGCCGGCCTGCAGGCCATCCCGAGGAGCGTGTTCGAGGCCGCCGCGATCGACGGCGCACGCCCGATGCGGCGCTTCTGGACCGTGACCTTCCCGCTGCTGTCGCCGACCATCTTCTTCCTGCTGGTCGTCAACATCGTCTACGCCTTCTTCGACACGTTCGGCATCATCGACACCATGACCCGCGGCGGTCCCGGCACGTCGACGGTCACGCTGGTCTACAAGGTCTATTCCGACGGCCTGCTCGGCGGCAATCTCGGCAGCTCCGCGGCGCAATCGGTGATCCTGATGGTCATGGTCATCGTGCTGACGGGAATCCAGTTCCGCTTCGTCGAACGCAAGGTGACCTACTGATGGTCGAGCAAGAGGGCTTTCGACGCTACGTCGCCCACGCCATCCTCTGGATCGGAATCGCGATCGTGGCGTTTCCGGTCTACATCGCCATCGTTGCCTCGACCCAGGACAACGCGCTGATCGCGAACGGGCAGATGTCGCTGCTGCCGGGCGGCCATTTCTTCGAGGTCTACTACCAGACCATCTTCGTCGGCACGAGCGGCTCGACCCGCGAGCCGGTCGGCAACATGATGCTGAACTCGCTGGTGATGGCGCTGATGATTGCGGTCGGCAAGATCGCGATCTCGATCATCTCGGCCTATGCGATCGTGTATTTCCGCTTTCCATTCCGGATGCCGATCTTCTGGATCATCTTCATCACGCTGATGCTGCCGGTCGAGGTGCGCATCTATCCGACCTACAAGATCGTCGCCGATCTGCACATGCTCGACAGCTATGCGGGCCTGGCGCTGCCGCTGATCGCGTCAGCGACCGCGACGCTGCTGTTCCGCCAGTTCTTCATGACCGTGCCGGACGAGTTGCTGGAAGCCTCGCGCATCGACGGTGCCGGTCCCCTGCGCTTCTTCTGGGATACGCTGCTGCCGCTGTCGCGCACCAACATGGCGGCGCTGTTCGTGATCCTCTTCATCCTTGGCTGGAATCAATATCTCTGGCCGCTGCTGATCACCACCCGTGACGACATGCAGACCATCCAGGTCGGTATCCGCAAGATGATCACCACCACCGACGCGCTGACCGAATGGCCGGTGGTGATGGCGACCGCCGTGCTGGCCATGCTGCCGCCGGTGTTCGTCGTCGTCGCCATGCAGAAATTGTTCGTGCGCGGCCTGGTCGAGACGGAAAAGTAGGTTTCTGGAAGTGAATTTTCATGGCTAACGTCACCCTGCGCAACGTCCGCAAGACCTATCCCGGCGGCTTCGAGGCCATCAAGGGCGTCAACGTCGATGTCGCCGACGGCCAGTTCTGCGTGCTGGTCGGCCCCTCCGGCTGCGGCAAGTCGACGCTGCTCCGCATGGTCGCAGGGCTCGAGACCGTCAGCGGCGGCGAGATCGACATCGGCGGCCGCATCGTCAACCAGGTCGAGCCCGCCGATCGCGACATCGCGATGGTGTTCCAGAACTACGCGCTCTATCCGCATATGAGTGTCTTCAACAACATGGCTTACGGCCTGCGCAACCGCGGCATGGCGGAGGCCGAGGTCAAGACCCGCGTCGACGAAGCCGCGCGCGTGCTCGAGCTCACGTCGATGCTGGAGCGCAAGCCGCGCCAGCTCTCCGGCGGCCAGCGTCAGCGCGTCGCCATGGGCCGCGCCATCGTGCGCCAGCCAAAGGTGTTCTTGTTCGACGAGCCTCTGTCGAACCTCGATGCGAAACTGCGCATCGCGATGCGGGTCGAGATCCGTAAATTGCAGCGCCGGCTCAACACGACATCGATCTACGTCACCCACGATCAGCTCGAGGCGATGACGCTCGCCGACATTCTCGTGGTGATGAATGGCGGCCAGGTCGAGCAGGTCGGCAATCCGCTGGCCATTTACGAGAAGCCGGCAACGACCTTCGTCGCCTCCTTCATCGGCGCGCCGCCGATGAATCTGATGTCGACGCGGTCCGACGAGATCAAATCGCAGCTCGACGGCACTGATGCCGGCATCCTCGGCATCCGCCCGGAAGACTTCGTCATCACCGACCAGACACCGGCCGGCGGTGTCGCGCTTCCGCTAACCGTCGAGGCGATCGAGCGCGTCGGTGCCGAGACCTTCATCTACGGTTCCCGCAAGCAGGACGAGCAGCGCATTGCTGCCACGCCCGGCGAGCTGCCACCCGGCGAGATCATCGTCCGCATTCCCGGAACCGAGGCCCCGGCCATCGGGGAGAAAATCGGCGTCGCGGCGGTGCGGGCGAAACTGCACTTGTTCAGCGGCGACGGGCGGACGCGGATCGAGGCCTGACCGGTTCCGCACACCGCTCGACCAAAAACGCGAAAACAACCCCATGCACAGTAGCCGTCAAGGGCTTCCCGGACATTCCGGGTGCTCAAACGGCGCTGTGCAAGCCCCCCGCTACCTGCTTGAACCCGCACGGGGTTATGACCATATTGCTGACCAAGGGGTGCCGTTTCTGGGCCCTGAAATGCCAAAGTCGCTTCGAGAGGACTTTGTAAACTATGTCTCGTGTTCCCACGCTTTCCAGTCCGTTCCTTCTGGGCTTCGACGAGATTGAGCGCGTGCTCGATCGCGTCGTCAAAGGCGCCGACGGTTACCCTCCCTACAATATCGAGAGGTGCGACCGATCCGACGGCCAGCCAGAGCGGCTGCGCATCACGCTGGCGGTCGCCGGATTCACCCGCGACCAACTCGATGTAACCATTGAGGAAAACCAGCTCGTGATCCGCGGGCGGCAGCAGGACGACAAGACCCGGCAATACATCCATCGCGGCATCGCCGCGCGCCACTTCCAGCGCACCTTCGTGCTGGCAGAGGGGATGCTCGTGCTGGGTGCGGATCTGAAGAACGGGCTGCTGTCGGTCGATCTTGCCCGGCCTGAACCGGAGAGGATCGTTAAGACAATCGCTATCAATGAGCACGAATAATGGAACGAGTAGCGGAACTCGACCGCTTAGTTTCTTTGAAGGAGTCGAGACCATGAGTGAAGGTCACGTTGCGTTCGAATACGAAGCCAAGGCTGTCTCGCCCGAGACGCTGGCAACCCTCGGCGAAGGTCACATCGCCTATGTGAAGCAGATCCGCTCCGAGGACGTTCCCGGGCTGTTTCCTGAAGCGCCGAAGATTGCGCCCGGCCTCAAGCTGTTCGCGCTCCACGCTGCCGACGGCACGCCGATCATGCTGACCGACAGCCGCGAGGCCGCAGTCGCGAACGCCTGGAGCAACGAGCTGCAAGCGGTCAGCGTGCACTGAGCGCGCGCGCGTCGCACGATTATAGTTTCAGTGGGCACGCCTTCGCACGAAGGCGTGCCCACTTTCATTTTGAGCGATGAAGTTTGCGCGTCGACATTGCGAGCGCAGCGAAGCTATGACGGAGTCGTAGGCAACAGCGCGGAATGCGCTGCGTCCGGAGCACGAAATTCAACACTCGCTCTGTCGCAGTCAGCAATGAAGATCAGGCTGCGGTCGCGGGCGGCAGCGCGAGCACCGAATAGATCGCCTGGGCGTCGCGCGAGGCGCGGAGCTTCTTGGCGATGTCCTGGTCGCGCAGCAGGCGGGCGATGCGCGCCAGTGCCTTCAGATGATCAGCGCCGGCGCCTTCCGGAGCCAGCAGCAGGAAGACGAGATCGACCGGCTGGCCGTCCATCAACTCGAAATCGATCGGGCGATCGAGCCGCGCGAACAGGCCAAAAATCTTTTCCAGCTTGGGCAGCTTGCCGTGGGGAATGGCGACGCCGTAGCCGACCGCCGTGGTGCCGAGCTTCTCTCGCTGCAGCAGCACCTCGAACACCGCGCGCTCGTTCTGGCCGGTCAGCTCGGCGGCCTTGGCCGCGAGCTCCTGGAGCGCCTGCTTCTTGCTGTTGACCTTCAATGCCGGGAGAATCGCCTCGGGTGCGACCAGATCGGTAATCGGCATGGATGGTTTCCGAGGTGAATTAAACCGTCAGGTTCCGAATTGGCCTGCTCGGTCAATCCGAGCCCGGCCGGCGTCAAGAAGGTGAAGCAGGAGCCGGACTTAGCCCCGGTCCTGATGTGGGGCGCTTCTACTCCAACGCAATCCCGGTGCCAACTCCGGCGTGCGGCTTTGCCCCGGTCATTGTTAAGGACTGCGGATGATACGGGGGGGCTTGCGCGGGCCTAACCGCCCGATTTGCCGCCCGGGGGGTCGATCCAGCCCACATTGCCATCGGCCCGGCGGTAGATGATGTTCACCCGCCCCGACGAGCCGTGTTGGAAGACCAGGCAGGGTGCCCCGCTGAGGTCGAGCTCCATGACGGCTTCGCTGACCGAGAGCAGTTTCAGCGAGGTGGTGGCCTCCGCGATGATCACGGGGCTGTAGCCGGTGACCTCGTCCTCGTCTTCACCCTCTCCCGGCGCCTCCAGCACATAGCTCGTGGCGTCGAGCGCGGCCAGCGCCGCGGAGGCGACATGAGCCTTGCGGGCCGAGCGGTCCTTGAGCCGGCTCTTGTAGCGCTTGAGCCGCTTCTCGATCATCAGGAGGGCCTGGTCGGCGCTGGCATAGGCGTCCGGCGCGTTCGAATCGGCCTCAAGCGTAATGCCGGAATCGAGATGCAGCGCGCAGTCGGTGCGGAAGCCGAAGCCATCCTTGCTCAGCGTGATGTGGCCGGAATAATTGCCGTCGAAATATTTACGGAGGACCTCTTCGGTCCGGTCGGCGACGCGGCCACGCAGGGCCTCGCCGACGCTGACGCTCTTGCCCGAAACACGGAGAGTCATGTGAACCTCGCTTGGTTAGGTTCTTGTCTGCGCATGATCTGTTCGGAAAACCGCCGCACGCTCTTCTGGATCATGCGCGCGCATGGATCGGTCACGATGGGAGATTGAGAGTAGCGCGATTTCACGCCAGCGCAATCAGGCCGGCTCGGTGTTGCGGGGGCGATCGGACATTGCGGTGGAGAGGACGTTACCAAGAGCGCTCTGCTTGTCGCGACGGCGTTGCACCGACGAGGGAATGCGCATGGCTTCGCGGTACTTCGCGACCGTGCGGCGGGCTATATCAATGCCCGAGGCGCGTAACCGTTCCACGATGGTATCATCCGACAGGATCGCGGCAGGCGCTTCCGGATCGATCAGCTGCTTGATGTGGTGACGCACGGCTTCGGCCGAATGCGCCTCACCACCGTCGGCCGACGCGATCGAGGCGGTGAAGAAATATTTCAGCTCGAACGTGCCGCGATTGGTCGCCATGTATTTGTTGGCGGTGACGCGCGACACCGTGGATTCATGCATCTGGATGGCGTCGGCGACGGCCTTCAGATTCAGCGGCCGCAGGTGTGCCACGCCATGGGTGAAGAAGCCGTCCTGCTGGCGCACGATCTCGGTCGCGACCTTCAGGATGGTGCGGGCACGCTGGTCGAGCGCGCGCACCAGCCAGGTCGCGTTCTGCAGCGCGTCGGTAAAATAGGACTTGTCGCCGTCCTTGCCGATCTTCTTCGACAGTTCGGAATAATAGGTCTGGTTGACAAGCACGCGCGGCAAGGTGTCGCTGTTGAGCTCGACATGCCAGCCGCCGTCCGGACCCGGGCGGACATAGACGTCCGGCACCATGGTCTGAAGCCGCGCCGAGCCGAACTTCATGCCGGGCTTGGGGTTGAGGCGGCGGATTTCGCCGATCATGTCGGCGATGTCCTCGTCGTCGACACCGCAGAACCTTGCGCAAGCGCGGCGATGTCGCGCTTGGCGAGGAGATCGAGATGCTCGACCAGCGCCTGCATCGCGGGATCATAACGGTCGAGCTCGCGGAGCTGGATTGCCAGGCATTCGCTCAAATTGCGCGCGCAGACGCCGGGCGGATCGAATTTTTGCAACACAGCAAGAACGTCCTCGACATCCTGCTGCGTTGCGCCAAGCCGCTCGGCGGCCTGGCCGAGATCGGGCGGCACATAGCCGGCTTCATCGACGAGATCGATCAGATACTGCCCGATCATGCGCTGCGCCGCGCCGGTGAAGGCGACTGCGAGCTGCTCGGCAAGATGGTCGCCGAGCGTGGTTTCGGCGGCGACGAAGGCCTCGAGATTGTAGTCCTCGTCACCGGAGGCACCGCCGCCCCATTCGGTATAGGTGGTCGGCGCCACATCCTGGGCGTTGCGCGCCGCGGCCTCAGCCGGCTCCTCGGAAAAGACGTTGTCCAGCCCGGTGTCGAGGGTCTGCTCGATCTCGGCGCGGGTGCCGAGATCCTTGCTCATCCATTCTTCCTGGCCCGGCTCGAACGCCTCGCCCGGACCACCGCCCGGCTCGTCGTTATGGCCGCCATCGGAATCGTCGAACTGGCCAGCCTCGGCCGAGGCTTCGCCTGCGGGGGGCTCGTCGTTGGCCCGCTCCAGCAGCGGGTTCCGCTCGAGTTCCTCTTCCACGAAGGTGGTGAGATCGAGATTGGACAGCTGCAGCAGCTTGATCGCCTGCATCAACTGCGGCGTCATGACCAGCGACTGCGATTGCCGGAACTCTAATCTCTGCGTGAGCGCCATGAAGCAAGAACCGATCCAAAAAGTTGGTCCGATTCTTGCTTATCTTAGTCCGAGCCCGATGTACACGCCTTGACGAATTCGAAAAAAGGGCTAGAGGCGAAATTCCTCGCCAAGGTAAAGCCGGCGAACGTCAGGATCAGCAACGATCTCATCCGGGCTGCCCTCGGTCAAGATTTCACCGGCATAGACGATATAGGCACGGTCGGTGAGGCCGAGCGTCTCGCGGACATTGTGGTCGGTGATGAGCACGCCGATGCCGCGATTGGTGAGATGGCGGACGAGGTCCTGAATGTCGCCCACCGCAATTGGATCGATGCCCGCGAAGGGCTCGTCGAGCAGCATGTAGTTCGGGCGCGTCGCCAGCGCGCGCGCGATCTCGACGCGGCGGCGCTCGCCGCCTGACAGCGCAATCGACGGCGATTTGCGCAGGCGCGTGATGTTGAATTCGTCGAGCAGCGAGTCGAGCTGTGCCTCGCGCTTCTTGCGCGAGGGCTCGACCACTTCGAGCACGGCGCGGATGTTCTGCTCGACGGTGAGGCCGCGGAAGATCGAGGCTTCCTGCGGCAGATAGCCGATGCCAAGCCGGGCGCGCTGATACATCGGCAGCTTCGTGACATCGTGGCCGTCGAGCTCGATCGCGCCGCGATCGGCCTTGATCAGGCCGGTGATCATGTAGAACACGGTGGTCTTGCCGGCGCCGTTCGGACCCAGCAGGCCGACCGCTTCGCCGCGGCGCACATAGATGCTGACGCCGCGCACCACCTGGCGGCTGCCAAAACTTTTTTCCACGCTATGCACAGCCAGGAAGCCCGGCCGCCGCAACAGCTGCGGTCCACCCGAGCCTTTGGCCTTTGCGGCGGGCTTGGCTTTGGGCGGTTGAGCGGCCGGCTGACGCGGCCGCGGCGGTGCCTCGACGCCATAGGGGTCCGAGGCCTGCATCGGCTGGTCACGGGCAATCGGCGGCGCGTCCCGCACGGGGCTCGGTACGAGGCTGCCGACGCTGTCATCGAGCGCGGTAATGTCCTGACGGGCAAATCCTGGCCGGCCGCGCTTGGCGGGGCGCCGACGGAACATGCTGAATAGATCGACCATCCCCGCCTTCTAGCCTTGCGCGGTTTTTACGCGATGTCCGCGCGATCTGCCGCGCCGACCTCTCAATTCGCCGACGCAGCATGAATGAAGGGATGTCTCATGCCCAGTGAAACACGCCCGAAAAGCGGCGGACCCCGCTTCGAAAGCCCGTTGCGGTAGATACAGTCTTGTCGCGCCGGCTTCAACCTCGCGGCCAAAAATTATTACTTAACTCTTTGATTTACTTGGGCTTACCTGGAATGAGCGAAGGCACCGCCGGGCCTGAGCCAGGGGTTGCGGGCGTCCCGCATTTGCCGTTCGGTCCGCCCTGGGACTGGATGAACAGGCCCTGCACCCTGCCGCTCTCGGACTCCACCCGCGAGACGCCGGTGGTCATGTCGACCAGGAGACGGTCGCCGCGCAGCACGTTCTGGCACTGCGTCAGGACCACCTGGCCCGAGCCGCCGAGCATGGTGATGAGGTTGGTCTTGGTGTCGAAGACCGCGGTGTCGCCGGTCACCACCTGGTCCTTCTGGGTGACGACAACGTTGCCGCGCGCTTCCAGCCGCTTGATCGAGGAGGCGCCGCCAGGCCCCGGCGCCGCCGACTGCATGGGAGCTGCTTTCGCACCCTTTGCCGGTGCGGTTTGCGCAGGTGCGGCCGCCTTGTCGCTGCTCGAATTCGTAGAACACCACCAGCGTCTTCGAGGTCATGGTGGTGTCGCCCTGCACGACCTTCACATTGCCGGAGAAGGTCGCCTCCTTCTTCTTGTCGCGCATCTCGAGCGTAGCGGCGTCGATCTGGATCGGCTGATCGCGGTTCTGCGAAAAGCCCTGCATGGCATTGGGCACGCCCTGCATCGTGCTCTGCGCGACCGCCGCACCCATTGCGGCTAGCGCGACGGCGACGACAAACGCCGCTGCGCGGACGGTGACGCGCCGCTTGCCCTGATTGCGCGGGAAAAAATTGGCCATCAAAATCATTTTGAGTTCGCAGACTTGTTCCTGGACTTCGCCGGCGCCGGCGCGGGTTGCTCGACAGGCGGCGCGATAGCGGCGTCATCCGTGCTGATCTTGTCCAGATACATCACGACATTGCCTTCGAAGCGAATGACGTCGCCGCCTTCGGTGATGCGGAGCCGGTCGGCGGTCAGCGTACCGTTGGTCAGCTTGACGTCGACGTGATCATCCGAGGAGACCGTGCCCTTGTTCATGTCGACGAAGGCCGAGTTCAACCGCGCCTCGTAGCCGGTCGAGGTGCGCAGGAAGATGTCCTTGTGCAGGTCGAGCTGCTGCTGCTTGTTGTCGAAGCGGCCGGTGCGGGCATCGAGGAACAGGGTCGATTGGTCTTCCATCAGCACCTTCGCGCGCAAATCCGAGAGATCGACATGATCGGGATCGGTGATGTCCTGCGTCGCGGTCTTGGCCCAGAGTTCATAGGGCCGCTGGTCCGGCGTGAAGCCGGACATATGCGGTAATTCCATCGTGATCTTGGTGCCCGTCACCACGAGGTTTCCGGAATCGACCTTCACGGGAATCATGCTGAAGGGGTTCAGGAAGGTCGAGACGGCGACGATCGAGGCCATGGCCAGAACCACCGTCACCGGCACCGCGATGCGCAGAATCCGCACCAGGCGGCTGTGGCGCGCCGCGCTGGCAAACTTCGCCGCCAACGCGGCGTCGTAGGTTGGAAACTGGGCCGAGTTCACCGCTGCTCCGGGGGCATCGCTTGCCTGGTCAGAAGGCTCCAATCGAGGGCGCCCCATTGTACCCGCGACCTCAGGAATATGCAGCCCGCGACAGGCCGTCAGGAAAGTGTCCGAAACAGGGCGGCAGCCTCAATGCCAGTCGCCGGCCAAGGGCTCAGGAATGCGCGAAAATGTCCTCTTCCCCCCATCCCTGGAGGTCGAGCAGGGCGCGGGTCGGCAGGAAGTCGAAACAGGCTTTTGCCAGCGCGGTGCGGCCCTCCCGGACCAGCATGGCGTCGAGCCGCTCGCGCAGGGCGTGCAGATGCAGCACGTCGGAGGCGGCGTAGGCGAGTTGCGGCTCGGTCAGGCTGTCGGAACCCCAATCGCTGGATTGCTGCTGCTTGGAGAGGTCGACATTGAGCACCTCGCGGACGAGGTCCTTGAGGCCGTGGCGGTCGGTGTAGGTGCGGGTCAGGCGAGAGGCGATCTTGGTGCAGTAGATCGGCCCGGTCATCACGCCAAACGTCTGGTACAGCACCGCGACGTCGAACCGCGCAAAATGGAAGATTTTCGTGATGGCGGGATTGGCCAGCAGCGCCTTCAGGTTCGGCGCGTCGGTGTGGCCCTTGGGGATCTGCACCACGTCGGCGCTGCCGTCGCCGGGCGAGAGCTGGACCACGCAGAGCCGGTCGCGGTGCGGGTTCAGGCCCATGGTCTCGGTGTCGATTGCCACCGCTCCGGTGTAGCGGGCGAGGTCGGGCAGGTCGCCGCGATGCAGGCGTACGGTCATGGCGTTTCAAACCCTCAATCGAATCGGTCGCGTCGAGATCATAAGCTAACCGGATGGCCCGCGATGTATCCACTGCAAGCGGCCCGCGCAAGCGCCGGATGCGGGCCCGGTCAGATCGCCGCCAGCATGATGCAGACCATCGCCGCCACGGTGGTGCGGCTGGCGCCGTCCCGGAAGGCGTAGATGATGGGATCGTCCGGCATCTCGCGGCGATGTGCGACCATCAGGGCGCGGCCGAACCAGTAGAGCAGCAGGGGCGCGAGCAGCCAGAGCATCCAGGGACGGCTGTAGAGCGGCGTCACCGCGGAGGACGACACGTAGAGTGCGAACACGGTCACCGCATTCATGGCACTCGCGGCCGCCATCGCGGCGATGATGTGCAAATCGGTGATGCGGTAGTCGCGGTTGGAGGGATCGGCGAGGCCCTCGCCCTGGCGCATGCTGAGCTCGCTGAAGCGCTTGATCAGCGCGAGCGAGGTGAACACGAACAGCGAGAACACCATCAGCCATTCCGACAGCACGACGCCCGCGGCAACCGCGCCGGCGACGATGCGCAAGGAGTAGAGGCCGGCGAGCGTCACCACGTCGACCAGCATCTTGCGCTTGAGCACCAGCGAATAGGCGATGGTGGTGGCGAGATAGGCGGCGAGCACGCCGAGGAAGGTGGCGGAGATGCACAGGCTGGCGGTGAGCGCGAACAGCCACAGCACGGGGATCGCGAGCAGCGCCGACGAGATCGGCAGATCACCTGCCGCAAGCGCGCGATGGCGCTTGGTCGGGTGCTGGCGGTCGGCGGCAAGGTCGAGCAGATCGTTCATCAGATAGGCGCCCGACGCACAGGCCGAGAACGCCAGGAACGCCAGCAGCGCAGAACCGAGCGTGGCGAAATTCATTTGATGCGCGGTGATCGCCGGCACGAACACCAGCGTGTTCTTGGCGTATTGATAGACCCGCAGCGCCTTGGCCCAGGTCTTCCAACTCACGCCATGACTGTCGCGCTTCTCGATGCGCTCGATAGAGGCGCGATCGAACGGCAGACGATCGCCGGCAGTGAGATCAGCCGGCGCTACGATGCCGTCGAAACCGAGATGCGCAGCGATGCCAGCAGCATGATTGGTGAAGCGGCCGGCGACCAGAAAAATCTTCTCGCCCCGCGCCCGCGCCGCCAGCGCCTGGTTCAGCACATCGGTGTCATAGGGCAGATGGGCGTAGTCGATCTCGGCCCGCGCCAGGATATCCGTGAGCGCCGCCATGCCCGGGCGCCCGCCCGCGCCGAAGCGGGCCAGCATGCGGCCGGGGCTGCTGAACAGCGCCTCCATCAGCAGCTCGGAGCGGAGCAAAGCGCCTTCGAGATCGATCACAAGGGTGCGGGCGGGCGCCGCCGTGGCCTGCGGCGCGGCCTCGCTCCGATCGTACTGCCAGACGGGCTGCTCCATCCGAAAACGCTCTGACTTGCCGCAACGCGACCGGCCCAAAAGGCCGGGGGAGCAGGAAAATGGATGGCCGCGACCCTAGTTCGCATTCGCTAAGGGCGACTTAATCGGGGCTGAAGGAAGCGCGGGCGGGAGGTCCGGCCCGCAGGCTGTTGCACGGATCCCACAATCCCGCGCGCGCTCGATATACCAGCGGAACTCGGCGCCCGCGCCCGTGGAAATCATCCCGGCCCACCCTATGTGTTGCCAGCCCCATTCACCACGCATCAGGTGCCATGACCGAACAGACGCTCGCCGCGCCACTCGACGATCAACAGGAACGCCAGCGCGGCTTTACGCGCTACCAGTCACTCCTCGTGGCGCTGCTCGCGTTTGCACAGTTCTCGATCATTCTCGATTTCATCATCATGTCGCCGCTCGGCGCCATCATGATGCCCTCGCTCAACATCACGGCCGGACAATTCGGCGTCGCGGTTTCGGCCTATGCGTTCAGCGCCGGACTTTCGGGCATCCTGGCCGCCGGCTTTGCCGATCGCTTCGATCGCAAGCGCCTGCTGCTGTTCTTCTATGTCGGCTTCACGCTCGGAACCCTGCTCTGCGCATTGGCGCAGAACTACCACGTGCTGCTGCTCGGCCGGATCGTGACCGGATTGTTCGGCGGCGTGATCGGCTCGATCGTGCTGGCCATCGTCACCGATCTGTTTCCGCTGCATCTGCGCGGCCGCGTGATGGGCTTCGTCCAGACCGCGTTCGCCGCGAGCCAGGTGCTGGGCGTTCCGGCCGGACTGTTTCTCGCCAATCACTGGAGCTGGCATGTCTGCTTCTTTGCGATCGTCGGCCTGTCGATCCTGGCGATCGCCATCATCGCCTTCGCCATGGAGCCGGTCGACGCGCATCTGAAGCTGAAGCAGGACAGGAACCCGTTCCACCATCTGGTCGCGACCATCGGAGAACCTCGCTACACGCTGGCCTTCGCGGTCACGACATTGCTGGCGACGGGCGGATACATGCTGATGCCGTATTCCAGCGCCTTCACCGTGAACAATATCGGCATCGACATCGTGCATCTGCCGACGATCTATCTGGTCTCCGGCCTGTTCAGCATCGTCACGGGACCGCTGGTCGGCCGCGCCAGCGACGCCTTCGGCAAATATCCGACCTTCGTGTTCGGCTGCGCGATGACCGTCGTCATGGTGCTGATCTACACCCATCTCGGCCACGTCTCGCTGGCGACCGCGATCACCGTCAACGTGCTGATGTTCGTCGGCATCTTCTCGCGCATGATCCCGTCGCAGGCGCTGATATCGGCGATCCCCGATCCCAGCCAGCGCGGCTCGTTCAGCGCGGTCAGCGCCTCGCTCCAGCAGCTCTCCGGCGGGCTCGGCTCGGTGTTCGCCGCAGCGATCATCTCGCAACAACCGGACGGCTCGCTGCTCCATTTCGAGCGGATCGGCTATGTCGTCGTCACGACGACGATCATCACGCTGGTCGCCATGTATTTTGTGCAGAAATCGGTCGCGAATCGGGCCGGCCGGCGGGTGGTTTGAGGGCGCAAGTGCCGGTTTGATCGGCCAAAGGGGCCTTCGCGGCGGCGATACCGGGATCGCTGCCCTACTATCTCCAACGATTGGAGGTAGCTATTTTGCGTCCAAATCCCGCAAAATGGTGCCCAGGAAAGGACTCGAACCTTCACGGCCGTTAAGCCACTGGCACCTGAAGCCAGCGCGTCTACCAATTCCACCACCTGGGCATGCCGTTTGGGGCACGGAGGCGGTTACTACGGTTCGGTGACGCGGTTGTCAATTCAAGCTTGACCCGGGTTTGGGGATGCGGATTGCGCATTGCAAACCGGCCCGATACAAGCCTGATAACACGCACTCTTCCCGCAGGAACGGACCCCAGGAATAGATCTCATGGCATCGAATCTGGAAACTCTCGTCACGGTTTTCGGCGGCTCCGGGTTTTTGGGCCGGAATGTCGTCCGCGCGCTGTGCCGGCGGGATTACCGGGTCCGGGTCGCGGTGCGGCGGCCGGAACTGGCCGGATACCTCCAGCCCTCGGGCAAGGTCGGGCAGGTCCACACCATCCAGGCCAATCTGCGCTACCCGGCCTCGGTCGAGGCGGCGGTGCGTGATTCGGATGTCGTGATCAACCTGGTCGGCATCCTCACCGAGAGCGGCGCGCAGAGCTTTGACGCGGTCCAGGCCAAGGGCGCCGAGACGGTCGCCAAGGCGGCAGCGGCCGCCGGCGCGCGCCTGGTGCATGTCTCGGCGATCGGCGCCGACGCCGAGTCGCCCTCGCGCTACGCCCGCGCCAAGGCGGCCGGCGAAGCGGCGGTGACGGCGGCGGTGCCGTCGGCCACGATCTTCCGCCCCTCCGTGATATTTGGTCCCGAGGACCAGTTCACCAACCGCTTTGCGGCGCTGGCGCGGATGTCGCCGGTGCTGCCGCTGATCGGCGGCGAGACCAGGATGCAGCCGGTCTATGTCGGCGACGTCGCCACCGCGATCGCCGATGCCGTCGACGGCAAGGCCAAGCCAGGTGCTACCTACGAGCTCGGCGGGCCGGAAGTGCTGACCATGCGCGAGATCATCGAGGCCATCGTCGGGATCGCTGATCGCAAGCCGATGCTGGTGCCGCTGTCGTTCGGGCTTGCCCGTTTCAAGGCCAACTTCCTGCAGTTCGCGCCGGGCGTGCTGAAGCTGACGCCGGACCAGGTCACGCTGCTCGAGCGCGACAATGTCGTGTCGGATGCCGCGAGGGCCGCCGGGCTGACGCTGGAAGGCCTCGGCATCACCGCCGATTCGCTGGAAGCGATCGCCCCGCAATATCTCTGGCGTTTTCGCGCCGCCGGCCAGTTCCAGCGCAAGAGCGCGTGAGTTGATTTCACCTCTCCCGCAAGCGGGAGAGGGGGCGCACCGTCAACGCGGCGACGGCCTCAAAACTTCAGCCTCTTGAATACCGCCTCCGGCAGCGTCTTGATGATGAGCATCACGAGACGCCATTTGCCGCTGACATAGACGACATCCGCCTTCTTCTCGACGGCAGTCAGGATCGCATCGCCCACCACCGGCGCCTCGACGGTGAGCGGGCCGATCAGCTTCATGCCCTCCGTCATCTTGGTGCGGACGAAGCCGGGCTTGACGGTAACGACATGCACGCCGCCGCGGCTGGCGCGGGCGCGCAGGCCTGACAGGAACGCGGAGAAGCCGGCCTTGGCCGAGCCGTAGACATAGTTCGAGGCGCGGCCGCGATCGCCGGCGACCGAGGACACGCCGACAATCGTGCCGGTGGCGCGCGCTAGAAACTTTTCGGCGAACAGGCCGAGGATCAGCGAGGGCCCCTCGTAGTTCGAGCGCATGATCGTCGTGGCATGGGCGAGATCGCTTTCCGCCTGCTCCTGCGCGCCCAACAAGCCGACGATCGAGATAACGACGTCAGGCAAGACGGGAAGGCCGGCGACAAAGCCGTCGAACGACGCCGTATCGAGCACATCGAATTTCCACGTGTTCGCTTCGATATTGTAGCGGGCGCGCAGATCGGCGGCGTCGGGCTCCAGCGCAGCGACATCGCGCCCGGCGAGCCCGACATCGTATCCGGCCTTGGCAAAGGCGCGCGCTGCGGCGCGTCCGATATCGGAGGAGCCACCGAGCACCAAAACGGTCTTGCGTGACGTCACGGGTTAAACCTCATCAAACAGACGTTGCGAA
This sequence comes from uncultured Alphaproteobacteria bacterium, assembly GCA_963819355.1. Lineage (GTDB taxonomy): Bacteria > Pseudomonadota > Alphaproteobacteria > Rhizobiales > Xanthobacteraceae > Bradyrhizobium. The sequence goes on along the minus strand of CAWFVZ010000020.1, from coordinate 128,084 downwards.
AGCTTCGAGCGGATGGCCCCATTGGGATCGAGCGATTTGCGGATCGCGTTGAAGCGCGGCAACGCGGGATAGCCGGCCTCGAAGGTCGCGCGCGATTGCCGCGCATCCTTGGCGAGATAAAGCCTGCCGCCGGCGGCGACGACGAGACGGTCGATCTCGTCGAGGAAATTCAGGATGTCGCCCTTCACCGGGAAATCCAGCGCCAGCGTGTAGCCGGGCAGCGGAAACGACAGCAGGCCGTCGCCCTGGCCGAGCTTCTTCAGCACCGCGAGGAAGGAGGCGTCGCCGCGCTTCGAGACGCGGTCGAGGATCTCGCCGAGCACCTCGCGCGCGCCCCACTCCGGGATCACGCATTGATGCTGGAGAAAACCGCGCCGGCCATAGATGCGATTCCAGTCAGCGATGCTGTCGAGCGGAAAGAAATATGGATAGAGCGAGACCACATGGTGACCGCCGGCGCGCCGCGCGCCCATGCGGTAGTAGAGCTCGTTGAAGGCGCGAATGCTGTAACGATTGAGCGTCATCGACGGGAGGTCGACGGGCACGGCGAGGCCGGGATCCTTGCCGATTGGAAAGCGATCGGCGCCTTCGGCAAGCTCGTCGGCGCGGGCGTGCTCACCGAGATAGATCAGCGCGCGGCCGAGGTCGCTGCCGCGCGCAGCGCAATCGATCCATGCCACCGAATAAGTCGCGGAATCGCTCGCCTCGAGCGCACGCATCGCAGCGTCGAGATCGGATGCAGAGATCACCCGCTCGCGGATCCAGCCGGTCTCGACGGTGCGCAGCCGCATCGTGGCTTCGAGGATGATCCCGGTGAGGCCCATACCGCCGACGGTCGCGAAAAAGGCATCGGAATTTTGCTCGCGCGAGGCCTCGATGGTCTCGCCCTGTCCGGTACGCAGCAGAATGCTGTCGACATAGCGGCCGAAGCCGCCCTCGCAATGATGGTTCTTGCCATGGACATCGGCCGCGATCGCGCCGCCGACCGAGACGAATTGCGTGCCCGGCACCACGAAAGGCAGGAACCCACGCGAACCAAAGGTGTCGATCAGGTCCGACAGCAGCACGCCGGCTTCCAGGCGGATGCGGCCCGTGGCCGGATCGAACGACCTGACCCGGTCGAACCCGGTCATCCCGATGGTCCGGCTGGCGCCGATCGCGGCATCGCCGTAGGCGCGGCCGTTGCCCCGGGCGACCGAGCCGGTCGCCGCCGTGACGGCCGCAGCCACCGCCTCGAACGAGCGCGGCCGCAGCACTTCGGTATCGACGACCGGGAAACGCCCCCAGCCGCTGACAAGGGTCATTGGTCAGCTCCGCCTGCGGGGTGCGCACCACCCCGCTCCGGAGACTGCCTAGCGGTCAAAAGCTGATATTGCGTTGAGGCGCGTCAGCAAAGGTTAATGGCCGAGTGCCAGCGCGATCAGGCCGAGCGTGCCGACGACGACGCGCCACCAGGCAAACACCACGAAGCCGTGGCGGGTGACGTATCCGAGGAAAGCCTTCACCACGATGATGGCGGTGATGAACGACACCACGAAGCCGATCGCGACGATGCCCATGTGATCCATCGTCATCTCGGAGCGGTTCTTGTAGAAATCGTAGGCGAACGCGCCGATCATGGTGGGAATGGCGAGGAAGAACGAGAATTCCGCCGCCGCGCGCTTGTCGGCCCCCAGAAACATCGCGGCGACGATGCTGGCGCCGGAGCGCGACACGCCCGGGATCATCGCGATGCACTGCGCGATGCCGATATAGAGATACATTAATAGCGGAAACCTGGTGGCGTCATGCTCGCGCGCCTTGAGATCGAGCCGATCGACCCACAGCAGGATGGCGCCGCCGACGATCAGCGAGAAGCACACGACCCACGGATTGAACAGCATGCTCTTGATGTATTTGCCGGCGACGAGACCGACGACGACCGCGGGCAGGAACGCCACCAGCACGCCGATCACGAAGCGGCGTGCATAGGCATCGCCGGTGAACATGCCGATCGCGACGTCCCACAATTTCTTGAAGTACAACACGACGATCGCAAGGATCGCGCCGAGCTGGATCAGAACGGTAAACGAATCCCAGAAGGAACCCTCGCCAAGGCCGAAGAAGCGCTCCGCAAGCAGCAGGTGGCCGGTCGAGGAGACAGGAAGGAACTCGGTCACACCCTCGATGATGCCGAGGATCACTGCCCGTATTGCATCTGACATATTTACGGTCCATTTCCGCGGGAAAAGCGGGGCTCTTCTCGCCTATTCGCCCTTTTGCTGCAATCGCAAAATGCGGCGTCGCACCCTTGCCTCGTGGTTTTGAAGGACTAGTGTGGCGCCGCACAAACATTGATGGATTGTTAAGCACCATCAAATAGTCAAAGGCTTCATGTTTACGCTGTTTCATCATCCGTTCTGTCCGCATTCGCGCTTCATCCGTCTGATCGCGGGCGAATACGGACTCGAACTGAAGCTGGTCGAGGAGCGCAGCTGGGAACGGCGCGAGGCGTTTCTGCTGCTCAATGCGGCCGGCACCACGCCGGTCCTGGTGGACGACGAACAGCCGCCGATCCCGGGCGCGGCCGTCATCGCCGAATATGTCGACGAGGCCTATGGCGCCGAGATGGGCCTTAAGCGCCTGATGCCGGATACGATCGCCGAGCGCGTCGAAGTGCGCCGGCTGATGGCCTGGTTCAACGAAAAGTTCTTCGAGGAAGTCTCCCACCCGCTTGTCACCGAGCGCATCTACAAGCGCTTCATGAGCGAGGAGAACGGTGGTGGACCGCCCTCGGCCGACGTGATGCGCGCGGCGAAGGCCAACGTGCGCTATCATCTCGCCTATATCGGCTGGCTGGCGCAGACGCGTAACTTCCTCGCCGGCGACCGGCCCACCTACGCGGATCTCGCCGCCGCGGCGCATCTCTCGGCGATCGACTATCTGGGCGACGTGCCATGGAGCGAGGACGACGCGGCAAAGGCGTGGTACGCGCGGGTGAAATCCCGCCCGTCGTTCCGCCCGCTGCTGAGCGAATGGCTGGCGGGCGTGCCGGCGTCGCGGACCTACGTGGACCTGGATTTCTGAACTCCGATCCGACTGAACTGAAGACGGCGCTCGCGCGTGAGGCGCGCGCGCTCGGCTTCGACTGCATCGGCATCACCACACCCGGCACGATCGAGAACGCCGGAAAACATTTCCTCGAATTCATCGCCGCGGGCGGCCATGGCGACATGGACTGGCTTGCGGCGCAGCCGGAGCGCCGCGTCGATCCGCGCGGGCTGTGGCAGGACGTGCGTTCGGTGATCATGCTCGGCGTCAATTACGGCCCCGACTCTGATCCGCTCGCAATCCTGCAACAGCGCACGCGCGCGGCGATCTCGGTCTATGCGCAGGGCGACGACTATCACGATTTGATCAAGAAGCGGCTGAAGGCGCTGGCACGCTGGCTGGTCGCGACCGCGCCGTCGGAAGTGAAGGTGTTCGTCGACACCGCGGCGGTGATGGAGAAGCCGCTCGCGCAAGCCGCGCATTTGGGCTGGCAGGGCAAGCATACCAATCTCGTCTCGCGCGAGTTCGGCTCATGGCTGTTTCTCGGTGCGATCTACACCACATTGGAGCTGCCGCGCGACAGCGCCGAGATCGATCATTGCGGTTCGTGCCAGGCGTGTCTCGACATCTGCCCGACCGCGGCGTTTGCCGCGCCCTACAAGCTCGATGCGCGGCGCTGCATCTCCTACCTCACCATCGAGAACAAGGGACCGATCCCGCGCGAGTTTCGCAAGGCCATCGGCAACCGCATCTATGGCTGCGACGACTGCCTCGCCGCCTGCCCCTGGAACAAGTTCGCGCAGGAGGGCCGCGAAGCAAAGCTCGCCGCGCGCGACGAGTTGCGCGCGCCGGAGCTCGCCGAGCTGGCGCAACTCGACGATGCCGCATTTCGTGCGCTGTTCACGAAGTCCCCGGTCAAGCGCGTCGGCCGCGACCGCTTCCTGCGCAACGTGCTGATCGCGATCGGCAACTCCGGCGATGCGATGCTGGCGGACGAGGTGCGGCGATTGCTGGGAGATGCGAGCCCGCTGGTGCGCGGGGCTGCGGTCTGGGCGCTGCAGCAGTTGGTGCCGCGTGAGGAATTTGCAGTGGCGAAAGCTGCAATCGCGAACGAACCCGATGAGAGCGTTCGTGAGGAGTGGCAAGCGGCTTCCTCACCATGAGGGTCGGGCACCTTGATTTCCCCGCACGATGCTTCAAGGTCGCGCGTCATGACAAACATGCCTTTCTTCACCCGCGACGGCGATACATTCCATCCGACGGAAGTCGCCAACGGCCCGTGGGATCCGAAATCACTGCACGGACGCGTCATCATCGGCCTGCTCGGCTTCGCCATCGAGGAGCGCCATTCCGGCCCTGAATTGGTGCCGGCGCGGTTGACCGTCGACATGTTCCGGCTGCCGACCATCGACAAGCCGATCGAAGTGACGACGCGGCTGGTGCGCGACGGACTACGCATCCGCGTGGTCGAGGCGGAGTTTGTCTCCGGCGGCGTCAGCATGGCGCGCGCGTCCTGCCAACTATTGCGGCGGACGCAAAACCCCGACGGCAATGTCTGGTCGCCACCAAACTGGGACGTGCCGAAGCCGGCGGAAATTCCAAAGCCGACCGATCCACGGCTCGGCATGAACGGCAAATGGACGACACGGCCGATCGTCGGCCATATGGGATCGCTTGGAGCGCGCCGACTCTGGATGAGCGAGGTGCGCGAGCTCGTTGCGGGCGTGCCGATGACGCCGTTCGTCCATGTCGCCACGGGTGCCGACTTCGCGAGCCCGTTTGCCAATGCCGGCGACAAGGGGCTCGGCTACATCAACAGCGACGTGACGATCTATCTGCACCGTTTGCCGGTGACGAACTGGATCGGCTTCGATGTGGTGAATCACCAGGCCACCGACGGCGTCGCGATCGGCGAATGCTGGCTCTACGACGAGCAGGGCCCGATCGGCACCGCGACGGTGGCGGCGCTGGCGCAACGCAAGCCGATGGCGAAACCGCCGGCGCCGTAACCCCGCTGTCATTCCGGGCTCGCGCTTCGCGCGCCCCGGAATGACGGTTAGATGAGATGCCGCTTCATCTCCGGCCTCGCCTTCAGCTCCGCGCCTTGCTTGGCCACGATCTTCGTAATCCGCTCCGGTGCAAACCTCAGGTCGACAAACGCCGGGGCGGTGTTGGCGACCTCGCGATAGCTCGCGATCTTGCCGTCGCGCAGCGTCATGATCGCGACGCCCTCGAACATCGCCCGCGCGCCGTTCGCTTCCGGCAACGTCGAGCGATAGCTGAACGTGTAGCGGGCATAGAGCGTGGTGCCGTCGGACACGGGATCATGCATGTCCCAGCGGAAGTCAGTCGCCGTGCGATAGAACCAGTCGTCGACCATCGCTGCGATCTTTTCGCGGCCGGCAAACGCACCGTAGAAGACGTCGTGGTAGACACCGTCTTCAGTGAACAGGTCGGCAAAGGCGCAGCCGTTGCGCTGCTCGACCGCGTCGCAGAAAGCGCGCAGCATGGCGGTGGTGGTCATCAGCGCATCTCCCGGCCTGTTGCTTGAGACACCTCACCCGATCTCCGCTACCGCGGCAAGAATGCGCGCGATGTCTTGCGGGCGCGACAGGCGGTGATCGCCGTCCTGGATCATGGTCAGCACGACATCGTCGGCCGGCAGGCGATGCGTCAGTGCAAACGCGTGTTGCCACGGCACGTCGGGATCCTGGGCACCTTGCAGAATGCGGACGGGACAGCCGAGATCGATGGCGCTGCCGAGCACGAGATGGTTGCGCCCCTCCTCGATCAGCTTCCGCGTGATCGGATAGGGCGTGCCGTCGCCATATTCGGACGGCCGCAGCCAAAACCCCCTGGTCTCGATCTCTTTCTTCACCTCGGGCGAAAAATTCTTCCACATCAGCTCTTCGGTGAAGTCGGGCGCGGGCGCGATCAGCACCAGGCCCGCGAGCGACGCCTTTCCGGCACGCTTCCTGATCTCGCGCGCGAGCAGCAGCGCCATCCAGCCGCCCATCGACGAGCCGATCAGCACTTGAGGACCGGTGCAGAAGCGCTCGAACACCGCGATGCTGTCCTCGAGCCAGCTTCCGATGGTCCCGTCAGCGAAATCGCCGCTGGATTCACCATGGCCGGAATAATCGAACCGGACCGCGGCACGGCCATGCTCTGCAGCCCAGCCATCCAGCGCCACTGCCTTGCCACCCTGCATGTCGGACTTGAAGCCGCCGAGCCAGACCAGGCCGGGCCCTTGCCCGGCGCGGTGGCGCACCGCGATCTTGCGCGTTGAAGGGCCCTCGCCCATCTCGATGAAGTCGAGCACGGCTTCGGAGATCGCGTTGGTCATGGAACATTTACTCCGGCTGTGCGGTTTGAGCTGTCTAGGCCGGTCTGGCGGCGTAATCCGGTATCAACCCTGACCTTTTGGGACGCTTGCGGAACCGGGGCAAGGTGTCTATGTCGAGCACCGTACCGTTAGGCGTGACCAAAAAGCCTCGCATTTGAGGGTTTTCGATCGCGGTACACGCGACTTGCTTGCCGGCAAACGCTTCTTCCTTCAAAATAGCGGCTTCCTTTCATAACGTTGGAGAACCACCCATTCGCCGTCCCAATAGAGCCCCGCCCGTTGCCAGCAAAGACGGGCCGCGCATCAATGATGATATTCGAAATGCGCAGATCCAGCTGATCGATCAGACCGGTGACAACAAAGGCACGGTCGAGACGATGATGGCTATCAAGATGGCCCAGGAAGCGGGCATGGATCTGGTCGAGATTTCGCCAAATGTCAGCCCTCCCGTCTGCAAGATCATGGACTACGGGAAGTACAAGTATGGCGCCCAGAAGAAAGCCGCCGAAGCCCGCAAGCGCCAGAAGACCGTCGAGATCAAGGAGATCAAGCTCCGCCCGATGATCGACGATCACGACTATGACGTGAAGATGCGCGCGATGCTGCGGTTCTTCGAAGAAGGCGACAAGGTCAAGATCACCCTGCGCTATCGCGGCCGCGAAATGGCGCACCAGGAGATCGGCACCAAGCTGCTGGACAAGATCAAGACCGACGTCGCCGCGCTCGCCAAGGTCGAGCAGGACGCCCGGTTCGAGGGCCGTCAGGTCGTCATGGTCCTGGCGCCGCGCTGACGGCCTGCTTGTTGCAGCCGAAATTTCAACGGCCCGTCCGGATCTCCGGCGGGCCGTTTTGTTTTCACGTCCTCGACGCCTGCCAGGTTCCGCTACAGCGGTCGCCGGAGATGATCCCGTTCCAGGAGCCGGCACCGGCTGCGCCGCCGAGCCGGCCGCCGCCGGTGGCATGGGAGGCGCCCACCGACACCTGAACCGCGACGGCCCCGCCACGATGGACCGTGCCCGAGACCCGGCCGCCGCCGGCGGACGACACCCGGTTGCCGGTGACGGTGAAGGGAACGCTGTAGCCCGAGCTGCAATGGCCGCGGGTGGTGGCGAAGGTGACATTCCAGATGCCGTCATAGCCGGCGATGCGGGCATCGGCCGTCGAAGGGACAGCGGCAGCCGTGAGCACGGCGAGGAGGGCCAGACGGCGCGGAGAAGCGAAAACAGACAAAAGCGATTGGGAAAAATGGGCCATTTTGGTCCTGCTCCGGACGAGATAATTAGGCATGAGGGTGGCAACGTCCAATAGTCGATGTTGCTGTTCCCGCGGTTCATCGTTGCCATTTCGCTCCCGCTCTGTCATAAGCCCAGCCTTCATCGCCCGGCTGATTAAGGGCTGCCGTGGCGGTGTCCGTGCGGGTTTCGCGCTTGTTCGCAAAAACCTGAGCACAATCAACGCTCTAACGAGCATTTTAGACGGCCAGCCGCCTTCGTGGGCGGCATTCTGTTGTGGCCATAGGAGAGCAAAATGCCCAAGCTGAAGACCAAATCGGGCGCTAAGAAGCGCTTCAAGGTGACTGCCACCGGCAAAGTGATGTTCGCTCATCGCAGCAAGCGTCACGGCATGATCAAGCGGACGAAGAAGCAGATCCGTCAGCTCCGCGGCACCGCTGTGCTGTTCAAGACCGACGGCGACAACGTCAAGAAGTACTTCTTGCCGAACGCCTGATCGCGTCCACGATCATTGCCATCTCTGCCGCGTTTTGCGCGGCGATCCGAAAAACCAAGTCATCTCTGAAGGATTTTGTCATGTCTCGCGTCAAACGCGGTGTGACCGCCCACGCCAAGCACAAGAAAGTCTACAAGGCCGCCAAGGGCTTCTACGGCCGCCGCAAGAACACCATCCGCGCCGCCAAGCCGGCCGTGGAGAAGGCCCAGCAGTACGCTTTCCGTGACCGCAAGCGCAAGAAGCGCACCTTCCGCGCGCTCTGGATCCAGCGTCTCAACGCTGCCGTCCGCCCGTTCGGCCTGACCTACAGCCGATTTATCGACGGTCTCGCCAAGTCGGGCATCACCGTGGACCGCAAGGTGCTGTCGGATCTCGCGATCCACGAGCCCGCGTCGTTCCAGGCGATCGCCGAGAAGGCCAAGGCTGCGCTCGCAGCCTAAGGGGTTCAAGGCTGCGCTCGCAGCCTAAGGGCTAGCGGGCCTTCTGGCCCGCAGCCTTCAGCGCGCGTTGCGAGTAACGCTGGGCGACCTCCGCCCGACAGAATGCCGTGAACGAGAGATACATGGTGCCGGACTTGTTCCGGTACTTGCCGTCGCACACGCGCATCTCGCGTTTGTAGGCCTGTGTCTGCGCGGCACTAAGGCCGGACTTGAAGTCCGCCTCGCATTTCTTCTCAACGGCGGCGCCGAGCTCGACGTCGCCGCTCGCGGTCAGTTCGCAATCCCTGAACACCTTCATCGCGCTTTCGCAGCCCTTCTGGGCACTGATGGTGTCGGCGACCTCGTCCAGCGTCATGGATTTGTCCATGCAAACCATGGCGCGCGCCGGGGTGCCCGCAACCGATAGAACGACTGCGAGCGCGGCCAGACAGGATTTCGAAAGCATCGCGGAGATCTCCTCGTATCTCGCTTGGTGCCCGTCCTCCGCGCGAGGTTCAAACCCAGCCGTTCTTCAGCCCGAAATGACCGGCTTTTTGCTTGACGTTACGGCCTTCGGGCGGCGACAACCCAGCCAAATTTGGCAGCAAGGATTTGACTGTGTCCGACCTCGCAACGCTCGAAACATCCATCCTCGACCAGATCGCCGCCGCCGGCGATGAAGCCGCCCTCGAAGCGGTGCGCGTCGCAGCCCTCGGCAAGAAGGGCTCGGTCTCGGCACTGCTTGCCACGCTCGGCAAGATGTCGCCCGACGAGCGCAAGACCCAAGGCGCCGCGATCAACCTGGCCAAGGACAAGGTCACCGGGGCGCTCGCCGCACGACGCGACGTGCTCAAGTCGGCCGCGCTCGATGCGCGGCTCGCTTCGGAGACCATCGACGTCACCTTGCCGCTGCGCGATGCGCCGGCCGAGGCCGGCCGCATCCATCCGCTGAGCCAGGTCTGGGACGAGCTGACCACGATCTTCGCCGACATGGGATTCTCGGTCGCCGAAGGTCCGGACATCGAGACCGACGACTACAATTTCACCAAGCTCAACTTCCCGGAAGGCCATCCCGCGCGCGAGATGCACGACACCTTCTTCTTCCACCCGAAGGAGGACGGCTCGCGCATGCTGCTGCGCACCCACACCTCGCCGGTGCAGGTGCGCACCATGCTGAGCCAGAAGCCGCCGATCCGCGTGATCTGCCCGGGCCGCACCTACCGCATCGATTCGGACGCGACCCACACGCCGCAATTCCACCAGGTCGAAGGCCTCGTCATCGACAAGCATTCGCATCTCGGCCACCTCAAATGGATCCTGCATGAGTTCTGCAAGGCATTCTTCGAGGTCGACCATATCAACATGCGCTTCCGTCCATCGTTCTTCCCGTTCACCGAGCCGTCGCTGGAAGTCGACATCCAGTGCCGCCGCGACAAGGGCGAGATCCGCTTCGGCGAGGGCGAGGACTGGCTCGAGATTCTCGGCTGCGGCATGGTGCATCCGAACGTGCTGCGCGCCTGCGGCATCGATCCCGACGAGTACCAGGGCTTCGCCTGGGGCATGGGCATCGACCGCATCGCCATGCTGAAATACGGCATCGCCGACCTGCGCCAGCTGTTCGACAGCGACGTCCGCTGGCTGTCCCATTACGGCTTCAAGCCGCTCGAAGTGCCTACGCTTGCCGGAGGGCTGAGCTCGTGAAATTCACCCTCTCCTGGCTGAAGGATCATCTCGACACCGACGAGCCGCTGGACCGGCTCGCCGACAAGCTCACCATGATCGGGCTCGAGGTCGAGAACATCGAGGACAAGGCGAAGGCGCTGAAGCCCTTCACCATCGCGAAGGTGATTTCGGCCGAGCAGCATCCCAATGCGGATCGGTTGCGCGTCTGCATGGTCGACACCGGCGACGGTGGCGCACCGGTGCAGGTCGTGTGCGGCGCGCCAAATGCGCGCGCCGGGCTCGTCAGCGTGTTCTCGCCGCCGGGAACCTATATTCCCGGCAAGGACATCACGCTCGGCGTCGGCACCATCCGCGGCGTCGAGAGCCGCGGCATGCTGTGCTCGGCGGCCGAACTGCAGATCTCCAACGACCATGACGGCATCATGGAATTGCCGGCGGATGCGCCGATCGGCGCCGGCTATGCAGAATGGGCCGCGCTCGGCGATCCCGTGGTCGAGATCAATCTCACGCCGAACCGGCAGGACTGCACCGGCGTGCACGGCATCGCGCGCGACCTCGCCGCCGCCGACATGGGCAAGTTCAAAGATCCGTCCATCAAGCCGATCAAGGGCGAATTCCCCTGTCCCGTGAAGGTCACGGTCGAAGACGCCGCGCTGTGCCCGGGCTTCGCGCTGCGACTCGTGCGCGGGGTCAAGAACGGCCCGTCGCCGGAATGGCTGCAGAAGCGGCTGACCGCTATCGGGCTGCGTCCGATCAACGCACTGGTCGACATCACCAACTTCATGACCTACGACCGCGCACGTCCGCTGCACGTGTTCGACGCGAAGAAGGTCAATGGCAATCTCGTGGTGCGCCGCGCCCGCGACGGCGAGACCCTGCTCGCGCTCGACGGCCGCAGCTACAATCTCGATCCCGCGATCTGCGTGATCGCCGATGAGCACGGCGTCGAATCGCTCGCCGGCATCATGGGCGGCGAGGCCTCGGGCTGCGACGAGAACACCACTGACGTGCTGATCGAATCGGCGCTGTGGAACGAGATCAACATCGCCCAGACCGGCCGCAAGCTCGGCATCAATTCCGACGCGCGCTACCGCTTCGAGCGCGGCGTCGATCCGGCCTTCATGGTGCCGGGGCTGGAGCTCGCCACCAAGCTCGTGATGGAGCTGTGCGGCGGCGCGCCATCCGAGAACGTTGTTGTCGGAAAGGCCTTTGGCGACGACCGCGTGATCGATTTCCCGATCACCGAGGTGAAGCGGCTGTCCGGCATCGAGGTGCCACAGGTCGAGATGAAGCGCATCCTGACCCATCTCGGCTTCATGATGGCCGGCCCGGGCCCCGTGGTGAAGGTCGCGGTGCCGTCGTGGCGCTCGGACGTGCATGGCAAGGCCGACATCGTCGAGGAGGTCGTCCGCATCTACGGCGTCGACAAGGTGCCGATGACGCCGTTCGGGCGCGGCGAGGACGCGCGCAAGCCCGTGCTGACGCCGCTCCAGCTTCGCACCCGCCGCGCCAGGCGCGCACTCGCGAGCCGCGGCATCATCGAGGCCGTGACGTGGTCGTTCATCACGAAGCCGGCAGCCAAATTGTTCGGCGGTGGCCAGCGCGAACTCGAAGTGGCGAACCCGATCGCCGCTGATCTCTCCGACATGCGCCCGAGCCTGCTGCCAGGCCTGGTCGCAGCTGCACAGGCCAATGCTGATCGCGGCTTTGGCGATGTGGCGCTGTTCGAAGTCGGTCAAATCTTCAAGGGCGATCGCCCGCAGGATCAGTTCATGGCCGCAAGCGGCGTCCGCCGCGGCCTTGCGTCCTCGGAAGGACTGGGACGGCACTGGTCGGGCTCGGCGCAAGCCGATGTGTTTGACGCCAAGGACGATGCGCTGGCGGTGCTGGCTGCGGCCGGTGCGCCGATGCAGGCGCTTCAGATCGTGGCCGGCGGTCCCGGCTGGCTGCATCCGGGCCGCTCCGGCACGATCCAGATCGGTCCGCAGAACGTGCTCGGCTATTTCGGCGAGATGCATCCGCGCGCGCTCGAGGCGCTCGGCGCCGACGGTCCGCTGATGCTGTTCGAGGTGATCCTCGACCGCATTCCGGAGGCCAAGAAGAAGCCGACCCGCGCAAAACCCCTGATCGAGCTGTCGGCGTTCCAGCCGGTGTCGCGCGACTTCGCCTTCATCGTCGATCGCACCGTGAAGGCCGGCGACATCGTGCGCGCCGCGCAAGGCGTCGACAAGAAGCTGATCACCGGCGTGAACGTGTTCGACGTCTATGAAGGCAAGGGCATCGACGACGGCAAGAAGTCGATCGCGATCGCAGTCACGATCCAGCCGCGCGAGAAGACGCTGACTGACCAGGAGATCGAAGCCGTGGCCACGAAGATCGTGGCCGAGGTCACGAAGAAGACCGGCGGCGTCCTGCGAGCATGACCCTCACTGACCTTCTTCCCAAGGATGTCAGTCTCACCATTGCGATGGCGCTCTGCGCCATCGCTTTCGTTTCGGGCACAGCGCGCGGCTTCTCCGGCTTCGGCTCGGCGCTGATCTTCATGCCGCTGGCGAGCAGTGTCGCCGCGCCGCGGCTGGTCGCAGCATTGCTCCTCGTCATCGATTTTGTTGCCGCCGCGCCGCTGCTGCCCGACGCATGGCGGAAGGCCGATCGCAAGGCGACCGCCGTGATCGTGCTGGGCGCGCTGATCGGCGTGCCCGTCGGCACCTATTTCCTCAGCGTGCTCGAGCCCGTCACCACGCGCTGGATCATCTCCTGCTTCGTCGCCGCGCTGCTTCTGCTGCTGCTGTCCGGTTGGCGCTATCGCGGCAAGGACCACGCCTGGCTCTCGGTCGGCATCGGCGGCCTCTCCGGCTTCTGCAGCGGCCTGGCGCAGACCGGCGGTCCACCGATCGTCGGCTACTGGCTCGGCCGCCCCATTGCCCCGATCGTCGCGCGCGCCAATATCGTGCTGTTCTTCGGCGCCTCGGATTTCTTCTCGATGGTCAGCTACGCGACCACCGGATTGATCTCGCGCGAATCGCTCGTGCTCGCGCTGATCGTCGGCCCGGTCTACGCGATCGGCGTCGCGTTCGGGGCATCGCTGTTCGGCCGTGCCAGCGAAACGATCTTCCGCGGCATCTGCTATGCGCTGATCGCGATGGCGGTGATCGCCGGATTGCCGGCGCTGGACAGAATCTTGCGCTAGTCCCTGCTACCGCGGTGCGCGGCGGCGTTTGGTCGATTGCGCCGGAGCACTGGCCGGCTCGTCCCTCAGCGCGCCGATCTTGCGGAGGGCTGCGTCCGCGGCGCGCTCGCCGCTTTCCCAGGCGCCGTCGACGGTGCCCCAGAACGTCTCATGCGTGGCTTCGCCGGCGAGGAACATGTTGCCGATCGGCTCGGTCAGGATCTTTCGCGAAAGCTGTCCGCCGGGCGAGGCCGCCGACATCGCGCCCATGACATAGGGCGAGGCGTTCCAGCGCGTCGCGCGGTCTTCTTGCACGGCGGCCGCCGCCTCGCTGCCGAACAATTTCGAGATCCATTCTTTGGCGAAGGCCGTCATCGCCTTCTCGCCCTGCTCCGAGAGATCGCGGCCGAACGCGCCGCCGACATCGATCGAGCACAGCGAGGAGCCGCCAATATTGGCGAACATCAGCGCGGTGCGCGTCGAGTTGCTCTGCTCGATGAGATGTCGTCGCGCGACAACCCGAGCGGATTGCCCGGCAGTTGCAGCACGATGTGATCATAGCTGCCGAGCGAGAGCTTTGACGCAGCATCGAGCGTGCGCTTGGGAATGTCGGGCGCGAATTTTATGGCGCCCGCGGTGAGCACGTTGGTCGAGACCGTGATAATTGCGGCGCGCGCGGCGATCTTGCCGGCCTGCGTCTCGACGCTGACGTCGCGATTGCTCCAGACGATCCGGCTCGCCGGCGTCGCGAGCGCGACCGGCGCCTGCTCACCGAGCTTGGCGATCAGGGTGCCCAGACCCTGGCGGCAGGCGATCGGGGCATTGCGGTCCTGCGCGCGCGCCTTGTCGATCGCCGACAGTTCCTTCAAATCCTTGCCGGCAAAGCTTGCGCCGAGCACGAACTCGGCGGCTCCCGCCCAATCGCCGAGATCCTTCGGCAGGACCGACGCGCATGCGGTATCGAGCTTGCCGCGCGAGGCCTCGTCGATCGCACGATTGGCACGCACCAGCGCCGCCAGAAACTCCTCGGTCTCGCCCGCGCGCGCATTGCGACGGCCGACGCGCATCTTCTGGCCCGACGGTGCCGCGGAGACATCGAGCCCGACGCTGCGCGCCAGCCGGATCATCGGGTTGGTGTCGGGATTGTGCATCCAGCGCGCGCCGCGATCGAACGGTACGTCGAAGGTCGTGCTGTCCGTGATGCAGCGCCCGCCGATTTGGACGCCGCCTCCACCACCACGACCTTGCGATTGGCCGCCATGACGCGCCGCGCCGCGGCGATACCGGCCGCGCCGGCGCCGATCACGACAATGTCAGCTTCTCGCGGCAAGGTCGCGGCCGTCGCGCGCGCCAAGGACCGGCATTGCGGCAAAGCCCGCCGACGCCGATAGGAAACTGCGGCGCGTGATTGTCATGTCATGGTTTCCGGGGACTTGGGCGAACGGGAACAGCAAGCGAACTTTGCCGCATCCGATGTTGCGCGGCAACCATCATGGTAAATCAATCATGCTTGATCCGGTCGGAGCATGAACCGAATTGCAACGGGTTTCGACCATGATAGGGAAAGAGAAAAGGACGGCCGGAAAAGGCCGTTGGGGAGAGTTCATGGGGTCGGTTCTCGATTTAGTCGGCAAGTTGATTGCCCAGCTACCTTCGAAGGAGGTGCCGGGCTACGAGCCGTTCACGCCGAGCGACCCTGAGCACCTGCGCGGCGTCATCCAGCCCGGCGACGTCATGCTGGTCGAGGGCAACAACCGCATCTCCGGCATCATCAAATATCTGACGCAGTCGACCTGGTCGCATGCCGCGCTCTATGTCGGCCCGATCGACGGCGCGGAAGAGCCCGACGGCGAGCCGCATGTGCTGATCGAGGCCAATATCGGCGAGGGCGTCACCTCGGCGCCGCTGTCGAAATATTTCCCCTATCACACCCGCGTCTGCCGCCCGGTCGGGCTGTCCTATCGAGGACCGCACCACGGTCTGCCGCTATGCGATCAACCGCATCGGCTTCGGCTATGACACCAAGAACATCATCGACCTGATGCGCTTTCTGTTTCCGCTGCCGATCCCGCAGCGCTGGCGGCGGCGCATGATCGCGATCGGCTCGGGCGATCCGACCAAAATCATCTGCTCGGCGCTGATCGCGCAGGCGTTCGACGCCGTGCGCTACCCGATCCTGCCGAAGATCACCAAGGCCGGCAGCCGCGCCGCGCGCCGCGAGATCCTGCACATCCGCGATTCCTCGCTCTACATGCCCCGCGACTTCGACATCTCGCCCTATTTCGAAGTCGTCAAACCCACCATCGTGCACGGCTTCGACTACACCGCTCTGCACTGGGCCGACAAGCAAAAGCCGCTCGAGGAGGTAGCGGGCTCATTCGGGGTGTTTCCAGAAACGATCAGTGCGCCGCCGCTCGTTCCTGAAACGATTGACGAAGAGGCGCCGGCCGAAATTCCGGCTGAGCAAGTGAACGCACAGCCTGCGGAGACGGTCGAACGCGTCACCGTCTCGGCGCATTTTTTATTGCTGAAGAGGATCGCGATGTACCGCCCGCGGCGTCGGGGACGGACGCGCGAGAGGGCGGCTTAAACCCGCCGTCGTCCTGGCGAAAGCCAGGACCCAGATCCCACCACCGTCATTGCGCGGGGCGAAGCAACGAAGCGACCTAACGCTCCGCCCGACCAATCACCGCCATCAGTTCCGCGATCTTCTCGCGCTGGTCCGCTTTGTCGCCGCTCGCGATTGCGTGCTCGACACAATGGGCGACATGGTCCTTCAAAACCTCTTCCTCGACCCGGCGCAACGCGGCGCGGACCGCCGAGATCTGCGTGACGATGTCGATGCAGTAGCGGTCCTCCTCGACCATTTTCGAGAGGCCGCGAACCTGGCCCTCGATCCGGCCGAGGCGCTTTCCGACGGATGCCTTGCTGTCCTGGCGCATCCGGTCTATATACCCCCATGGGGTATATGTTGCAAGGCCGGAGCATTGGAATGAACGAAGCCGAACACAGGCATCAGCACAATTCGGACGCTCATTCCGGATGCGGCTGCTCGGCCAAGGCCGCGCCGCCCGCTGCCACGCCTGCGGCCGCCTCATGTTGCGGCGGGCACGGCGATCACGCGCACGACCATACCGACGCGCCAACGAAGGTCCTCGACCCCGTCTGCGGCATGACGGTCGATCCCGCGACCTCAAAACATCGCCTCACACATCAGGGCGAGACCTTCCATTTCTGCTCGGCCGGCTGCCGCAGCAAATTCGCCGCCGATCCCGCCAAATATCTCGCCAAGGAGAAGGCGAGCGAGCCCGAGCTCCCCGCGGGCACGATCTACACCTGCCCGATGCATCCGGAGATCCGCCAGGTCGGACCCGGCAGCTGCCCGATCTGCGGCATGGCGCTGGAGCCGGAGGTGGCGAGCCTGGACACAGGACCGAATCCCGAGCTCGCCGACATGACACGGCGATTCTGGATCGGCGGCGCGCTGGCGCTGCCTGCTGTGGTGCTGGAGATGGGCGGCCATCTCGCCGGTCCGCACAACTGGATCGATCCGACGCTGTCGAACTGGATCCAGCTCGTCTTCGCCACGCCCGTGGTAGTCTGGGCCGGCTGGCCGTTCTTCGTCCGCGGCTGGCAATCGCTGGTGACCCGCAACCTCAACATGTTCACGCTGATCGCGATGGGCACGGGTGTCGCCTATGTCTACAGCCTGATCGGAACGCTGGCGCCGCAAATCTTTCCCGCCACCTTCCGCGGCCATGAAGGCGCGGTCGCCGTCTATTTCGAAGCCGCCGCCGTTATCATCGTGCTGGTGCTGCTCGGCCAGGTGCTGGAGCTGCGCGCCCGCGATGCGACGTCGGGCGCGATCAAGGCGCTGTTGCAGCTCGCGCCGAAGACCGCGCGGCGCGTCGATGCCGACGGCAATGAGCATGAGGTCGAGATCGACACGCTCCATGCGGGCAATTCCTTGCGTGTCCGTCCCGGCGAGAAGGTGCCGGTCGACGGCATCATCCTGGAAGGCCGCTCCTCGCTCGACGAATCCCTCGTCACCGGCGAATCCATGCCCGTGACAAAGGATGCCGGGGCAAAGGTCATCGCGGGCACGCTCAACCAGTCGGGCAGCTTCATCATGCGCGCCGACAAGGTCGGCCGCGAGACGCTGCTGTCGCAGATCGTCCAGATGGTCGCGGACGCGCAGCGCTCGCGCGCACCGATCCAGCGCCTCGCCGATCAGGTCGCAGGCTGGTTCGTACCGACCGTCATCGCCGTCGCCATCGCCGCGTTTGCTGCCTGGGCCTGGTTCGGGCCGGAGCCGCGGCTGGCTTTCGGCCTCGTCGCCGCCGTCAGCGTGCTGATCATCGCCTGCCCCTGCGCGCTGGGCCTCGCAACCCCGATGTCGATCATGGTTGGCGTCGGCCGCGGCGCGCAAGGCGGCGTCCTGATCAAGAATGCCGAGGCGCTGGAGCGGATGGAGAAGATCGACACGCTCGTGGTCGACAAGACGGGCACGCTGACCGAAGGCAAGCCCAAGGTGGTGGCGATCGTGCCGGCGGCCGGATTTGCCGAGGATGACATCCTTCGGCTTGCAGCCAGCGTCGAACGCGCCAGCGAGCACCCGCTGGCCGACGCCATCATGCGCGCAGCGAAGGAGAAGCAGCTTGCGCTGAGCCCAGTCGAGCAATTCTATTCGCCGACGGGCAAAGGCGCGACCGGCAAGGTCGACGGCAAAACCGTCGTGCTCGGCAACGCGAAGTATCTGACGTCAATCGGCATCGACGCCAAGGCGCTCGACGCCGAGGCCGAACGGCTGCGTCAGGACGGCGCCACCGTCATCAACATGGCCGTCGACGGCGCGCTTGCCGGCCTGTTCGCGATCGCCGATCCGGTCAAGGCCTCGACGCCGGAGGCGCTGAGGGCACTTGCGGCCGAAGGCATCAAGGTGATCATGCTGACCG
Source organism: uncultured Alphaproteobacteria bacterium (assembly GCA_963819355.1). GTDB lineage: Bacteria > Pseudomonadota > Alphaproteobacteria > Rhizobiales > Xanthobacteraceae > Bradyrhizobium. The sequence continues at coordinate 109,754 of CAWFVZ010000020.1, read as the reverse complement.
GTGACAACCGCACCACCGCTGAGGCTGTTGCTCGCCGACTCGGCATCGCCGACGTCGAAGCCGAGGTGCTGCCGGATCAGAAGAGCGCAGTGGTGACAAAACTGCAAAAGGCCGGCCGCAGCGTCGCGATGGCCGGCGACGGCGTCAACGACGCACCGGCGCTGGCGGCGGCCGAGGTCGGCATCGCCATGGGTACGGGGACCGACGTGGCGATGGAAAGTGCGGGCGTTACCCTGCTCAAGGGCGAGCTCACCGGCATCGTGCGGGCGCGAAAACTGTCGCAGGCGACGATGAGCAACATTCGGCAAAACCTGTTCTTCGCCTTTATCTACAACGCCGCCGGGATTCCGATTGCCGCCGGCATCCTCTATCCGGCCTTCGGCGTGCTGCTGTCGCCGATCATCGCGGCGGCGGCGATGGCGCTGTCCTCGGTCAGCGTGGTCGGCAATGCGCTACGGCTGCGCGCGACCCGGCTGTGAGGGTGACGAAATCCGTGTAGAACAGGTTCATTCGACGGCGCGCGCGGAGAGGACCTGATGCAGCGGATTACGATCACGATCGAGGACGATTTGCTGGCGGAGATCGATGCCGCAGCGGAAGCGCGCGGCTACCAGAACCGCTCCGAGATCATTCGCGACCTCGCCCGTGCCGGCCTGCAACAGAGCACCGAGGACACAGCGCAGACCGGCCCCTGCGTTGCCGGCCTCGTCTATGTCTACGACCACGCCGCGCGCGATCTCTCAAAACGCCTGGTGCAGGAATTCCACGGCCATCACGACCTCGCGCTGGCCACCCTGCACGTTCATCTCGACGACAACAATTGCATGGAGATGACGGCGCTGAGGGGCTCAGCCGATGAGGTCAAGCATTTCGCCGACCACATCATCGCCGAACGCGGCGTGCGCTACGGGCGCGTGGTGATGATCCCGACGGGAGACGGCAAGCCGGCGAAGGCGCGGAAGCATGGGCATCGGCATGAATAGTCTTGCCGCATAGACGGCGCTTGCCCCTCTCCGCGAATAGGTCTTTCGCAATTGAGTTCGCGGACAGAACCCCCTCATCCGGCGCTTCCCGCCACCATCTCAAGGGAAGAGCAGCGCGCTCGCGACCCTACGCCGCCTTCACAGCACTCCCGCCGGGCAACCCCGCCCGCGCCACGCCGCCGTATAGCGCTTCGTTCGGCATCTCCTCGCGCAAAATCTTGCGCACCGAGATCAGCCTGTCGAGATCAATCCCGGTCGCAAAACCCTCGCTCTCGCAGAGGAACGCGAGGTCTTCGAACACGACGTTACCCGTTGCGCCCGGCGCGAAGGGGCAGCCGCCGAGGCCGCCGAGCGAGCCGTCGAGGATGCGGACGCCTTCGTCCAGCGCGGCGGCGGCGTTGGCGATGCCCATGCCGCGGGTATCGTGGAGATGGATACAGATCGGCCTTGCGCCTGCGAGCTTGACTGCGGCGCGCGACAATTCACCCACCTGCTTTGGCCCGGCATAGCCGACGGTGTCGGCGATCGCGACGAAATCGACGCCGGCCTCAAGGCATTTGTCGACCAGCCGCAGCACCTCGACAGGATCGACCGCGCCGGTGATGGAGCAGCCCAGCGCCATCGAGATCGCTGCATTTACGAGCGGCTTGTGGGGGCTCGCATCCCGCATCTCGCACAGCCGTTTCACATTGGCGATCGCGGATTTGCGTGAGCGATGTGCGTTGGCCTGGCTGTGCTCTTCCGTGGCGGAAACGACAGAGGCGATCTCGCCGACGCCGGATTCCAGCGCCTCGTTGACCCCGCGCTCGTTGAGCGCAAGCGCAATGCCATGGGCGCCGGGCAGGCTCGTCACCGTCGCGATGACATCGCGGACGTCGACGAATTGCGGGAAGGTCTTTGCCGGCAGGAACGAACCGACCTCGAAATGCAGGACGCCAGCGGCGTATTCGTCGCGCACCCAGCGTTGCTTGGCTTCGGTAGACGGAAACTTTTTCACGAGCTGGAGCCCGTCGCGCAAGCCGACCTCGCGCAGGCTGACACGGTCCGCGGGGTAGACTGTTCCGATCCGGCTCATGCGCGCCTCCCAGCGGCTTTTGACGTGGCGTCGTTGTTGTCGATTTCGGCACGGACCGCCGACGTGTCGGCGCCGAGCGGCGCGACCTTCAGGCCTTCACCGAGATGGCTGCCGTTCCACTCGACCGGCAGCGCCGGTACATGGAACGGCTTGCCGTCGGCGGTGATGTTGGTGACGAGGCCGCCCGGCCGCAGCACATGCGGGTCGGTCAGCAGATCCTCAGGGCGGTTGATCGGCGAAAAGCAGATGTTGAGCGCGTCGAGCTTTTGCGACAGCTCCGCCACGTTCCACTGCCGGATGATCTCGGCGACGCGCGGAAGGATCCGCGATCGCGCCAGGATGCGATCGGTTGTGGTACGCAAGGCGGGATCATCGAGGAACTCCGCAAGGCCGAACTCGCGGCAAAAGCTCTGCCAGTGGCCCTCGGTCACGACGCCGATGAAAATGCGCCCCTCGCCGGCGGCATCGAAAATGTCGTAGATCGGCCAGGCGTGCTCGCGTTCCGGCATCGAGCGCGGCTTGTTGCCGGTCATCTCGTATTCGACCATGTGCTGGGCAACCAGGAACAGGCAATTCTCGAACAGGCCGATGCGGATGTCAGCGCCGTCACGCTTGCCACCGCGCTTTTGATACAGCGCGGCGAGGATCGCGATCACGCCGAACATGCCGCCCATGATGTCGTTGGCGGAGGAGCCGACGCGTTGGGGCTTCTCCTTCGTGCCGGTCATGGCGGCGAGCCCCGACATCATCTGCACGACTTCGTCGAGCGCGGGACGATGCTCATAGGGGCCGGACAAAAAGCCCTTGTGGCCGGCGACGATCAGATGCGGATGCCGCCGGCGCAATTCCTCGGTGCCAAGCCCTTGCTTGTCGAGCTGGCCGTCGCGAAAATTCTCGAGGAACACGTCGGCCGTTTCCAGCAGCCGGTGCATCGTCTCGCGGTCGGCAGGTATCGCAAGATCCAGCACGACACTGCGCTTGCCGCGGTTGAACAGCGGGAAGAACGCCGTGCCCATACCGCCGAGGGAGCGGGTCTTGTCGCCGGAGGGCGGCTCGACCTTGATCACCTCGGCGCCGAGCTGCGCGAGGATCATGCCGCAGGTCGGGCCCATGACCATGTGGGTCATCTCGATGACCCGCACGCCCTCGAGCGGCAAACCGGCCTCAGTCATGCGTCACTCCCTGTTCGTTCGCGTGAGAGACTAGGCCTTCACAAGCCTTCTGAAAAATATAATCTGTCGAAGATTGCCTTCGCGCTTATAGAACGCTTTATCGCCATGGATTCGCGCCAGCTCCGCTACTTCATTGCCGTCTACGAGCAGCGGAACCTGTCGCGCGCGGCCGACCAGGTCAACGTCGCACAGTCCGCGCTCAGCCATCATATCTCGAATCTGGAGGCCGAATTCGCGACGCCCCTGTTCGAGCGCAAGCCGCGCGGCATGGAACCGACCGCGGCCGGCGAGCGGCTCTATGAGCACGCCCGCATCATCCTGCGCGCGATGGCGGAAGCCGAGACCGAGGTGCGCGAGGGTGCCCGCGTCATTGCCGGCGACATCTCGATCGGCATGGCCAATTCCGGCGTCAAGGCGATCGGCGTGGAGCTGATGCGCACGGTGCTGACCAAATATCCCAAGCTCAAGCTGTCGCTGACCGAGAGCCTGTCCGGCGCGACGCTGATGCACCTGATGATCTCCAATGTCGATCTGGCGCTGGTCTACAACCCGCCGTCGGAGAAGGAGCTGATCACGGAAGCAGTGCTCGAAGAGGAGATGTTCCTCGTCGGCATTCCAAAACTGGTCGGCAAGAGCAAAACCCCGATCGGCTTCGAGGAGCTGAGCCGGCTGCCGCTGATCCTGCTGCGCTACGGCCTCGGCCTGTCCTCGCGTGCGCTGCTGGACGATCCCGTCCTGCTCAAGCGGCTGGAAGGCAGCGCCATCCTGCACGCCAATTCGATCACGGGCATGACCGGCGCGCTGGTGGAGGGATTGGGCTGCACCATCGCGACAAAGCTGTTCGCGCGGGAGGAACTCGCCGCGGGCCGCCTGGTCGCGCGCGAGGTGGTCGATCCGAAGCTGACCCGCACACTCTATCTCTGCCGCCTGCGCAACCGCCCGATGACCTACGCCATGGAAGAGATGCGCCGGTTGATGCTGTCACTGATCGCCGAGCAGGTCCGCGGCGGCGGCTGGCAGGCGGAGTTGGTGGGATGAGGAACGATAGCGCCCCACAATGGCGGTGCGCTCCCTCGCCCGCTCTTCCTGCGCGGGGAGAGGCAGAAGACTCCCGAGTTCGAAAATCTCGAACGCTCCCATCGATATGTTCGTCTGGATTTCTGGCTTCGACCCGCCAACATGGCGCGGTCCGGCAAGGTTCACGAAAAACCACAGAGATGAGCCGCCGGGAGCCGCGCGCGATCCGCGCGCCACGGGGAGGACATCATGAGCGTTGTCGGCATCGACACAGGCTTTGAGCTCGGCGCTGCACCATCCGCGCCCGACGAGATCTCGCGACGGCTCGAGGCCATGCCGGGGACAGCCTATGTCTGGCGCCTCGTCACCCTGCTCTCGCTCGGCGGCTGCTTCGAGATCTACGACCTTTTCCTCACCGGCTACATCGCGCCGGGCCTGAGCCGCAGTGGCCTGCTGAGCACGACGACGCAGGCCTTCTTCGGCTTCTCCGGCATCGGCGCCTTCGTCGCCGCAACCTTCGCCGGCCTGTTCGTCGGCACGTTCTTTCTCGGCTTCCTCGCCGACCGCTTCGGCCGCCGCGCGATCTTCACCTGCGCGCTGCTTGGCTACACCACTGCATCCGTGATCATGGCCTGCCAGACCTCATCAGAAGGCTTGCTGTTCTGGCGCTTCCTCGCCGGTATCGGCATCGGCGTCGAGGTCATTACCATCGACGCCTACATCACTGAGCTGGTGCCGAGCCGGATGCGCGGCCGTGCCTTTGCGGTGAACCAGTCGATCATGTTCATCGCCGTGCCCGTGGTGGCCTTTCTCGCCTGGTGGCTGGTGCCGCTTGCACCTTACGGCGTCGAGGGCTGGCGCTGGGTGGTGCTGATCGGTGCCGCCGCCAGCATGATCGTCTGGGTGGTCCGGCTGTTCCTGCCCGAGAGCCCGCTCTGGCTGGCGCGCCATGGCCGCACCGACGAAGCGCTTCGCATCATGGCGACGCTGGAGGCCGCGAGCGGCGGCGCGGGCCCACGCCCCCTGATGTCGTCCGCACTCCAGGCGACGCAGTCGACCGCGCGCGTCGGCTTTGCCGATCTGTTCCGCCCGCCTTATCTGTCGCTCGTCGTTCTCTTCATGGTGTTCAACCTCTGCCAGGCCTTCGGCTTCTACGGCTTCGCCAATTGGGTGCCGACGCTGCTGGTCGCGAAGGGCATCACCGTCACCAAGAGCCTGCAATATTCCTTCATCGTCGCCTTCGCCTATCCGATCGCGCCGCTGCTGGCGGCGAGCTTCGCCGACAAATTCGAACGCCGGTGGATCATCGCCGGTGCCTGCATCGCCATCATCGTCTTCGGCATGGCGTTCGCGCAACTGACCGAGCCCGGCGTGCTGATCGTCTGCGGCGTGCTGCTGACGGCCTGCAACACGACGATGTCCTACGCCTATCACGCCTACCAGACCGAGGTATTCCCGACCCAGATCCGGGCGCAGGCCTCCGGCCTCGTCTATTCGATGAGCCGGCTGAGCGCGACATTCTCGGGCTTCATCGTCGCCTACATGCTGAAGGAGGCCGGCGTCACCGGCGTGTTCGGCCTGATCACCGCGGCGATGCTGATCGTGGTGATCGCGATGACGCTGTTCGGCCCGAACGTGCGCGGCAAGCCGCTGGACGTGGTGTAGCTTGGTCCCTCCTCGTCATTGCGAGGGGCTCTTGCGACGAAGCAACCAGAATCTTTCCGCGGAGACAACCCTCTCCCCGCGAAGAGCGGGGAGAGGGAGAAGATCATCACGCCGTGAGCAGATTTTGCAACGCCGCGCCGTTGGGGACGCCGAGGCCGGAGCAGGCATCCCAGCCGGGACCGGCCTTGTACATGCCGTGGAGGGAGCCGGTGATGTCGTTATGGCCGACCGTAATGTCGCGGAATACGCCTTGCGCGTGCGAGGCGTAGATCAGCGGATTGATGAAGCCGACCGTCTTGCCGAATTTCTTGGTCGTGGCTTCGTTGATGCGGGCGATCAGTCCAGCCATCAGCGGTGCCACCGCACTGGTGCCGCCGATGGTGGTGACGACGCCGTTGAGGAAGATCTGGTAGCCGGTCGCGGGATCGGCGTCGCCTGCAACATCGGGCAAGCCGCGCCCCACCGAATGCGACGGTGATTTCGGCACATGGGCGTTGGCCTGGTATTGCGGCCGCGGGAACACGATGCTGACACCGCCGCCACCGGCGCCGTCTTGCGGGCCACCGTTCCAGACGACTTCGGTAATCGCACCGTTCGAGGCCCTCAGGTTCGTTCCGCCGCAAGCGAGCGCGAACGGGCTTGAGGCCGGGAAGTCCGCGTGCGGCTTGCCGTCCCACCCCTGCGCCATGTCGGCCGAGCCGTTGTCGCCAGAGGCGACGCAGACGGTGACGCCCATCGCGGCGGCGTCACGGATCGCCTCGTTGAGGCCGTCGACAAACTGCTGCGAGCCCGCCGGATCTTCCGGTCCGCCCCAACTGATCGAGATCACCGAGGGCTTTCTTGCGGTGTCGTGGACCGCGGCCTTCACCGCATCGATGAAGCCATTGGTGGTGTTGGGCGCGAAATAGACCACGATCCTGGCGCCGGGCGCGATCGCACCGGCGACCTCGATGTCGAGCACGACCTCGCCGTCGGCCTCGGAATGGCCGGGCTTGTTGGCGCCGCCGTCGACGCTGACGGGCGCGATCTGCGGCATCGGGATGCCGCCCTTCTTGAAGAAGGTCTTCAGGTCCGAGGTCTTGTAGCCGGCACCCCTGGGATGGCCTTTCTGGTCGATGTCGTTGAGCTCGATGATGGCGATGCACTGCCCGGCGCCGGTCTCGCCGCCCGGGAAGTTGTAGAGCTGGGCGATCTGTTCGACCGAGAAGCTGCCGCCCTGCCCCGCACGCGCGGTCGCGCCCTTCTTGGCCATCCTGCGCCGGAAGTGCGGCTGCGCCACCGGCCGGTTGTCCAGGCCGTGCACGCCGACCACGATGCCTTCGAGCTCGGCCGGGATCTGCACGTTGCCCTTGCGCATGCGATAGGTCGCGCCGTCATGCTTGACCTTGTTGAGCTTGACGCCGAAGGCCGCACTCATCGCCTTCACCGTGCCGGTCAGCTTTACCGTGCGGGAGGCCAGATGCACGCTCTTGACGTTGAGCTCGTGGTGATGCGCGAAATCGTCGATCCTGGCGACGTCAGCCGCATCGGCGCCCATCTGTTCGGCGAACTCGGTGCGAGAAAGATATTGCCGCTCGCGCGGCGGTTGCGCACCGAGCGCCATCACCTGCTCATCGTCGGCCCGCTTCGCGCGCAGCCGAACGCTGATCTCGATTTCCTGCTTGGGATCGGCCGCGCCGACGAGCTTGGCGCCGATCGGCAATTTCCGGGCGCTGTTCACCAGCGCGACACGCTTAGTCGAGCTTGCCATGACTTCCTCCGTTTGTGATTGGGAGGCGGATTGTCGCACCTCAACTATAGGTGTAATCTCAACGGCGAATTGGTTCAGATTTATTGAGCGATTTTTTTCAGAAGAACCCATGTTTGGCGGGGGAAATCCTTCGCAAGATCAAATCGGCACGGAATCGGTCAATAGCCCGTACCATTCGCTACCCACAAATTCGATCTAAGATTGCAACCGCCGGCCCGCTTGGCCGACCAATGAAAGACGTTTGTCGACAACAGACGCTTGTCAAAAACAATTGGCGGAGACGATTTAATGCCGGCTGACCGCAAATGGGTTGAGAGAAATCTTGGGTTCGATCCGATCACCACGCCGCCGCCGCGCGAGACCTTTACCGTCAAGCGCATCGCCGACGCCGCCGTGAAAAAAACCGCGAAGGTCGCGCCCGAGGACTTTCAGCGCGAGATCATCGATTTCGATTCCGAATTGGCCGAAGGCCGCGCGTTCATGGCCTTCTCGACCGCGACCGGCCTGTCGCGCTTCACCGACATTCCCTGGCCCAAGGGGCTCGCGCCGCAGACCGGGCCGAAGCCCGCGGGCAGCGGCAAGGGCCCGTTGCCGCGCGCCGATGTGCTGGTCGTGACCTGGACCGTCGACGAGGGCCACGCAGTCAGCCGCGTGCTGACGCCGGGCAAGGACTCGCACAACGACTACGTGCCCTACACGCACAATTACGCGACCATTTCGAAGAAGATGCGCAACGGCTGCCCGGCCAAGGAGCTGAAGCGGCTCGGCGCGTTTTGGACCACGACGATCGGCAAGAAGAAGGTCGTGGTCTTCAAATCAGATTCGCATATGTCGCAGGACGGCCCGCAACTGCCGAACATCGACGTCTGGCGCCAGATCATCACCGAGGTGCAGCCCACGCTCGTGATCACCACGGGCACGGCCGGCGGCATCGGTAAGCAGGTCGAGGTCGGCGACGTCGTCGTCAGCCCGATCGTGCGTTTCGACTGCCTCTCGAAGTTCAAGAAGCAGCCGTTCGCGCAGGAGCATTTTTCCAGCAAGGCGGCTGTGAAGAAAAAGTTCGCGCAGGCCAAGACGCTGTTCAAGGCCAATGCCGGGCAACTGCCGAAGACAAACACCCGACCGCCGAAGATCTTCGTCGTTGCCCCGAGCGGCCTGTCGTCCTCCGTGGTGACAACCGATTTCTTCGGCTTCGACACCTCGGACGATCACTTCCATCTCCAGGGGCTCGGCGACGTCTCCGAAATGGGCGACGCCATCCTGGGCCTGGTGGCCCAGCAGATGGGCGCCAAGGCGCCGCGCTGGCTCGCGATCCGCAACGTCTCCGATCCGCAGATCAAGGCCGAAGGCACCTTGAAGCAGCAGGAGCAGGTCGCCGCCCAGATCTACAAGGGGTTCGGCCGCTGGAGCACGGTCTGCAGCGCCATCGCCTGCTGGGCCAGCATCGCGGCGGAACCTTAGGTCGCGGGCATTGCTAGGTCAGCGTCCCTTGCCGAAGCGGCCTGGGGTGTCTACCTCTCGCGGGTGGTTTCGTGAGGGGTAGTTCCATGCTGGATGCCGCCGTCAAGGCGCTGTCGCAAATGATGTCGCCGCCGATGCGTTCGATCCTGTGGCGATCGATCGGGCTTGCGCTTGTGCTGATCGTCGTGCTCGCGATCGGGTTGCAGCGGCTGCTGAGCTGGTTCGCTACCTATGGCGAGGTCTGGCTCGAGGGCCTGCTCGGGCCGAGCTGGCATTCCTCGCTGGAAGTGCTCGCCTGGATCATCTCGATCGCGGCCGGTTTCGGCGTCGTGTTTGGCAGCGTGTTCCTGATGCCCGCGATCACCTCGCTGGTGGCGAGCTTCTTCGTCGACGACGTCGCCGAGATCGTCGAGCGCGAACATTATCCCGCCGAGCGGCCGGGCGTCGCCCTGCCGTTCGGCCAGGCGATCTACCAGGGCATCAAGACCGCGCTGTTGACGATCCTGGTCTATCTGATCGCACTGCCCTTCGTGTTCCTGGCCGGCGCGGGATTCCTGATCTTCTTCCTCGCCGCCGCCTGGCTGTTGGGCCGCGAATATTTCGAGCTCGCGGCGATGCGATTCCGCTCGCCCGAGGAAGCCAGGGCGATGCGGCGCGACAATGCCGCGACCATCTTCACCGCCGGCCTGATCATCGCGGCCTTCGTCTCGATCCCGATCGTCAATCTGGCGACGCCGATCTTCGGCATGGCCTTCATGGTCCATATGCACAAGCGGCTATCCGGGTCGCGGCCCGAGCTGATCGAGCCGGCGCGGCAGATGCGGTGACGACAACTAAGTCACCGCCACACCGCATTTGCGCAGCAGCATCTTGGCGAAGCCGAACGGCGCCGGCGTGAACGGGCCCGGCGGCGCGCGGGGGATCAGGGCGATGAAGCCGAGCGCGGCCATCGCCAGCCAGAAGCCGTCGATATAGGCGAGCACATCAGCCTCGCGCTAACCACGGTGAACACTGCCTCACACCGCCTTCTCCGGCCACCGGCAAAGATCGTTGATCAGGCATACCTCGCAGCGCGGCTTGCGCGCGAGGCAGGTGTAGCGTCCGTGCAGGATCAGCCAGTGATGGGCGTGCAGCATGAACTCGTCCGGAATCACCTTTTCGAGAGCAAGCTCGACCTCGAGCGGCGTCTTGCCGGGTGCAAGGCCAGTGCGGTTGCCGACGCGAAAGACATGCGTGTCGACCGCCATGGTGTGCTCGCCGAAGGCCATGTTGAGCACGACGTTGGCGGTCTTGCGCCCCGCGCCCGGCAATGACTCGATCTCGGCGCGCGTCCGCGGCACCTCGCCGCCGAAATCGCTGAGCAGTTTTGCCGACAGTCCGATCACGTTCTTCGCCTTGGTGCGGTAGAGGCCGATGGTCTTGATGTAATCGCGCAGGCGCTCCTCGCCGAGCTCGAGCATTTTTTGCGGCGTGTCGGCGACCTCAAACAATGCGCGTGTCGCCTTGTTGACGCCGGCATCGGTTGCCTGTGCCGACAGCACCACGGCGACCAGCAGCGTGAACGGATTGACGTGTTCGAGCTCGCCTCTCGGCTCCGGATTGGCCTTGCGGAAGCGGCTGAAGACCTCATGGATCTCGGCCGGTGTCCAAGGTTTTATCGGTTTGGGTTTTGCAGCCTTGTGCGGCGTCTTCGCGGGCGCCTTCGGCTTCGCGACGGCCGGCCTTGCCGTTTTCTTGGTCACGGCCGCTTTGCGCGGGGCCGGCCTGCGGATGATTTTCGCCATGATCGGGATATACTGAGGGACGATGAGCACAGGCAACGAAATTGAGCGCAAAGACATTGAAGATCAGCGCGAGGTGCAGATCCTTTCCGCGCGGCTGACGCCGCACCGCTCGTTGAACCGAACCGGCTTTCTCGCCGTGATGCTGTTTTTGAGCGTGGTCAGCTTCGTCACCGGAATGGTGTTCCTGATGATGGGGGCCTGGCCGGTGTTCGGCTTCTTCGGCCTCGACGTGCTGGTGATCTGGTGGGCCTTCAAGGTCAATTTCCGCGCCGCGCGGGCGAGCGAGGAGATCGTGGTCACGCCGTCGGAACTGCGCGTGCGGCGCGTCAGCCATCGCGGCCAGGTCGCCGAATGGACCTTCAACCCGCTCTGGGTCCGGCTCGACCAGGAGATCGACGAGGAGTACGGCCTCGAGCATCTCTACCTGATCTCGCGCGGCCGCCGGATCCAGATTGCCGGCTTTCTCGGACCGGAAGAAAAAGCGAGCTTTTACAAAGCTTTGGTTGAAGCGATCAACGCCGCAAGGCGCGGCCCGATCTATAATCCGGTCTCCTGATCTCGGATCGGAAAACGGGTGGTTTCCGGCCGCCCCCTCTCCTACATTTCCGGTCATGATGACACTCGCCATACATGACCAGCGCCTGGCCAAGCCGGGCACCCAGAACGCCGCGCTGCGCGACTACGATTCCGTGCGCCGGGCGATCGCCTTCATCTCGGAGAAGTGGCGCGCGCAGCCGACCATCGAGGCGATGGCGGATGCGGCCGGCGTCACGCCCGATGAGCTGCACCATCTGTTCCGCCGCTGGGCCTCGATCACGCCGAAGGCCTTCATGCAGGCGCTGACCCTCGATCATGCCAAGGGGCTGCTCAGGGACTCCGCGAGCATTCTCGATGCGGCGCTCAATTCCGGCCTGTCGGGACCTGGCCGGCTGCACGATCTCTTCGTCACCCACGAGGCGATGTCGCCGGGTGAATGGAAGAACGGCGGCGCAGGTCTCACCTTGCGCTACGGCTTCCATCCGTCGCCCTTCGGCACCGCGATCGTGATCGCGACCGATCGCGGACTGTCGGGCCTCGCCTTTGCGGACCCCGGTGAAGAGAAGGTCTCGCTCGCCGACATGAAGCGACGTTGGCCGAACGCAACTTACCTCGAGGATCACGAGGGCACCGCGCCGCTCGCGCAGCGTATCTTCGACACCAAACTGTGGCGGCCGGACCAGCCGCTGCGTGTGGTGATGATCGGCACCGATTTCGAGGTGCGGGTGTGGGAGACGCTGTTGAAGATCCCGATGGGTCGCGCGGTGTCCTACTCCGACATCGCCTGCAACATTGACAACCCGAAGGCCTCTCGCGCCGTCGGCGCGGCGGTTGGAAAGAACCCGGTCTCGTTCGTCGTGCCCTGCCACCGCGCGCTCGGCAAGAGCGGCACGCTCACCGGCTACCACTGGGGCATCACCCGCAAGCAGGCGATGCTGGGCTGGGAAGCCGGGCAGCTGGGGGTGCAGTGACTCTTCCCCCTCGCCCCGCTTGCGGGGAGAGGGAGGAAACTAACCCGCCAGATCCAGCTTCGACGCCACGGTCGAATCCGCATTGAGCCGATAGATGATCGGCACACCGGTCGCGAGCTCGCGCTTCAAGATGCCTTCGGGCGAGAGCTTTTCCAGCACCATGATCAGCGCGCGCAGCGAGTTGCCGTGGGCGGCGACCAGCGTGCGCTTGCCGTTGAGCACGCCGGGCAAAATCTCCTGCACGTAATAGGGCAGCGCGCGCGCCAGCGTGTCTTTCAGGCTTTCGCCACCGGGCGGCGGGACGTCGTAGGAGCGGCGCCAGACCAGCACCTGGTCCTCGCCCCATTTCTTGCGGGCGTCATCCTTGTTGAGACCGGAGAGATCGCCATAGTCGCGCTCGTTCAGGGCGAGGTTCTTCGAGGTCGGCAGACCTTTCTGGTCGAGCTCGCCGAGGATGAGGTCGAGCGTGTGCTGCGCGCGCGTCAGGACCGAGGTGTAGGCGACGTCGAACACGAGCCCCTGCGCCTTCAGCTTGCGGCCGGCTTCCTTCGCTTCGGTGACGCCGAGCTCGGTGAGATCGGGATCCTTCCAGCCCGTGAACAGGTTCTTCAGATTCCATTCGCTCTGGCCGTGGCGCACGAGCACGAGAAGACGTTCGCTCATTGACTGCTTTCCATTCCCTTCGTTCAGATATCGGCGAGGCCGAGCACGTCGGCCATCGAGTAGTGCCCCGGCTTCTTGCCATGCGCCCACAACGCCGCCTTCAGCGCGCCATGGGCAAACAGCATGCGGTCCTCGGCGAGATGCGACAGCGTCAGCCGCTCGAACGGGCCGAGGAAGGTGACGCTGTGCTCGCCGGCGACGGTGCCACCACGCAAGGAGGCAAAGCCGATGGCGCCCGGCTTGCGCGCGCCGGTGATGCCGTCGCGGCCGCGTTCCGCATTGTCCTCGAGCGAAATGCCGCGGCCGGCCGCGGCCGCCTGGCCCAGCATCAGCGCGGTGCCGGAGGGCGCGTCGACCTTCATGCGGTGATGGGTTTCGACGATCTCGATGTCGAAACTCTCGTCGAGCGCCTTGGCAACGCGCTTGACCACCGCGGCGAGCAGATTGACGCCCAGGCTCATATTGCCGGACTGCACCACGACGGCACGGTTGGTGACGCTCTTGATCACGGCGTTGTCGGAGGCCGAAAGCCCCGTGGTGCCGATGACATGGACGAGCCCGCGCTCAGCCGCGATCGCGACATTGGCGATGGTCGCCGCCGGCACGGTGAAATCGAGGATGCCGTCGGCCTCCTTCGACATCGCCCAGAGATCGGCGGACAGCTTGATTCCGTTGGCGGGCAGGCCGGCAAGCACGCCGGCGTCCTTGCCGAGCAGCTCCGAGCCCGGCGCCTCCAGGGCGCCAGCGAGCACCGCGCCTTTGCTGTCGGCAATCGCCCGCGTCAGCGCACGGCCCATCCGTCCGCCAGCTCCAGCTACAATCAAGCGCATGTCAGACATGGTGTGATCCTCTCAGGTGCGTTGTAGCGGCGGGACGCAGTTCCGGCAACCGAGGGGGATCGCGCCTCAAACCTTACGACGGCTGCGGGCCGTCATAGCCCTCGATGATGATGAGGTCGGCGATCGAGTGCGGCTGGCGCACCTTGATGTTGGCCTGGTATTCCGGCGAATTGTAGCAGGCGATCGCGGTCTCGTAGTCCGGGAATTCGATCACGACGTTGCGGGTGCGGCTGGCACCCTCGACGGTGGTGAACTTGCCGGCACGGACGACGAAGCGGGCGCCCCATTTCTTGAAGATCGCTCCGTTGGCGACAGCGTAGGGCTTGTAGCCCTCGTCATTGCTCACGTCGACGCGCCCGATCCAGTAGCCTTTTGCCATTGTTCTTCTCCCTTGTTTTTGGTGGTTAGCCGAGCGCAGCTGCGATCTCGCCCTGGATGGCTTCAGCGATTGCCTTGGGATCGGTGGCTTCCACCACCGGCCGCCCGACGACGAGATAATCGGCGCCCGCGGCAATCGCGCGACCAGGCGTCATGATGCGCTTCTGATCGCCGGTTGCCGAACCCGCCGGGCGAATGCCAGGCGTGACGAGATGCATCTGGTGGCCGACGATCTTGCGCAGGCTACCGACTTCCTCGGGCGACGACACCAACCCGTCGATGCCGAGCACCTGCGCCTGCTGCGCGCGCGCTTCGACCAGCTCGGAGACGCCGAGCCGATAGCCGGCCGCGTGCAGATCGTCCTCGTTGTAGGAGGTCAGCACCGTGACGGCGAGGATCTTCAAATTCGAGCTGCCGCGGCCCTCGACGGCGCCCTTCATGGTCTGCGGATAAGCGTGCACGGTAAGGAAGGTCGCGCCCAGCCTGGTGATGCTCTCGACGCCTTGCGTCACGGTATTGCCGATGTCGTGCAGCTTGAGATCGAGAAAGACCTTCTTGCCCTTGTCGGCAAGCTTGGTGACGAGCGGCAAGCCGCCGGCATAGGCGAGGCGATAACCGATCTTGTAGAAGGTAACGCTGTCGCCGAGCCTCGCGATCATCGCCTCCGCGGCATCAACGTTCGGCAAATCGAGCGCAACGATCAGGCGGTCCCTTGGGGCGATTTCGGCTGGCGTCATGTCACCTCACATCATGCGTTGAGAAATGTCGATCAACTGCCGCACCATCTCCTTCATGGCGTCGATATCGCCCTGGTTCTTCAGCCTGTCCATATCGTCATAGGCGTCTGCGGCAAAGGCGAGCGTGAGCTGGCTGGCGATCACATTGGCGTGGCAGGAGGTCAGGATCAGCCGCAGCGCCTGGAGCGCGCGGGCGGCACCGAGCCGGCTCTGCGAAGCGCCAGCAAGCGCGAAGGCGCGGTTGCGGAACACATCGCCGCGCGCCTCGTGCGGATCCTGCACGCGGCTCACCCAGTCGATCGCGTTTTTCAGGAGCGGCGGTACCGAAGCATTGTACTCGGGCGTGACGAGCAGCACGCCATGATGCGCACCGATCATGCGCTTGAGATTGACCGCATGCTTCGGCACGCCGGATTTGGTCTGAAGATCGCCGTCATAGATCGGGAGCGGAAAGTCGGCGAGCGAGATACGGGTGATGTCGACGCCGGCCTGGGCGAATTCATAGGCGGCGACCGCCGCCAGCTTCGCGTTGTGCGAGCCGGTGCGGTGCGAGCCGGGAATGACCAGGATTTTGAGCGCTGACATCCAATCCAATGCGTTCGGCGAAACGAGCCCGCCGCGCAAAGTAAGGAAGCCGGCGGATTTAGTCCTTGCGATACACCCAGACGCGGGCCGGCGGAAGGTTCATCCAGATCCGTTCCGAAGCCTCTGTGGACACACCGGGCAGCGATTTCGGGATCGGCGGGACCACAGCGTAGGTGAACTGCACGAAGGGCGCACCGGGCGCGAGCGCCGTGAAGGCGTCGCGAATGAGCCGCAGCCGCGTCAGCATCGGTTTGGTGACGAGCGGCAGGCCGGAGACCACCGCGGAAGCCGGCGCGCTCAGGACGTTCCAGAGCGTGTCGCGCAGGCGATAGGCATCGCCCTGCACCACCTTGGCCTGCGGATAGCGGTCGCGCAGCAGCGCGCAAAAACCGGGATTGTATTCGACGAGGACAAGGCGCTTCTGGTCGACGCCGCGCTCGACCAGCGCCGAGGTGATGGCGCCGGTGCCGGGGCCGAGCTCAACCACCGGTGCATCCGAGTTCATGTCGACGTATCGGGCCATGGTCCGGGCCAGCAGCTTGCCCGACGGCATCACCGCGCCCATGTGGAGGGGCTTTTCGATCCATGATCGGAGAAATCGCACCTCGTCATCAAGACGAGGCTTCTTCAACGCACGCGCGGACGATGGCAGGGGCATGTCGGGACCGGACGGGACCGCGGGACCGCGGCGTGTCAGAAAATAGTCACAAAGAGGTATAGGCCGACGACGATACGGTCAAGCCGGGTCAATTCGCCCGATTACCGAAGAAATCCTTGACCTTGGTAAAGAAACCCTCGGATTCCGGCTGGGTGTTGCCGGAGGAGAGCTTTTCGAACTCGGCCAGCAATTCCTGCTGCTTCTTGGTGAGGTTCTGCGGGGTCTCGACCACGACCTGGACGTACATGTCGCCCATCTGGCGCGAGCGCAGCACCGGCATGCCTTTTGATGCAATGCGAAAACGGCGGGCGGACTGGGTTCCGGCGGGGACCTTCACCTTGGCCTTGCCCTTGTCGATGGTCGGTACCTCGAATTCGCCGCCAAGCGCCGCGGTCACCATCGAGATCGGCACGCGGCAATGCAGGTCGGCGCCATCGCGCTGGAAGAACTGGTGCTGGGCCAGTGACAGGAAGATGTAGAGGTCGCCGGGCGGGCCACCGCGGACACCAGCCTCGCCCTCGCCGGCGAGCCTGATCCTGGTGCCGTCCTCGACGCCCTGGGGGATGTTGACCGACAAACTCCGCTCGCGGGTGACGCGACCCTGGCCCGAACAGGACGGGCAGGCATCCTCGATCATCTGGCCACGGCCCTGGCAGCCGGGGCAGGTACGCTCGAGGGTGAAGAAGCCCTGCGACTGCCGGACGCGGCCAGCGCCGCCGCAGGCCGAGCAGGACTTTGGCTTGGTGCCGGCCTTGGCGCCGATACCCGAGCAGGCCTCGCAGGTGACGGAGACCGGAATCTCGATCTGCGCGGTCTTGCCGCCGAAGGCTTCCTCGAGGGTGATTTCCATATTGTAGCGCAGATCGGCGCCACGCTCGCGGCCGCCGCGGCCCCGCTGCCCGGCCATGCCGAACAGGTCTTCGAAAATGTCGGAGAAGGAAGAGGCGAAGCCCGCGCCGAAACCGGCGCCGCCGCCGCCAGGACCGCCCTGCTCGAAGGCGGCATGGCCGAAACGGTCATAGGCCGCGCGCTTGTCCTTGTCTTTCAGGACCTCGTAGGCCTCGTTGATTTCCTTGAACTTGACCTCGCTGCTGTCGTCCCCGGGGTTGCGGTCGGGGTGAAACTTCATCGCAAGCTTGCGGAAGGACGACTTCAGGACGGAATTGTCGGCAGTGCGTTCGACTTCGAGGGTTTCGTAATAGCAGCGCTTGGTGGACATATCTGACCCGGTCTATCCAATCGCGATTTAAGTCGGGGCTAAACAACGTCGCCACGCGACGATATAGGCAGCCTTCCGCTTCGCGGCAGAGGGCTGCATGGCAGCGTTGAGCATAACGGCTGGGAATTGATCGATCGTAACGGGCGTACCGCCCGTCGAGCCCGACACGACAGCCTCCCCCCCGAGGGGGGAGGCCAGTGCAACGTGTGGGGTCCAAGCCGTCCGCATCATGACCCTCGCGGGCTTATGCAGACTTCTTGTTGTTCTTGTCGTCGTCGACTTCGGTGAATTCCGCGTCGACGACGTCGTCCTTCGCAGCGTCCTTGGCCGCATCGGCCTCGGCCTGCTGCTTGTACATGGCCTCACCGAGCTTCATCGAGGCCTGGGCCAGCGTGTTGGTCTTGGCCTTGATCGCCTCGGCATCGCTGCCCTTCAGCGCTTCCTTGAGATCGCTGACGGCATCCTCGATGGCGCGGCGCTCGGTCTCGGCGACCTTCGAACCGTGCTCGGCCAGCGCCTTCTCGGTGGAGTGCACCAGCGCGTCGGCATGGTTCTTGGCGTCGACCGCCTCGCGGCGCTGCTTGTCGGCCGCGGCATTGGCCTCGGCGTCCTTGACCATCTTGTCGATGTCGGCTTCCGACAGGCCGCCAGAGGCCTGGATGCGGATCTGCTGCTCCTTGGCCGTCGCCTTGTCCTTGGCCGAGACGTTGACGATGCCGTTGGCGTCGATGTCGAAGGTCACCTCGATCTGCGGCATGCCGCGCGGAGCCGGCGGAATACCCATCAGGTCGAACTGGCCGAGCATCTTGTTGTCGGCCGCCATTTCACGCTCGCCCTGGAAGACGCGGATGGTGACCGCGTTCTGGCTGTCCTCGGCGGTCGAGAACACCTGGCTCTTCTTGGTCGGGATCGTGGTGTTGCGGTCGATGATGCGGGTGAACACGCCGCCCAGCGTCTCGATGCCCAGCGACAGCGGGGTCACGTCAAGCAGCAGCACGTCCTTGACGTCGCCCTGGAGCACGCCGGCCTGGATCGCGGCACCGATCGCCACGACCTCGTCCGGGTTGACGCCCTTGTGCGGCTCCTTGCCGAACAGCTGCTTCACGACTTCCTGGACCTTGGGCATGCGCGACATGCCGCCGACCAGAACGACTTCGCCGATCTCGGCTGCGGTGAGACCGGCATCCTTCAGCGCCTTGCGGCAGGGCTCGACGGTCTTCTGGACGAGGTCGTCGACCAGCGCCTCGAACTTGGCGCGGGTGAGCTTCATCGTCAGATGCTTCGGACCGGTCTGGTCCGCGGTGATGAAGGGCAGGTTGATCTCGGTCTGCGTCGTCGACGACAGCTCGATCTTGGCCTTTTCAGCGGCTTCCTTCAGGCGCTGCAACGCGAGCTTGTCGTTGCGCAGGTTGATGCCCTGCTCCTTCTGGAACTCGTCGGCGAGATAGCCGACCAGGCGCATGTCGAAATCTTCGCCGCCGAGGAAGGTGTCGCCGTTGGTCGACTTCACCTCGAACACGCCGTCGCCGATTTCGAGAATGGAAATATCGAACGTGCCGCCGCCGAGATCGTACACGGCGATCGTGCCGGACTTGGTCTTGTCCAGACCATAGGCCAGCGCAGCCGCGGTCGGCTCGTTGATGATGCGCAGCACTTCAAGGCCCGCGATCTTGCCGGCGTCCTTGGTCGCCTGGCGCTGGGCGTCGTTGAAGTAGGCGGGGACGGTGATGACG
Source organism: uncultured Alphaproteobacteria bacterium (assembly GCA_963819355.1). Taxonomy (GTDB): domain Bacteria; phylum Pseudomonadota; class Alphaproteobacteria; order Rhizobiales; family Xanthobacteraceae; genus Bradyrhizobium. The sequence goes on along the minus strand of CAWFVZ010000020.1, from coordinate 90,527 downwards.
GCCTGGTCGACCTTCTGGCCGAGATGGGCTTCCGCGGTCTCCTTCATCTTCTGCAAGATGAAAGCAGAGACCTGCGAGGGCGAGTAGGTCTGGCCGTCGGCCTCGACCCAGGCGTCGCCGTTGGAGGCCTTCACGATCTTGTACGGAACGAGCTTCTTGTCCTTCTCGACCATCGGGTCGTCGTAGCGGCGGCCGATGAGGCGCTTCACTGCGAAGAACGTACGCTCGGGATTGGTAACGGCCTGGCGCTTGGCAGGCTGGCCGACGAGGCGCTCACCGTCGTCCGTCACGGCGACGATCGAAGGCGTCGTGCGCATGCCTTCGGAATTCTCAATGACTTTGGCGTTCTTGCCATCCATCACGGCGACGCACGAATTCGTGGTGCCGAGGTCGATCCCAATGACCTTTCCCATGGTCCTGATATCCTTGTTTTTGCGGCAGGTTGGCTGGGCCCAGAAGGCACCCGAACCGAAACCCCCTAAGATCAAACATTCGCGATATTGCGATGGTTGACGCTCATATAGGAGGGGGGGAGGGGCCCGCAAGGACCGAAGCTACGTTTCCGCCGTGAAAACATTGGGTTTTGGAAGATCATATCCGGGCTGAACCGCCCTTGCAGGTGAGGAATTCTTAACAGGTTCGGCTATCTGCCGGCCCCCGCCGCCGTGATCTGCCGCGCCCTGTCCCTGCCCTGTTACCGGCGCGCCAAACCCGCTAAAAGGCTGACCGGCCGGACGGCCTCGTCATGGGGCTGCTTCGCGCGACAAAGCGGCCCGGTGGCCGACCATCGAACGGCCTCAATATGAACCAATCAGAGTGCCCATGAAGCTGACCCGCCCCCTCGCCGCGCTCGCCCTCCTCGTTGCCACCGCACTTCCGGCCGTCGCCGCCGACGCCATCTACCCGCCTGGCTTGCGCCTCGGCATGGTGCCGCTGGTCGGGCTGAGCACGGCCAAGACCTTTCCGGGCTTCGAGAGCGAGGACGGCAGCGTCAAGGTGTTGATCACCGAGCTGCCGCCGGCGGCCTATGGCGAAGTCGTGAGCGCCTTCAACGCCAATCCGGCCGGCGGCAACGGCGTCAAGCCGGACAAGATCGAGACGCCCGCAGGCCTTGCCTATTTCACCACCGAGAGCGGCAAGGCCGGCGATACGCCGGTGAAGCGCTATTCGATGATCGTGCCGGGTGCCGGCTTCTCCGGCTATGTCGCGGTGCAGGTCCCCGAGAAGGCGACCAAGATCTACACCGACGAGGCGGTGCGGCAAATGTTCGCGACCGCCGTGACCCGCAGGGAGGTGTCGGCTGACGAGCAGATCGGGCTGATGCCGTTCAAGATCACCGATCTCGCCAGCTTCAAGGACGTTCGCACGCTGGTCCCGGGCAGCAGCATCATCCTGGCCGACGGCAACGAGAGCACAGGCTATGAATTCAAAGCCGTTCATGATCCTCGGCCTGATCGGCGCGACCCCGCAGCAGGCCGACGACCGCGCCCGCTTCGCCCAGGAGGCAGCGCTCCAGATCCCCGGCGTGCGCGAGTCCCGCGTCACCATGTCCGAGCCGATCCGCATCAATGGCCAGCAGGGCTTTGAGACCCGGATCGACGGCATCAGCGGCAAGGACAAGACTCCGGTGACCGTCGTGCAGTGGATCCGCTTCTCGACCGGCGGCGCCTCGCTGCGTATCATCGCCAGCGCTCCGCGCGACCAGTGGGCGGATGCCTTCACCCGCTTCCGCGCCGTGCGCGACGGCATCCAGCCGAAGGGCTAGGTTTCCCGGACTGATAAGCCCAAGCGCTGAACAGAACCGGCTGCATTTTCGGGCTTCTGTTCGTACACGAACGGAACTAGGCTTCCTTCCCGTTGGATCATCCTGGAGGGAGGTGGACGATGCTTAATCGGCGGCAGATCTTGGCGGCGCTGGGGACGACGGCACTCGCGAGTTTGGCTCCAACCGCACTCTTCGCAGCGGCCTCGATCAAGCCGGATGACGCATCCGCGCTGCTCGTGATCGACGTGCAGAACTGCTTCCTGCCGGGCGGCAGCCTCGCGGTGAAGGAAGGCGAGCAGGTCGTACCCGTCATCAACAAGATGGCCAAGGGATTCGCGAACGTGGTCATGACGCAGGACTGGCACACGCCTGGCCACGTCTCGTTCGCATCGGTGCATTCCGGCAAGAAGCCGTTCGAGACCATCGACCTGCCCTATGGCAAGCAGGTGCTGTGGCCCGACCATTGCGTGCAGGGCACCGACGGCGCGTCGCTGTCGAAAGACCTCTCGATCCCGCAGGCCGAGCTCATCATCCGCAAGGGCTTTCACAAGGACGTCGACAGCTATTCGGCGTTCCTCGAAGCCGACGGCAAGACCTCGACGGGACTTGCCGGCTATCTCAAGGGGCGCAAGATCAAGCGCGTGTTCGTTGCGGGCCTGGCCACCGACTTCTGTGTCGCCTGGACCGCGCTCGACGCGCGCAAGGCGGGCTTCGAGGTCTATGTCGTGGAAGACGCCTGCCGCGGCATCGACAATCAGGGCTCGCTCGCGAAGGCCTGGGCCGACATGACCAAGGCCGGCGTGAAGCGGATCCAGTCTGCGGATATCGCGGTGAGCGCGTAAGGCGAAGCGCGTTCCCAGATCCTCATGGTGAGGAGGCGCCTTGGCGGCGTCTCGAACCATGAAGGCCGAGAAGCAGCAGCCGGGCCTTCATCCTTCGAGACGCCGCGTTCCGCGGCTCCGCTCAGTTCGTTTCGTTGCTGTTCGCGGCAGGCGCGGCCTTCACGCCGCCCTTGGCGACACCGACAAGGGCCGGGCGCAACACGCGCTCGCCGATGGTGTAGCCGGCCTGCATGACCTGCACGACGGTGCCGGCAGGCACCGACGGATCCGGCACCTCGTACATCGCCTGCTGGAAATTCGGATCGAATTTCTGGCCCTGCGGATCGAACTTCTTCACGCCGTGCTTTTCCAGCGCGTTGAGCAGCGAACGCTCGGTGAGCTCGACGCCTTCGATCAGCGAGGTCATGCCGGGATCGGCCGCGGCGCGGGTCTCGGCCGGAATGGCATCGAGCGCGCGCTGAAGATTGTCGGCGATGTCGAGCACGTCGCGGGCAAAGCCGGTGACGCCATAGAGCTTGGAGTCGGCGACCTCCCTGGCGGTGCGCTTGCGCAGATTTTCCATCTCGGCCAGCGTCCGCAGCATGCGGTCGCGCGCCTCGGCAACTTCCTTCTGCAACAATTCGACCGAGCCGGGCTCGGGATCGTCGGGCATGATGTAGGGCTTCGACACCACGGGCTCGCCGGTCGCAGCGGCCGTGTCTTCGGGTTGCCGGTCTCGATCGGTCATCGGCTCTCTTTTCAAACTCGTCTGTCATGGGGATTTTTCTGCCCGGGATATCGTGCTTCAAGACGCCGAAAATCAAGCGCCCGTGATCGGCCGAACGCCGGTCAGCCGCCCAGCATGCGGCTGACGATGCGGGCGGCGTAGTCCACGGTCGGGATCACGCGGGCATAATTCAGCCGCGTCGGGCCGATTACGCCGAAAACGCCGACGATGTGGCCGGCGGCGTCGCCGATAGGGCGAGATGATCGTGGAGGAGCCGGACAGCGAGAACAGCTTGTTCTCCGAACCGATGAAAATCCGCACGCCTTCGGCGCGTTTCTGCGCGGCCGAGCAGGTCGATGACGCCGCGCTTGGTCTCGAGATCGTCGAACAGCGACGTGACCCGCTCGAGATCCTCCAGCGCGTGCAAATCCTCCAGCAGATTGGCGTGGCCGCGGACGATGAGCTGGCGATCCTCGCTCTCGCCGCCGGACCAGCTCGCGATGCCGGCCGCGATCACCTTCTGCGTCAGCTGATCGAGTTCGGCGCGGGCCTCGCCGAGCGCGGTTTCGAGCTCGAGCCGGGCCTCGGCCAGCGTCCGGCCGCGGATCCGCGCATTGAGGAAATTGCCGGCTTCGGTCAGCGCCGAGGAAGGCACGCCGGGCGGCAGCGTCAGCACGCGGTTCTCGACCTGGCCGTCCTCGCCGACCAGCACCACCAGCGCGCTTCTCCGGCTCCAGCCGGACGAATTCGATGTGTTTCAGCCGCGAATTGGATTTGGCGGTCAGCACCACCGCCGCGGCACGGGTGAGACCCGAGAGCCGGGTCAGCGCCTCGCCCAGCGCCGCCTCGACCGACTGCGCGCTGGCCGACGGCGGCGAGCTGGCTCTGGATCGACTGCCGCTCGGCCTCGGTGAGGTCGCCGACCTGCATCAGGGCATCGACGAAGAACCGCAAGCCGAGTTCGGTCGGCAGACGGCCGGCCGAGGTGTGCGGCGCATAGATCAGGCCGAGCTGCTCCAGATCGGCCATCACATTGCGCACCGAGGCCGGCGACAGCGGCATCGCGATCAGGCGCGAGATGTTGCGCGAGCCGACGGGCTCGCCGGTCGCGAGATAGCTTTCGACGATTTGACGAAAAATGTCGCGCGAGCGCTCGTTGAGCTGGGCGAGCCCGCGCATTCGGCGCGATCAGACCGATCGGATCGTGGTGGGCCAAGACGTTAACTCCTCTCAGCCCCCTAATTTGTCCATCCGGGAGGCCCCTGACAAGCATGCATTTTGCGGCCGATCGAAGGCCGGGGACCGAAAAAGCCTTGCCGCTCACCCGTCACCCCTCCTACAAGCACCGCGAACCGAGTATTCCCGCGATTTTTCGGAAGGATTTCCCATGCGGCCAAGCCGCCGTGCGCCCGATGAGCTGCGCCCCGTGTCGCTGGAACGCGGCGTCGTCAAATATGCCGAAGGCTCCTGCCTGGTGAAATTCGGCGACACCCATGTGCTGGTCACGGCCACGCTGGAAGAGCGGCTGCCGCCCTGGCTCAAGGGCCAGGGCCGCGGCTGGGTCACCGCCGAATACGGCATGCTGCCGCGCGCCACCCTGGAACGCACCCGCCGCGAGGCCGCCGCCGGCAAGCAGAGCGGCCGCACCGTCGAAATCCAGCGCCTGATCGGCCGCTCGCTGCGCGCCGTCGTCGATCTCGAAGCGCTCGGCGAACGCCAGATCACGGTCGACTGCGACGTGATCCAGGCCGACGGCGGCACCCGCACCGCCTCGATCACCGGCGCCTGGGTCGCGCTGGCCGATTGCATCAACTGGATGAAGAGCGCGCAACATGATCAAGGCCAACGGTGCTGCGCGACAATGTCGCGGCGATCTCCTGCGGCATCTATCAGGGCACGCCGGTGCTCGATCTCGATTATGCCGAGGATTCCGAGGCCGACACCGACGCCAATTTCGTCATGACCGGCGACGGCCGCATCATCGAGGTGCAGGGCACCGCCGAAAAGACGCCGTTCTCGCAGGACGAATTCCTGGCGCTGATGGAGCTGGCGCGCAAAGGTGTCGCGCGTCTGGTGGACTTGCAGAAACTGGCCGTCGCGTAGTCTGATCGATCATGCACCGTCGAATCACCGGCAAGCTCGTGATCGCGACCCACAATCCCGGCAAGCTCGCCGAGATGCGGGAACTGCTGGCGCCGCATGGCGTCGAGGCGGTGTCCGCCGGCGAGCTCGGCCTCGGCGAACCCGAAGAGACCGGCGACACCTTTCGCGCCAACGCCGCGATCAAGGCGATCGCGGCGGCGAAGGCCACGGGGCTGCCGGCTTTTGCCGATGATTCCGGCCTCGTGGTCGAAGCGCTCGACGGCGCGCCCGGGATCTACTCGGCGCGCTGGGCCGGCGAGGGCAAGGATTTTACCGCCGCGATGACGCGGATCGAACGCCTGTTGCAGGAGCGCGGCGCCACCACACCCGACAAGCGCAAGGCGCATTTCGTTTCCGCGCTCTGCGTCGCCTGGCCCGACGATCATCTCGAAGAGGTCGAGGCGCGCGCCGACGGCACGCTGGTGTGGCCGCCGCGCGGCACCGCCGGCTTCGGTTACGATCCGGCGTTCCTGCCCGACGGCCACACGCGCACCTTCGGCGAGATGACCTGCATCGAGAAGCACGGCCTGCCGCCGCTCGGCCTCGGCCTGTCGCACCGCGCCCGCGCCTTCGTCAAACTGGCGGAGATCTGCCTTGACTGACGCGCAATCAAGCAGGCCTTTGGCGTCTACGTGCACTGGCCGTTCTGCCTGTCGAAATGCCCGTATTGCGACTTCAACAGCCACGTCCGCCACGCCCCGATCGACGAAGCGCGCTTTGCCGCTGCCTTTGCCCGCGAGATCGAAACCACCGCGGCGCGCGTGCCGGGCCGGCGAGGTCTACCTCGATCTTTCTCGGCGGCGGCACGCCGTCGCTGATGCAGCCGCAGACCGTCGGCGCCGTGCTCGATGCGATCGGCAAGCACTGGCAGGTCGCCGACGACGTCGAAGTGACGCTGGAAGCCAATCCGACCAGCGTCGAAGCGACGCGCTTTCGCGGCTATCGCGCCGCCGGCGTCAACCGCGTCTCGCTCGGCGTGCAGGCGCTCGACGACGCCTCGCTGAAAGCGCTGGGCCGACTGCACACGCGCGCGCGAGGCGCTCGATGCGGTCGCGATCGCGCGCACCGCGTTCGACCGTTATTCGTTCGACCTGATCTACGCCCGCCCCGACCAGACGCCGCGAGATGTGGGCCGATGAACTGAAGCTGGCGATTTCGGAAGCCGCCGAACATCTGTCGCTCTATCAGCTCACGATCGAGGAAGGCACGCCGTTCTTCGGCCTGCACGCGGCCGGCAAGCTGAAGACGCCGGACGAAGCGGTCGCGCGCGCGCTGTACGACGTGACGCAGGAAGTCTGCGCCGCGCATGGCCTGCCGTCCTACGAGATTTCCAATCACGCGCGGCCGGGCGCGGAGTGCAAGCACAATCTCGTCTACTGGCGCGGCGAGGAATATGCCGGCGTCGGCCCCGGCGCCCATGGCCGCCTCGACATCGATGGCACAGGCACGCGATCGCGACCGAGAAGCGTCCCGAAGCCTGGCTGATGCGCGTCGAGGCCAACGGCCACGGCGTCATCACCGACGATCTCCTCAACAGCGAAGAACGCGCCGACGAATTTTTGCTGATGGGATTGCGGCTCGCCGAGGGCATCGACCCCAAGCGCTACGCGGCGCTGTCCGGCCGCACGCTCGATCCCGAGCGCGGATCGCCATCCTGCGCGACGAAGGCGCCATCACCGTCGACGCCGACGGCCGGCTGCGGGTGACGCAGTCGCGGATTTCCGGTGCTGGATGCGGTGGTCGCGGATCTCGCGGCGTAGCACTGCGACATCGGCGTGCGGTCCTCTCCCGCAAGAAGTTGAGTGTCAAGCAACTACGCCCCAAAACTCTTCGGCGAACCCGCGACCGCGACGCCGCCGCCGGTCGCGACCTTCATCACCGCAAGACCGCGTTCGTTGGTGCCGTCGGAGCGGAAGCGAAACAGGCCGTCGATGCCGGCAAAGCCTGAAGGATTGGTCAGCGTCTCCGGCGCAGAAGCGTTGCGGGCCTTGCGTGCGCGACAAGCGCCGCGACCAGCGCGACCGCGTCATAGGCCAGCGTCGCCGTGCGCACCGGCTCGCCGCCGTATTTGGTGCGATAACGGCCGGAGAAACCGCGAAAGCCGGACGGATCCGGCGCGGCGTAAAGCCCGCCCTGCAGCGCCGGGCTCGCGAACACCCGCGGATTGTCCCACAGCCCGGTGCCGAGCAACTGGATGTTGCGCAAATTCGCGCCCGCCGCCGTCAGCGCATCCGCCGTCGCCACCACGGACTCGCCGTCGTCGGCAATCATCAGCGCATCGGCCGAACCGAGCGCTGCCGCCACCGTGCGCGCCGCGGTCGCACGATCGGCGGCGTATTTCTCGAACGCGATGACGCGGCCGCCCTTGCGGCCGACCGCCTGCTTGAAGGCGGCTTCGACCACGTTGCCATAGGCATTGTCGGGCACCAGCGCTGCGAACGACCGCTTTCCGGTGCCCGCGGCGTAGTCGATGATCCGGTTGATGTCGGACTCCGGCAGGAAGCTCAGGAGATAGACGCCGCGGCCGGCGACGCTGGAATTGGTCGAGAACGCGATCACCGACGTGCCGCGCGTGCGCGTCGACTTGCGCGGTCGCCGGAACCGAAGCCGCGAACAGCGGCCCCAGAATGATTTCCGCGCCCTCGTCGAGCGCCTGCTGGGTGCCTTGCTGCGCGCCCTGCGGGCTGCCGCCGTCGTCCTTGATCAGGAGCTGGACGTTGGGGTTCTGGAACTCGGCCAGCGCCATCTCGGCGGCGTTCTTCATCGACTGCGCGGCGACGCCGGCATTGCCGGCGGCCGACAGCGGCAGGATCAGGCCGACCTTGACCTGGCCGGTGCCGACCGAAAGCGGCTGCTGCTGCGGTCCGGCGGGGCCGGCGTCCGGCTGCGATGAGCGAGAACGGATTGGAAAACTGGCCGAGCGCTTGCTGCACGCCGGCGCAAGCGCCGAGCAAGGGCGCGCCGAGGATAAGACCGACCGCCGTCCGCCGGGTCGCACCCGGACGGAGCTACAGGCTTGCGATTGTGCGGCCCTACCATCGTGTCTCTTCTCTTGACCGACCAAGATCGGCCAGGACTTGCCGCCGACCTGAAGTCGGGGCTGGATTTAGGCATATTGTCGGCGAATGGTTAACCAAAACAAAAGGATTATGATCCCTAAGCACGGCACTCGCGGCTGCAGCTGCCGCCGTCTGCAGCTCGACCTCTGCCGCTTCGCTCGCCATCTCTCCGAATGCTCCCTGACATTGCCCTTCCGGACCCACCGCGCTGTAGAGCGTTTCGGCGCCGGTTCCAGTCCCGATCTTAGATTGGTATTATGCGCGCAAAAACCAGTTCCAACTACGAGACTGAAGGCGAACCGGGTTCGCCCTCCCGGACATTTTCGGTCAGCGGCCATGTCCTGAACGCGCCGAAGCCGGTTCCCGGGCTCTATCTGGTCGCGACCCCGATCGGCCATCTCGGCGACATCACGTTGCGCGCGCTGGAGACGCTGGCCGGCGTCGACATCATCGCCTGCGAGGACACCCGCATCACGCGCCGCCTGACCGAGCGCTACGCGATCTCGGCGCAGCTCAAGCCCTATCACGAACACAACGCCGCGGCTGGCGCGGCCAAAAATCCTGGAAAAGCTTGGCACAAGGCGGCTCGGTCGCGCTGGTGTCGGATGCCGGCACGCCCTTGATCTCCGATCCCGGCTTCAAGCTGGTGCGCGAGGTCTGCGCCGCCGGCCATGCGGTCGATCGCGCTGCCCGGTGCCGTCCTCGGTGCTGACCGCGCTCTCGGTCGCGGCGCTGCCGACCGACCGCTTCTTCTTCGAAGGTTTTTTGCCGCCGCAAGCAGGGCGCGCGGCGCACCCGGCTCGACCGAACTCGCCCAGATCGACGCCACGCTGGTCATGTTCGAATTCCGGCAACCGCGTGCAGGATACGCTGGCCGATCTCGCCGACATCATGGGCGACCGCGACGCCGCGATCTGCCGCGAACTGACAAAGCTGCACGAAGAGATCACGCGCGCGACGCTCACCGAGCTTGCGCGAAGGCCGCCGATACGCTGGAGACGCGCGGCGAATTCGTGCTGGTGATCGGCCCGCCCGCCGCGGACGCCGACGTGCTGACGTCGGAAGCGCTGGACGACCTCCTGCGCGAGCAGCTCGCCACGCGACAGCGTCAAGGATGCCGTCGCGCATGCGGTCGCGCTTTCCGGCCGGCCGCGCCGCGAGGTCTATGCCCGCGCGCTGGAGCTTGGCGAAAGATCGGCGGGGCGAGCGATGGCGAAGGACTGAGCGGCACCGCGCCGAACCGAAAGTCGCCTCGCCGGAGCGCGTCGCGGCGTTCCGCACCGGCCTCTCCGCGGAAAGCCGCGCCGCCGCCTATCTGATGGCGAAGGGCTACCGCATCCTGGCAAAACGCTACCGCACGCCCGCATGGCGAGATCGACCTCGTGGCGCACCGCCGCAATCTGATTGCTTTCGTCGAGGTCAAGGCCCGCGCCAGCCTCGATGACGCCGCCTATGCGGTGACGCCGCGCCAGCAGCGGCGCATCATCGACGCCGCGCAGGGCTGGCTGGCCACGCATCCCGAGCATGCGGAATTCGAGTCTGCGATTCGACGCCATGCTGATTGCGCCGCGGTCACTTGCCGCGCCATCTGTTAGCGGCATTCGACGCCTCCAGACCCTGAAAGGCCAGACCCCCCATGAAACTGAATGTCGCCGTCCAGATGGACCCCATCGCGCGCATCAACATCCGCGGCGATTCCACCTTTGCGCTGCTTGCTGGAGGCGCAGAAGCGCGGCCACGGCCTGTCCTATTATACGCCTGACAAGCTCTCGCTGGGCGGCGAAGAGACTCGTCGCGCCGGTGCAGCTGCTGACCGTGCGCGACGAGCCCGGCGACCATTTCACCCTCGGCGAGCCCAAGCGCGAGCCACTCAATGGCTTTCGACGTGGTGCTGCTGCGCCAGGATCCGCCGTTCGACCTCGCCTACATCACCTCGACGCATTTGCTCGAGCGCATCCACCCCAAGACGCTGGTCGTCAACGATCCGGCCTCGGTGCGCAACGCGCCGGAAAAATTGTTCGTGATGAACTTTCCGCAGCTGATGCCGCCGACGCTGATCTCGCGCGACCTCGACGAGATCAACGCGTTCCGCGATCGAGCACGGCGCCGTCGTCATGAAGCCGCTGCACGGCCATGGCGGCGCGGCGGTGTTCCGCGTGATGCCGCAGGACATGAATTTCGGCTCGCTGTTCGACATGTTCTCGGTGACCTTCAGGGAGCCCTGGGTGATCCAGCAGTTCCTCCCCGAGGTGAAGCATGGCGACAAGCGCATCATCCTGGTCGATGGCGAGTTCGCCGGCGCTGTCAACCGCGTGCCGGCCGCCGACGACCTCCGCTCCAACATGGTGCGCGGCGGTGCCGCCCAGGAGACCGAGCTCACCGCCCGCGAGCGCGAGATCTGCGCCACCGTCGGACCGGCGCTGCGCGAGCGCGGCCTGCTGTTCGTCGGCATCGACGTCATCAACGGCAACCTCACCGAGATCAACGTGACCTCGCCGACCGGCATCCGCGCCATCGCACGGCTGGGCGGGCCGGACGTTGCGGCGAAGGTCTGGGACGTGATCGAGCAGAAGCGGGCGAAGTAGGACGACCGTAGCTTACCCCTTGTCGTCCTGGCGAAAGTCAGGACGACGCCGATGATGTGATGCGTTGCTTCCGTCTCGTTGCCGTGACGACACGGCTTCAAGCCCACACATCACTAACCACCCATTCACCATGACGCCCCGCGCCTCGTTCGCGCGCAGGAGCAGACTTGCGTGAATCTACGGGGCCACGCCGCGCCGAATAACGCGGTATTCACCATCTGGCCAAAACCAGCACCGTGACCGGCCATCACACACGGCCTGGCAACACCCCTTACACTTTTACTGCCTACTCATCGATGCCGGGGAACCCGCCACGTGCGGTTCGAGTGCCCGCGTAAGAGTAGAAGCGTATGAACACCGCACGCATCGTCGTTCTCGTCATTGCGCTGGGCGCAGGCGGCGTCGCCGCGTATCTGGCGAGCGGCTACGACAACAAGCCCGCGCCCGCTCTCCCGGTGGCCGAGAAGCTGCCCACGGTCGAGGTGCTGGTCGCCAAATCCGACATCCAGCTCGGCCAGGCCGTGAAGGCGGAGGATCTGCAATGGCAGACATGGCCGTCAGCCACCGCAAGCAGCGCCTTCATCCGCCGCGACAACAGGCCCGACGCGCAGACCCAGATCGCCGGCTCGATCGCGCGCGTGCCGTTGATGCAGGGCGAGCCGATCCGCGAGCAGAAATTGGTCAAGGCCGACGGCTCCGGCTTCATGGCCGCGATCCTGCCCTCGGGCATGCGGGCCGTCTCCACCGAGATTTCCGCCGAGACCGGCGCCGGCGGCTTCATCCTGCCGAACGACCGCGTCGACATCGTGCTGACGCGCCGCCTGAAGAATCCCGACGGCGCCAACGGCCCGACCGGCGGCAATGACCTGATCCTGTCCGAGGTCATCCTGACCAATATCCGCGTGCTCGCGATCGACCAGGCGCCGAAGGAAAAGGACGGCCAGAACGCCGTGCTCGGCAAGACCGTCACGCTCGAGCTCAAGCCCGACCAGGTCGCAACGCTTTCGGCCTCGCGCCAGGGCGGCACGCTCACGCTCGCGCTGCGGAGCATCGCCGATGCCAACGCGTCGGAGGTTACGGTCGAAGATCAAGCAACCAAGCGTCCCGGCGGCGTCAACGTGATCCGCTACGGGGTGCAGACGCGACAACTAACGTCACAGAAGTGATGGGGACATGATGAACTACGGGGACAATCGGACGAGCCTGCGCATTCGGGGGAAGCGCGCGAGCTCGTTCTGGGCAGGGGCAATGCTGATGCTGGGGCTGGTCGCAGCCCCCGACTGGGTCCGCGCTGCAGATGCGCCGGTCGGCGACCAGGCGCCGATGCAGGCGCCGGACCTCGGGGTGACGCCGGTCGCGACCATCGCACCGGCGCGGACGCGGTCGCTGTCGCTCGGCGTCGGCAAGTCGGTCGTCATCGACCTGCCGCGCGAGGTCAAGGACGTGCTGGTGGCCGATCCCAAGATCGCCAATGCGGTGATCCGCTCGGCGCAGCGCGCCTATATCATCGGCGGCCAGGTCGGCCAGACCAATGTCGTGTTCTTCGACCGCCGACGGCCAGCAGGTCGCCTCCTACGACATCGCGGTCAAGCGCGACCTCAACGGCATGCGCACGGCGCTGCGCCAGTCGCTGCCGGGCGTGCAGATCGAGGGCGTCGGCGACAGCGTGATGCTGACCGGCTCGGTGTCGAGCCCGGTCGAGGCCCAGCAGGCCGGCGACGTCGCCGCCAAGCTGGTCGGCGGCGCCGACAAGGTCGTCAACAACATCGTCGTGCGCGGCCGCGACCAGGTGATGCTGAAAGTCGTGGTCGGCGAAGTCCGCCGCGACATCGTCAAGCAGATTGGGCGTCGACCTCAGCGCCAGCCTGAACGCCGGCACGGCGGTGGTGAATTTCAACAATTCCAACCCGTTCTCGGCCAGCGGCGGCCGCTGGTCCCCAACAACGGGCTCGGCGTCGCCGGCCTCGCCAAGGGCGTGGCCACCGTCAGCGCCACGATGCGCGCGATGGAAAGCGCCGGCGTGATGCGCACCCTGGCCGAGCCGAGCCTGACGGCGATCTCGGGCGAATCCGCGACTTTCATTGCAGGTGGCGAATTCCCGATCCCCGCGGGCTATTCCTGCGATCCGGTCACCCATGTCTGTACCACCCAGATCACCTACAAGAAGTTCGGCATCTCCCTGAACTTCACGCCGGTGGTGCTCAGCGAGGGCCGCATCAGCCTGCGCGTGATGACCGAGGTCTCGGAGCTGTCTAGCCAGAACGCCATCACGGTGTCGCAGGCGCTGTCCTCGAGCTCGACCAACTCGATCACCATCCCCTCGATCCAGACCCGCCGCGCCGAAACCACGCTGGAAATTCCCTCGGGCGGCTCGATGGCGATGGCCGGCCTGATCCAGCAACAGACCAAGCAGGCGATCAACGGCCTGCCCGGCGTCGACCAGGTGCCGATCCTCGGCGCGCTGTTCCGCAGCCAGGACTTCGTCAACAACGAGACCGAGCTGATGGTGATCGTGACGCCCTATGTGGTGCGCGCGGTCGCCCAGAAGGAATTGTCGCGGCCGGATGACGGCTTCGCGCCGCCGTCGGACGCGCAGTCGGCGCTGCTCGGCCGCATCAACCGCCTCTACGGCATCGCGCGCCGCGCCGATCCGATGGACGGCAATCAGGGCGATTTCGGCTTCATCATCGACTGACACGAACGGACGGTTTGGGGAACGGGGCGAGAAACGGGACAAGTGGGGACAAGCCGATGACGAAGACGACCACCGATCGACGTCGCAATTTGCGTGTCGCGCTCGCGCTGACGGGCTTCTCCGTCCTGCTGGGCGCCTGCAACACCACCGGCGACGTCGTCACCGGCCAGACGGTGCCGACCGACTATCGCCAGCGTCATCCGATCGCCATGCAGGAAGCCAAACGCTCGATTGTGATCTTCGTCGGCCAGGCTAGAGGCGGCCTTTCGCGCCGCACAGCACTCGGACGTCGCGGGCATTGCCCAGGACTGGGTGCGTGAAGGCACCGGCGCCGTCGTCGTCGACGTGCCCGTCGACACGCGCGAATTCGCGCGCCGCAGCGGCGACCTACCATGACATCCGCGCCGTGCTCGGCGCCAGCGGCGTGCCGTCGCGCGCCATCGTCCAGCATCCCTATCGCCCTGACGATCCCGCCCTGCTGCCGACCATCCGGCTGAGCTATTCCGAGGATCGCCGCGGTGGCCGGTCCCTGCGGCTTGTGGCCCGAGGATCTCGGGCCCGTCGATCCTCGACCCCGGCTACAACGAGAACCGGCCCTACTACAATTTCGGCTGCGCCACCCAGCGCAATCTCGCGGCGATGATCGACAACCCCGCCGACCTCGTGCAGCCGCGCGCGGAGACGCCGGCCTATACCGCGCGGCGCGACATCGCCTTCGACAAATACCGCAAGGGCACGACGACCACGACCGCCTATCCCGAGGCTGACAAGGCCAAACTCAGCGACACAGGCAAATGATCAAGCGCCCACGACGAAGATGCGAAGACGATCGCGCAGCGCCCCGAGGACGACACATCGCGCCGGCCCCTCGCATCTCGGTGCAGGCGTTTTGCGAGACCGAGCAGACGCTCGCCGCCGTGACCGCGGCCGGCGAGGACCGCCGGCTCGCCAAGGCGCATCTCACCGTCAAAATAGGCGGCATCGCCGCGGCCATCGAAGTCTACGACACGACGCCGACGCCGAACGTGATCGTGATCGAATCCGACGGCACGCGCGACATCCTCGACGGGCTCGACGATCTCGCCGGCGTCTGCGATCCCGGCACCCGCGTGGTCGTGATCGGCAATCCCAACGACACCGCGCCCTATCGCGAGCTGGTGCGCCGCGGCGTCAACGACTACGTGATCGGGCCGGTCGAGACCCTCGACGTCGTCCGCTCGATCTGCAGCCTGTTCTCGGCCTCGGAAGCCATCATCACCGGCCGCGTCATCGCGGTGGTCGGCGCCAAGGGCGGCGTCGGCGCATCCACCGTCGCACACAATGTGGCCTGGACCATCGCACGCGACCTCGCGCTCGATTCCGTCGTGATCGATCTCGACCTTGCCTTCGGCACGGCCGGCCTCGACTACAATCAGGATCCGGTTCAGGGCATCGCCAACGCGGTGTTCTCGCCAGGACCGGCCCGACACCGCGCTGATGGAGCGCCTGCTGGCCAAATGCACCGAGCGTCTCAGCCTGCTCGCTGCACCGGCCACGCTTGATCGCGTCTACGATTTCGGCGCGGAGGCGTTCGATGCGATCTTCGACACGCTGCGCATGACCACGCCCTGCATCGTGCTCGACGTTCCGCATCAATGGTCGGCCTGGACCAAGCGCGCGCTGGTCAGCGCCGACGACATCCTGATCGTCGCCGAGCCGGATCTCGCCAATTTGCGCAACACCAAGAACATGCTGACCGTGCTGAAGGCGGCGCGGCCAAACGACCGGCCGCCGCTCTACTGCATCAACCAGGTCGGCATGCACAAGCGTGCCGGAGATCGACGTCAAGCGTTCGCCAAGACGATGGAAAGCCAGCCGCTCGCGGTGATCCCGTTCGATTCAAAGCTGTTCTCGACCGCGGCCAACAATGGCCAGATGATCGCGGAGGTCTCCAAGAGCCACCGCACCACCGAGCTGTTCCAGAACATGGCCAACCGCCTGCCGGGCGCGGCGAGGTGAAGAAGCCGAAGCGCTCGCTGCTGGACCGCTCCTGAAGAAGCTGAAGGGCAGAGGACCGGACGCCGCAGTCTCAGCGCCGCATCGCAAGGCGTCGTAAGCGCGACGCTGAGCTGCGGCGGGTTACTTCTCCAGCCCGCTGCTGCTGCTTCTTCGACAGCAACTGGCGCAGCGTCGCGACCTTTGCCTGCCGCCTGGTCGGGCGGCAGATCGGCCTTCACGATGGTTTCGGCCTCGGCCAGCGGCCCTGCAGCCCCAGCACCAAGCGCGAGATTGGCCCGCACGCGCGGATCGGCGTCGGGTTGCGCTGATAGGCGCGGCGCAAGGTCTCTTCGGCCTTCGGCAGATCGTTTGGAGCATGTAGGACAGTCCGAGATTGGACAGCACCGACGGCTCGTCCGGCACGATCTTCAGCGCGGTCGCATAATATTGCCGCGCTTCCTCGTTGCGGCCGAGCTGATCGAGCGCCGCGCCCTGCGCCGACAGGATGCGCCAGTCGGGATCCTCAGGCGTATGCGCGCGGCTGAGCACGTCGAAGGCCTGCTGGAAATTGCCATTGTCGGCGAGCGCGCGGCCGTAGCCGGCGAGCAGCGCCTTGTTGCTGGGATGGGCGAGCACGGCCTGCTCGAGCACCGCGACCGCCTGGGCGCGCTGGCCGGTCTCGCGCAGCGCCTTGCCGTAGTCGAGCGCGATGTTGGGATCGCTCGCCTTGGCGCGATAGCGCTCGCGAAGGCGTCCATGTCCGGCCTGGCGTCCGCCGTGGCGGCAGGTTCCGACTTGCCACCGCCCCGAGCGCGCCGGTCACGTCCTCCAGGCTCATGGTCTGGCAACCGCCGAGGACGAGCACCAGGAGCGCGGGAAGCAGCAATCTCGCCGGGGGAGAGGCAAGGGACGAACGCTTGGACATACTCTGATCACCGCCGGCGGACTGATCAGAGATGCTTTCCGATTAACGCTAAATTCCCGTTAAGGACGCTCGTCGATCCAGCCTAGTCGGTGAATTCCGCGCCGAATTCACAACCGATGCGCCAGCGCAGGCGGCATTGGCGGGAATAATCGGGCGCGAAGATGATGGTGAATTGCGGTGGCAGTTCCAGGAATTCCGCCACGACTTTCACGCCGCCATCCGAGATATCCGTGATCGTGCAGTCTCTCGGCAGCGATCCCGCGCCAAAATGGATCTTGGCGAGCCGCGTGCACACCCGACGTTCGCTTCTGCGGCGATTTGCAAGCATTTGAATTGTTCACCCGTTAGACCACGGCCCATCCCGCGCCTCTAGGAGTACCGAACATTCGTTGGAATGTGTTGAGCAGTAGCCGCTCGCATTCGAGGCGTAGTGTCTCGCGCGGCGTTTACGACTGGTTAGGGAACGCGGCGCCGCAGCATTTGTTCCTGCATTGTTCTTGTCAATGCAATTGCGCTCTGCTACCTTCGATTGTGCGAGGGCACTGGTTCAGGCATGGTTCAGCGGGTTTCGACAGTCGCCTTTGAGGGGATCGAGGCCCGCGCGGTCGATGTGCAGGTACAGGTTGCACCGGGCCTGCCGGCGTTCGCCATCGTCGGTCTCCCGGACAAGGCGGTGTCGGAGGCGCGCGAGCGGGTCCGCTCTGCGCTGATCGCTTCGGGACTGGCGCTGCCGGCGCGGCGGATCATCGTCAATCTGGCGCCCGCCGATTTGCCCAAGGAAGGCAGCCATTACGACCTGCCGATCGCGCTCGGGCTGATGGCGGCGATCGGCGCCATCCCGCCGGATGCGCTGACCGGATTCACGGTGCTCGGCGAGCTCGGCCTCGACGGCTCGATCGCACCGGTTGCCGGCGTTCTTCCCGCCGCGATCGGCGCCAATGTGCGCGAGGAGGGATTGATCTGTCCGGCAGCCTGCGGCTCTGAAGCCGCCTGGGCGAGCCCGGACATCCAGATCATCGCGGCGCACTCGCTGATTCAGATCGCCAATCACTTCAAGGGCACACAAGTGCTGTCGCGGCCGGTGCCGAAGGTGCATGAGGCCGCAGCCTCACTGCTCGACCTGCGCGACATCAAGGGCCAGGAAAGCGCCAAGCGGGCGCTGGAGATCGCGGCTGCCGGCGGGCATCATTTGCTGATGATCGGCGCGCCCGGCGCCGGCAAATCGATGCTGGCGGCGCGCCTGCCCACGATCCTGCCGCCGCTGTCGCCGGGCGAACTGCTGGAGGTCTCCATGATCGCGTCCGTCGCGGGCGAGATCGAAGGCGGTGCGCTGACGTCGCGGCGGCCGTTCCGCAGCCCGCATCATTCCGCCAGCATGGCCGCGCTGACCGGCGGCGGCGCCCGCGCAAGGCCCGGCGAAATCTCGCTCGCGCATCAGGGCGTGCTGTTCCTCGACGAGTTGCCGGAATTCGACCCGCGCGTGCTCGATTCGCTGCGCCAGCCGCTGGAGAACGGCGAGGTCTCGGTCTCCCGCGCCAACCATCGCGTGACTTACCCGGCGCGCTTCATGCTGGTCGCGGCGATGAACCCCTGCCGCTGCGGCAATGCGTTCGAGCCCGGCTATGCCTGCAAGCGCGGCCGCATCGATCGCTGCACCGGCGACTACCAGGCGCGCATCTCCGGCCCGCTGATGGACCGCATCGATTTGCGCATCGAAGTCCCGGCCGTAACCGCAGCCGATTTGATTTTGCCACCACCGGCGGAAGGCTCCACTGAGGTCGCCGCGCGCGTGGCGGCAGCGCGCGACATTCAGCTCGCGCGTTACGCGGATGCGGGCCTGCCGCGTGTCCGCACCAATGCCGAGGCGCCGGCCTCCGTGCTGGAGGAGATCGCCAAACTCGACGCGCAGGGACAAAAGCTGCTGCGCGATGCCGCCGAGACCATGCGGCTGTCGGCGCGCGGCTATCACCGCGTGCTGCGGGTGGCGCGCACGCTGGCCGACCTCGACGGCGCGGACAGGATCGGCCGGCTGCATCTCGCCGAGGCGCTGTCCTACCGCGCACTCGCGGAGGATGTGCGCCAGATGGCGTAATGTGAACGCGCATCAACTCGGCAGTAACGAGTTTCCTTTACGCTCTGCAAACCATAAGGCCCACAAGTTCCCTGCACGAGTTTCCATGCGGGCCTGGCGAGTAGAGTGTCATGTTGCGTTTCAAGATCCTGGCCTCAGTGGTTCCCCTGTTGGCGGCTGCGGTGTTCGCCCGCAGCGAGATCGGATCGATCTCGCATCCCTGCATTGCCATCGGCGACACCTCGGTCGAACTCACCTCTCTGTTCTGGACCGCCGGCGTGCATGTCGCCTTCACCGAAGATCCGGAGCGGGCCACGGTGCGGGTTCAGATCACCGACGACGCGGATGCTGCGGACTTTGCCGTCGTCGACGACGGTCTCGGCTCGGAGGCCGAGTCCTGCCAAGCCAATTCGGCAACACGTCTCGTCACAATTGCCGCGCAGCCCGTCGACGGCGAGCCGGTGATTTACCTGTCCACCGACGGGCCGGCCGATTACCGCATCTATGTGCGCTCGAAAACGTTTTCGCAGCAGGACGCCGCAGCGCTGATCGTCGGCGCCCACGGCGGCCACCGCCACCTCCAGGCCGCCTCGCTCTGAGGCGTTAACACCTCGTCAACCCTGTTTCGAGGCGGCCCCGAAACCTCAAACTGTTCGCAAGGTCGGTTGGGACATCGTCGCGCACGGCGGTCAGGGGTCTACGAGTTCAGGGTCGGTAACGATGGGTCGGACGTTCCGGATCAAGGTGCGCATGCGCCGCTTCAGGCGCCGCTACCCCAAGATCGCCTTTGCGATCCGCTCGTTCATGATTTTCTCGGCAACGTTCGGCGGCGCCTATGGCTTCGTCACCGGCAGCCGCTCCGAGAATTCCGGCTACGATCCCAACACCTTTGCGATCGGCGCGAGCTTCCTGTTCGCACTCGCCTGCCTGGGGCTGGCGACGCTCAGCATGCGGCTGCGCTTCGTCAACAAGCGGCTGCGCACGCTGGCTGCCCACAACGAGGCGCTGATCGATCGCAATTGGGAGCTGAAGGAAGCCGAGGAACGCGCCCGCAGCCTGTTCGAGTCGCAGGGCGATTTGATCGTGCTGCGCGACCATCAGGGCCGCATCACCTTTGCCAACGACGCCTATTGCGCGCTGGCCGGACAGGCGCGCAGCGCATTGGTCGGCACGCGGTTCGATTTTGACGTGCTGGAGCAGGGCGACAGCGCCCGCGAGACGAACGGCACGCGCATTCACGACCAGAGGATCGCAACGCCCATTGGGGCGCGCTGGATTGCCTGGCGTGAGGGCTTTGTGCGGCACGATGCCGGCCAACCGGCCGAGTTGCAAAGCGTCGGACGCGACGTCACCGACCGCACCGAGACCGAGCGCGCGCTGGCGGATGCCCGCGACCAGGCCGATGCAGCCAACCGCGCCAAGTCACGCTTCCTCGCGATGGCCTCGCACGAGATCCGCAATCCTCTCAACGGCATCATCGGCATGGGCGGGCTGCTGCTCGACACCACGCTGACGCCGGAGCAGAGGACCTACGCGAAGGCCGTGACAACCTCGGGCGAAGCGCTGATGGCGCTGATCGAGGAGCTGCTCGACTATTCCAAGATCGAGGCCGGCAAGCTCGATCTCGACCAGCGTCCCTTCGCGCTCTCGACCTTGATCGAAGAGATCACCGAGCTGCTGGCGCCGCGCGCGCAGGCCAAAAACCTCGAAATCGCGGCTTACGTCGACGAACGCCTGCCGCTGGAAGTTGTCGGCGACGCCGCCCGGCTGCGCCAGGTGCTGCTCAACCTCGCCGGCAACGCCATCAAATTCACCGCGAGCGGCGGCGTGGCGCTGATTGTCGAGCCCGGCATCTGGCCCAACGAGGTCAGCTTTCTGGTGCGCGACACCGGCATCGGTATCGCGTCCGAAGCGCAGTCGCGCATCTTCCGCGAATTCGAGCAGGCTGACGACCGCGTCGCCCGCACCTATGGCGGCACCGGGCTTGGCCTCGCCATCAGCGAGCGCATCGTCAAGCGGATGGGCGGTCGCATCGCGCTGGAGAGCGAGCCGGGCAAGGGCTCGATCTTCGAGGTGGCGATTCCACTTGCGCCGTCGCAAGGCGGCGCCGGGCGAACGGCGTTCCCGAGCCCGGACCTCGCCGGCAAGTCGATCCTCCTGATCGCCGACGGTATCGAAGCCTCGTTGATCGCACGGCGGCTGGAACGCTGGGGCGCACAGACGGGCATGATCGCGGATGCAGCCGTGGCCGAAGCACTGCTGCCGGAGCGCTCATGGCATGCGGTGCTGATCGATCGTGCGATCGGCCCTGTTATTGCCGATCGCCTGGGAGAGGCGGCCCGGGCACATGCAACACAGCGGCTCGTGCTGCTGACATCGAGTTCGCGTCACGAAAAGCTCTCGCCGGCCTTCACCGGCTTTCTGGTGAAGCCGCTGCGCGCCGCCTCGCTCGCCGCGCGCCTCGCGCTCACGCCGGAAGTCGTCTCACCCGATCTCGCGCCGGAGCCTGTCGAACCCGCCGCAATCAGAACGCCGGCGAAAGGCCTCTCGATCCTCGTCGCCGAGGACAACGAGATCAACGCGCTCTTGATGCGGTCGCTGCTGACCAAGCTCGGCCATCGCGTCGTCATCGCGATCCATGGCGAGGCAGCGCTGGAATCCTGGCTCGCAGCCAGTTCGGCCGACACGCCTTATGATCTGGTTTTGATGGACATCCAGATGCCGCAGCTCGACGGCATCGAGGCTACCAAGCGCATCCGCGCGCATGAGGCCGCCACAGGCGGCCACCACACGCCGATCCTGGCGCTCACCGCCAATACGCTGGTCGAGGATCGCTATGCCTGCTTCGAGGCGGGCATGAACGGATTTTTGATCAAGCCGCTGGATCGCGAGAAGCTGGAAGAGGCGTTGGCGGGACTCACAGCGGCGCGACACCTGGCAGTCTGATTTCGAACTCCCGCCATTCCAGGGAACTTTCGACGGTCCATAATCGATAATTGGGGGCTGTCCGTATTTGACCCCGGGGTGTCCTAAGTTAGACTGGGAGTGTCCTAATTTCAGTTAGGCTCGCCGTGATGAGCAAACCGTCCCGAGATTTACGGACGTTATTCCCGCCTCCGCTAACGAGCGATCGGACCGGCGTGCTTCAGATTCTGCAGGATGGTCGAGAAACCGCTGATCTTCCCGGCTGGATGATCGAAGATTGCTTGGCACCGGGGAGTCTCGAAGAAGGGCGCCCTGGCTTCTATCGGATCACGGACATCGGGCGCGCCGCTTTGAAAGTGGAGCTAAAACCGGGAGAGTAAGGCCGCCTCAGTTGGCGGCGTCTTTGCGCCACGCCTCTAGAACATCTTCCTGAGTGGCCCTAATTCACGTTGCCGATGAAATCGACGGCGTTCACGTCACCATCCTCGGGCTCATTTTCGAAGAAAGGATATCGCGCATGAATGCCCTTTGCCGCCTCGCTGCCATTGTCCTTTTCTCTGGATTCATCCCGGCCGCCGCGGCCGACACCTCGGAACTGATCTCTTCGCTCAAGCAGGGCGGCTACGTGCTGGTGTTTCGGCACACCGCCACCGACGACAGCCAAAAGGATGTCTACCCTTTCAAGTTCGACGATATGAGTGCCCAGCGCCAGTTGAGTGAAAAGGGCAGGGACATGGCGCGAAAGATCGGCGCGGCAATCAAGGAGTTGGCGATTCCGACCGGCGATATCTACACCAGCAGGCTGAACCGTGCGATCGAGGCCGGCAAGCTGCTCTCGGGCCGCGAGGTCAAGCCGGTCAATTCGTTGACGGATAGCAGCAACGCCAGCTCATCCGGAATGGCAAACCCGACCGGTGCAAACGCAAAGGCCGGACTGGCCGTGCGTCAACTCGTCGATGCGTCCCCAAAGGCGGGCACCAACACGTTCCTGGTCACGCACAAGACCAACATCGCCGATGCCTTTGGCAAAGACGCGGGCGACGTGCAGGAAGGCGAAGCCCTCGTCTACCGGGCGAGCACGACCGGTGCGGCGACCTTCGTGGGGCGCATCAAGCCTGCGGATTGGATTGCGAAAGCCGACAAGTGACGCGCCTCGCGCCGTGGACTGCAGGGGCGGTTTCGCGCAGCGGCGGCGGACAGGTCGCTGCCCGACCCGGCTGGTTCGCAACTACAGCCTTCGCAGCGCTACGCTCTCCACCACGTGGTCCGGGCCCTTCTTCAAAATCAGCGTCGCACGCGGGCGGGTCGGCAAAATGTTGTCCTCGAGATTGGCGAGGTTGGTGCGCTCCCAGATCGCGATCGCGGTGGCGGTCGCTTCCTCGTCGGACAACAGCGCGTAGCGGTTGAAGTAGGATTTCGGATTGGTGAACGCGGTGTCGCGCAGCGCCAGGAAGCGCTTGATGTACCATCGCCGCAGCGCGGCTTCGTCGGCATCGATATAGACCGAAAAATCGAAGAAGTCGGAAACGACGGGCACCGCCTTGCCGTCGCGCGGCAGCTTGCCGGTCTGCAGCACGTTGACGCCCTCGACGATCAGAATGTCGGGCTGGTCGATCTCGGCCCACTGGTTCGGCACGATGTCGTAGGTCAAATGCGAATAGACGGGCGCGCGGACATGGCGGCGGCCGGCCTTGATATCGGACAGGAAGCTGAGCAGCAGCGGCAGATCGTAGCTCTCGGGAAAACCCTTCTTCTGCATGATGCCCTGCCGGTCGAGCACGGCATTGGGATAAAGAAATCCGTCGGTGGTGATCAGCTCCACCTTCGGCCGTGGCGACCAGCGCGCCAGCAGTGCCTGAAGCACGCGGGCGGTGGTGGATTTTCCGACCGCGACCGAGCCGGCGACGCCGATGATATAGGGCACCTTGCGGTCGCGGATGTTGAGGAATTGGCGCTCGGCGTAATACAGGCGCTGCATCGCATCGACATAGATCGAGAGCAGGCGCGACAATGGGAGATAAATGTCCTCGACTTCCTTGAGATCGAGGCGATCGTGCAGCGAACGCAGCCGGTCGAACTCGCCCGGCTCCAGCGTCATCGGCGTATCGTCGCGCAGACGCGCCCACTCCTCGCGCGTATAGATGCGGTATGGATTATACTGCTGCTCGGGTGCGCGGATATCCATGACGCGACCTCTCCGTTAGCTGCCCTTGCGCGACGCTTTCTCTTCCAGCCCGGACATATTCGTCCGCTTGTCCAGCGCCGCCTCGACCTCGTCCAGTTTTATCCCGCGCGCCTTGAGCAACACAAGGAAGTGGTAGAGCAGATCGGCGCCTTCGGCGATCAGATGCGCGCGATCGTTTTCGACTGCTGCGATTACG
The DNA here is from genome assembly GCA_963819355.1 of uncultured Alphaproteobacteria bacterium. Lineage (GTDB taxonomy): Bacteria > Pseudomonadota > Alphaproteobacteria > Rhizobiales > Xanthobacteraceae > Bradyrhizobium. The sequence goes on along the minus strand of CAWFVZ010000020.1, from coordinate 66,454 downwards.
GTTTCGACTGCTTCCTCACCGAACTTCTTGGCGCAATGTTCGGCGCCCTTGTCCAGGAGCTTGCGGGTATAGGAGCCCTCGCCACCGCCCGCCGCGCGGGCGTCGATGGTTGCGGCCAGATCGTGGATCGTGAAACGCGGCATACCGGATACTCAAAACGCCCAGCCGAACAGCCGGCCCGGCCGGCTGATGTAGCATTTTTAGGAACGAGAGTCGTCAAGCATCAAGGCGCATGGGCAGCCCGCGCCGGGCCATATGCTCCTTGGCTTCCCGGATGGTGAATTCCCCGAAGTGGAAGATCGAGGCCGCCAGCACCGCGGTGGCGCGCCCGTCGCGGATACCGTCGACGAGATGGTCGAGATTGCCGACGCCGCCGGAGGCGATCACGGGAACGGGAACGCTGTCGGCGATCGCCCGGGTCAGCGGGATGTCAAAGCCCTGCCTGGTGCCGTCGCGGTCCATCGAGGTGAGCAAGATTTCACCAGCGCCGAGCGAGACCACTTCCTGGGCATATTCGATGGCGTCGATGCCGGTCGAGTTGCGGCCGCCATGGGTGAAGATCTCCCAGCGCTCGGAACCGCCCGCGCGCTTGACCCGCTTGGCGTCGATCGCGACCACCACGCACTGTTCCCCGAACTTCTCGGCCGCTTCCTTGACGAACTCGCGCCGCGACACCGCGGCGCTGTTGATCGAGACCTTGTCGGCGCCGGCACGCAGCAACGTCTTGATGTCGTTGACCTCACGGACGCCGCCGCCGACGGTCACCGGCATGAAGCAGGCCTCCGCCGTGCGCCGGACCACGTCCAGCATGATGCCGCGGTTCTCATGGGTCGCGGTGATGTCGAGGAAAGTGAGTTCGTCGGCGCCGGCGGCGTCATAGGCGATTGCCGCTTCGACGGGATCGCCGGCGTCGCGCAGATCGACGAAATTGACGCCCTTGACGACCCTTCCGTCCTTGACGTCGAGGCAGGGGATCACGCGCACCTTGAACATCTGATGTCTCCTAGGCGGCGCGCGCGTTGCGGATCAAGGTGAGCGCGGCGGCGGGATCGAGCCGGCCATCATAGAGCGCACGGCCGGCGATCGCGCCGGCGAGCTTGTTGGCGCGCGGCGCCAGCATCGCCTTGACGTCCTCGATCGAGGCGAGGCCGCCGGAGGCGATCACGGGAATCGAGATGGCGTCCGCCAGCGCAATGGTCGCATCGAGGTTCAGGCCCTTGAGCAGGCCGTCGCGGGCGATGTCGGTGAAGATGATGGCGGCGACGCCGGCATCCTCGAAACGCCGCGCGATTTCCAGCACCGTCACCTGCGAAGTCTCGGCCCAGCCTTCGACCGCGACCTTGCCATCGCGGGCATCCAACCCGACCGCGACGCGGCCGGGGAATTTCCTCGAAGCCACCTTCACCAGTTCCGGGTCGCGCACCGCAGCCGTCCCGATGATGACGCGGCTAATGCCCTTTTCGAGCCAGGCTTCGACGGTCGCGAGATCGCGAATGCCGCCACCGAGCTGCACCGGGATCCTGACCGTCTTCAGCATTCCCTCGACCGCCTGCGCATTCACCGGCTTGCCGGCAAAGGCACCATCGAGGTCGACGACGTGGAGATACTCAAAACCCTGCGCCACGAAGCTCTCGGCCTGCGCCGCGGGATCGAGGTTGAACACGGTCGCGCGCGCCATGTCGCCTTGCTCGAGGCGTACGCACTGGCCGTTCTTGAGGTCGATGGCGGGGAAGAGGATCACGGTTTCCATCGCAAAAAGTTCGAGATCAGGGCGAGACCAAAACGCTGGCTCTTCTCGGGGTGAAATTGCGTGCCAATGGCGGTGTCCTTGGCGACGATCGCGGTGACCGGGCCGCCGTAATCGGCGCGCGCGAGCACGTCTGCCTCATTGGCTGCGTTGAGGTGATAGGAGTGCACGAAATAGGCGTGCTGACCCTTGGGGCCGAGCGGCAGCCGCTCCAGCACCGGGTGCTCGCGCAGCACGTCGAGCGTGTTCCAGCCCATGTGCGGAATCTTCAGGCTCTCGTCGCGCGGCGTGATCTTCTCGACGTCGCCGCCGATCCAGTTCAGGCCTTGCGTGATGACATGCTCCTTGCCGCGCGTGGCGAACAGCTGCATGCCGACGCAGATGCCGAACATCGGCCGCGCCTTGACGCGCACAGCCTCGGTGATCGCCTCGACCATGCCGTTGACGGCATCGAGCCCGCGCCTGCAATCGGCGAAGGCGCCGACACCCGGCAGCACCAGACGATCGGCGCTGTACGCCCGGTCCGGATCGCTGGTGACGAAGACCTTTTGCGGATTCTCCATGCTGCGCGCGGCAAACTCGAAGGCCTTGGCGGCGGAATGCAGATTGCCGGAACCGTAATCGATGATGGCAACGCTCATCTTGACCCTCCCGGTTCTGGAAACAATCCAATGATGCCGCCGGCCGGAATCGGCGGCGGGTTCGAGAATTGCTGACCCGGCAAATTGCGGGTCGGCGGCGGGCCGCCACGATCGACGGCCCATTGATCGTTGACGATGCCGCGCTGCTTCTGGCTCCAGCGCTCGAAGAAGCGGTGCTCGGCGGTGTCCTCATCATCGCCGACGACGACGTCGAGCTGGCGCCATTTGCCGCGCGACAGCGTCCAGCGGCGCAGGCTCGAGGCCTCGAAGCCCATCAGCAGCGCGACGATGGTGTTGGCGAAGAAGATCGAGCTGCGGCCGAGACCGAGGCTGTGCAGCCCCGCATCGAACGCAGCGAGGAAGACGATCCAGCCGATCAGGGCCAGCCAGAGCCTGTTCCAGGCCAGCCAGAACGGGCCGAACACCATCGCCCAGACATGGAAGCCGTCGCGCACGAACACGAACTTGTCGGTCGCGCGCAGATCGGCCCCGCCTGGGGTGGGAGCATGAACTGTGTAGACAGGCATTTTCGATGCCCCGTTCTCGAGAATGAGTAGATGCCGACGGCGGCGTTTCGTTAACCGACGGAGATGTCAGCCGCCGAGCGAGCCCTTGGTGGACGGGATCTCGCCCGCCGCCTTGGGATCGATCGCAACGGCGGTGCGCAGCGCCCGCGCCAGGCCCTTGAAGCAGGACTCGGCGATATGGTGGCTGTTATCGCCATATAGGGTCTCGACGTGGAGAGTCACGCCGGCATTCATGGCAAAGGCCTGGAACCACTCGCGCACCAGTTCGGTGTCGAACTCACCGATCTTGTCGCGGGGGAAGTCCGCCTTGAACACCAGGAACGGGCGGCCCGAAATGTCGATGACCACGCGCGACAGCGTCTCGTCCATGGGCATGTGCACGCCGGCATAACGGGTGATGCCCGCCATGTTGCCGAGCGCCTGCTTGACCGCCTGGCCGAGCGCGATGCCGGTGTCTTCGGTGGTATGGTGATGATCAATGTGCAAATCGCCCACCGCCTTGACCGTGAGGTCGATGCGGGAATGGCGGGCGAGGAGATCGAGCATATGGTCGAAAAAGCCGATGCCGGTCGCGATTTTGGACACGCCGGTGCCATCGAGGTTCACGGTGACCTCGATGTCGGTTTCCTTGGTCTTGCGCTTGATCGTCGCGGTGCGCATTGAAAGCTTTCGCTATGGTTTGGCCGAAAACGCCGGTCTTTTAACAGCCAAATGACGCCTTCGCTACTGCGGGAACGGCCGATCGGGCCTCTACTTCTGCCTATGGTGAGCGAAATTGGGCCCGGAGCGGCCCGTTGTGCCCCCGCCCCTGACCGCCTAAATCAGGCCGGACAACGAGGGTCACTTATGCAGGATTCCCAGAACAGCTCGCCGGTCTGGCACGGCACCACGATTTTGACGGTCCGCAAGGGCGGCAAGGTGGTGGTTGGCGGCGACGGCCAGGTCTCGATCGGCCAGACCGTGATCAAGTCCAACGCCAAAAAGGTCCGGAAACTCGGCAAGGGCGACGTGATCGGCGGCTTTGCCGGCGCCACGGCCGACGCCTTCACCCTGTTCGAGCGGCTGGAGAGCAAGCTCGAGCAATATCCGGGACAGTTGACCCGGGCCGCCGTGGAGCTCGCCAAGGACTGGCGCACCGACCGTTATTTGCGGCGGCTGGAGGCCATGATGATCGTGGCCGACAAGGACGTCTCCCTGGTGCTGACAGGCACCGGCGACGTGCTGGAGCCAGAGGCCGGCGTGATGGCGATCGGCTCCGGCGGCAATTATGCGCTGGCCGCGGCCCGCGCCCTGATCGACACCGACAAGGACGCCGAGACCATCGTCCGCCGCTCGCTCGACATCGCCGCCGACATTTGCGTCTACACCAACCGCAACGTCACCATCGAAGCGCTGGCGGCCGGTTAAAGGATGATCCGCAGCGCCAGCCCGACCCAACCCGCGTTGCCGCCGCTCGCCTGGGTCGGCATCGCGCTGCTATTACTGGCGTTGCAGGCCTCGATCCTGTTTGCGATGGGGCGGGTGCCGATCTGCACCTGCGGCTATGTCAAGCTGTGGCACGGCGTGGTGAACAGCTCGGAGAACTCCCAGCACATCGCCGACTGGTACAGCTTCTCGCACGTGCTTCACGGCTTCCTGTTCTACGGATTGACCTGGCTATTGTTCTCGCCGCGCTTGTCCTGGCCGGCGCGGCTGATCATCGCCATGCTGATCGAGGGCGCCTGGGAGATCGTCGAGAACTCGCCGTTCATCATCGAGCGCTACCGCGCCGGCACGATCTCGCTGGATTATTTTGGCGACAGCATCGTCAATTCGATCTCGGACACGCTGTTCATGGTGCTGGGGTTCCTCACTGCACGTGTGCTGCCGATCCCGGCGACGATCGTGATCGGGCTCGCCTTCGAGATCATGCTGGCGCTCCACATTCGCGACAATCTGACGCTCAATATCCTGATGCTGGTCCATCCGATCGATGCCGTGAAGCAATGGCAATCGGGTCCGCCCATCATCTGACGGCCAAAAAATCGGCTTGTCCCGGCCCCCTTCTGACCCTAGCTAAGGTCCCATGACAGACTTCTCTCCCCGCGAAATCGTTTCCGAACTCGACCGTTTCATCGTCGGCCAGGCCGACGCCAAGCGCGCCGTCTCGATTGCGCTGCGCAACCGCTGGCGGCGGCAGCAACTCAGCGGCAGCCTGCGCGAAGAGGTGCTGCCGAAAAATATCCTGATGATCGGCCCGACCGGCGTCGGCAAGACGGAGATCGCGCGGCGGCTCGCCAAGCTTGCGAATGCGCCGTTCCTGAAGGTCGAGGCGACGAAGTTCACCGAAGTCGGCTATGTCGGCCGCGACGTCGAGCAGATCGTGCGCGATCTCGTCGAGGTCGCAATCGCCCAGGTGCGCGAGCGCAAGCGCAAGGACGTGCAGGCGCGTGCCCAGCTCGCAGCAGAGGAGCGCGTGCTCGACGCGCTGGTCGGCGCCAATGCCAGCGCCGCGACGCGGGACTCCTTCCGCAAGAAGCTGCGCGCCGGCGAACTCAACGACAAGGAAATCGAGATCGAGACGCAATCGTCCGGCAGCGGCATGCCGATGTTCGAGATCCCGGGCATGCCGGGCGCGCAGATGGGCGCGATCTCGATCGGCGACATCTTCGGCAAGCTGGGCGGCCGCAGCAAGACGCGGCGTCTGACGGTGGAAAGCTCGCACGAGATCCTCGTCAACGAGGAATCCGACAAGCTCCTGGACACCGACCAATTGACGTTGGAGGCGATCAGCGCGGTCGAGAACAACGGCATCGTGTTCCTGGACGAGATCGACAAGATCTGCGCCCGCGACGGCCGCGTCGGCGGCGACGTTTCGCGCGAGGGCGTGCAGCGTGACCTGCTGCCGCTGATCGAGGGCACCACGGTCTCGACCAAGCACGGCGCGGTGAAGACCGACCACATCCTGTTCATTGCCTCCGGCGCCTTCCACGTCGCAAAGCCGTCCGACCTGTTGCCGGAATTGCAGGGCCGCCTGCCGATCCGCGTCGAGTTGCAGGCGCTGACCCGCGACGACATGCGGCGCATCCTGACCGAACCCGAGGCCTCGCTGATCAAGCAATATGTCGCGTTGCTGCAGACGGAAGGCGTGACGCTCGACATCACCGATAGCGCCATCGATGCGCTGGCCGACGTCGCGGTCGCTGTCAATTCCACGGTCGAGAACATCGGCGCGCGGCGGCTCCAGACGGTCATGGAGCGCGTCCTGGACGATATCTCCTTCACCGCCCCCGACCGCAACGGCGAGACCATCCGGGTCGACGCGGATTTCGTGCAGAAGCACGTCGGCGACCTCGCCAAGAACGCCGATCTGAGCCGGTTTATTTTGTAATTTTGGCCCGCCGCGCTATTGATGCCGCGTGACCGCGCGCATCCTGCAAAACCCCTGGCGACTCCTGCTCGCGATCAACGCCGCGGTCATCGCCGGCGTCTTCGTCCATAAGATCCAGCTGCCGCCTTACGTCCCCTACACCCACCTCCTCGTCGACTATCATTTCGGCTTCATCAAACGAGGGTTGATCGGCGCCATCGTCGCGCTGTTCACGGCGAAGGTGCCGGTATGGCTGGTGTTCGCGATCGGCGGGGCGACGTGGCTGGTGACGCTTGGGCTGTACGCGCTTCTATTCAAGAAGACGTTCGGATTCACCGCGAAGACTTTGCCGCTGTTCGTCTTCATCGCGGGCTCGCCGTTCTTCCTGAAGAACTTCATGCACACGCTCGGCCATTTCGACATCTATGGCTGTGCGCTCGCCATCATCCTGCTGCTGATGCCGGCGGGCTCACTTTTGTTCGTGGCAACAGCCGCGCTGTTCTCGATCATTCTCGTGCTGATCCACCACATCCATCTCTTGATGTACGTGCCGACGATCATCACCATCGTCGTGTCCCGGCATTATCTGACTTGCGGTCTCAATCGCACCAACATTGCGTTCGGCGGCGCTGCCCTGCTCATCGTCTCCGCGCTGTTCTTCGTCGCGCAGTTTTTGGGAACGATGCCGATCCCGGAAGCGGATTTCGCCACCTACCTGAAGACCCGGATGGCCGATCCGTCGCGCCCCGATCTGCTGCAATTCAGCTACATCTGGTATCAGCCGCTGGCGAAAGAGATTTCGGACACCTGGGGGCGCCTGCCGCACAACATCCTCGGCGTGCCCGTCTTCGGCCTGCTGATCTGGCTGCACACGCCGCTGTGGCGCTATTTTGCGAACCTGATCGGCGGGCTCGCGAGCGGTATGCACCGCCGGCTCGTGATCGCGGCGCTGATCGGCGTCAGCCTCGCCTATCTCGTGATGTTTGTGATGGTGTTCGACTATTCGCGCTGGATCTCGAACTGGGCGGTCTGCATGTTCTTGATCCTGCATGCGGTGAAGATGCTGCCGGCCGAGCAGGAGACATTGCTCATCCCGGCCGAAGACCAGAACACAAACATCTTCGGCCTGGTCCTCACGCTCATCCCGCGCGTCGGGATCGTGCGGCCGTTTTAGGAGGTGCGCTCCCTCTCCTGCAAGCGGGAGCGGTGTAACCCACTAATATCTCACCCGGCGTATCCGCACATAAAGCGCACCCTCGCCGCCATGGCCGATATGCGCCTCCTCGAACCCGACCACGAAGGCGCGGAATTCCGGCAGGCTCAGCCATTCCGGGACCTGGCGGCGGAGCACGCCGCTCTCGCCGCCACTGCGACCCTTGCCGGTGATGACGAGCACGAAGGTCAGACCCTCATGATGAGCGCGATGGAGGAAGCCCGACAGCGCGCGATGGGCGCGCATCTGGGTCATGCCGTGCAGGTCAAGCCGCGCCTCGATCTCGCTGCGGCCGCGCGACAGTTTTGTCCGCTCGCGCTTGCCGAGTGGTGCCAAGGGCGGCATCGCCGGCTTTGATGGACGCGGCGCCGGTGCAGCAACCGATGGCCGCGCCGACGACGCGGATTTGGCAACCGGCGCGGCGGGCGAAGGCTCAGCACGCGGCGAGGCGTGCACCTTCGTCGCGCGATGCTTCCGCAGCGGCTTGACCTGTTTTGCGACGAGGTCCCACAACTCGCGATCTTCCTCGCTCAGCCCGCGCCGGCGCGGCGAGGGACGTGGAGAATCCAGCACGGGCGGACGGGACGATCGCTTCATTGCTGGTGGGAACGACTCTTGTGCCGGCGCGGTTCGCGGACGGGCTCTATCACGGGACGCGGCGCCGGCAATGGGATCGGGTTGGCGACGGCGACCGTTTCGCTCTTGCCTTGCGTCACAGCCGCAACCGGGGTGGCTGCCTTCGCCGGATCAGTCTGCGGAAACAGCTTTGCGATCTTCTCCGACGGCCGCGGATCCGGTACCGGCAGCCGCGCGGCGCGGACGACGGGATCGAGGCTTTTCGGCACCAGCATCACGAAATGCATGGGATGGCGCAGCCGACCCGAGACCCGGCCGGCATCCGCGCCTGCGCCGAAATAGAGGTCGGCGCGCGCGGGGCCAATGATGGCCGAGCCGGTGTCCTGCGCGATCATCAGCCGATGGAACGGCGTCTTGGCGCGCTCGGAGTCGATCGGCAGCTCGCCCTCGATGAAGAACGGCGTGCCGTAGACGTGCAGCGATTTGTCGACCGCGATCGAGCGGCCGGCCGTCAGCGGGATGCCCTGCGCGCCGACCGCCTCGTCCTTGTCGGACAAATTGACCTCGTGGAAGAAGATGTAGGAGCGGTTCTGGCGCCGCAGCTCCTTGGCGCCATCCGGGTTCTGGGCCATCCACTCCCTGATCTTCTGCATCGACATCTCTTCCCTCGCAATGATGCCGCGCTCGATCAGGATGCGACCGACGGCCGTGTAGGGAAAGCCGTTATAGGAATTGTAGTTGAGCCGGATGGTCGCACCATCATCCAGCTTGATCCGCGCCGAACCCTGGATCTGGGCAAACAGAAGGTCGGTCGGATCCTTCAGCCAGGCGATCTCCAGCCCGCGGCCGGCGATCTTGCCGTCCTCGATCTCGCCGCGGTCGTAATAGGGCACGAGCTTGCGACGGCCAATCTTGCGGTAGACGGCGCCCTTGTTGGGCAGGCTGACGGATGCCTGATTGTAGCCGCGAACGAACAGGTTCGAGGGACGCCGATAGACCGGAACGTTGTAGACATCAGTCTGCGTGCGCGAGCCGTCGAGCACGGGCTCGTAATAGCCGGTGACGAAACCGTCGGGCTCACCGAGGCGCGAGATGCGCAGCGGCGAAAAGTTCTCCTCGAAGAAGGTTTTGGCTTTCGCCTCGTCAGTCAGCTCGAGCGACTTGGCGGCCCGGCAGGGCTCGTTCAGCGAGCCGCCCAAAGCTTTCGGCTCGGCAGCACCGGTCTGCGCATTGATCGAACGGCAGCTGGCGCGAAAGGTCTTGTAGGCCGCGAGGTGATCATCATCGCTCCAGCCCTTCACGTCCGCCCAGGTCAGCGGCAGATATTGCGCGCCGGGAATCTCGAACGGAAGAGGGAGCTGGGGATAGGGCAAGGCGCGCGGAGGGATCGCAGCCAGTTCGGGAAGGTGATGGTAATGGCTGCGATAGTGACGCCGCGCCGCCTCGGCGCCGAGCGAAAACGACAACAGCGCGACGGCCCCTGCGCACAGCGCCGTCACGCCATTCCTGAGGACAAGCTTAATTCGCGCTTCCGGTGCCAACCAGCTTCCAGTTCGGATCCCGAGAGGTGATGTCGCGGGCGAAAGTCCAGATGTCGGTGATGTCGGCGACCGTGTCGGCGCTGCCGTCGACGATGGTCCCGGCCTTGTTACGGGTGGCAGAGATCATCTGCGAGACGAAGCGCACGGTGAGCTGCGCCGTGCGGTCGCGGAGCTCGGCACCAACCAGCTCCGCCTTGTCGATGGAGACGAAGCGCGTCTCGGTCTTCTGCTCGTTCTTCTCGCGATCCTTGATCGCGGCATCGAAGCTCTCATAGACCTCCGATGACAAGAGGTCGCGCAACGCGCGGCGATCGCCATTGGCAAAAGCCAGCACGATCATCTCATAGGCGCCGCGGGCGCCGGACAGGAAATGGCGGGGGTCGAAGGTGGAATCCCTGTCGACGATGCCGTCGAGACCCAGGGCGAGCGGGGTGCCCGGCTCGGTCAAGCCCTTCCAGCGGTCGGAGGGCGGGGTCGGCTCGGCCGTCGGCGCTAAGGGCGCCTGGTCGATCACCTTGCCCGGCATGGTCACGACGTTCTTGTCCGGGGCGCCCCCCAGCGCATTGCGGGCGGTGCGGTCGAACGGCGGCCGCTCATTGCCGGTCCGTTGCCCCAAGACACTACGCAGCCGCAGGAAAATAAAGACCGCCAGCGCCAGGAAGATGATGGTGTAGATGTCCACGTCGGATTCGCTTTCTGGTCTCTTCAGGGAGTCGCTGCCGGGAAAATCAATCCGGCCAGTAGACCGTTCCATACCGGAACGGCAAGACTACATCACCATTTTAGGACCGCTTTGGGCCCACGCGTCACGTCCGCCGGATGTAGGCACGAAATCTTGCCCGGCCAATGGCGCCTTTTGGCACAGCATGAAGTCTAGCGCGTTTTATGCTTAAGGGGAAACCCGATCCTGCCCGGAAATCGCGCATCTTCAAGCGTTTAACGTGCGATTTCGTGTCCGGGGCGGGTGAAACGTCACAGTTGTGGGCGCGGCCCGGATCGACCCTCCGGAGCCGTTCGTCCTTGTGGAAGGAGGCGGCCCTATGTTAGCCAACCGCCGCGAAATTCAGCCCCAATCGGGTAAGGAGACACTCTGATGACCAACGGTAACGGCACCCCTCCCGAGGCGGCCCAGGCTCCCCAGCTCAATGTGCTGGCGCAATACACCAAGGACCTCTCGTTCGAAAATCCGAACGCGCCGAGCTCGCTCCAGCAGCAGGGCCAGCCGCCCCAGATCAACATCCAGATCAATGTCAGCGCCAACAACCTCAGCGAAACCGAGTTCGAGGTGACGCTGTCGGTCGAAGGCAAGGCCGAGAACGCGGGCAAGGTGATGTTCTCGTTCGAGCTCGCTTATGCCGGCGTGTTCCGGATCGCCAACGTGCCGAAGGAGAACCTGCATCCGCTGGTCATGATCGAGTGCCCGCGCCTGCTGTTCCCGTTCGCGCGCGAGATCATCGCGACCGCCGTGCGCGACGGCGGGTTCCCGCCGCTGATGCTGGATCCGGTCGACTTCGTCGGTCTCTATCGCCAGAACATGGAGCGGCAAATGGCCGCCGGTGGTCAGGCCGGCCAGGCCTGATCAGCGAGCCTAACCAGCCGGAGGGGCGGCTGGAGCGGGCAGGAACTCGTTCCAGATCGCCTTGTCGCCGAGCGTCGCGATAAAGGCCCGGTGGGCCTCGCGCTCGGCGTCCGACACCCGCGGCGCGAGCGGCACCAACCGCTGCCGCCGCGGCGCATCGCCAGCCGCATTGACGCGACTCTCCTCGGCTTCCGAAGCCAGGATCAGCTGCGACTGCCGTGCCCCAATCAGGTCGACGTACACTTCCGCCAGAAGCTCGGCGTCGAGCAGCGCGCCGTGCTTGGTGCGGTGTGAATTGTCGATCGCATAGCGCGAGCAAAGATCGTCGAGCCGGTTCGACACGCCGGGATGCTTGCGCCGAGCCAGCAGCAGCGTGTCGACCAGGCGCTCGCGCGGGATCGCCGCGCGCTTGATCCGGTCGAGCTCGGCATTGATGAAGCTGATGTCGAACGAGGCGTTGTGGATCACCAGCGGCGCATCGCCGATGAACTCGATAAACTCGTCGACGACCTCGTGGAACAGCGGCTTCGTCGCCAGAAATTCGGCCGACAGCCCGTGCACCGCAAAGGCTTCCGCCGGCATGTCCCTTTCGGGGTTGATGTAGCGGTGAAACGTCTGTCCCGTCGGCATGCGGTTGTAGACCTCGACGCAGCCGATTTCGACCAGGCGATCGCCGCGGAGCGGATCGAGGCCGGTGGTTTCAGTGTCGAGAACGATTTCGCGCATGATTCTAAGAGGCCATATCAGAGCAGCGAATCAGGCTCGCCGCTGCGGCATCTTAACGACCTCAGCCAGGATCTGCGTGATTTGCGCGCGCACCGGCTCAAGTCCATGTGACGTATCCACCACGAAATCAGCCCGCTTGCGTTTTTCGGCGTCGGGCGTCTGCTTGGCGATGATGGCGTCGAGTTTTGCCTCGTCCATTGTGCCGCGCGCCAGCACGCGCTCGCGCTGAAGTTCCGGCGAGGTCGACACTACGACCACGGCATCGACGCGCTTCTCGCCGCCGGTTTCGAACAGCAGGGGAATGTCCAGGACGACCACGGGCGCGTTTGCGGCCTGTGCATCCGCAAAGAATTTCTGCCGAGAAGCACCAAGCATCGGATGGACGATCAGCTCGAGCTGCTTGATCGCGTCGGGATCGTGCACCACGCGCGCCGACAGTTTCGGCCGATCGACCTTGCCGTTCGCGGTGGTCCCGGGGAAGGCGGCCTCGATCGCGGGAGCGGCCTCGCCCTCGTAGAGCTGATGGACCGCGGCATCCGCGTCATAGACGGGCACACCGGCCTCCGCGAACAATTTTGCGGTGGTGGATTTGCCCATCCCGATCGAGCCGGTCAATCCGAAAATCCGCATCAGCGCCCAACCATCCCTGTCAGTCACACCGCAACTAGCCGCTCGCGCCGCAGGAACGCAAGCAGCGGCAGCAGCGGCAGGCCGAGAATGGTGAAGTGGTCGCCCTCGATGCGCTCGAACAGATGGATGCCGATACCTTCGAGCTGATAGGCGCCGACGCTGGTGGTGACGGCATCGCCGGCGGCGTCGAGATAGGCTTCCAGCTCGGCCTCGCTCATCTGCCGCATGGTCATGCGGGCAACCGAGACGTCCTCGAAAACAATCTCGCCATCGGACGCTATGGCCACGGCCGAGTTCAGCTCGTGACCGTTGCCGGCGAGATCGCGCAGTTGCGCCAGAGCCTGAGAGCGGCCGGCGGGCTTGTTGAAGAGCCGGTCGCCAAGCGCCAGAGTTTGGTCCGCACCGATCACGTAGCTTCCCGGATAATGTGCCGAGACCGCCTTGGCCTTTTCGCGCGCCAGCAGCAGCGCGATCTCGCGCGGGTTCGAGAGCTTTGAACCGGCCTGAATGCCGCGCTCATCGATATCAGCTGTAATCGCCTTGAATTCCAGCCCCGCATTGGCCAGCAGCATTTTTCGCGCGCTGCTTTGCGACGCCAAAATCAACGGAAACTTGCCGCGCCAAAGAGACATCGCCTGAACTTATTCAGAGGGCCGGTTACGCTGCCGATCACTGTAGAGCTTCATGATCGCTGCGGCGGTCTCCTCGATCGAGCGCCGCGTGACATCGAGCAGCGGCCAATCGTGCTTGGCGCTCAGCTTGCGGGCGAACGCGACCTCCTCGGCGACCGCCTGCTTGTCGGTATAGGTGTCGCTGCTGGAGTCGGCACCCATGGAGAGCAGGCGGTTCTGCCGGACCTGGATCAGGCGCTCCGGCGTCGCGTGCAGGCTCACCACCAGCGGCCGCGTCAGCGTCTCCAATTGCGTCGGCACCGGAATGCCCGGCACCAGCGGCACGTTGGCGGTGCGGATGCCGCGATTGGCCAGATAGATCGACGTCGGCGTCTTCGAGGTGCGTGAGACACCGACAAGCACCACGTCGGCATCGTCGAGGCCTTCGACATGCTGGCCGTCGTCATGGATCATCGTGTAGTTCAGCGCGTCGATGCGCTTGAAATATTCCGCATTGAGGACGTGCTGGGCGCCGACGCGGCCGGTCGTCGCAGCCCCGAGATACGCCTCGAACAGCTGCATCACCGGCCCGATGATCGACAGGCTCGGAACATTGATGTTCTTGCACTTGTCCTCGAGCCGCGAGACCAGATCCTTCTCGAGCAGCGTGAACAGCACGATGCCCGGCGCTTCCTCGATCTCGTCGAGCACGCGATCGAGCTGTTTCTGGCTGCGCACCAGCGGATAGACATGCTCGACCGGGGTAACGTTCGCGTACTGTGCGGCGACGGCGCGCGCGACCGTGATCAGCGTCTCTCCGGTGGAGTCGGAGACGAGGTGCAGATGGAAATAATTGTTCGAGGTCGGCACAAAAACTCTTTGTATGAAGGCGGTGTGGTTTGTGGATTTCTGTGGACCTTAACCCCTCGGAAAGGGTTGCGCGACACCAGGGGCGGGACAAGTGCCAATTTTCTTCACACCGCTGCCCATCAGGACAACTCCGGCGCCCCTGCGAGAGGGAAACGGGATTGCACGGACAAGTCCCTTGATAGACTGCGGATAGAAACGCGCAAGCCTTTGAGCCCGGGCGACTTATCCGGTCAGGCGGGAACCGCATTGGGCATGTTGATGGATGTGAACAAGCGCGCGTGAAGTGGCGGACGGCGTTGTGTGAGTCCAATCCACCGTCACATAAACTCAAACCTTAAGAATTTAAGATTCTATTTTGAGAAGGATGCTCCAGATGGATAAGTGTGCGCTGGAAGACCTTAACGAGATCCTACTATCCCCAGCCGCCGGAAGGCCGGCCGCAAATTCGGATGCCGGACATGTTTGAAGACGTCTACCTCTGGATCAAGGCGCTGCACGTGATCGCCGTGATCTCCTGGATGGCGGGAATGCTCTATCTGCCGCGACTGTTCGTCTATCACTGCGAGGCGGAGGTCGGCTCGAAGCAGTCGGAGACGTTCAAGATCATGGAGCGCCGGCTGCTCAAGGCGATCATCAACCCGGCCATGATCGTCACCTGGCTCGCCGGGCTCTATCTCGCCTGGTCGGGCCATTGGTTCACCTTCGGCTGGCTGCATGTAAAACTGGCACTGGTCCTGGCGATGTCCGCGGTCCACGGCTTTTTTTCGCGCTGGCTGAAGGACTTTGCCGCCGATCGACGCCCGCGAAGCCAGAAATTCTATCGGATTATCAACGAGGTGCCGACCGTCCTGATGATTCTCATCGTCATCATGGTGATTGTGAAGCCGTTCTAGGCAATGATCGTGAACGATCGCTCAGCGCTTCGGCTTGCGGAGTTGGACGCGATTTTCTATATTGGCGACATCCCACCCAACGCAGGCGGATGTGGTTGTGTCTGAGCTTTTCAGAGGCCGGACACCGCATCAGGTTTGAAGCCTCACCCGGCGCTCTCCTTGCCAGACCTGCGGACCTTACCTTCTCGCGTCCGCATTTCAGAGCCTCCTCGCACCCCCTCCCAAGGTTACCCCACAGGACCACCCCAATGCGGGAAATTAAACTCCAGGACCTCAAGTCGAAGACGCCGGCCGAGCTCGTCTCGTTCGCGGAAGAGCATGGGGTCGAGAATGCCAGCACCATGCGCAAGCAGGAGCTGCTGTTCGCCATCCTCAAGCAGCTCGCGCTGGCCGAAACCGACATCGTCGGCGAGGGCGTCGTCGAGGTGCTCTCCGATGGTTTCGGCTTCCTCCGCTCGCCTGATGCGAATTATTTGCCGGGCCCGGACGACATCTACGTTTCGCCGTCGCAGATCCGCCGCTTCGGCCTGCGCACCGGCGACACCATCGAAGGCCACATCCGCAGCCCGAAAGAGGGTGAACGCTATTTTGCGCTGCTGAAGGTCAATACGCTCAATTTCGAGGACCCGGAAAAGGCCAAGCACAAGGTCAATTTCGACAACCTCACACCGCTGTTTCCGAATCAGCGTTTCCGCATGGAAATCGACGATCCGACGCGAAAAGACTTGTCCGCAAGGGTGATCGACATCGTCGCGCCGATCGGCAAGGGCCAGCGCGCATTGATCGTCGCTCCGCCGCGTACGGGTAAAACCGTGTTGATGCAGAACATCGCGCATTCGATCACGCACAATCATCCCGAATGCTATCTGATCGTGCTCCTGATCGACGAGCGTCCGGAAGAAGTCACGGACATGCAGCGCTCGGTGAAGGGCGAGGTCGTGTCATCGACCTTCGACGAGCCGGCAGTGCGTCACGTCCAGGTCGCCGAGATGGTGATCGAGAAGGCCAAGCGTCTGGTCGAACACGGCCGCGACGTCGTGATCCTGCTCGATTCGATCACGCGTCTGGGCCGCGCCTACAACACCGTGGTGCCGTCATCCGGCAAGGTGTTGACCGGCGGTGTCGACGCCAACGCGTTGCAGCGGCCGAAGCGCTTCTTCGGTGCCGCCCGCAACATCGAGGAGGGCGGCTCGCTGACCATCATCGCGACCGCGCTGGTCGATACCGGCAGCCGCATGGACGAAGTCATCTTCGAAGAGTTCAAGGGCACCGGTAACTCCGAACTGATCCTCGACCGCAAGGTTTCGGACAAGCGGACCTTCCCGGCCATCGACATCTCGCGCTCCGGCACCCGCAAGGAGGAGCTCATCACCGACAATCAGGTGCTGAAGAAGATGTACGTGCTCCGCCGCATCCTGAATCCGATGGGCACCATGGACGCGATCGACTTCCTGCTCGACAAGCTGCGCTCGACCAAGAGCAATTCGGAGTTCTTCGAATTCGATGAACACCTGAGCTAGGGTGCAGCAGGAGATCAAAAGGGCGCCTCAGGGCGCCCTTTTTGTTGTGCGGCTTTGCTGCAGTGAAGGTGCAGCATGGAGAATTGCCGGAACGCAAGTCCGAATTCATTTCAAGCTATTGATATATCTATATAATACTCGAATGCGGCTGGCCTGAAGCGCTCCGGAGCGATGTTTTTGCTGCACCTATATTGCGATGCAATATAATTCCTGTTGCGGGCCCGACCGCAGCAAAACAGGGTCTCGTCGTCGATAACGGGAGGTTTGCCTTTTCCGCGTCGGCCGGACAAATAGGCCATGCACCCGCGAGACCAGACCATCTTTGCGCTGTCGTCCGGCCGTCCGCCGAGCGCAATTGCCGTGGTGCGCGTCTCCGGTCCGCAAGCCAGCCTGGTGCTGACGACGCTGGCGGGCAAGCTGCCGGCGCCGAGGCAGGCCAGCCGCCGGCTGCTCCGTGACGGCGCAAGCCAGCCGATCGACGATGCGGTTGTGCTCTGGTTTCCGGGGCCGGGCAGTGCGACCGGAGAGGACATCGCCGAATTTCATGTCCATGGCGGCCGCGCGGTGCTGGCGGCCCTCCTCGCCGCTATTTCTGTAATTCCGAATATGCGTGCGGCCGAGCCCGGCGAGTTCACGCGGCGCGCCTTCGAGAACGGCAAGCTCGACCTCACCGAGGCCGAGGGCCTCGACGATCTCATCCACGCCGACACCGACCGCCAACGCCGCCAGGCGTTACGCCAGTTGCAGGGCCTGCTCGGCAATCGCGCACGTGACTGGCGCGAGCGCATCATTGAGGCGTCCGCTTTGATCGAGGCTGGCATCGATTTTTCCGACGAAGGTGATGTGCCCGCTGAATTGCTGGCGCCGGCCGTCAAGGCGATCAGGGCGCTGCGCGACGAAATCACAGAAGTCCTTGCGGCACAGGGACAAGCTGAACGTCTGCGTGATGGCTTGGTGGTCGCCATTGCTGGTCCTCCCAACGTCGGCAAGTCGACGCTCATGAACCAGCTGGCGCGCCGCGAGGTGGCGATCGTCTCGCCGCATGCCGGCACTACGCGCGACGTGATCGAGGTGCAGCTCGATCTCGACGGCTACCCCGTCACGGTGATCGACACCGCCGGCATTCGCGAGACCGAGGATCCGGTCGAGCAGGAGGGCGTGCGGCGGGCGAGAGCGCGAGCCGAGGATGCCGACCTCGTGCTGTGGCTGGTGGAGGGCGAGCGTGCCGGCGATCCGGACACGATGCGGTTGCTGCAGACATCTGACGACAAGGATGGTCCGTCCAGTGGCCCGGTCTGGATCGTGCGCAACAAGATTGATCTCGGAGGAGCCGGGTCGCGCGGCGAGTTCGGGATCTCGGCGAGCCGAGGCGATGGCATTCCCGAGCTGGTCGATGCCCTGGTAGAATTCGCGGCCGAATTCTTCGGAACCACCGAGGGCGCATTGGTGACCCGGGCCCGCCAACGGGATCTGTTGCGTCGGGCGTCCGACAGCTTGCGCCGGAGCCTGGAGCTTGTAGAAGAGGGCGAGGAACTCGCTGCTGAAGAGCTACGCGCCGCCGCTTATGCCTTGGGCCGGCTGCTCGGCCGGGTGGACGTCGAGGATGTCCTCGGGGCCATTTTCCAGAAATTCTGCATCGGAAAGTAGCGCTAGTTCTTCATTCTAGAATTAGTTCTTGTTCCGCTGCTTGGTGTTTCACGTGAAGCGAGGTTCCAGCTGTTTCACGTGAAACATAATCCGCTCAACTGTGCATGGGGTTGTTTTCGAGAAAATTGTTCCGGCTCGGCCAAGCCTGTTTCACGTGAAACAGCCGGGCCCCGAGTTTCCACTTCCGGCTTTTTCCGCCTTGGGCTAGAAGTCCGCCCATGCGTACAGAGCGAGCGAACTTCGACGTCATCGTGATTGGCGGCGGCCATGCCGGCTGTGAGGCCGCCTCTGCCGCTGCCCGGATGGGCGCGACGACCGCCCTGGTGACCCACCGTTTCTCCACCGTCGGTGCGATGTCCTGCAATCCCGCCATCGGCGGTCTCGGCAAGGGCCATCTGGTCCGCGAAGTCGATGCGCTCGATGGTCTGATGGGCCGGGTGGCCGATGCCGGAGGCATCCAGTTCCGCGTCCTTAACCGCCGCAAGGGCCCCGCTGTCCGTGGCCCTCGGGCCCAGGCCGACCGGAAGCTCTATGCCGCCGCGATGCAGGCCGCGATCCGGGAGACCGAAGGCCTTTCCGTCATCGAAGGCGAGGCCGAGGAACTGATCGTGGTAGATGGCCGGGTGGCCGGACTGCGCTTGGCGGATGGCCGGGAGCTTCGGGCTGGGGCCATTGTCGTTACCACCGGCACCTTCCTGCGTGGTCTGATCCACCTCGGCGAGAAGAATTGGCCGGCCGGCCGCGTCGGAGAGGCGCCGGCGATGGGTCTCTCAGGCTCCTTTGAGCGGGCCGGCTTCACGCTCGGCCGATTGAAGACCGGGACGCCGCCGCGGCTCGACGGTTCCACGATCGACTGGTCCGCGGTCGAAATGCAGCCCGGAGACGAGCCTCCAGAGCCGTTCTCGGTGATGACGGAGCGGATTACGACCCCGCAGATCCAGTGCGGCATCACCCGGACGACGTCAGCGACCCACGAAGTGATTCGGGCCAATGTTCATCGCTCCCCGATGTACTCCGGCCAGATCAAGAGTTCCGGACCGCGCTATTGCCCCTCGATCGAGGACAAGATCGTCCGCTTTGGCGATCGTGATGGCCATCAGATCTTCCTGGAGCCGGAAGGCCTCGACGATACGACCGTCTATCCCAACGGTATCTCGACCTCGCTGCCGGAGGAGATCCAGCTCGCGATCCTAGCCAGCATTCCGGGCTTGGAACGGGTGAAGATGGTCCGCCCGGGCTATGCCATCGAATACGACCACATCGATCCGCGCGAACTCGATCCGACCCTCCAGACCAAGCGTCTGCGCGGTCTCTTCCTGGCCGGGCAGATCAACGGTACCACCGGATATGAGGAGGCCGCCGGGCAGGGCATCGTGGCCGGTCTGAACGCGGCTCTGGCTGCGAGCGGGGCCGCTCTCACGGTATTCGACCGGGCAGACGGCTATCTCGGCGTGATGATCGATGATCTCGTCACCCGCGGGATCAGCGAGCCCTATCGGATGTTCACGTCGCGGGCCGAATACCGGCTGACGCTGCGGGCGGACAATGCCGATCAGCGCCTGACCGAGAAGGGAATTGTGCTGGGTTGCGTCGGGAGTGCCCGGACACAGCATCATCGCGCCAAGATGGATGCCTTGAATGCGGCTCGGACGCTCTCAAAATCCCTGACAATCACCCCGAACGAGGCGATCAAGCACGGCCTGTCCCTCAATAGGGACGGTCAGCGCCGCTCAGCCTTCGCGCTGATGGCCTATCCCGACATCGGCTGGAGCCAGGTCCGCGCGATCTGGCCGGAGCTATCGGCGATTGATCCCGTGATCGCGACCCATCTCGAGATCGACGCCAAGTATGACGTCTATCTGGATCGCCAGAGTGCCGACGTTGAAGCATTCAGGCGGGACGAGGGGCTGGTGCTCTCCGATGTCGACTACGAGCAGGTCCCCGGGCTCTCCAACGAGGTCCGCGCCAAGCTGGAGAAGGCGCGGCCGTTCACCGTCGGCCAAGCTGGCCGCATCGACGGTATGACGCCGGCAGCACTCGGTATCCTCGCTGCTTATCTTCGCCGTGAGGCACGGAAGACTTCCAAAGCAATCGCATAGGCGTTTCACGTGAAACAGCGCGGACCGGGCGGGGACAGACCGCTATCGCGACGACCCGGAGCAGGTGAGGGCGCCGCTCGTCGATCCGAACCGACGCCGGTCAGGCCGAAGATCGACAAGGCCAGTGCCAACGACCAGGCGCTCGACTCTATCATCGTCGCGGATAAGCGCGAGGCGCTGAAGCTCGCGCCCGTTTCACATGAAACGGAAGCCCGGCTCGATCGCTATATCGCGCTGCTCCGGGAGTGGCAGGCCAAGACCAATCTCGTCGCGCCCTCGACCCTGCCGCATCTTTGGACCCGGCACATCGCCGACTCGCTTCAACTTGTAGACTTGGCGCCGTCCGCAAAACGCTGGGCCGACCTCGGCAGCGGTGGTGGATTTCCGGGCGTGGTCCTGGCATGCGTCATGGCCGGGACGCCAGGCGCCCGTGTCCATCTGGTCGAACGAATCGCCAAGAAGGCCGCATTTTTGCGCGAAGCAATCCGCGTCACCACATCTCCGGGGGTCGTACATCTCGCTGAGATCGGGGATAATGTGGATAGAATCACCGGCCCCGTCGATTGCGTCACCGCACGTGCACTGGCTCCGCTACATCAACTCATCGGCTTTGCGGAGCCGCTGATGCGCCAGGGCGCAAAAGCGCTATTTCTCAAGGGTCAAGATGTAGAGGCTGAATTGACCGAAGCCGCTAAATATTGGAGTATTCAGCCGCAGCTCCACCAAAGCCGTACCGGTGACGGTTGGATCGTCGAGCTGACTACCGCCGAACGGCGCGCGTGAGCGTTCAGGGGTTGAGTGGGGATTTTGCGATGACCGTGATTGACGAACCGCAGCAAGAGCAGACCGCCGTGGTGCCGCAGGGCCACCCGCGCATCCTGGCGCTGGCGAATCAGAAGGGCGGTGTGGGAAAAACAACCACAGCGATCAATCTCGGCACGGCGCTCGCGGCGATTGGCGAGCGTGTCCTGATCGTCGATCTCGATCCGCAGGGCAACGCCTCGACCGGCCTCGGCATCGATCGCCGCAACCGCTCCTGCTCGACCTATGACGTGCTGATCGGCGAAGCCGCTCTGCGCGAGGCGGTGGCGTCGACCGCGGTGCCGCGGCTGCACATCGCGCCCTCGACCATGGACCTCTCCGGCCTCGAGCTCGAGCTCGGTACCACGCCCGGCCGCGCCTTCAAGCTGCGCGACGCCATCGGCGCACTCAACAACAACGTCTCGCCGGATGCCGACTACACCTATGTGCTGATCGACTGCCCGCCCTCGCTCAATTTGCTCACGGTGAATGCGATGGCGGCGTCGGACGCGATCCTGGTGCCGCTGCAGTGCGAGTTCTTCGCGCTCGAAGGTCTGTCGCAATTGCTGCAGACGGTGGAGCAGGTGCGTTCGACGCTCAATCCGAACCTGTCGATCCACGGCATCGTGCTGACCATGTTCGACTCGCGCAACAACCTCTCGAACCAGGTCGTCGCCGACGTCCGGCAGTTCATGGGCGAGAAGGTCTACAAGACCATGATCCCGCGCAACGTGCGCATCTCGGAGGCGCCGTCCTACGGCAAGCCGGTGCTGGTCTACGATCTCAAATGCGTCGGTAGCGAAGCTTATTTGCGGCTTGCCACCGAAGTGATCCAGCGCGAGCGCGAGCTGCGCGTCACGCATTGACGAAGGCGGTCCGTAGGGTGGGTTAGCCGAAGGCGTAACCCACCACGTCTGCGGCCTCGAACACACCAATGGTGGGTTACGCTGCGCTAACCCACCCTACGATCCTGCAAGTTTCGATAATTCAGTTCTGGAGTGCTGCACCGTGAATCCAAGGGAGCTGGCGATGGCCGACGAAGCGCGTTCGCGACTGGGCCGGGGTCTTGCGAGTCTGATCGGTGACGTCGGCGGCGAGGCTCAGCACGTCGACCGTCCGCGCGCGCAGCGCAAGGTGCCGATCGAATTCATCAAGGCCAATCCGCGCAACCCGCGCCGTACCTTTTCGGACACCGAGCTCAAGGAGCTGTCCGAGTCCATCAAGCAGCACGGCGTAATCCAGCCGATCGTGGTGCGTCCCGTGAAGGGCGCGCAGGATCGCTTTGAGATCATCGCCGGCGAGCGCCGCTGGCGCGCCTCGCAAATGGCCGGCCTGCATGAAGTGCCGATCGTGCCGGTCGATATCAGCGACAGCGATGCGCTGGAATTCGCCATCGTCGAGAACGTGCAGCGCGAAGACCTCAACCCGATGGAAGAGGCACAGGGCTATCACGCGCTCGCCAACGAGTTCAAACGCAGCCAGGACGACATCGCAAAAGTCGTCGGCAAGAGTCGCAGCCACGTCGCCAACATGATGCGGCTGACCAAGCTGCCGGCCGAGGTGCAGGCCTTCATCGCGACCGGCGAGCTGACTGCCGGTCATGCCCGTGCGCTGATCGGCGTCCCCGATCCGCTCGCCGCTGCCAAGCGCATCGTCGAGGAGGGCCTCAACGTCCGCCAGGCCGAGGCGCTCGCGCATGACGAGGGCGTGCCGGAGCGCAAGCCGCAAAAGGCACGCGCCACTGGGGGAAAGGAAAAGGACCCCGACACGATCGATCTGGAGAAGCGCGTCAGCGACGCACTCGGTCTCAAGGTCACGGTAAGCCACCGCGATCCCGGTGGCTTCGTGCAGATCAACTACCGTAACCTTGATCAGCTCGACGAGGTGATGAAGCGGCTCGCGAAGGGCGCGATCTAGCCGTCATTCCGGTTCTCTCACCCTGAGGAGACGCGCGTTCCGCGCTTCTCAGGGCGAGGAGTTGATGCCCGCACTCCGTCATTGCTTCGCTGCGCTCGCAATGATGCGGAGAGGGCGGAATTTAACCCCGCCGCTTCGCATTCGCCGCGATCGCCATCAGTGTGCGCTGGGCGATGGCGGCGGCGAGGGTGGATTGCTTGCGGGTGTCGAGCGCAGCGGTTGCGAGCTGCTCGATGATGCCGGCGAGCCGCGCCACGCTGAAATTGCGCAGCGCGGTTTCGACCGCGGGCTTGCGTGAGAAATGCAGCCGCGGGAATCCGCCATCGAGCACGGTGGAGGCCGGCGTGCCGTCGGCGATGGCGAGCGCGGATTTGTGCAGCCATGCGGCCTGGCGCTGCGCGGCAGAGATGATCACGCCGGGATAGGTGCCCGCGATCATGGCCTTTGCGAATTCGGTCTCGACGATATCGGGTCGCCCCGCGAAGGCACCGTCGACAATCGGATCAAGCTTCAGCTCGGACGCATCCGCGACGACAGCCATCACGTCGTCCAGCGTGATCTCGCCCTTGCCATGGGCGTAGAGCGTGAGCTTGCGCAGCTCGTTGCGCGAGGCCTGGCGGTCGCCGCCGAGGAACGACATCAGCGCGGCGCGGGCATCCTGTGCGATACGCAAATTGGCGATGCGGAGTTCGTCCTCCATCAGCTTCGCAAGGTCGCGTTCGGTGTCGGGATAGCAGCCGATCGCCACGGCCGTCTTGGCCTTCTCGCAGGCCTTGCGCAGGGGCGACTCCGGACGCAACTCGCCGGCTTCGATCACGATGCGGCAATCTTTCACCGACATCTCGGCCAGCGTGTCGATGCCGCTGGCAAAGCTGCGCGAGCCGGCGCGGATGCGAATGGCGCGGCGGCCGCCGAACAGCGGCACGGTCATGGCTTCGTCGACCAGGCGCGATGGCTCTGCGGAGAGCTCGTCGCCGTCGAGCTTCACCAGCGAGAAAGGATCGTTGGGATCGTCCACGGCGGACGTGATCAGCGCATCGGCGCGCTCGCGCACGAGGCCGGCATCGGGACCATAGAGCAGGATGATCGGACGGCCCGCATCGGGGCGGGCCAGGAATGCGTCGATCTCTTTTCCGCGCAGCGCGACCATGACCTAGATCGTCATGACAGGAAGCAAGCTTAAGTGCCTGCGGTGAAGAACGCGGCGAGCCGGGTGTTGATGTTCTCGGCGATCTCGTTGGCAGCACGATCCTCGGCGTCGCGCACCGCGCGGTTGCGGGCGAAGCGCTGATAGGAGCCGGGCATGTCGTAGGACACGCGCGAGAACGTCGTGCCGGTCATCACCGACTTGCCGGTCACGACCTCGACCAGATTGTACTGGCAATCGATGCCGTAGTTCTCGCTGTTCGGCAGACCGGTGTTGGGATCGACGATCAAGGACGACTTGCTGGAGTTGAAGCGGATCACCAGGCGGTGGGTCGGCGGCATGCCTGTGGCCGAGCCGTAGAGCTTGAACGCCAATGCATTGCGGACCTCAACCCCGACCCGGGCTTCGCGCGAGGCGTTCGCTTTGTCGATCGGCGGGAGATCGACCCCCATCAGCTTCTCACGCAGACCGGGGGTGCCGTCGGTGTGCTCGGCATACATCGGCTGGAAGCAGCCGGCCGTCAGCCCCGCCAATGCGGCAACCGCCAGCAAGCGGGCTGCGATACGGATCCTAGCCGACAACATTCACGATCCTCTTGGGGACGATGATCACCTTGCGGACGGGCTTGCCGTCCAGCGCCAGTTTTACCGCATCGAGGGCCAAAACGGCAGCCTCGATTTCCGGATTCTGGGCCGCTGTTGCAACTGTGACATCACCCCGCTTCTTGCCGTTGACCTGGACCACCAGGGTCACGCTGTCTTCAACCAGCAAATCGCGTTCGATTTGGGGCCAATCGGCCTCGGAAACCAGTCCGGTCTGGCCCAGAACCTGCCAGCATTCCTCGGCCAGATGCGGCATCATCGGCGAGAACAGCTGGACCAGGATCTGGCTGGCCTCCCGGATCGCCCAGGCGAGGTCGGGCGCAGGCTGGCCCGGGCGCTGCAGCACCTCCGAAAACGCATTGGCGAATTCACGGATATGGGCGAGGCAGACGTTGAAGTGCAGCCGCTCGACGCCGGTCGTGACCTTGTCGAGCGCGCCGTGGGCGGCCTTGCGCAAGGCGATCGCATCCGGACCGAACGAGGCCGGTCGGGCCGCAGGCACCTCCTTGCCGAGTTCCATCGCATCGTTCACCAGCCGCCACAGCCGCTGCACGAAGCGTGAGGCGCCCTGGACCCGTTCGTCGCTCCAGATCACGTCGCGGTCGGGCGGGGAGTCCGACAGCATGAACCAGCGGGCGACGTCGGCGCCATAGGTCGCGATGATGTCGTCGGGGTCGACCGTGTTCTTCTTCGACTTCGACATCTTCTCGATCGCGCCGATGTGGATGTCCTCGCCGGTCGCAAGCAGCGTTGCGCGGCGCCCGTTGCCGCCGACCTCGATCTTCACCTCGGCCGGCTGCACCCAGGTGCCGTCGGCCTTCTGGTAGGTCTCGTGCACCACCATGCCTTGCGTGAACATACCGGCGAACGGCTCGTCCAGCGCGATGTGACCGGTCGCCTTCATGGCGCGGGTGAAGAAGCGGCTGTAGAGCAGATGCAGGATCGCGTGCTCGACGCCGCCGATATACTGGTCGACCGGCAGCATCCGATTGGCGACCGCGGGCGTCGTCGGCGCGTTCTCGTTCCAGGGATCGGTGAAGCGCGCGAAGTACCAGGACGAATCCACGAAGGTGTCCATGGTGTCGGTTTCGCGATTAGCCTTGCCGCCGCATTTCGGGCAGGTGACGTGCTTCCAGGTCGGGTGATGATCGAGCGCGTTGCCCGGCTTGTCGAAGGTCGCGTCGTCGGGCAGCGTCACCGGCAGGTCGGCAGCCGGCACCGGCACGACGTCGCATTTCGGGCAATGGATCACGGGAATCGGGCAGCCCCAATAGCGCTGCCGTGAAATGCCCCAGTCGCGCAGGCGGAAATTGACCTGGCGCTCGCCGACCGGCGCGTTGCCGCGCAGCTCATTTTCCAGGCGCTTTGCGACTTCGTCCTTGGCCTGCTCGATGGTCATGCCGTCGAGGAAGCGGGAATTGATCATGCGGCCGTCACCGTCATAGGCGGTGTCGGTGATGACGAATGTCTTGGGGTCCTGGCCTTCGGGGCACACCACCGGCGTGTTGCCGAGATTGTACTTGTTGACGAAATCGAGGTCGCGCTGGTCATGCGCGGGGCAGCCGAAGATCGCGCCGGTGCCGTATTCCATCAGCACGAAGTTGGCGACATAGACCGGCAGCTTCCAGGAGGGATCGAACGGGTGGACCGCGCGGATGCCGGTGTCAAAACCCTGCTTCTCCGCGGTGTCGATGATCTCCTGCGCGGTGCCGATCTTCTTGATGTCGGCGATGAACTGCGCAAGCTTCGGGTTCTTCGCGGCCGCAGCCTGAGCCAGCGGGTGATCCGACGAGATCGCCATGAATTTCGCGCCGAACAGCGTGTCGGGACGCGTCGTGAAAATCTTCAGCTCGCTTTCGCCGTCAGGCGTCGTCGCCTGGTCCAGCGCGAAGCGGACCAGCAGGCCCTCGGAGCGGCCGATCCAGTTGCGCTGCATCAGCCGCACCTTGTCGGGCCAGCGGTCGAGCCCATCCAGCGCGGACAGCAGTTCCTGCGAGTACTTCGTGATCTTGAAGACCCACTGGCTCATTTCCCGTTGTTCGACCACGGCACCAGAGCGCCAGCCGCGACCGTCGATCACCTGTTCATTGGCGAGCACGGTCATGTCGACCGGATCCCAGTTGAGCTTGCGCTTCTCACGCTCGGCCAGGCCTGCGCCGAGCATGTCCAGGAACATCTTCTGCTGATGCTTGTAGTAGCTGGGGTCGCAGGTCGCGATCTCGCGGCTCCAGTCCAGCGACAGTCCGATCGAGCGGAGCTGCTTTTTCATCGCCGCGATGTTGTCGTAGGTCCAGGCTTTCGGCGCGACCTTGCGCTCGATGGCGGCGTTTTCGGCCGGCAGGCCGAAGGCGTCCCAGCCCATCGGGTGCAGCACGTTGAAGCCCTTGGCGCGCATGAAGCGGGCCAGCACGTCGCCGAGGGTGTAGTTGCGGACATGGCCGATATGGATGCGCCCGGACGGGTAGGGGAACATCTCCAGCACATAATATTTCGGCCGCGAATCATCGTTCTTCGAGACGAAGATCGCCTGCTCGTCCCACTGGCGTTGCCAGCGCGGTTCGGCGTCGCGGGCGTTATAGCGTTCGGAGGTCATGGAATTGTTGCGTTTTCGTGGTTTCGGCCGCCTAAAGAGGCCGGACTAGGCCATAGAAGTCCTTAAGGGGTCAATGGGTTGCCGCTGCCGGCGGCACCCGGCAATGCTGCTCCGCAAAAATACGGATGAGCCTGTTGGGATCGGATTAAGGGGTCGGTGCGAGGTTGGCCCCTGACAGCACCCCCGCCAGGCGATGGACTCAGATTTCGACGATCCCGATTACGACTATGCCGCGTCCATCGCCGGACGGGCGATGCGGAGCATGGCCGAACAGCGGATTCCGCCGACGCCGACCAATTTCGCCGTCTGGTTCCAATATTTCGCGGGCAGCCATGATGACCTGCGCAACGCCATCGATCTCCTGATCGACCACAACCGTCCCTTCGACAGCAGGACCAATCAGGACCTGTTCGAGACCTATGTCGCGCCGCAGGTGAGCGCCGTCGTCGTCGACACGTCCGAGCGGTTGCGTACCCTGATGGGCGCGGCGAAGGAGTTTCTGGCGACCGCGATCGCCGACAATCGCTCCCAGATGCAGGTGATCAGCCAGGTCGCCGACCAGGGCCAGGCTGGCGTCGATCCGAAGGCGCTGGTCGCCCAGCTCATGAACGAGCTGGCGCGGGCCTCCACAAGGACGACACGGCTCGAGGCGGGCTTTGCGGAAAAGACCCGCGAGCTCGACGTGATCCGCGATTCGCTCACCAAATCCGAGGAGCGCGCCCGGACCGACACGCTGACCGGGCTACCGAACCGGCGCGCGCTGGATGAATTCCTGCGCAAGGCGCAGACGATGGCGGATTGGGGCGAGCCGCTCAGCGTGCTCTTGCTCGACATCGACCACTTCAAGACCTTCAACGACAATTTCGGCCACGGCGTCGGCGACCAGGTGCTGCGCCTGATGGCAAGGGTGATGCGCGAAAAGGTTCGCGCGCAGGATCTGCCGGCGCGCTATGGCGGCGAGGAGTTGATCGCGGTGCTGCCGGACGCCGATCTTGCGGCATGCATGGAGACCGCCGAGCGCATCAGGCGCGCGATCGCGGAGTGCACGATCACGCGTCGTTCGACCGGCGAGGTGTTGCCGAACATCACGGTCTCGATTGGCGTGGCGCAGTATCGGGCAGGCGAGGCGATCGCCGACCTCGTCGAGCGCTGCGATCGTGCGCTCTATCTCGCCAAGGGTGGCGGTCGCAATCGCGTGGTGACTGAAATCGAGCTCGATCGCGCCTGGGCTGCAGGCTAGCGGCTTAGCCGGCCATCGCGATTTCGGCGGTGCTCCCCTCGATCCGCAAGATGCCGTGCTCGACGACGTTGTTGCGGCCGCGGTGTTTGGCTGCGTAGAGCGCGGCGTCGGCGGCCTCAATCAGGTCGCCCGGACGCAAGGTCTCGTTCGGCTTCGTCGCGGCGACACCGATCGAGACGGTGACGATCATGTGGGCGGAGGTGATGTGCGGCAGGCAAAGCTTCAGCACGGCGGCGCGCACCAGCTCGCCGATCTCGACCGCGCGCATCACGTCGGTGTTCGGCAGCAGCAGGCAGAATTCCTCGCCGCCATAGCGCGCGGCAAAGCCCATGGTGTCGGCGGCGATGCCGGACAGCGATTCGCCGAGCCGGGTCAGGCAGGAATCGCCTTCGAGATGGCCGTAGGTGTCGTTGAAGAGCTTGAAATGGTCGACGTCGATCATCAACAGCGCGAGCTCGCTGCCATATTGCTGCGCGCGCATCCATTCGAAATCGAGCCGGCTCTGGAAGCCGCGGCGGTTGGCGAGCCCGGACAACATGTCGATCGAGGCCATCACCGTCAGCCGGTCGTTGCTCTCGATCAGCTCGCGCTCGCGCTGGCTGAGCTGAGCGGCCATCGCGTTGAACGCGCGCGCCAGCGGCACGAATTCGGACGGCAGCCGGTTGCGCGCCGCGCGGGCCGACAGGTCGCCCTCGCCGAGACGCTTGGCCATGTCAGCGAGCATTTCGATCGGCTTGATCATGAGCTTCTCGGCGGCGATCAGCGCGCCGAGCAGCACGAACACGACGACGAAGCCCAACTGGAGATAGGCGGTGCGGATGTCGCGGCTGACCGCCGCGGATACCTTGTCCTCGTCGATGCTTGCGATCAGGCGGGCATTGGTGCCGGCGATGCGGATGAAGCTGACCGCGCGCCGCGATCCATCGGCGGCAAGGAAGGACAGCGAGCCCTCGTCCTGGTCGGAGCGCAAGGCCCTGTCGGCGATCGCCGACATCAGCGGCATGTTGTCGAGCGGACGTCCGACCGCGCTGTGCTGGTCGGCGGGCGTGGCCAGCACGGTGCCGGCGCTGTCGACCAGCACCGCCGTGATGCCGGCGCGGCCGCCCAGATTGTTCATCACCTTCGACATCCAGTCGAGGTTGACGGTCGCAAGCACGACGGCATCGGCGACCCCGCTGAACGCGGAGACCGGATAGACCGCCATGACGGTCGGCGACTGCACGGGCCGCGACAGGATGAAGTCGGACAGCACGAAGCGGCCGGTCTCCTGCGCCTGCTGGAAATACGGCCGGTCAGAGAGATCTAGGCCGACATACGTGTTGTGGGTCGCGCACTGGATGCGGCCGTCCTGGCCGGCGATCAGGAGCGTGCGGATCCAGGGAAGGCTTGTCGGCAGGCTCGCACGCAACACGTCGCAGCTCTTGCTGACGCCGCCGGCTGACGCGCGGATGAAGGCTTCCGATTTCAGGATGGTCTCGACCGACGAGATCACCTCGCGCTGCGCATCGGCGCTATGCCTTGCCACGGTGGTGAATTCGGCAGTGGCCTGCGCGATCTGTTTGGTGCGGGTGTCTTCGAGCGAACGGATGCGCTCGAGCATCAAGGGCGCCACAAGAATCACCGCGAGCAACGCAAGCCGTGCCCGGATTCCGAGGACCTGCTTGAGTTTTGCTCGTTTGCGGTTGAAACTGACGTTTGCCATCTTCGCTACCCACCCCGCGGGCCAAGGTAAAGCGAAGGGTTCAAAAACTCTTTCTTGAACTCGGTAAAATTGGAACTACCTCCGTTACTCTCGCGAGCTGATCGACGTCATGACAGAAGCCAATGCCGCGCCGGTAACCGGCCATTCACCAAGCGCGCTCGCCGCGGTCGAAGCGGAAATTGCACGCGCCTGCAAGGATGCGCGCCGCGAACGGAGCGCGGTGACGTTGATCGCGGTGTCCAAGACATTCGCGGCGGATGCAATTATCCCGGTCATCGACGCCGGACAGCGCGTATTCGGCGAGAATCGCGTGCAGGAGGCCAAAGGCAAGTGGCCGGCGTTAACGTCGGATTACCCGGATATCGCGCTGCATCTGATCGGGCCGCTGCAATCCAACAAGGCGAAAGAGGCGGTGGCGCTGTTCGATGCCATCCATTCGGTTGACCGTCCGAGCATTTGCCAGGCGTTAGCCAAAGAAATCGGCTCCCAGAACAAGCACCCGCAACTCTTCGTCCAGATCAATACCGGCGAGGAGCCGCAGAAGGCCGGAATCGCGCCCGGCGAGGCCGACGCCTTTCTCGCGAGCTGCCGCGACACCTATGGGCTGACGATCTCGGGCCTCATGTGCATCCCGCCGGTGGACGAGCCGCCGGCAGCGCATTTCGCGCTGACCGCCAAGATCGCCGCGCGCAACGGATTGCAGAATTTGTCGATGGGCATGAGCGCGGATTATGCGACCGCCATCATGCTCGGCGCCACCCATGTGCGCGTGGGAAGTGCGATTTTCGGGCACAGGTGATCATCGGCGGATTTGTTTTTGGTCGTCCTGGCTTTCGCCAGGACGACAGTGGTGCCTACTCAAACCTCACCGACACCTTCCCCAGCAGCCCAAAATCCACCGCAAACTGATCGCCGGCCTGGATCGGCAGCGGCGGATGGCACGTGCCGGTCGTCACCACCTCCCCTGCCCGCAAGGTGATGCCGAGCCCGCGCAGCTCATTCGCAAGCCAGGTCAGCGCAACGCGGGGATCGCCGAGCACGTTCTTGCCGTGGCCGACATAGCGCTCGCCGCGCAGCGTGATTTGCGGCCGCTCCTCGACGAGATCCATCGCGCGCCAGTTCGCAGGCGTCGCTGCGCCCAGCACGAACAGATGCGCACAGGCGTTGTCGGCGATGAGCTGCGCCTCGCCGGCGCTGGCGAAATCGGCAAAACGCGAATCCGGAATTTCGATTGCGGGATGCAAGGTGTCGACGGCCGCAAGCACCTCGTCGACGCCAAAAGGCGCCGGCCGCGGCGCCAGGTCGTGTCCCATGCGGAAGCAGAATTCCGGTTCGCCGACGCGCATCTCATTCCCCTTCATCGACGCGGTGCCGCCGTCGGCGATAACGGTGTCGCTCAGGATGCGCCCCGCCATGGGACCTCTGACATTGATGTGCTTCTGTCCGGCCTCGCTTGTCGCCGCGATCTTCCAGCCGAACAATTTTCCGCTGAGCGCGGCTTGTACGGCGTAACCTTCGGCGCGGCTCTGCGGGCGCAGGCTGGTCTCCAGGGCGTCAAGCTTGCTGCCGTCACGCCAATGTCTGACGAGGACGCGCGATGCGGCGGCGATCTGATCCTTGTCGAGCATTCTTCCTCACCCGATGATGATTCTCGTTCGCGGCCCCAATCGCCGCAGCAATTGCAGCATCGCAGATCTCGTCATCGAGACGCAGCCTGCGGTCGGGCCGAAATTGTCGCGGGCCAGATGCAGGAACACCGCGCTGCCGCGGCCGGCGATGCGTGGTCTGGTGTTGTGGTCGATTTCGATGATGAAGTCATAGAGTTGGTCAGCCCGCTTGAGCCGGTCGCCGCCCTCTCCCTGCTCACGCCGGATCCACTGGTTGTAATGGCGATCGCCGGGATCTTCGCACCAGGCGTCCGCGCCGGTGATGGTCCGGGCCGGCAGGAATGTCTGCGGACGGCTGTGGCGGTCGCCCCGCCACCACAATTGCCGCGGCCGAAAATGGCCCCTGGGGGTGCCGCCGTCACCCTCGCGCTTGTTGGCCAGAATGCCGCCGCGTCCCAGCGCCACGGGGATCGTCAACTGTCCGGCGGTCAACCAGCCCCGGCGCGGATTGCCCGCGGCAGGCTTAACGCGGATCATCGAGAGCTGACCCGAGCCTCGATTTCTGGTATAAGCAGTTGAATCGGCGTTGTTTTTCATGTGAAGCCGCGGTGTCGAATTCATTACAGGACATTCATCAATACGCCCTGCTATTCTGGGTTAGAGTAATTCCGGCTTGTGAATCGGTAACAGCCCACTACTTCAACACGAACAACAATAAAAACAGCGACCCCAAAACTTCCCATCACGGCAGGGTGCGGCATGCATGCGCGCCGAGCCGGACCCCAAAAGGATGATCCCCTATGGCCAATGCCCGCAAGATCCTGATCGTGGATGACGATACCGATCTGCGCGATACGTTGGTGGAGCAATTATCGCTACACGAAGAATTTGAAGCCTCCGCCGTCGATACTGGCGCCAAGGGTGCGAGCGCCGCAAAGGCCAACGCCCCCGATCTGGTCCTGATGGATGTCGGCCTGCCCGACACCGACGGTCGCGAGGTGGTCCGTTCCTTACGCAAGGGCGGTTTCAAGGCGCCGATTATCATGCTGACGGGGCATGACACCGATTCCGATACGATTTTGGGCCTGGAATCCGGCGCCAACGACTATGTGGCAAAGCCCTTCCGTTTTGCCGTGCTGCTGGCCCGCATCCGCGCCCAGCTCCGCCAGCACGAGGCCAGCGAGGACGCAGTGTTCTCGGTCGGCCCCTACTCCTTCCGTCCCGGCTCCAAGATGCTGACCGCGGCCAATGCGCGCAAGGTCCGCCTCACCGAGAAGGAGACTGCGATCCTGCGCTTCCTCTACCGGGCCGGCCAGATGCCGGTCTCGCGCGAGACCCTGCTCCAGGAGGTCTGGGGCTACAATTCCGGTGTCACCACCCACACGCTGGAAACCCACATCTACCGCCTTCGCCAGAAGATCGAGAAGGATGCCGCCAACCCGGAAATCCTGGTGACGGAAGCCGGTGGCTACAAGCTGGTGCCGTGATACGCTTCAGGGGCGTGCGAATTGTTTTAGATCGCGTGCCCTTTGAGCCTCGGATCTGAATGTCAATCGACGACGACGTAGCGCTGCTCGAGCGTGTCCCGACACTGCGCCTGTTGGGAGACGCCTCGTTGCGCATGCTGGCGATCGGCTCCGAGCAGCGTGACTTCGTCCGCGACGACGTCCTGTTCAATCTCGGTGACGACGCCGACGCCGGCTTCGTGGTCCAGCGCGGCACCTTTCGCGTCGATGACGGCGCCGGCGCCGAGATGATCGCCGGCCCCGGCACGCTGATCGGCGAGCTCGCGCTGGTCGTGCCGATGAAGCGGCCCTCCGGCGCGGTTGCGCTGGAGCATTCCTCCGTCATCCGCGTCGCGCGCAGCCTGTTTCTACGTGTGCTCGAGAGCGATCCCGCCGCCGCGGTCCGCCTCCGCGACGAATTCGCGGTTCGCTCCAGCCAGATCGCCAGCGATATTCTGATGGCGGGCGGGAAGCTGAGTACCTGAGAGATCGTCGTCCCGGCGTTCGCCGTCGCGCAGCCCGACGGATTTAGCCGAGCCCCCTCTCCGCAGATTTTCATCCTCTGTTGAATTCATACAGCGCGCTGCGGTCGTCGTGATAAAGCCGCCGCAATCCCGGCAGGGTCGCCAGGTGCGATGCATCGACGTCGAGCAACCAGACATATTCGAAGCGATCACGCGGAATTTGCGCGATCCGTTGCGCGAGCGTGGCGCTCAAATCGCCATCGCAGTCGCCCGGGGGCACCTGGATGTATTGAGACGGATCTGCATTGAAGGCGGTGCCGCGCGCACGGAGTGGTGTCAGGAGTTGCTGGCCACCCGATGCATCCCATTGCGAGTTGACGAAGGCGTCCCGCCGTACAATGGCGAGCGATCCGAGGTGCGCCACACGCGGTCCGCGCCATGGCTCGCAGGTTGGCGGTCGCGTCAGGACGGCGATGCTTGCACCGCGCGGGACGTCATTCAGGGCCTGCAGATGCTGCGTGAAACTGGCGTCGTAGGCCGCAAACCCGACGGCCATAGCAGCGATGCGAATCCCAAAAACGGTCAGCGCCACGCTTGCAACGATGGCGGAGCCGCGCCACGTTCGGTCGGTGGGCACGATGGCGGTGAGGCCGACGATGAAGAAGATCGGCCATAGCCGGACATCTGCATAGACCGAGCCGAACATCTGGCCTGGCATCGACAGAATCAAAATGAGAAAGATTGCTGCTCCGACCAGCAGTGGTGGATTCAGCCTGACGTCACGGCTGCGAATTCCAAAATACAGCAAGCCGATGGACAGCAGCAGGCTTAGCGTGTCCAGCCAGATATTCTGATCGCGCAGCGTCCACACCAATCCGATGGCCTTTGTTCCCATATCGAGGAAATGACCCGTCGAAGCGGCGCCGGTGTCTTGCCGCCAGACAATCATGAGCACGGCCGGGATCATGACGGGCCAAGAGCGTCGCAGAATAACGAGCATCATGGAGGGCCACGCCCTTGGCTCGCGCTTCCAGTTGCGGCAGAGCTCAAAGGCGCCGACGAGGACGGCCAGAATGACCCAGCCATAGGCGTGAGCGAGCCAAACCAAACAGGAGGCCGCCGCGAGCAGCGCGGGACGGACCACCGAACCTCTCTTCTGTGCCACCTCGACCCAGGACGCAAAAACGTGCAGCGCCAGGGCGCAGCCAAGCCAATAATTCACAAAACCAAGCTGGAACGGATAGGACATCGCGAACCAGGCAGCTGCAATGGCGAAAGGCGTAAGCTGTCCGTGTAACGCGCGGCTGATCCGCCCGATTCCCCAGATCATGAGGACAGGCAGTCCCAGCGCAATCAGCCAGGCTGCGCGTTCAAGACCAAACATGCGCGCCAGCGGTGCGATCAGCAGCTCAACACCGAGATTGCCGACCAGCTGCCAGTGAAAATCCCAGTTTTGCTGAAGCGCCGGCGAGTCCGCCAGGTGCAGCTGCACGTGGTAGTGGCCGATATGCGCGAGGAGATCGATCAG
Source organism: uncultured Alphaproteobacteria bacterium (assembly GCA_963819355.1). GTDB lineage: Bacteria > Pseudomonadota > Alphaproteobacteria > Rhizobiales > Xanthobacteraceae > Bradyrhizobium. The sequence continues at coordinate 31,179 of CAWFVZ010000020.1, read as the reverse complement.
CGGCGGCGTGCTCACGAACCAGAACGGTATCGTGCTCAGCAACATCAATCCCGGTACGACGAAACGGGAATTCCACCATGCACGAGCTGGTGGTTTTGTGAGGTCTGACGGCGCGAGCGTGCCCATCATTTTCTCCGCAGGCCTAAACGTCCAGCGTCACCGTCACCGGCACATGATCCGACGGCCGCTCCCAGCTTCGCGCATCGCGCAAGATCTTGAAATCGCTGACCGCGTCCTTCAGCGCGCGCGAGACCCAGATGTGGTCCAGCCTGCGGCCGCGGTCGCCGACGGTCCAGTCGGCGGAACGGTAGCTCCACCACGTGTAGACCTTTTCGGACATCGGGATGCGCTCGCGCGCGACGTCGACCCATTCGCCGGCGTTCAGCGCCGCCTGCAGCTTCTCGGTTTCGACCGGCGTGTGCGAGACGACTTTCAAGAGCTGCTTGTGCGACCACACGTCGTTCTCGTGCGGGGCGACGTTGAGATCGCCGACCAGGATGTGGCGATCCTGCCCGCGCGGATGCAGCGGCTCGCACGCCTTCATCTCGTCGAGGAAGCGAAGCTTGTGGTCGAATTTCTCGTTCAACGCGGGATCGGGAATGTCGCCCCCGGCGGGGACATAGAAATTATGCAGCACCAGCGGCTTTGCGATGTTGGCCCTTTCGCCGAAAGACACCGAGATATGGCGCGAATCCACCTTGTCGCAGAAGGTGCGGATGTCGGTGGACTCGAACGGAATCTTCGAGACGATGGCGACGCCGTGATAGCCCTTCTGTCCGTTGAGCGCGACGTGCTCGTAACCGAGCCGCTTGAAACGCTTCAGCGGAAAGGCGTCGTCGATGCACTTGGTTTCCTGGAGACACAGCACGTCCGGCCGCGCGCTCTTGAGAAACTTCGCGACCAGATCGATGCGCAGCCGCACCGAATTGATGTTCCAGGTTGTCAGGGAAAGACGCATGGGAGATGCGTCTTAGCATGGATCGGTGCGGGGAAAGTGCTTGTCCACAGGGCGGCATCGGAGGGTAGGTTAGCCGGAGGCACCTCTTCTCTCGCGACGGCCAAAGCGGTGGGTTACGCCTCGCTGACCCACCCTACGCACCTAGCCCGGCGCCGGGCCGTAATTGGTAAAATCGATCTTGAACATGGTCGGATCGAGCTTCTTGCTCGTGTCCAGGTTATAGACCGCGAAGGTGGTGTCGTAGCCCTGCGGGTCGGTGACGGTCCATTGCTTGAGCTGGCCGTCCTTGGCGCCGATCATCAGCAGCAGACGGCTGGTGCCGACCAGCGCCTGCTTCTCCTCGATGGTGACGCTGATGAAGAGATCGTCCGCGGTGACGCTGACGACGTTGGTGTCCTTCATCAAATCGATGCGGTCCGACAGCAGGAAGCGCAGCGGCGTCTGCGACAGCGGATAGACGTCCTGCGTTGCCAGCTTGCGGTCGCGCACCACGACCGACGAGCCGTCGGCGATGATGTCGATCGGGCTCGGCGGATCATATTCGACGCGCATCTTGCCCGGCTTCTGGATGTAGAAATCGCCCTGCGTCTTGCTGCCGTCGGGACCGACCTGGACGAAATTTCCGACGAGTGTCGACAGCGAGGACAGATAGGCGCTGACCTTGGCCGCCTGCGCCTTCTGGTTCGCATCGAAGGTCTGGAAAATGCTGCTCGGCACGTTGCGGCGCGGATCGGGAATGACCGGATTCGGCGGCGCCTGCGTTGCGCCGGTAGTCGACGGTCCTCCCGACGGCGGAGCATTGTCGCGGCCCTTCGGCGCAGGCTTCGGCACGGGCACGGTTTGCGCGAACGACGCTGCGGTCACCATCGCGGCGGTGACGAGAAGCACACCCGCCACGCGCGCGCTTCGCGCAGCGATGGAGGCAGCGAATTGAATGTCCGGATGTCTGGTCAACGCGTCGTCCTGTGTGGCTGGGCGTCGTTTTAGCGTGATTTCGGGCAAAAGCAGATAACGTTTTTGCGTGAAATGGTATTTTGAGGCCGCGCGCCTCACATATGGCTGTCTTCTTCTTCGACCAGAATCTCGCGTTTGCCAGCGTGGTTGGCGGGTCCGACAATGCCTTCCAGTTCCATGCGCTCCATCAGCGATGCGGCGCGGTTGTAGCCAATTTGCAGGCGGCGCTGGATGTAGCTGGTCGAGGCCTTGCGGTCGCGTTTGACGATCGCAACGGCCTGCGTGAACAAATCGCCGCCGCCATCGCCTCCCATGCCGGTGGCGTCGAACACCGCGCCGTCCTCGTCCTCGGTCGGCTCCTCGGCGGTAACAGCCTCGAGATATTCGGGCTGGCCCTGTGTCTTGAGGTGGCGCACCACCTTCTCGACCTCCTCGTCGGAGGCAAAAGGTCCGTGCACGCGGCTGATGCGGCCGCCGCCGGCCATGTAGAGCATGTCGCCCTGGCCGAGCAGCTGCTCGGCGCCCATCTCGCCCAAAATGGTGCGGCTGTCGATCTTGGAGGTGACCTGGAAGGCGATGCGGGTCGGGAAGTTCGCCTTGATGGTGCCGGTGATGACGTCGACCGACGGGCGCTGCGTGGCGAGGATCACGTGCAGGCCGGCGGCGCGCGCCATCTGGGCGAGGCGCTGCACCGCGCCTTCGATGTCCTTGCCGGCGACCATCATAAGGTCGGCCATTTCGTCGACGATAATGACGATATAGGGCAGCGGGTCGAGCGAGAGCTTCTCTTCCTCGTAGATCGCCTTGCCGGTTTCCTTGTCGAAGCCGGTGTGCACGGTGCGCGTCGGCTCTTCGCCCTTGGCCTTTAGCTCGAGCAGGCGCGTGTTGTAGCCGTCGATGTTGCGCACACCGAGCTTGGCCATGTTCTTGTAGCGCTCTTCCATCTCGCGCACGGCCCATTTCAGCGCGACCACCGCCTTCTTCGGGTCGGTCACGACCGGCGTGAGCAGATGAGGAATGCCGTCATAGACGGAGAGTTCGAGCATCTTCGGATCGACCATGATCAAGCGGCACTGATCCGGACGCAGCCGATAGACCAGGCTGAGGATCATGGTGTTGATCGCGACCGACTTGCCCGAGCCGGTGGTACCGGCGATCAGCATGTGCGGCGTGCGCGCGAGATCGATGATGACGGGGTCGCCGCCGATGGTCTTGCCGAGGCAGAGCGGCAGCTTGGCGACCGTGTCGACGGTCTCCTTGGCGATCAGCAGCTCGCGCAGATAGACTTTCTCGCGATGCGCGTTCGGCAGTTCTATGCCGATGGCGTTGCGGCCGGGCACGACGGCGACGCGCGCGGACAGCGCGCTCATCGAGCGGGCGATGTCGTCGGCAAGGCCGATCACGCGGGACGATTTGATGCCGGGCGCGGGTTCAAGCTCGTACAGCGTGACGACGGGACCTGGATTGGCCTTCACGATTTCGCCGCGCACGCCGAAATCCTGCAGCACGCCTTCGAGCGCGCGTGAATTGGCTTCCAGCTCGGCCTTGCTGAGCGGCTGGCGATCGCCGGCCTTGGGCGCGGCGAGCACGGATACCGATGGCAGCTCGAACTTGTCGGAGGATTTCTTGGCGCCAGCCTTTGGCGCGGCCTTTTTGCGCGGTGCGCGCGCGGCCGGCTCCTCCTCTTCCTCCTCGTCTTCCTCTTCTTCGTGCTCCTCCTCGTGATCCTCGTCCTCGGACTGCGGCGAGATCGAAGGCGCGGCGCGGCCGCCGAGATTGGGTTCCTGACGGCTGAAAGCAACCGCCTTGGCCTTCGGTCCGCTCGAGACCAGCGAGCGATAGGCCGTGCCGAGCAGCCAGATCAGCCGCGCCTTGGTGCTCATCAGCGCGTGGAACAGCCAGCCCAGCGACACGGAGCCGCGATCGCTCTCCTCGCCTTCATCGAGCGGCTTGTCGTCGTCCTCGATCTCCGCGAGCTCGTCGTCATGCTCGCGTGCGCCAAGGCCGCAGGCGATCAGGAAGGTCGCGGCCAACGCGACGAACAGGATGGCGCCGAGCACGATGCGATAGATCGCGCCGGGCGGCCCGAAGATCACCGCGGGCGCCCGCACCAGCGCATCGCCGACCACGCCGCCGAGCCCGGTCGGCAGCGGCCAGGCGCCGCCATGCGGCCAGCAGCTGACAAAGCCCGCCGCGATCACCGTGCAGAGAATCGAGGAGCCGAGCCGCAGCGCCTCGCGGTCGAACGGTCGGTGGGTCATCATGCGCCAGCCCCACACCGCGACCGTCAGGATCAGCATGATCGCGCCGAGGCCGAGGATTTGCATCGCGAGGTCGGCGCCGATCGCGCCGGCATAGCCGAGAATGTTGCGGATCGGCCGCGAGGTCGCGTGGCTGAGGCTCGGGTCCTGCACCGACCAGGTCATCAGCGCGGCGGACGCCGTGCCCGACAGCGTGATCAGGCCGAAGCCGGTGAGCTCGCGCACGCGCCGGCTCAGCGCCTCGCGAATCGATGGCGGCAGATGGCCAACCAGGGGAATGACACGTTCGATTGCCGACATGCTCATGGGCCCCGCCTAACCCAGAGTCTCGACCAGCCGGTGCAGCGCCTGCGCCGTGGTCTCACCGTCCTGCACCAGCGCCAGGCGAATATAGCCGGCACCGGGATTGAAGCCGTCGGGCTGAAGCCGCGCCAGATAGGAGCCGGGCACCACGCGCACGCCGGCTTCCTTGAAGAGCTTGAGGGCCACCGCCACGTCGTCGCCGAGCTCGGACGTATTGAGCCAGACGCAGAAGCCGGCGTCGGGCCGGCGATACCCGTAACGATTGCCGATGATCTGGTCGGCGAGATCGAACTTGATCCGATAGAGCCTGCGGTTCTCCTCGACATGCGCCTCGTCGCCATAGGCAACGACCGCGACATGCTGGAGCGGCACCGGCACCTGGGGCGCTGCGACGTTGCGCAGCTCGAGGAACATGCTGATGAACTTCTTGTCACCGGCGGCGAAGCCCATGCGCAGGCCCGGCAGATTGGAGCGCTTCGACAGCGACTGGAATGCAACCACGCGGGTGAAATCGGGGCCCGCGCATTCGAGCGCACTGCCTGGCGCTTCGCGGGTGTAGATCTCCGAATAGCACTCGTCGCTCAGGATGACGAAGTTGTAGCGATCGGCGAGCTGCTTCAGGCGCGTGAAATAGTCGCGCGAGGCGACCGAGCCCTGCGGATTGGCGGGCGAAGCCAGATAGAACGCCACCGTGCGCGCCAGCGTCGCTTCGTCGATCGCGTCGAGATCGGGCAGGAATCCGTTCTCGACGGTGGTCGGCAGATAGATCGGCTCGCAAGCCGCCGCGCGGGCGCCGGCGCCATAGACCGGATAGAACGGGTTCGGCATCAGGATCGCCGGCTTGCCGGGCCGCGGGCCGGCGTAACGCGCCGCCGTGATTGCCGCGAAGAACAGCCCTTCGCGGCTGCCATTGAGGACGAGAATCTCGCTCTCGGGGTCGAGCGGTCGCGGCAGGTTGAACCGTGACGACAGCCAGGCGCTGGCGGCCTTGCGGAACGGTTCGATGCCCTTGCCGAGCGGATAACGGCCGAAATCTGCGATGTGCTTGGCGAGCACCGGTCCGACGAAATCGGGCACCGGATGCTGGGGCTCTCCGACTGCCAGCGAAATCAAGGGCTTGCCGGGCTGATACGGCGCCAACAGCTCGTTCAGCCGGACGAAGGGCGAGCGTTCACGATCGGAGCTTCCACCGCCCTGCGGCGCACGGGATGAAGCGGTCATAGCCATTCTGGGCGCCAGCACTCTTGGAACGGCCGGTCGCGTGGATACGCCGGCGGGAAGCGGTTCAGTTCACCATAGATAGGGCGAGGTTAAGACGCGATTAACCATCGGTCGGCCGGCCCGTCCAGCGCGGAATAATTAGACCGGATAACAACGGGATGCGGGGCATATTCGCATCGTTGCGGCACGATCGCGTCGTCGACGCGATCGTCGCCGTGTGACCGTTGATCCGCTGGCGAGCGATGCCGTTCAGTGCCCCGGCAGCTTCTCGAACGTCGTCATGCCCGACGGGATCGCGTGGAACTCCTGCTTGTCGCAGGTGTAGATCGCCATCTGCGGATGGAACTGCGCCGGCTCGTCCAGCGTGCCGACCTTCACGATCGCCGCCGGCAATCCCGGAACCTTGGTCACCAGATGAGTGCCGCACTCGGCGCAGAATTCGCGGGTGACGGCGCGCGCGAGGTCCTTGCGCGTGAACTGCTTGGGATGTCCTGTGATGTAGCTGAAGCCCGCCGCCGGCATTGCGATGAACATGTTGGGCGCGCCGCCCGAGATGTACTGGCACTCACGGCAGTGACATTGGGCCTGCATCATCGGATCGCCCTCGGCCACGTAGCGCACTTCGCCGCAATAGCATCCGCCTTCCAAACGCATGACGACCTCCCGGCTTGTTTTCGTTGTGGTCGATATTTCTGCGCCGACAACCCGGAATGGCAATCATTTTCTTCTGCTGGCGGGCAAAAAGAAAGGGGCTCCAACTTGCGCTGGAGCCCCTCAACGGTCAGGGCATTGCCGGGTATGTGCCCAAACCGTAGTTGTGGGTGCGATCCCCGAGGGGATCACGCCCCGGGAGGAGGGTTACATGTTGTAGGCGCGCTCGGTGTGCTCGGTGATGTCGAGGCCTTCACGCTCGGTCTCGACATTGGCGCGGAGGCCAACGATCACATCGACGACCTTGTAGAGGATCGCCGAACCGATGCCCGACCACACCAGCGTGGTGCAGACGGCTTCGATCTGGGAGATCATCTGCGCCGTGAAGTCGTAATCGGCAACCTTGGGCGGGATCGCGGTGTAGTCGATGATGCCCGCGCCGCCGAGGGCCGGGTTCACCAGGATGCCGGTGCCGAGGGCGCCGACGATGCCGCCGATGCAGTGCACGCCGAACACGTCGAGGGAGTCGTCGTAGCCGAGCGCGTTCTTCACGACGGTGCAGAAGAACAGGCAGACCACGCCGACCACGAGGCCGAGGACGATCGCACCCATCGGACCGGAGAAGCCGGCCGCAGGCGTGACCGCCACGAGGCCCGCAACGGCGCCGGAGATGACGCCGAGTACCGACGGGTGGCCCTTGATGATCCACTCGGCGAACATCCACGACAGCGCGGCGGCCGCGGTGGCGACGAAGGAGTTGGTCATGGCGAGGGCTGCGCCGCCGTTGGCTTCGAGGTTCGAACCGGCATTGAAGCCGAACCAGCCAACCCAGAGCAGCGAGGCGCCGATCATCGACATGGTCAGCGAGTGCGGAGCCATCAGCTCCTTGCCGTAGCCGGTGCGCTTGCCGATCAGCAGGGCGCCGACGAGACCAGCGATGCCGGCGTTGATGTGCACCACGGTGCCGCCTGCGAAGTCGATCGCGCCCTTCTTGAAGATCCAGCCGGCGTCGGCGTTGATCTCGTCGAGCTTGGCCTGAGCCGCGGTCTTCGCCGCTGCGTCACCGGCAGCTGCAAGCGCCTTGGCCGCATCCTGGATCGCGTCCGGGCCGGGCCAGTACCAGACCATGTGCGCGATCGGGAAGTAGATCAGGGTGACCCAGAGCGGGATGAACAGAGCGATTGCCGAGAACTTCATGCGTTCGGCGAAGGCGCCGACGATGAGGGCGGGCGTGATCGCCGCGAAGGTCATCTGGAAGCAGACATAGACGAGCTCCGAGATGTTGGCGTCGACGCTGAAGGTCGCAGCCTTCGAGTCGGTGGTGACGCCCATCATGAAGGCCTTGGAGAAGCCGCCGATGAAGTCGGAACCGCCCGTGAAGGCGAGGCTGTAGCCGTACACGGCCCAGATCACGGTGACGACGCAGACGGTGTAGAACACCTGCATCAGGACCGAGAGCATGTTCTTGGAACGAACGAGGCCGCCGTAGAACAGCGCGAGACCCGGGATCGTCATCAACAGCACGAGCACTGTCGATGTCAGCATCCAGGCGTTATCCCCCTTGTTGACCGTTGGCTCGGCATAGGCTGCGGTCGCAGCGAACAGGCCGACTGCGAGAGCCGCCAGTCCCGCGCCATAGGGACGCTTAAACGTCATTTCATTTACTCCTGATTGGATTTTGGTTGAGCGCGAAATCAAAGGGCCGCAGCGTCGGCCTCGCCGGTGCGGATGCGAACCGCATGGTCGAGGTTGATGACGAAGATCTTGCCGTCGCCGATCTGTCCGGTTTTCGCGGCGGACGTGATGGCGTCGATGGTCTTGTCGACTTGGTCGGAGGCGACAGCGACCTCGATCTTGATCTTGGGCAGGAAGCTCACGGCGTATTCGGCGCCGCGGTAGATTTCCGTATGGCCTTTTTGACGGCCATACCCCTTGACTTCCGTCACCGTGAGACCGTGAACGCCAATGGCGGTCAGGGCGTCACGGACTTCTTCCAGCTTGAATGGCTTGATAATCGCCATAACAATTTTCATGGGTCCTATCCCCGCTTGGGCCCGGTCCGGACGTGGCCGGGCGTTTCTCGACTGGTTCGCCACGAGGGAGAAAGTTTCACTACGCGGGCACAGCCACGCCCCCTAGAATCAAATGCCGTGCCAGATCGGGCGTGTTGGCTAACGGACTATGAAAGCGGGGCTTTTCGCGTTTGACGGGTATTGCGCTGCAGTGCGCTATTACGTCGCGCTCAATACGTGGTCGCACCTGATTAAAATTTAGGCACGACAGACTGCCGTCACATTGTTGCTCATGTGTCGGGCAGCTGAAAGGTATCTAATTATAGGTGAAGCCTATTGAAGCGCTTCTCCGTGCTGCGAAATATCGAACCCCTCGGGCGCGTGCTCACGGGATACGCGCAACAGGCCGGCCGGCTTGGGCAGAACGGGCGTGCCGGACGGGATCCGCCTGACGGCCACTGTCGGACGATCAGGCGGCGTCGCGCTCCGCAAAGACCCTGTCGATCAATCCCCATTCGACCCCTTGCTGCGCGGTCATGAAGTGGTCGCGGTCCAGGGTCCGTTCCACCTCCGTCTCGGGGCGTCCGCAATGCTGTGCATAGAGCCGGATGATGCGCCGCTTGGTTTCCTGCATTTCGGTGGCATGGATCAGGATGTCGGACGCCTGGCCTTGAAAGCCGCCGAGTGGCTGATGCACGTGAAGGCTTGCATTGGGCAAGGCGGCGCGGTGACCGGGTTCGCCGGCCATCAGCAGGAACGAGCCCATGGAGCGCGCGGTGCCCATGCACAGCGTATGGACCGGCGCCTTGATGAACTGCATGGTGTCGTACATCGCCAGTCCACTGGTGACCACGCCGCCATAGGAATTGATGTAGAGATTGATCGGCCTGTTCGGATTCTCCGCTTCCAGGAACAGCAGCTGCGCGCAGACCAGTCCGGACATCGCATCATTGACCTCGCCGTTGAGGAAGATGATGCGCTCGCGCAGGAGCCGCGAGTAGATGTCGAAGGATCGTTCGCCGCGGGCGGATTGTTCGACGACCATAGGGACGAGTTGCAGCATGTCGCGCATCGGCGACCTCCATTTCTGCAGGTGATGAAGTCTGTTTGCCGTTAGGCCGCCGCGCGCATCATGCAGCAATTGGTGTTGGCCGCCTGCGGCAGCTTCGCCCGATCGTCGCAGGCTTGCTGGATGATGCGAAAGCGGGTGCCGCCGGCCTCGTTCGGCTCGATCCGGAAGATGACGTGGCTTTCGCGAAACGGCGGTTCGGAATCGCGAAGCCGGTACTGCACCTCTTCGCCCGCGATCGATGATTCCGGCTCGGCGCCGGCAAGGTCGCAATCCGGCAGCCAGCGCTCGCGCAGGGCCGGAATGGTCACGGCGCGCCAGACCTTTGCCGGCGGCGCATCGAAATCATATTCGAGCACCAGGGCTGCGTCGGGACGATCAGGCTTCACTGCGTCGCTCATTGATCCAGGTCCTTATTGGTCCATGTCCTATTGGTCCATGTCCTTCAAGAGATCGGCGAGCGCTTCCATGCGCTTCGGCCAATAGGCGCGGTAGCGCGCAAGCCATGCCCCGATGGCGACAATTCCGTCCGGATCGACTTCGTAGTTCACAAAGCGGCCCTGCCGCTGTTCGCGCACCAGGCCTGCCGCGCGCAGCACCGCCAGATGCTGCGACATCGCCGGTTGGCTGATCTCCAATCCGTCGCGCAAAGCGCTGGCGTTCAGGCTTCCGCCAGCGAGCTTCTCAAAGACCTTTCGGCGCGTCGGGTCGGCCAGCGCCTTGAAGATGTCGGCTTCGATCATGACAACACATAAGCATGTACTTATGTGTTGCGCAAGCCCCGAATGAGGTCAGGCCCGCCGGTGCTTCGAACGTCCGCCAGCAGCTACTGAAGAGCCTCGCCGTGCTGCGAAATATCGAGTCCCTCGAGCTCGTGCTCACGCGAGACGCGCAGGGGCACGAACAGGCCGACCAGCTTGAGCAGGACGAAGCTCACGCCCGCCGACCAGACGAAGGTGACGGCGACCCCGTAAAGCTGGATCAGCAGTTGCTGCGGATGGCCCTCGATCAGGCCGGCCGTGCCGCCGATGGCGCTGGTTGCGAACACGCCGGCGAGCAGCGTGCCGGTCAGCCCGCCAATGCCGTGGACGCCGAACACGTCGAGCGAGTCGTCGTAGTTGAAGCGGTGTTTCAGCCAGGTGCAGGCCCAGTAGCAGACCAGGCCGGCGGCGATGCCGATGACGATGCCGTGCCACGGCGCGACGAAGCCCGAGGCCGGCGTGATGGTGCCGAGGCCGGCCACCGCACCCGAGATCATGCCGAGCACGGAGGGCTTGCGTCGCATCGACCATTCGACCGCGCCCCAGGTCAGCGCGCCGGAGCAGGCCGCCAGATGCGTCGCGATGATCGCCATCACCGCGCGCGAATTGGCCGCGCCCGCCGAGCCGCCGTTGAAACCGAACCAGCCGACCCACAACAGGCCCGTGCCCATCACCGCGAGCGACAGATCGAACGGCGAGAGATTTTGAGTGCCGTAGCCGTGACGGCGTCCCATCACCTTCGCCGCAACGAGGCCGCTGGTGCCGGCCGACAGATGCACGACGAGGCCGCCGGCGAAATCCAGCACGCCCATGCTGGCGAGGAAGCCGCCGCCCCACACCCAATGCGCCAGCGGAATGTAGACGAAGATGAACCAGGCGACCGAGAACACGAGATAGGCGGAGAACCGCATGCGGTCGGCGACCGAGCCCGCGACCAGCGCCACCGTGATGATGGCAAACGTCATCTGATACAGCATGAACAGCGCTTCCGGGATCGTCTTCGCCGCCGGGTTGATGCTGTCCATGGTCATGCCGCCGAGGAACCAGCGGTCGAGCGTGCCGATCCACGGACCATCGCCGACGAAGCACAGCGAATAGCCGAATGCGACCCAGAGAATGGAGATCATCGTCACCGCGGCAAGGCTCTGCGCCATGGTCGCGAGCACGTTCTTCTTGCGCACCATGCCGGAATAGAACAGCGCCAGTCCCGGGATCGTCATCATCAGCACCAGCGCGGTGGCGACGATCATCCAGGCGGTGTCGGCGGTGTTGATCTCGGAGTTCGCGGAATATGCCGGCGATGCCATGATGGACGCAAGTCCGATCGGCGCAGCCATAGCAGCCGCGCGGCGCAACAATCCCGCCATGTTGTTTCCCCCAGCATAGAAATTGCGTCGCACGCGATCGGCGATGCGATCGAAGAAGACGGTGTCTAGAGCGCGTCGCTGTCGGTTTCGCCGGTGCGGATGCGCAGCGCGTGGTCGATCGGCGTGACGAAGATCTTGCCGTCGCCGATCTGTCCGGTGCGCGCCGACGCCGTGATCACGCCGACCGCCTTCTCGGCGATGTCGGAGGCCACCGCGATCTCGATCCGCAGCTTGGGCAGGAAGTTCACGACATATTCCGCGCCGCGATAGATCTCGGTATGACCCTTCTGACGGCCATAGCCCTTCACCTCGGTCACGGTCATGCCGTGGACGCCGATCGCCGTCAGGGCCTGGCGGACCTCATCGAGCTTGAAGGGTTTGATGATCGCGACGACGAGTTTCATGGTCAGGCCTGTTCCCCGGGATACGCCGCGCCGCATGTCCCCGGCGCTTGCGTCAATCTGGCATCTTTCCGGGCAAATGGCATAAAAAACTTGCAGATTGAAGCGGAAAAACCTCTGCCCATGTGAACGGCCGCCTCTGTACAGGGCAACGGTTCATCCTTCACAATGCATTTTTGGCATGGATGCGGTGAACCCGCGCCTGTCGAGCGGTACATAAGTATTTTGGGGGGGCGCTTCATGGCGAGTTGGTTTTATGCATCCGAGGGCAAGCAGCAGGGGCCCTATCCGGAGGGGCAATTCCGCGATCTGGTCGCCCAGGGCGTCGTGCGCCCCGATACGCTGGTGTGGTCCGAGGGTATGGCCGGCTGGCAGAAGGCCGCCGAAATTCCCGGCTTGATGTCGGGCGGCGGGGCGTCACGGATCATTCCGGCCGCGGGCCCGCCAATGATGGGCGGCGGTGGCTATGCAGGTAGCGCCGGCGGAGGATTGCTGTCCGTCGATTTCGGCATCCTCGAGTTCACGTGGCGAACGCTCGCGATGCTGATCGGCTCGTGCTTCGTCATCCCGGTGCCGTGGCTGTTCGTCTGGTACACGAAATGGATCGTGTCCTGCGTGAAGGTTCCGGGGCGGCCGAACCTCTCCTTCACGGGCAGTGCGATGGCGATCGTGCCCTGGTTCTTCGGCTTCATCGTTCTGGCGATTGTCGTCGGCTACACCGGCATCCAGGTGCTGAGCACCGCACTCTATATCGTCCAGATTGTTCTCTACTGGATGCTGCTCAAATGGATGGTCGCCAATATCGCCTCCAACGGGCAGCCGCTCAGCCTCAGCTTCACCGGCTCGGTCCTGGGCTATATCGGCTGGAGCCTGCTGTTCGCGATCTCCATCATCACCATCATCGGATGGGCCTGGGTTGCCGCAGCCCAGCTGCGCTGGATCTATCGCAACATCCAGGGCACGCGTCGGGAGATCATCTTCACGGGCAGCGGCCTCGGGATTCTCTGGCGCGGAATCGTGGCGGCGATCCTGTGCTGCTTCATCATTCCGATCCCGTGGGTCTATCGCTGGATCATGAACTGGTTCGCATCGCAGACCGAGCTCGCGCCGCGCGGCTCGATGTAAGCACGACCCGAACATCTCAAGCGCGATGAACTCGCGCTTGAGATCATCAGCTCCGCCGCTCCCGTACGGAGCCTTCCTGCGCGACGGAGGCTACCAGCGTGCCGTCGGGCTTGAAGATCGAGCCGCGGGTCAGGCCGCGCCCGCCTTGCGCGCTCGGCGAATCCTGTGCGTAGAGCAGCCATTCGTCGGCGCGGAACGGGCGGTGAAACCACATCGCATGGTCGAGGCTCGCCGGCATCATGCGCTTGTCGAACAGCGTGCGGCCGTAGCGCGCCATGATCGCGTCGAGCAGCGAGAAGTCCGAGGCATAGGCCAGCGCGCACATGTGCAGTGCCGGATCGTCCGGCAGCGTTGCCGCCGTCTTGATCCAGACGTGGATGCGGCCGTCCTCGATCTTCTGGCCGAAGTAACGGCCGAGCTCGACCGGGCGCAGCTCGATCGGGCGATCGGACTCGTAATAGCGGCGGATGAAGTCCGGCATCTCGCGGAACATCGGCTGCTTCGCCACCTCCTCCGCGGTGAGCTTTTCCGGCGACGGCACCTCCGGCATCTTCTCCTGATGGTCGAACGCGCTCTCCTCCTCGGCATGGAACGACACCATGATCGAGAAGATCGCGTTGCCGTGCTGGATCGCTGTGACGCGGCGGGTCGAATAGCTCTTGCCGTCGCGCAGGCGTTCGACCTGGTAGATGATCGGGATCTGCGGATCGCCCGGCAGGATGAAATAGCAGTGCAGCGAATGCGGCAGCCGGCCCTCGACGGTGCGGCAGGCCGCGACCATCGCCTGCCCGATCACCTGCCCGCCGAACACCCGCTGCCAGCTCGTCTTCGGGCTGTTGCCGCGGAACAAATTCACCTCGAGCTGTTCGAGGTCGAGGATCGCGATGAGGTCGATCAGGCTTTTGGACATGGATTGAACTTTCTTGCCGTCATGCCGGACTTCGCTGCTGCGAGGCGCCCCGGAAATGACACACCGGGCCGTTCCGCCCTTGTTTCACCGCACTGTTTCGCCCACCTCAAGTCTGCTAGCAAGACCAAGAATTGGCCGGGAATTTTGGCAGGAAAGTCTGAGTATGTCGGTACAGGGTAGCATTGTCATTGGCGGCGGCGCGTTTGCGGGCCTGGCGCTGGCCTTGGCGCTGCGCCAGGGGCTCGGGCCCGAGATTCCCGTCATCGTCGCCGACCCCGCGCTCAGCACACGGCCGAGCCGCGATCCGCGCGCGACCGCGATCGTCGCGGCCTGCCGCCGGCTGTTCGAGGCGCTCGGTGCCTGGGACGACGTGAAGGCCGAGGCGCAGCCGATCCTCGACATGGTCGTCACCGATTCCAAGCTGGAGGATGCCACGCGTCCGGTGTTCTTGAATTTCGCCGGCGATGTCGCGCCCGGCGAGCCCTTCGCGCATATGGTCGAGAATCGCCGCCTGATCGATGCGCTGGTTGTCCGCGCCGAAGCGGCAGGCATCGATCTCCGCGCGACGACGGTTGCGTCCTACGACGCTCGCACCGACGGCATCGACGTCACGCTGGGTGATGGCAGCGTTGTTGCCGCGAGCCTGCTGATTGCCGCCGACGGCGCCAAGTCAAAACTTCGCGAGCGCGCCGGCATCGCCACCCATGGCTGGGAGTACGATCAGTCCGGCATCGTCGTCACCGTGGGCCACGAGCGCGACCATGAGGGCCGCGCCGAGGAGCACTTCCTGCCCGCCGGTCCGTTCGCGATCCTGCCGCTCACCGGAAAACGCTCTTCGCTGGTGTGGACCGAGCGCCGCACGGAAGCCGCGCGCATCGTCGCCTTGAGCGAGGAGGAGTTTCACGGCGAGCTCGAGCAGCGCTTCGGCCTGCATCTCGGCGAGGTGAAGGCGCTCGACAAGCCGCGCGCGTTCCCGCTGTCCTATTTCGTGGCGCGCTCCTTCGTGGCCGAGCGCCTCGCGCTGGTCGGCGATTCCGCCCATGTCATCCACCCCATTGCCGGACAGGGCCTCAACATGGGGCTGAAGGACGTCGCCGCATTGGCCGAGGTCGTGGTCGATGCCGCACGGCTCGGCATGGATCTCGGCGGCGCCGACGTGCTCGAGCGCTACCAGCGCTGGCGCCGCTTCGACACCATGGCGATGGGCGTTGCCACCAACTCGCTGAATTTCCTGTTCTCGAACCAGTCGACGCTGCTGCGCACCGTGCGCGACATCGGCCTCGGCATCGTCGATCGCACTCCGCCGCTGAAGAACCTCTTCATCCGCGAGGCCGCTGGCCTCACGGGCGAAGTGCCGAAGTTGTTGAAGGGCGAGGCGCTCTAGTTCGCGCTGCCACCCAACTCTCGGCTGTCGTCCCGGCCTTCGCCGGGACGACACCGAGAGTGTCGCGCGGCCATCGCGCCAAACCTCAATCGATCTTCCGCGCCTCTTCCGGCAGCATGATCGGGATGCCGTCGCGGATCGGATAGGCGAGCTTGGCGCTGCGCGAGATCAGTTCCTGCTTGGCGGAATCGAATTCCAGCGGGCCCTTGGTCAGCGGACAGACCAGGATCTCCAGCAGCTTGGGATCGACGCTGTTTTCGGGGCGTTCGGTGGGCGCGTTCATCATGGTCTCCGGCGGTCGGCTGCCTGTAGCATAGAAAATCGCGGCCGCCCATTGCGGGCTACGCGGACACCATCCGCAGGATCTGGTCGAGCAGCCCCTCGAGCCGCGCCGCCGGCACCGGTGTGCCTGATAGGGCAAAGCCGAGGAAGGTCCAGTACAGGATTTGCGCTCGCGCCCGCGCGGTCGCCGGAGTGAGCCCGCGTTTTTCCAGCAGCGTCTCGATGTAATCGAGCCGGCGGCGGTCGATGGCACGAACCGCGCCTTGCGCGGCCGGATCGAATGCCGCCCAGTTCCGCACCGCGCGTTCCAGATCGAGCCGCGCGCCAAAGGTCCGGCGCAGCAGCGCCTTCAGCGGCTCGTCGCTGCCGGCCTCGACGTCGGCGATGATCTGGTCGGCCGCAATCTCGCGCCAGCGCTTCAGCAGGGCTGTGTGGAACGCGCCGAGATCGGCAAAGTGCCAGTAAAAACTGCCGCGCGAGACGCCGACGGCTTTCGCCAGCGGATCGGCTTTCAGCGCCGTGAAGCCGCTCTTGGCAAGCGCCTTGAGTCCCGCTTTGATCCAGTCGTCGGCGGAGAGCTGTTCGGTCATGTCAGGTTCCAAAGTCCGGCCATACACTAGTGTATTGACAGGCGGCAAGCCAGCGTCTATCTCGCCATACAGAACTGTACGGAGGCGTTGATGCGTGATCTCTTGCTCCAGTGCGCCGGAATCCTCGCCATTGTCGTGGCCCTCATCCATGGCATCCTCGGCGAGACCAAGGTCTTTGCCCGCGCCACGATCGAGCCGCCACGGCTGCGCACCCTGATCCGCCTGGTCTGGCAGGCCTCGACCGTCGCCTGGATCGGCTGCGGCGTGCTCCTGATCGCGACGCCCTGGATGGACTCAGGCACGGCGCGCCGCTGGATCGTCGTCACCATGGCCGGTGTGTTCGGTTTCTCCGCCTTCGCAAACGCCTGGGCGACGCGTGGCCGGCATTTTGGCTGGATGGCGCTGAGTGCGGTCGTGGCTATGGCTGTCGCCGGCTACTGAGCCGGGCATATTTGACCCGCTCATCAAGGCCGGCTGACGGGCTGCTGCGCGCATCCGCCGCCGGGTCCGCCAACTTAGAATTGCTCTAGCTTAGAACAACTCTCTTTGCGGTGTCGCGGCGTAGCCGCTAGCAGGAAGTCCATAACTGCAATTGATTGGCGGACGCGAGAGGCGATGCGAGTACCTTTTCCTGTGCGAGGCGTGCGGGTTTTTGCCGCAAGCGTGCTGGCCAGCCTCTGTTTCAGTGCGCCCGCCCGCGCTGACGATGCAGAGAATTGGCGCGAGCTCGAGACCAAGTACATCTTCGGCTTCACCACCGGTTCGGGCATCGGCATCGAAGGCGAAAAGGAATTTACCGTCGACACGATCGGACGCTTCGGCAAGCGCGATGGCCGCTACAACGCGACCGAGACCAAGTACGAGTACGAATTTACCCCCTCTCAATTCGTGCAGATCGAGTTCGGCGCGCTCGGCTCGACCCACGACATCCGCAACGTGACCGATCTCGACGATCGCCGACAGGTCGCGTTTACCGGCGGCTTCGGCGAATTCCGCTACCTCGCGGTCGAGCGCACCTCGAACAACCCGCTGTCCGTGACGCTCGCCGTCGAGCCGACCGTGCGACTTATCGACGAAACGAGCGGCGCGCGGGTGCACAATTACGAATTCGAAACCACGCTGAATGCCGATGTGGAGCTGTTGAGAAACCGGCTCTATGCTGGGTTCAATCTGCTGTACGAGCCTGAATATACCCACACGCTGATGAACGAGACGGTCCGGGAGACCACGCTTGGAACCTCCGCTGCGCTCTCGTTGCGCCTTGCGCCCAACGTCGTCATCGGCGGCGAGGCCTGGTATCTACGTCACTATGACGATTTCGGTCTGTCGGTCTTCACCGGCGATGCTGTGATGCTCGGCCCGAATTTCTTGTCCGTTTCACGCCCAAGATCTTCATGACCGCGGCCTGGAACGCACAGGTCTGGGGCCGTGAGGTCGGCAATCCCCTGTCGCTCAATCTGGCAGAGTTTCAACGCCACCGCGCCAGACTTAAATTCGCCGTCGAATTCTGATCTCTCTCTCAACTTCAGAAGGTTTTGTGATGTACGCTCTGACCATGACCCGGAAGCTCGCTCTCGCTGCAATCTGCGCGACGCTGCCATTGTCGGCCGCTTTGGCTCAGCAGGCGACGGAGATTCAGATCAGCTATTCCGGCGGCCAATTCCAGCCGGCCGAGGTTCGTGCGCCAAAGGACAAGCCGGTGGTGTTCCGCGTCAAGAATCTCGATGCCAAGGCAATGGAGTTCGAAAGCACCTCGCTGCGGGTCGAAAAGGTCGTTGCGGCCAAGAGCCAGGGCGTGGTGAATGTCCGCGCGCTGAAGCCCGGCCGGTACGAATTCTACGATGACTTCAACGACAAGGCGCGTGGTGCGCTGATCGTCGAATAAGGTCGTCCCGCCGTGCTCGCCGCGCTCATTGTCGTCTTCCGCGAGGTTTTCGAGGCCGGGCTAATCATCGGCATCGTGCTCGCGGTCACGCGCTCGGTTCAGCACCGCAATCGCTGGATCGTGGGCGGCGTGCTCGCAGGCGTCGCGGGGGCGAGCCTTGTCGCAGCGTTCGCGGGCGCGCTGTCGCAGCTCTTCGAAGGCATGGGACAGGAGCTGTTCAACGCTGCCATTCTCGGCGTCGCCGTGGTGATGCTGACCTGGCACAATGTCTGGATGGCCAAGCACGGCAAGGCAATGGCCGGCGAGTTGCGGGCGGTCGGACAGGCCGTGGCGGAAGGATCCAAATCGCTGCTGGCACTCGCCGTCGTGGTCGGCGTCGCCGTGTTGCGCGAAGGCAGCGAGGTCGCCCTGTTTCTCTATGGCATCGGGGCGTCCGACGGCGGCTCGGCGATGAGCCTGTTCCTGGGCGGCCTGCTCGGCCTCGTGCTGGGCGGTGCCGTTTGCCTGTTCACTTATCTCGGCCTGCTGCGCATCCCGCCGCGGGCCCTCTTCACCACCACGACGGCGCTGATCACCCTGCTCGCCGCCGGCATGGCCGCGCAAGCCGTCGCCTTCCTCGAGCGGGCCAATTGGCTCACCGCCCTCGACACCGTGGTGTGGGATACCGGCTGGCTGCTGCCGGAGGACAGCATTTTCGGCCGCACGCTGCACACGCTGATCGGATACACCGATCAGCCGACGCAGATGCAGCTTGCGGTCTACCTGGTCGTTATTGGCGTCACCGTCGTCCTGATGCGCGTGATTGCGGCGGAGCGGCCGCGGCAAGCGGTTGCGACCAATTGATCGACGACACGAGGTTGCTGCGCGACGAATGGCGGCAGCTCACTGCAACGGCGGGTCGCCGCTGGTGCGTTTCTTGGCGAGGTCCATCTCGGTCACCGCGATCAGGATCTCGGCACGGGTTTTCAAATCCGGCGCTTCCAGCATCGCCTGCTTCTCGGCCGGGCCATAGGGCGACATCATCGCGAGCGCATTGACCAGCGCTTCATTGGGCGCGCTCTCGACGCCTTCCCAGTCGACCTTGAGATTGTTGGCCTTCAAAAAGTCCGCCAGCACCGCCAGCAGCGCCTCGCGATCGACCTCGTCCTCGCCCATGCGCGCGGTGAAGTCGTCGACAAAGGCGAAGAAATCGACCCTGCACTGCCGGTAGGCGGTCAGCACCTCGAGCTCCTCGACCACTTTGAAGCGCGCGACGCCGGTGAGCTCGAGAATGTAGCGGCCATCACCGGATTCGGCGAGCTGGGTGATGCGGCCGACGCAGCCGACGCGGAACAGCGCCGGCCTGTCGGAATTCTTCCGCGAATGCGCCGCGTCCGGCTGGATCATGCCGATCAGGCGATGGCCGTCGCGGAAGCTGTCGTCCACCATCGCGAGATAGCGCGGCTCGAAGATGTTGAGCGGCATCTGGCCGCGCGGCAGCAGCAGCGCGCCCGGCAGCGGAAACACCGGAATGATCTCCGGCAGGTCGGCGGGCCGGCGATATTCGATGTTGATCGGCATCTGGTCCCCGCGTCGCTTTGCGATCTGTGCTTATGAAAACAGGATGATCGACAAGCGCTTGCGTCCCTCGACGGTTGCGTCATCGGCGCCGCCCCACGCCTCGAAGAACTGCACGAGCTGCTTGCGGGCGCCGTCGTCATTCCATTTGCGGTCACGCTTGATGATCGCGAGCAGGTGCTCGGTCGCGGCCGCGCGGTTGCCCTGCGCGTTGAGCGCGATCGCAAGGTCGAACCGAGCCTGATGATCGAGCGGGTCTGCGGCGACTTTCTGTTCCAGTTCAGTGACCGGTCCGAGCGATTCCGCCTGCTCGGCGAGATCGATCGCGGTCTGCACCGCCTTCACGGCGGGGTCGTTGCGCTTCGACTTCGGCACCATGGCCAGCGTCTGCTTGGCCTGCTCCATCGCGCCGGAGGTCGCGTAGCATTTTGCGAGCCCGGCAAGCGCGGCGATGTTGGTCGAATCGTACTGAAGCACCTCGGCATAGATCTGCGCTGCGGCCGGGGCATCGCCCTCGGCGAGCACGGCCTCGGCCTCTTGCAGGATTTCGGCGACATTCGGCTCGCCCGGCGCCGTCATGCCCTTGGTCAGCTTTTCGATGAAGGCGTTGATCTGGCTCTCGGGTACCGCGCCCATGAAGCCGTCGGCCGGCTGGCCGTTGACGAAGGCGATCACCGCGGGGATCGACTGGATGCCCATCTGGCCCGGGATCGCCGGGTGCTGGTCGATGTTCATCTTGACCAGCTTGACCTTGCCCTTGGCCGCCTTGACCGCCTTTTCCAGCACGGGGGTGAGCTGCTTGCACGGGCCGCACCACTCCGCCCAGAAGTCGATCAGCACCGGCTGGCGCTTCGATTCCTCGATGACGTCCTTCACGAAGGTCTGGGTGGTGGTGTCCTTGATCAGATCGGCCGCAGCCGGGCCTGCCGCTCCGTTACCATGGTCGATGATCGTCACGGGATCCCCTCGTCTGATGTCTGGAATGGCGGCTCTTTAGCACGTCGCCAATGCCTGTGCTTCGCTGTTGGCCCTAAAATTGGGCCGGGGCGGCCGAATTTCAATCCATGGGAACCGATTCGGCGGTTCTGGTGCATTTTCGGTCGATTTTGCCAGGATTGAGCCCATATGGGGTCGCGAAACCGAATTTATGCTGCCGGTAGCTGTTGCATTCGCCGCCCGCTTTTGGCATACGACAGCCGTTGCCGGCGCGTCACGCGACCGACACAGGATGCGGGTGTAGCTCAGTGGTAGAGCACGACCTTGCCAAGGTCGGGGTCGAGGGTTCGAGCCCCTTCGCCCGCTCCAATTTTCTTCAGCAAATGCAATAGCGTACGCCGCACTGTCATCAGTGCAGGCGGACGGTCGTTTTGGCGGGGAAGCGGGGGGGAAGCACACCTGCACTTTTCGGCCGCTCTCCACCGATGTGGTGCGATGACTAAGGTCGCCTCGGACGCGTGCCGATACGCTGAGTTGCAGATGGGGAACGGGCCGATCGTGCGAGAAGCCGCGCTGGCGAGGCCACCAGAACCAAAGCGTGGTGCGCGATATCTGCCTGCTTGCGCCATTGCATAGAGGTCACGTCTCATACTTCCCTCGCTGGCTATGGTTGATTGCGACCAGGAGTGGTCGCGTGCCGTAGCCGCGTCGGGTCGGATCGAGGTACTTGAAAAATTAGCCCCCCGGGGGTGCATGGACAGGCCGGGACGTCTCGCGCGCGGCGAGACCTGCGCCGCGCACATAGACCCCCCAAAAAAGTAATCGTTAAGAAAGTATTAACCGGCGCCCTGAGGTAGATTGAGCCCTTCGCTGGGAGGTGCTTTGCACGCGCGCGCAGAGCTTGCGAGCCCATGACCGGATTCCGGTTTTGCGGCCCAGCGCCAAAAAATGGTGGATGGCAATCCGCCGTCAGCAACATGTTGGCGGGCACGTTCGGTCAGCATCCGGTCTATCTCTGGACGCTGCCGGCGGTCCCCATAGAGTAGCGGATTTCTACTCTGAGGGTTGCAGGTTCGATTCCTGCCGGGATCGCCAAACATTCTCACAGTAAAACAATAGTTTGGCGACGTATCGACTTCGTTCTGTCGATCAAACCGTGTTGCGCAGCGTTCCTGCTCGCTGACAGCAAATTCAACGCGTTACGTGGCGTTACAATTCACTCCACGCAACACGGCGGCAACACGCGCATTCGCTTTCTGTTCACGAGCGGAGCGGTCCGATGATTGGCCGCAGGCGAATGACCCGACGGGACAGCGCGAGGCTTCGAACCGCCCAACTTGCTCTTGTGTTGCTCTTGGTCTGGTCGCCGATCCTATGGCTGATCGTTACGATCTTCCTCAAGCATCCACCTGGGTGAGTTTTCCACACCCACGACCGGCAGTAGTTCGGCCCTGGTCAGACCTCCTCAGGAATCGACAATTTAACTCATGCCGGCGCATCGCTTCGATGGCGGCATGCCCGATCAAAAGCCTTACACCCACGTCCGGCTCATCTTGAGCAACGATGGCCACATCAACCAGCGCTACGAGGTCAGGGTCTCGACCTTCGTCCAATTCGACGACGCCGCCGGCAGGCGCGCGGTAACCGGCGCCCCGACCAAGGCGGAGGCCGAGGAGACCGCCAAGGAGATCGCGCGCAGCGAGCGGATTAGGACAGGCGCCCCCTCTTCACCACCCGCACGAAGCCATTTCGCCCCCTCGGCGAAGTCCCCCTGAAACAATCCGTGCCTAGCGTCATTGCCAACCAATAAGGGGATGGCGGTCATGCTGAACATGTTTCTGGACGCGATTTACGAGGGTGTGATTTCGACCTCGATACCCGGCATGAAGTCCCAGGGAGCAAGCACCGCCGCCATGAGCGCTGCTTGGCTGCCGGAATTGATCGAAGTGCTGGATAACGTCGCTGCACTTCCCGCCCCCCGTCAATCCGAGATCGACGCATGTCATGCTCGGTTAAGTCTTCGAACCGGACCAGATTCAGGCGACTCTGCACTGAGGTGGCCGACTACGATAGGAACTTGCAATAAAGAGCGGCGTTGACCGCTATGCCTCCGCAAATTTCAATCACGCTCTGGTCATTGGCCGCTGCATGCGTATTGGCATTCGGCATGGCGGCACTGGTGTTCCCTCACTAACTTGGCAAAGAGCCAGATTCCGAAATTTTTAACAAATTCGGACCAGCCTCCCTTCACCGACGGGAGGCGTATCATGCGTACTCATGACTTCGTGTCCGATGGATTTCTCGCGCTAATCGCGACCGGCCTTGTGGTGTTGTGCTCAGCCCTGCTCGCTATCGCGTTTAGCTAGCCTGACTCTAACGCTTCGGGGCTACTCCAATGATAGACCATCACCCCAAACGTCCCCCAGACCCGAACCAGCTAGCCAAGTCGATCATAGACAGTGTGACGGGGCAGCAACCGAGTCCGGTCGATAACAGTTATCTGGTAAAGGAAGAAGTGGCCCGCACGACCTCACAGGCGCCGGAACGGCACGCCGAGATCGCCAAGAAGGCTGCGCGGTCAAAGGAATAGCCACTGCCACGGCTGTCTGGGGAAGAAAAGGCCGCCAGCGTGAACCGGCGGGCAAGCTCCTTAGCAAGCTCAGGCATGAAAAAGCCGCCGCTGCCAGTGGACAGGGACCGCGACGGCTTCTTTCCATGTAAGTCCCAGAAAGGACACGCTCATTCTGTCGAGGGACGGTTAACAGCTGGTGAAGGGCATCCGGCTAGGTTTCAATCTCGGCGGGCGCTGGGCCTTCAAATCGCTCGCGCTGCTCCGAGGCAGTTCTACAAAGCAAACGGCCCCAGCCTGGGGGGAGGCTGGAGCCGTACTGTCACCTTGCGTTGCTAGGCACGCGGGAGCCTAAGCACGACAGAAACGCGGTTATCTTAGCCCGGTTCCTATTATGCGAGAAAAACTGTCACCTCGGCCCCGCCAAGCGTGAACCGGCGGGCCACGACGGGCAGTAGCTCGACGCCTTTCCGACCCCCTAGGAAATCGATAATTTGCGAGATGCCGCTGGCGTCGCTTTGATGCCGGCATGCGGCCTCAAAAGATCACCTTGCGAGAGATGCGCGAGATGGGCGTGCGCGGTGTGTTAGTCTATTGCGCGGACTATCGGTGCAGTCACCACATTGAGCTAGATGCCGATTGCTGGTCTGATGACGTCCGGCTATCCGACCTTGAGCCGCGGTTTGTATGTAAGGCCTGCGGGCGACGCGGCGCAGACATCCGGCCTGACTTCAGATCGAGTGCACCGGCAACGATGGGGTATCGAAACACGAAATGACCAAGGGCTGGGGGCGGCCTTTCGACGAGCTGATAGAGGTGAACGACCGCAATCTGGTGACGCTGCGTGATGCCGGCGAGTACATTGCCAGCCTGCCGAAGAAAGAGCACGCGGCGCCGGAATGGCAAGCCGCGATGGAAGCCCTGATCCTGGTGGCGGAAAGTGGAGGCCCGACTTTGTTCGCCCGGATCGGCGTCATGCGGGCGTTAAACCGACACTACGTCCCGGGGTTCAACCCCAAGGGCAAAGAGCCGCATTGGGGCCGGCGCAAGCTGAAGGGGGACCAATGACCGAGGCTGCCAATTGAGGCGCCATAACGAGAACCGGCCCATCGCCAACCGCGCGTTCGACGACGGGCCGTTCCGGGTGGATGGCGTTAGGCGGTGCCACGCCACAGACCGATATCTCAATCTTCGGGTTGGAGGGTTGTTCCTAAAGACGCCAACTGAGACGTCCTTACTTCTCTTTTTCTTCCACTTGCTCATGCTCGACGTCGCTGATCTGCTTCCCGATGCGCTCTGTGGTCGTTGGGTCATGCGCGCCTCGCAGCAAGCGTTTGATTCTTCCAACCGAAGGGCAATTTGCTCTTGGCGGGCTAGTTGGTCTGGCATCATTTGTGTTGCCTCCGCAGAGTCAGACGGATGGCGAGGCGAATAGTTCAAATCTATTGTGGTGACAGTGCGTGCCATTTGAAAACGAAACTGGGCCACTGAGGTCGGAAACAGGCCAGTTCCGAAATTTACGGATCAATGGGAACGACGCAATAGCCCGCCGATTGACCGTAGCCGGCTAGCCGCCGATCGCCGGCCAGAGCGACCCCGGCCTTACCTGTGCCCCCAGCCCAGCCGGGGTCGTCTCTTTCTTCGGGTAAGGAAAGACCCACCAGCGTGAACCGGCGGGCCACCCGTAAGGACGCCTGCTCCGCACCGCATGCACGCTCGGCTGACTTGGCGTGAGATCACAACTTGCTGGCCGATAATCACAAGATCGGCTAAGCGCCGTCTCGCAATGACCAAACCTGATTACTACCTTGTCACCTCCAGACAAGGCGAACATCCTGAGCGGTGGAGCTGGGAAGTACGCCGCAAAAGCATACCGCTGGGAATCAAGCTAAGCGGAGACGGATATCAGTCTGACTCCGCTGCAAAGGTTGCCGGAAAGCAGGCATTGGACGAATTTCTATCCGAGCTAGCCAAGGAAGAGCGACGGGATCGATGTTGACCGCCTCAGGCCGAGGCCCGGAGGCAGTTCGACAAAGCAACGGCCCCAGCCTGGGGCGAGGCTGGAGCCGTACTGTCATTTTGCGTTGCCAGGCACGTGTCGGGACGGGCCTAAGCAGGACAGAAACGCGGTCCACCCGACCACGGTTCCTATTCTAGCCAGAAAAAACGTCATTCTGCCGGATGCAGGGCCAGAGGCGTGTCGCTCATCGTAACCAGCAGCATTTCGAGATGCTCGCCCTGTAACTGGTGGGCCACATCGACCACCTCGTCCGCCAGATAGGACGCCAGGGCGCGAAGGCCGAGAGCCGTCGTCGGTACACTTGAAATCAGATCGTAGAGTGACGTCCCAGGCAACATCGCCGTGCCGGCCAGCCTCATCCTCGCTATTGCCCAGGACTTCGTCGTACCGGGCGAGAGCGCGATCCAGATCAATATGGGCCCTGGCTACTACTTGCGCGCTGATGTGGGCGTCCCCGTAGGCGTCGATCTGCGCGTGGGTGTAGGCGGCTATGGGCTGACCCTGGCTAACCAGCATAGTGAAGGGGCGAAGACCAATTCCCTCATCGATCAGGGCTTGTTGTCGCCTCGAATACTCGGAGCAAGCCGCGACGTGTGCTGCTTCCGCTGAGCGGTGAACCTCGATCAGCGCGAAGGTCCGATCATCCGGCGTCATCGCAAACGCCGACGGCTCGACGGTGGCAGCGGCAGCGACGCCAGCGGCCTTGGCGAGGAAGCCTCGGCGAGACGGATCGACGTTGTTTGCAGACCTGTTTGTGGTGGCGTGCTATGCACGCTGTCAGCTTGAGCCATGGGCCTATCCTCGTGGTTCGGGTTAGAGCCGGGGCGGAAGTTGGCGCTTCCCTCCGGCTTGTTTTTTCTGTAAACAAAAAATATGAAGAAGTCAATTTCAGTAAACAAAAAAACTCGCGGCCGTCCGAAGAAAGCTGGAGGAGTTGACCCAGTCAGCGCTGTGCGTCTTCCGGCAGATCTAACCAAGCAAGTCGACGCTTGGGGCGAAGCGCATACGCTAAGCCGCTCAGAGGCCATCCGCCGGCTGGTCGAACTCGGGCTCACTGTAAAAACGAAGGCCGCTCCCAGCGAGAGATTTCGTGCAGCACGTTCCGATCGGGCAAAAGAGCTGGCAGCGAAGACAATTGAGAAGATTATCGATCCCGCCGCTCCACCAGAGGAACGGGTCGAGCGCAGACGCCGGCTTACCAAGGGGCCTGCTGAGTTTCGGGACGCTCGTGTCGATCAGCCGAAGGCGAAAGGGAAATGAATGCCGGCGCGGCCTAGTCACATTCCCCATGCCATAGAGCGCGCGGCCTTACAAAAGATGAGCCTGACCAAGGGTCTTCGGGCAGAACATTTGTATCCAGCAGGTAAGCAGATTATTGCCGGAATGTTGAGGAAGGGCTGGATCGAGAAGCAATCTGACGGCCTCACCTATTGCATTACCCCCGCGGGCGACGCGGCATTTAGGGCCGTTATTCCCACGAAGCGCTGAGCGTGATGGAACATCGGATAAGCCCATTCGCTCCAAAGCCATCCGTCGGCCTGCAGAGCTGGGGCTGAAGGCGAAAACCAGATGAACACCAGGACGAGCCTTGCTGGAGTTTAAAATGAAGTTTTTGCTGCTAACCGCATTGATTTTTGTGAACTGCCAAGGCGCCGTCGCTCAAACTTCCGAATGCTCAACGATACCGAAGGCTCGCGATCGATTGGCTTGTTATGATCGGACTACGCCACCATCGTCTGCAAAGCTTGTGGCGGCCAAGCAGAAGGAGGTGGCGGCACCCAGTGCTCCCCGCGATCAAGGATCGATCGTCGACGCGCTCGCCGTTGAAAACGCAAAACTGGACGCAAAGCTGAAACAGATTTGCCGCGGGTGCTGAGAGCAACAATACGGTCGAACCCGGGCTGAAGGCGAAAGGGAATGGACGCTTTAAACCCAACAAGGCGGCGTTGGACTCGCGGCGACACAAGCAAATTCGATGAGCTCTTGGACGCCGGCAAGGAAGCCGCTGAGATAGCCCTAGCCATCAACCGAGCACGCCGAGCTGTTTATTCGCGATTGCAACGGGTTTACAGAAAGCAAGCAAGGCTGAAGGCGAAGCCCCCCCGACCGTTGCCCTCACGGGGCGTTGCGGTACTCTTCGGCTGCCGGTGCCGCAATCGCGCGCTCAACCTCTGCGGCGAGCGTTGCGAAGTGATCCGCTAATCGGGTGAACAACTCCCGCTTGCGCTTGTCCGTCGCCAAGTCGCGTATCAGCGCGGCCTCGGCAGCATCGGTACGGAGCTTCTCAAGGCAAGCCTGCATTTCTTTCATGCTCACTCAGCCCCTCGCTTGGGCGGTCGGTTAGCAGTCGGTGACAACAACCTGTCGAAATCAAGCGCGGCTTCGATCTGGCGAAGCTTGAACTCTAACAACTTGCGCTGCGGACCTACCTCCGTAGCTTCCAGTTCCGCTTCGATGCGCGCCTTTTCTTCGTTCAGCCGCTCATCGAATGTATGAGGTTTGGATCGACGTCTCATCTCGCTCTCCTGTCCCATATTGACGGGGTGGGAGCGCAACCGACGTTCTCATCACCGATGGCTGCCATGAACCGCGTGGCACGGTCATTACCGCGAGCAGGACTAGGCTTCCCAACATCCGCGCGGCCTGCAACTTGTGTGGAGAATTTTGCCCGAGGGACCGAAGTGAAAGAAAATTCGGCGTGGTTTTCCTTCGTAGCCCTGGTAATCGACCTGCACCGCGTCGCCGATCAGTGCCAGTTCGTCGAGAGTGAAGGCAAAACCTGCCTTGTTCTCCAGCTTCGGTCCCCAGTACGCCGCGAGGGATTTGCGCCCGGTCAGAGTGACGTTCTCGCAGAGACAATGCAGCGTCGCTCGCTCGTCGTACAGGTCGAGCAGCGTGTCGAGGTCTTCCAAGCGGCAGGCATCAAGCCAGTCTACGACAACGGCAAGAGGATCGAAGGCGTCCGGTGAAGCCGACAAAGGGTCCTCCCATCAGGAAAACAATCGCAGGCCGTTCCGGCTCTTGGCTGATTGCGTAGCAAGCCTGATCCGGCGGCGTTTGTGATCGTGTGCCAATTGTTTGTTTTTAGGGGCCGTTTGACTGGATGGGACCGGCTAGTCCGCTCGGACCTCAAGGCGGCGTCTGGTCTGCATGTCGCCAAGCGGCGCGCACGCGCAGGCATCGATGACAGGAACGTCAGAAACAGACCGACCACGCTTTCGACAAGGGCTTCTTGGTCGGTCACCAGCATCAGCACCTTTTTCTTTTCCATGATCCTGACCTGTAGCAGTTCGGTCTTTGCCTTGGCGTGCGCCGCGTCGGCCTCCGCGCGC
Organism: uncultured Alphaproteobacteria bacterium; assembly: GCA_963819355.1. GTDB lineage: Bacteria > Pseudomonadota > Alphaproteobacteria > Rhizobiales > Xanthobacteraceae > Bradyrhizobium. The sequence goes on along the minus strand of CAWFVZ010000020.1, from coordinate 2,631 downwards.
GGTGACTGCTGCCGCTCGCGCCGCAAGTGTCGCAGGTAGGGCTACGCGGCTCCGGTCGAGTGGGAAGCCGTCACCTTGCCGCTGGATCACGCCTTCGGCTTCGAGCTTGCCGATGTAGGTCCTGCTGCAATCGAAGTGATGCGCCAATGCCGACGCACTGACGGTCGCGGTCTTGGCGGATCGCGGTCGAGAGACCGCCGCCCTGGCGGCGGGCGGGCGATCAATGTTGGCGGTCTCAGCCATCGTGTTCGTTCCTGTTGCGTCGCGGCAGGATGGCTCACTTCCGCTTTCGGCGGCAGAGCGGACATGGCCGGGCTGGCTGCTGGCTCGACCCCGCCGCGAATCCCGGGACTTCCGCCCATTATTTTGGAATGTGATCAATATTGACCAGCAATGCGGGAACTCGGAAGCGCATGCTGGTTCCATCATCGCTCCACCTTCGGCATCCAGCGGTGACTGAGAGATCGGTAATGCTCCCGCCCCAATGTAGGGGAAGCGTCATGTCATCCATCCAACCAAATCCACTATACAGCCGCTCGGAGATCGGAATTCTTCCGTGTTCCAAGTGCGGCAAGCCCATGCGCTTAGCTTGTATCGAGCCAACAGAACCCGGGCATGAACTCCGCACCTTCGAATGTTCGGAATGCAAAACGACTGGGAGTTTTCCAGTTGCTATCTAGTCGCCACCAGTCAGCTTTTGCGACTGTTTTGTTGCGGCTCTGTCATCGCGCGGCAGTTTTATTTCGGACGTCGACGGCTTGAGTGCTAAGGTGCCGTCCCACGCGCGTGGGGACGAAACCGGACATGCCAAATAATACCAATCAGGCTGCATTTGATCCCAAGGAGTTTCTCGCCAAAGTGGGCGAGGGGAAGACCATACTTGAATTTCGGAAGGACCAGATCGTCTTCGCCCAAGGCGACGCGGCAGACACGGTCTTCTATATTCAAAAGGGCCGCGTCAAGGTTGTAGTCATATCCGAGCAAGGCAAAGAGGCGGTGGTCGGGATTTTAGAACTCGGCCAGTTCTTTGGCGAAGGATGCATGAACGGTCATTCGGTGCGCATCGCGACCACGACCGCAATGGAAGATTGTCTGGTCACCGCAATAACGAAGACAGCCATGCTCGCGGTGCTTCATGATCAACCGAAGTTTTCCGAAATGTTCATGGCGTATTTGCTGACCCGCAACAGTCGTATCGAGGAAGACCTGATCGATCAGCTCTTCAACTCGAGCGAAAAGCGGCTGGCGCGCCTGCTGCTTCTGCTGGCAAATTTTGGCAAGGAGGGCAGTCCCCAACCGATCATTCCCAATATCAGCCAGGAAACCTTGGCTGAAATGATCGGCACAACCCGGTCCCGCGTAAGCTTCTTCATGAACAAATTCCGCAAGCTTGGTCTCATCAGCTACAACGGAAAGATTGAAGTCAATAGTTCGCTATTGAATGCGGTCTTGTACGACAAACCCGAGATCAAGCGCGAACCGTAATAACGACTGGACCTGCTCGTAACTGAGCCCGCGCTGCGGAGCTTGATCGCTATGGGTGCACAGCGGACATTGAGTAGGACGCACCGCAATCTCGATTCATGAGAACCGTGTTGCCTTTCCTGTAACTGCAACCACCGATTTTCTCGCACCAGATATCGGCATAAATGCGGTCGCGCGGTCCCCGCGCCTTCCCACGCCCTCCACAGTACCTACTGGCCCCGGTCCTTTCTGACTGAGCGAGCATGGATCATCCCGGAACAGACTTGCTCGAAGGGCGTTGGTCCTACATCACCGCCCGGTTCTTGGCTCATATCGGTGATGTGAACGCCGGTTGCGCTCCCGCCTTCCTCTGGAATGGAAAGGAGCGCGCCATGAGCGAACGTCGTTTCAAGCAACAATTGTCTCTCGAAGATCGGCTCGTCGTGTTCGCCAAGGCGGCCCGTGCAGTTGCCGCGCTGCTTCCGCCTGGGGCAGAAAAAGACGAAATGCTCCGCAAGGCGCTACGAGCCGATACTATGGCCGGGCTCAACACGCAGCCGCGCGAAGCAAGTCCATGAGGGATTATCAAGCGGCTCTCGAAAAGCTTCGGAAAGATGCTGCTGAGGCCGCGCTAATCCGCGATCTTGCCACCGTCCCGACCAAGCGGGAAATATTCGATAGGTTGGCCCTGCATCTGACCAGCCTTGCCGATCAGGTTGAGCTTGCGATGATCGAAGCTTCCGAGACGGCGAAGCGGGCGTAACGCCCTCAGTGCCTTGGTTCACACGGGCAGCGGCTCGCACCAGCAGCGCCACCGCGTCACCATTGCCAGCGTGCGCGCATCGCGTCATCACCCCGACACGGTGCGGGCCGTCAACGTTTGTTGGAACATAATAGCGCAGTCTTTGTAGTTTCTCTCGCAGGTGGCCCGGTCGGCTCCCGCCTGAAAAGGCGGGTCATGTGTGAAAAGTGCGTCGAGATAGATCAGAAGATTGACCACTACCGGACGCTGGCCGCGCGGATATTGGACCAAGCGACAATGGACGGGGTCCAAAAACTAATCGCCGAATTGCAGTCGCAAAAAGCCGCGCTTCACCCCGAGCAATAGTCGGTCGTTCACCTTCATTAACTTTCCAAAGGTGAGCAATATTGACCACTAAGTCGGCC
>CAWFVZ010000019.1:0-101377 GCA_963819355.1 uncultured Alphaproteobacteria bacterium | reverse complement strand
GTCCTCATCTGCAGCGCTGCAAGCCCCCACCGCCCCCCTTTCGGACCGCCAGTAGGTTGGTGGATCGAAGACCAGATCCAGTTGTCGGCATCCACCATGACGTCATTGGGTGAGTCCAGCCGCGGCCTTGTCCACGTTCGCCTACACACACACACACGTGCACCGTGCCATGCTCGTGCTCCGGTGTGCCACGTGCCGCACCATGCTTGCAGCCAGTGCTCGTGGACATTGTCGCATCCATCGTCGTTGCATCCAGGCCGGTGCCAGTGCGGCAACACCCCCACGATCCGCCGAGCTCCAGCTGTCGAATGCATCATCCCTGTGCCATGTTTGGGATGCTTGGAATGAGAAAGGAGTGCCTGCTGCGAGAGGTGCGGGGCCTCGGTCAGCGAGACTGTCGGCGGTCCGAGCACCGACATGGCCGATGACCAGCCGCTCGAAGCGCGAGTCGTGGGCGACATAGGGGAGCATGCGTCCTCCTTGATAAGCCGCAGAATTCTTTGAGTTGCCTGCGTGCCTTTCCCTCACTGTGATCGACGCTGCCAAATTTGCAAGGGGCGCTTCAGCAACGACGCATCGAAGCAAAAACGCGAATGCCCGGGACAGGCCCGGGCATCGCGCGTTTGAGGAGGCGTTCTTCAGGTCCTCACTGCGACAGCTTCACGAAGCTCGGAAACTTCAGCTTTCCTTCCGCGATCTTCTCGGGCCAGACCACGACCTGCTTGGAGTCCTGCCACTGGAAGACGAGGCCGGTCACGGCGCCGGGGCCGGACTTGATGCCGTGGGTGAACTCGTCGTCCTTGCCGTAGAACTCGATCTGGCCGATCGTGCCCTCGAAATTGGTCTTCTCCATCTCGGTGACGATCTTGTCCGGATCGGTCGAGCCGGCGCGCTTGATCGCGTCGGTAATGATGTAGACCTCGTCATAGGCGGTGTAGCCGGTATAGGCCGGCGGCGTGCCGAACTTGGCTGCGAAGGCCGCCGCGAACGGCTTTGTCTTCGAGGTCACGGCGACGTCGGGTGTTGCCACTGCCAGCGACGGCACGCCGTCGGCGGCACCATTTGTGTCCTTCCAGAAGGTCGGGCTCAGCGCCTGCGCGCTGATGCCGAACATCGGGATCGGCACTTGCTGGTTCTTCCACTGCACCGTCGGCTGCACGCCGACATGCGAGATGCCGGTGACGATCACGTCCGGCTTCTTGCCCTCGATGTTGTTGAAGATCGGCGTGAAGTCGGTGGTGTCGGGCGAGAAGCGCACATGCTCGACGACCGTCAGCCCGGCCTTGGGCAGGCAGGCCTCGTAGCCGATGTCGAGCGGCTTGGTCCAGGCCGCATCCTCGCTCATGATCGCGACCGTCTTGAACTTGAGCTTGTCGACCAGCAGAGCCTTGGCCGCGTCGCAGACGATCTGGGCCTGCGCCGCCGAGGTCAGATAGCCGTGGAAGGTGTACTTGTTCTTCTCGTAGTCGTTATGGATCGCCTTGGTGATCTCGTTCGAGGCGGCACCCGGTGTGATCAGCGGCATCTTCAGCCGCGCCGCCCACGGCTCGAGCGCGAGCACGACTTCACTGATATAGCTCGCGATCACGGCAGACACCTTGTCCTCGCTCACCGCGCGCTGGAATGCACGCACCGAGTTCGGCTGACGAGCTCTTGTTGTCATAGGTGACGATCTCGACCTTGCGGCCGAGGATCCCGCCCTTGGCGTTGATCTCGTCCGCGGCGATCTGCGCGCCGCCCGGCGTCGCAGCGCCGGCAATCGACTGCACCTCGGCGATGACGCCGATCTTGATCGGATCGTTCGACTGCGCGTAGGCGGGGGCGGCGAGGCATAGCGCCAGCGCGGAGGCGAGGAAGCTGCCGCTCAAAACGGTCGATGGTCGCATGGTCGTTTCCCTTTCGTTTGTTGTGTTTATGAACGCGACTTAGAGTAATCCGGCGCCGGCTTCCGCGGCGAAGCGACCGGGATCGCCCTCCCAGACGATCCTTGCATGCTCGAGCACATAGACCCGGTCGGCATGCGGCAGCGCGAAGGTGACGTTCTGCTCGCCGAGCAGCACTGTGATCGACGTGGTCTGCCGCAGTTTCTCCAGCGCCTTCGACAAGAGCTCGAGGATGACGGGCGCGAGCCCCAGCGTCGGCTCGTCCAGGATCAGGATCTGCGGCTGCATCATCAGGGCGCGGCCGATCGCGAGCATCTGCTGCTCGCCGCCGGAGAGTGTCTGCGCCAGCTGGCCCTGACGCTCCTTCAGGATCGGGAACAGCTCGAACAGCCAGGCGAGCTGTGCCGCGCGCTTGTCGTCGGCCAGATGCTGGCCGCCGAGATCGAGATTTTCCCGCACGCTCATCTCGCCGAACAGCTCGCGCGATTCCGGGCATTGCACGAGGCCGCTGCGGGCAATCTTGGCCGGGCTCGTGCCGCGCAGCTTGTCGCCGCCGCGCAGGATCTCGCCGCTATAGGGCAGGAAGCCGGAGATGGTGTTGAACAGCGTGGTCTTGCCGGCGCCGTTGAGGCCGACGATCGAGACGAACTCGCCCTCGTGGACGTGGATGGAGACGTTATCCAGCGCCTGCGCCTTGCCGTAATGCACGCTGACATTCTCGACCTGGAGCAGCGGCACCTTGTCCTTGAAGCTGGTTTCGGGCCGGGCGTGGATCTCCAGCGCGCCGCCGAGATAGACCCTGCGCACCGTCTCGTTCTTCATCACGTCCTCGGCCTTGCCGGTGACGATCTCCTCACCGAGATACATCGCGAGCACGCGGTCGACCAGCGCTGCGACACTCTTGACGTTGTGGTCGACCAGCATCACCGCGCGGCCGTCATCGCGAAAGCTGCGGATCAGGTCGGAGAACACGTCGACCTCGGCCCGCGTCAGGCCGGCGAAGGGCTCGTCGACCAGCACCACCTTGGGATCGCGCGCGATCGCCTTGGCAAGCTCGAGCCGGCGCAGGTCCGCGAACGGCAGCGTCGGCGGGCGGCGGTTCATCACGGAGCCTAAGCCGACACGGTCGGCGATCCATTTGGCGCGCTCGACCAGCGCCTTGTCCGGGAACAGCATGAACAGGCTGTCCGGCAGCAGCGCCACCATGATGTTTTCCAGCACGGTCTGGCGGTTCAGCGGCCGCGAGTGCTGGAACACCATGCCAAAGCCCTTGCGCGCGATCTTGTGCGCGGGAAGGCCTGCGACGTTCTCGCCCTCAAAAATCACTTCGCCGGCGGTCGGGCGCTCGATGCCCATCACGCTCTTCATAGCGGTGGATTTTCCGGAGCCGTTCGGCCCGATCAGGCCGAAGATCTCGCCGCTGTTGACCTCGAAGCCGAGGTTCTTCACCGCGGTCAATCCGCCGAAGCGTTTGGTCAGGCCGCGGACTTCGAGCACGGGCCGGTTTGCCATCATATCCATCACGAGCGCGCCTCACGCGAGAGGGCCGCTCCGAGGAAGCCGCCAGGGAAGAACAGCACGACGAGGAGGGCGACCGCCGAAACGATGAAGGTTGCGAGCTCGCCGGTCGGACGCAGGAACTCGCCGGCGACGATCAGGAAGATCGCGCCGAGTGCTGCCCCGAGCACGGTGCGCCGGCCGCCGAGCACGGCCGAGACGATCACATTCACGCCGACCGCGACATCGACGACAGTGCCGACCGAGGCAGTGCCGAAGTAGAACACCAGCAGCGCACCCGACAACCCGGAGAAGAACGCGCTGACGATGAAGGCGGCGAGCTTGTGCTTGACGATGTTGAAGCCGAGCGCGCCGGCCTGCACCGGGTCCTGGCCGCTGGCCTGCAGCACGAGGCCAATCGGGGATTGCGACAGGCCGTAGAGGATCGCCGCCGAGATCGTCATGAAGCCGAGCGCGATCCAGTAATTGGCGCCGGCATTGATGGTGATGACGTCGGGGATGGTGAGGCCAATCTCGCCGCCGGTGAGATCGGCGAACACCACGATGAAGTTTTGCAGCATCAAGACCGCGACCAGCGTGGTCAGGCCGAAATACGGACCGCGCACCCGCAGCGCCGGCAGCGCCAGCACCAGGCCGGCGATGACGGAGGCGAGCGCCCCGAGCACGATGCAGAGATAGACCGACCAGCCGAACTGGGCATTGAGGATGCCGGCGGTGTAGGCGCCGACGCCGATCAGGAAGGTCGGCCCGAAATTCACTTCGCCAGCGAAGCCGAACAGCAGGTCCCAGGCCATCGCGAACACGCCGAAATAGAACGCGACGGTCAGAAGCCCGAGCACATAACCGGAGACGTAGAGCGGCAGCGTCGCCGCGATGATGACGAGCGCGACCGAGATGAAGAACAGGCGCGAGGTAAAGAAGCTCGCCATCTCAGCGCCTCCCCAGAAGGCCCTGGGGCCGGATGTACATCACGAACACCAGTAGCAGCAGCGCCGGAATGGTGCGGTAGGCGGGGGAGACCAGATAGGCCGTCAGCGTCTCGAGATAGCCGACAACGAAGGCCGCGATCAACGAGCCGGAGACGCTGCCGAGACCGCCGAGCACCACGATCGAGAACGCGCTCGCGGTCAGCGGTCCGACGCTGTAGGAGCTGACGCCCAGGAACATGCCAAGCAGCACGCCGGCGATGCCGGCCAAAATGCCGTAGATCGCCCAGACCACGATGTAGATGTTGGTGAGCTCGAGGCCGAGCAGCGTCACGCCGCGCGGGTTCATCGAGGCCGCCAGCACCGCCTTGCCGGTGCGGGTGCGGTTCACCAGCAGCCACAGCAGCGCGATGACGAGGCAGCACACGATCGCCGTGAAAATCTCGTTCTTCGGCGTGCGGACGCCGAGCACGTCGACGACGCCTTCGACGATCGGCAGCACGGTCTTGGCGTTGTTGGTGAAGAAATAGGCGATCAGCTCCTGGATCATGATGCCCCAGAGCAGCGTTCCCGTGAGGACGAAGATCTCCTTCTCCTCGTTCGGGATGCGCCGGGAGTCCTGGATCGGCTTCACCACCGCAAAGTAGGTGGCGAACGCGGCGAGGAGGGCGACGCCGACCCCGATCAGCGCGCCGGCATAAGTGCCGACATTGAAGATGCTGGCGGCGGCCCAGGCCGCCACCGCTGCCGCCACCATGATGGCACCGTGAGAGAGGTTGAGGACGCCGGAGACGCCGAAGATCAGCGTGAAGCCGGTGGCACCGAGAGCGTAGAGAGCGCTGATGGCGAAGCCATCAATCAGAATCTGGAATGCTCGCATCTATGATTGGCAATCTGATTTATGAGAGGCGATCTTGCTGGAGGAACGTGCTGCGGGACGCCGCATGCGGAAGCTCCCGGGAGATGATCCCGGGAGCGGTTCCTGCTAGTTCGAGAGCTTGATGAAGCTCGGGAACTTGATGTCGACCTTGGCGACATCCTTGGGCCAGACCGCGCTCTGCTTGCCGTCCTGCCATTGCAGCATCAGCCCGGTGATCAGGCCCTTGCCGTATTTGATCGAGTGCGTGAACGGATCGTCCTTGCCGTAGAACTGGACGCGGCCGATCGTGCCTTCCCAGTCGGTCTTCTCGAGCGCATCGACCAGCTTGTCGGCGTCGGTCGAGCCGGCGCGCTTCACCGCATCGGCGATGTAATAGACCTCGTCATAAGCGGTGTAGCCGGCATAGGACGGGTAGTTGCCGAACTTCTTCTTGAAATTTTCCGCGAACGGCACCGATTTCGGCGTCACCGCGACACCGGGGCCGGAGACGCCCTGGTAGAGCACGCCCTCGGCGGCCTGGTTGGTGTCCTTGCCGAACGTCTCGTTGGTCGCCTGCGAGGAGATGCCGAACATCGGGATCGGCACCTGCTGGTTCTTCCACTGCACCGTCGGCTGCACGCCGACATGGGAGATGCCGGTGATGATCACGTCGGGCTTGGAGCCCTCGATCTTGTTGAAGATCGGCGTGAAGTCGGTGGTGTCGGGCGAGAAGCGGATGTGATCGAGCACCTTCAGCCCGATCTTGGGCAGGCACTCCTCGTAGCCGACGTCGAGCGGCTTGGTCCAGGCGGCGTCCTCGCTCATGATGACGGCCGTCTTCATGTGCATCTTGTCGACGAGAAGATCCTTGGCGCCATCGCAGACCGAGAGCGCCAGCGCCGCCGAGGTCAGATAGCCGTGGAACGTATACTTGTTCTTCTCGTAATCGGAATGGACGCTCTTGCTGATCTCGTTGGAGGCAGCACCGGGCGTGACGAAGGGGGTCTTCAGCCGCGAGGCCCAGGGCTCCAGCGCCAGCACCACTTCGCTGATGTAGCTGGCGATGACCGCGTTGACCTTGTCCTCGTTCACCGCGCGCTGGAACGCGCGCACCGAATTCGCCGAGGAGGAGTGGTTGTCGTAGCCGATGATCTCGATCTTGCGGCCGTCGACGCCGCCGGCGGCGTTGATCTCGTCGGCGGCAAGCTGCGCCGCCTGCGGGATCGAGGCGCCGGCGATCGCCTGCGCCTCCGCGATCACGCCGATCCTGATCGGATCCGCCGCAAATGCCGGGCCTGACGCCATCATCAGCGCGCCGGCCGCCGTCGCACCGAGTGCTATTCGCACTGCAACCGAGAGTCCGTTTCTCATGTTGTTTCTCTCCCTTGAACAAGCCTCTGATGAGCTATTGGCCGCGACTATAACTGCGAGGGCATTCTCGGCAAGTGAAACTGCATTCAGGATTGTGAGAGGGGAACTAAAGTCTAGCGCTTGCGCAAATGATGGGCAGGCCCGGGTTATTCCAGCAAGTCAGGCATGCGGGGTTCGTCGGAGACGGCGGAAGGTCCACAACCGGACTGATGCATCTTAGCAAGGAAGCCTGTTAGACCATCCGAGGAAGCCACGCATGTCAATGGTTCGGCGTAGGTCGTCGTTGCTGGATGACGGTGGCACAACCTTATCGACCGGTTCGCACCAGCCGCACGGCGAATGGTGTGGTTCGGAGAAAATTCCACGTTGGCATGCCGGTCCGGAAGAACACGATCCAGGCATAGGACGGCCCGCTTGACGTGCTCGTCCAATATTGAACCGATTCCGTTCCGGGAAACACGGTCTCGTCGATCGCAGGCCTCTTGCAATAGTGTGCGACGATGCTTTGCAACTCGTCCCTCTCCGGAAGCCGCCAGGCAGGACCACCTTGCGATCGCAGGCCCATCGCGCTGTCCCAGTCCAGGAGCCTGACCGAGCCGGAGCACCCGCTGCCTTCGGTCCACCGCTGTCCGTAACTGCAACGCATCCACGTGAGGTCGGTACGCTTGTCATAGACAGTGTCGTCGTGGATTTCGAATCGTGATGCAACGGGCTCCGCCGGACCGGCGAGATCGCATTCGCAGCGCGCCATACCGGGACGAGCGACGAGACCTGCAGCCACCACCGCACCCGCGACAAGGCGACAGCGCGACCGCATGCATCACCTTTCATGGTTGCCCAAAGAGCTTCTACAGGTTTCAGGATAGCATGAATTCCGCTCGGCAAACTATCGAAGATCCGGCCCACAGCGATATCTCAAAGTTGTCTAACCGTTAGTCACGCCGCCTTCGGAAGTCGACGGGCACGACCGCCAGGTCCGCTTTTCCCCTCAAGAACGGAAGTGGTCAGCCGAAGCGTCAGGTCCGAAAAGTGTCAAAAGCGGAAGTCGCCCTAATCACCACGCCGCCCTCACCGGGCTTTGACTTGCGCCGAATTCAACGTCTCTCACCTGCCAAGACGTACACCTGCCACAACAGCACCTAGTGCGGGCGATGGGGCATTTCGACAATCTGCCGCCGTCGATGTCGTGCCGCTATAGTTTCCGATAAGCTGGTACCCGGAGTTTGAGGAGGAAGAACTACCATGATCAGGTTATCGATCAGGCGCAAGATTATGGGGATCGCGGTGACGCTGATCGTCTTGATGGTCATCACCGCGGCTTTGACTCTGGTCTTGGTGATGCAGGTCGGCGAGCGGTTCGAAGAGCTCACGTACAGATACATGCCGGCCTATAGCGACCTGGCAAGAGCGAATGTTCGCTCGCTTGAGCGTGGGCTGGTGGTGCGCCGGATTGTTATCGAGAAGATCCGGTCGTCAACCGACGGCGGTCAGCAAAAGGCGTTACAAGACCGCTTCGACGCATTGGGCGGGCAAATTGAGCTGGAAATTCTGGCTGCGCGTGCTTTGATCCATGGACTGATCGAGAAAGGAGCGGCGCTCGGCAATGCAACGACGTTGGGTCAATTTGAGGCCCGTCTTGACGCAATAAATGACGACTCCCGCCGTCGGCTCAATGCAGAGAACAAGCGCCTCTTCCTTTTGCTAGATGCCGACGACACGAAAGGCGTTTCCCAAGAACTTGATCGTATCGATGAACTGCGCGATGAACTCGATCAGAAATTGGAAGGCGTGCGGGGGGACATGATGGTCCTGCTGCGCAAGGAAGCCAACGAGACAGTGAGCACACAAAGTCAGGTGATTCTCATTTCCGTGGCCTTGACTGCGCTTGCCGCCATATTGGGTCTCGTGTTCGCAGCCTTGGTCAGTACCGGAGTGACCCGTCCGGTCCGAAGGTTGCTGGAAGGAGCGAAGGCGGTCGAGGCTGGCCGTCTTGACGAAACGCTCGTCGCTACCTCGCGGGACGAGATCGGTCACCTGACTGCCGCGTTCAACCAGATGGTCGAGCAGTTGCGGCTCAAGGAGCGCATGCGCGAGACGTTTGGAAGATATGTCGATCCGCGCGTGGTCGAAGGCCTGATCGAAGGACCGGCGTTGGCGGCCGAAGGTCAGCGCCGCGTCATGACCGTGCTGTTCTGCGACGTCAAGGGATTTGCCTCCACCAGCGAAGGCATGACCCCGCAGGGGCTCGTCAAGGTGATGAACCGCTACTTCTCGACGATGTCAGCGCCGATCCGCCATCACCAAGGGATCATCGACAAATATATCGGCGACGCCATCATGGCTTATTGGGGTCCTCCGTTTGCCGACGATGCGGAGCAGGCGCAGCTCGCGAGCCTTGCGGCGCTCGACATGTTGCAGCTCGTGCCACAGTTGCGGGCCGAACTCCTCGATTTGCTCGGCGTACGCACGCTGCCCAATACGTTCGACATACGCATCGGTATTGCGACCGGCGAGGTGCTGGTCGGCAGCATCGGCTCCGAACTGATGATGAGCTACACGGTGATGGGCGACGCCGTGAACCTCGCGTCACGGCTGGAGGGCGCCAACAAGGAGTATGGCGGCCGCATCCTCGTATCCGGGGCGACTTTCACCGCCGCGTCAGTCGCGGTCGAGGGCCGCGAGATCGATCGACTGGTGACGCTAGGTCAAACTCAGCCGCAGGCGGTGTTCGAAATCATGGGAAAAAAGGGCGAGCTGACATCCGCTCAGATCGAATTGCGCACCCGCTTCGCCGAAGGACTGGCTGCTTATCGAGCGCAATGTTGGGAGGAAGCACGCCGTTGCTTTGAGGCGGCGATCCTGGCCATGCCGGGCGACGGACCATCGATGACGTTCATCCAACGCATCGAAAAGTTGGCCTCGGCTCCCCCCGGTGAAAACTGGGACGGATCGTGGCAGCTCGAACGGAAGTAACTCAGTAGTATACAAGTTCAAGGCCGGGCGGCTCGCTTCTCCTCATCTCCGATCTGGGGTCACTAGCGGCAATATTCCAACCGATCATACGATTCCCGTTTGCCCCTCCGAAGCTGACCTTGCGCTTCGATCTGCACGTGCCTGATCGCAAAAAAGGGCGTCGGCAGATGATGCCGGCGCCCCTGCGTGTGTTTGCATTGCGCAACTCTCAGCCCGGGCCCGCGCCTTGCGTCGCGGTGTACACGGCATAGAGCGACTGGCTCGCGGCCATGAACAGGCGGTTGCGCTTGGGGCCGCCGAAGCAGATGTTGCCGCAGACTTCGGGCAGGCGGATGCGGCCGAGCAGCTTGCCGTCCGGCGACCACGTCGTCACGCCGCTATAGCCGACGGCGCGGCCGGCATTGCTGGAGGCCCAGACATTGCCGTTGACGTCGCAGCGCACGCCGTCAGGCCCGCACTTGACGCCGTCGATCACGCAATCGGAGAAGCGCTTTGGATTGGCCAGCTTGTTGTCCGCGCCGACATCGAAAACAAAAATCTCGCCCTTGCCGCCGGGGCCGGTGTCGCCCGGTCCCTTGCCGGTCGAGACGACATAGAGCTTCTTGAAGTCAGGCGAGAAGCACAGGCCGTTGGGATCGGGCACCTGCTCCTCGGTGACGACGAGGTCGACGCGTCCGCTCGGGTCGATGCGATAGCAATTGGTCGGCAATTCGCGCTTGCCCGGTGTGAAGCCGGCCGGCTGTCCGATCCGAGGATTGAGCTTGCCGGGCGCATTGCTCGGTCCGCCCGCCGCATCGGGCTCACCTTCATACAGCTGGCCGCCATAGGGCGGGTCGGTGAACCAGTAGCTGCCGTCGGGATGCGCGACGACGTCGTTCGGCGAGTTCAGCTTCTTGCCGTTGTAATTGTCGCACAGCACGGTGGCGCTGCCGTCATGTTCGTAGCGCGTCACCCGCCGGGTCAGATGCTCGCAGGAGAGCTGGCGGCCCTGGAAGTCGAACGAATTGCCGTTGGAATTATTGGTGGGCGCGCGGAACACGCTGACGCGACCGTCATCCTCGCTCCAGCGCATCTGCCTGTTGTTGGGAATGTCGCTCCAGAGCAGATAGCGGCCTTGGGCGCTCCATGCCGGACCTTCAGCCCAGAGCACGCCGGTGTAGAGCCGCTTGATCGCGGTGTTGGGCTGCGCGAGATCGTTGAAGGAGGGATCGACCGCGATGATATCGGGGTCCCAGAAATAAGTGGTCGGCGCGCCGTTGGGGCCGAAGTCGCGCGGCGGCGTGGTGATTGTGGTCGGCGGTGCGGCAGGGCCGGCCTGGGCCAGCGCGGTGCCCGTTCCGGCCATCGTGGCCGCGGCCCCGAGCGCAAGCCCCTGAACCAGCGTTCGTCGTGAAAGCGCAGCATCCTGCTCACGCTGCTGTTGGCGTGTCATTTGCGTCCTCCCGGTATGTTCGGCTAGCCGGTTGATCCGGCCGAGCGCCATGAGGTTAGCCCGGTCCGTGATGAGTTGCGAGCGGTGGATTTGCATCCTCCGCGCGATATCGCAATGATGCCGCGAATTCGTCGCAGCTCTGTCTCGAACGGCGCTCCGAACCCTGCATATGACAGTCCCTCAGGTGTGAACGACTATTGACTATTCGTTCCCGTGGGAATGATGGGGCTTGAGGCCTTGACCCCGCCCCCATTGCTGCGCACAAACCGTGTGGGACGAATGGCCGGAGTTGGTTGTGGGTGGCGTCATCATACTGATCGTATTGCTCGGGATCGCGTTCGCGGCCGGCTATTTCACGCGCGAGCTGATCTCCCGCAAACGTCGTGCGGAGGCCCGGCGCTGGCGCGGCTACGCGCAGCCGGATTGGCTCAACGCCAATGCGCCCGCCAACACCAACGAAGTGACGGCCACCAACAAGATAGCGCCCCCGGCTCCGGCCACCGGCGAGCTCGGCCAGATGCTGGGCCGCTGGGAGAACAGGGCTCGCGCCCGCCGGGTGGGGTAGGCTGACTCAACCGGCCCGCATGTCGCTTCGCGGATGCGGGCCACAATCCCTTGCGTTGCACGCCGGGCAAAACACCCAACAGCTGGGTCTATCGGCACACGTCAAAATATTCCACTTTACCGAAATTCGGATTTGTCGTATGTGTCGCTCATCCTGATCCGGCGAAAAGGGGCGGTCGTACGTCGTCACGAGCCGCGGATCGGGCTGCGGTGGACGCTGAGCGGCGCCGTCGCGGATGCAAGTGGCAGGGCGGGGCAGTGGATTGAGCCGAGCCCCGTGAGCACCTCGCAAGCCGCGTTGTACGAACGGCGCTCGAAGCCTGCGAAGCCTTTTGGCGAAGAAGCCCTGGGGCCAAGCGGGAAGCTTGCGTACGGCAAAACCGTGTGGTCCTGGCCGTCGTCGCTACGGTCAAGCCTTGCGGAGGTGCGGGGAGCCCGACCGGGCAAGCCGCATCGTCAATTCGCGAGGTGACGGAGGCAAGCACGAATTCGTCTCCGGGGAGAGCGCGGCATACGCCGTCAAACCACTGCGCAGGGAAGGCCGTGTGTTCGGCTTCACCTGTATGCCGCTGTGCAATTCTTTTTGCGCTACACGCGCACAGCGGACCGTGGGTGCCAGCCGGCACCCGGCCTTCCCTGCGCCCTTTGTTTGGAGAGGGCGTGATGAGAAGCGCAAAACTCGGGCGAAACACGCCGCGAGATGGCGAAGGCGTGTGTGTTGTTTGAAATGGAGAAGTCGATGCCCGGAGCTCCATTCTATCACCGTCACCCCCGCGCAATGGCGAGGCCATAGTCGCTGGAGGTGCGCCCCAGGGCGCGCACCTCAGCATGACGGAGCCGATAGGGTCGTCATTCCGTACCAAGAGCGCAACATCCCCTGCTACCAAGGTCAGTCCTCCTGACCATCTTTTGGCGTTGCAGTTGCTCCTATTTCTCGTCTAGAAACGGCGCACCGAGCCTCCCGGCAACCAACCGTCAACGGTTTTGACCGAGGATCTGAGCGCTCAAAAGGGTCTGGCAATGCTGATTCGCGGCCAAATCGATGGGATTTCGGGGGAGGTGGCTCTGGCCGCCGCCACGATCCCGGCCGCGTCGCTGCCCACCCTTATTATGGGCGAGCTCCTTCTTAGCTGCCCCTGAGGGCCGGCTGGGCGCCACGCGCCTGGGCGCTCAGGGGTTGGTCGAGATCACCGGACACCTCAAGCGCCTCAGGACTGACAGGCGCGAACGCTTAAAGGAAATTTGAAATGGCCCCCGTGAACAAGTCCGAGAAGGACCGCGTCATCATTTTCGACACCACGCTGCGCGACGGTGAGCAGTGCCCCGGCGCCACCATGACCTTCGAGGAAAAGATCGAGATCGCCGAGATGCTCGACGACATGGGCGTCGACGTCATCGAAGCCGGCTTCCCGATCACGTCCGAAGGCGACTTCCAGGCCGTCAGCGAGATCGCCCGCCGCTCCAAGAATTCCGTGATCGCCGGCCTGTCGCGTGCCAATCCAAAGGACATCGACCGCTGCGCCGAAGCGGTGAAGTTCGCCAAGCGTGGCCGCGTCCACACCGTGATCGCGACCTCGCCGCTGCACATGCGCGTCAAGCTGAACATGACGCCCGAGCAGGTAATGGAGCTCTCGATTGCCAATGTCACCCGCGCTCGCAACCAGATCGACGACGTCGAATGGTCGGCCGAAGATGCCACCCGCAGCGAGATGGACTACCTCTGCCGCATCGTCGAGGCCGTGATCAAGGCTGGTGCTACCACGGTCAATATTCCCGACACCGTCGGCTACACGACGCCGGAGGAATATAGCCGCTTCATGCGCACCTTGATCGAGCGGGTGCCGAATTCCGACAAGGCGGTGTTTTCGGTTCACTGCCACAACGACCTCGGCATGGCGGTCGCGAACTCGCTGGCCGGCATCGCCGGCGGTGCGCGCCAGATCGAATGCACGGTCAACGGCATCGGCGAGCGGGCCGGCAACGCTTCGCTCGAGGAAGTCGTGATGGCCATCAACGTCCGCAACGACGTGTTTCCGTGGTGGAACAAGATCGACACCACGCAGCTGACCCGCGCCTCGAAGGTGGTGTCGGCGGCGACCTCGTTCCCGGTGCAGTACAACAAGGCCATCGTCGGCCGGAACGCGTTCGCGCATGAGAGCGGCATTCATCAGGACGGCGTGCTGAAGGACGCCTCCACCTACGAGATCATGCGGCCCGAGATGGTCGGCCTGAAGCAGTCCTCGCTGGTGCTCGGCAAGCATTCCGGCCGCCACGCCTTCGTGCACAAGCTGGAGGAGATGGGCTACAAGCTCGGCCCAAACCAGCTGGAAGATGCGTTCACGCGGATGAAGGCGCTCGCCGACCGCAAGAAGGACATCTACGACGAGGACATCGAGGCGCTGGTCGACGAGGAGATGGCGGCGTCGCATGATCGCATCAAGCTGACCTCGCTGACGGTGATCGCCGGCACCCATGGCCCGCAGCGCGCGACCATGAAGCTCGACGTCGATGGCCAGATCAAGATCGAGGAGGCCGAGGGCAACGGTCCGGTGGACGCCGTGTTCAACTGCATCAAGGCGCTGGTGCCGCATGAGGCCAAGCTCGACCTGTATCAGGTCCACGCCGTGACCGAGGGTACCGACGCGCAGGCCGAAGTCTCGGTGCGCCTGTCCCATGAAGGCCGCGCGATGACGGCACGTGCGGCGGATCCGGATACGCTGGTGGCGTCCGCAAAGGCCTATCTCGGCGCGCTCAACAAGATCGTCATGAAGCGCCAGCGCGATACGGTCACGACGGCAGCGGCGAGCTGACGCCGGCCACACGGCCAAATCGGTAAAAACGCGGCGCCCCCGGCGCCGCGTTTTTCGTTTCTCGCCCTGCGCGGACGTTCCCCTCCGGATACCGCATTTTTGCAAGGAGACCCCTGCTAAGGCGCAATGGCGCCTATGCCTGCTTCCCTATAATGATACCCTTCAAGTCTCGGGGGCCGGCGGTCCGCGCCCCACAAGGACGTTCGGGAGGAAGCATGCGGAAACTGATTTTGGCTGCGGCATCGGTTGCGGCCCTGGCATTGACCGGGCCGTTGGCGTTGACCGGGCCGGCATCGGCTCAATCGCCGATCATCATCAAGTTCAGCCACGTGGTGGCCACCGAGACGCCGAAGGGCAAGGCGTCGGAGAAGTTCAAGGAGCTCGCCGAGAAGTACACCGGCGGCAAGGTCAAGATCGAGGTCTATCCGAACTCTTCGCTCTACAAGGACAAGGAAGAGCTCGAGGCGCTTCAACTCGGCAGCGTGCAGATGCTGGCGCCGTCCAACTCGAAATTCGGCCCGCTCGGCATCCGCGAATTCGAGGTGTTCGATCTGCCCTACATCCTTCCCGACCTGAAGACGCTGCGCAAGGTGACGGAAGGCCCGCTCGGCATCAGGCTGCTCAAGCTCTTGGACTCCAAGGGCATCACCGGCCTTGCCTATTGGGACAACGGCTTCAAGCAGATGAGCGCCAACAAGAAGCTGGTGACGCCTGCCGATTATCAGGGCGTGAAATTCCGTATCCAGTCCTCGCGCGTGCTTCAGGCCCAGTTCAAGGCGCTCGGCTCGCTGCCTCAGGTGATGGCGTTCGGCGAAGTCTACCAGGCGCTCCAGACCGGCGTCGTCGACGGCCAGGAGAACACCTGGTCGAACATCTATACCCAGAAGATGCACGAAGTGCAGAAGTACATCACCGAGACCAACCACGGTTACATCGGCTACGTCGTGATCGTGAACAAGAAGTTCTGGGACGATCTGCCGGCCGACATCCGCGACCAGCTGTCGAAGGCGATGAAGGAGGCGACCGACTTCAACAACGCGCAGTCGCAGAAGGAGAACGACGACGCGCTCGCCGAGATCAGGAAGAGCGGCAAGAGCGAGATCATCAAGCTGCACGCCGGAGCAGGACGAGGCGATGCGCAAGGCGATGGAGCCGGTCTACAAGGACGCCGCAAGCCGCGTCGGCCAGCCGCTGATCGACGAGTTCCTGAAGGAATCCAAGAGCACGACGAACTAATACGAACGGGAGGGCTTCTGCCGGTATCAGGAGCCCTTCCGCTTCATTCGTGCCATCTCTGTTGCGAGTGATTTCAAACTACGTCAGCGAATTACATCTTGGTAAGAGTGCATCTCTGTCCAAGTTGTAAGTTGAATGCGACGCCGCCTGCGCCCATCTTCAGGATATCCTTCCAGAGGAGAGTTCGCATGAGGAAGTTCACCATCGCCGCCATCGCCGTGCTCAGCATCGCCGGCTCGGGCGCGGTCTATGCCCAATATCATCGCCCGTGGATGGAGCACTTCCGCCACATCCGCATGAACCCTGAAGACCGCGCGGCCTTCGTCGATGCGCGGATCGCCGCCGTCCATGCCGGGCTGAAGCTCAACGCCGACCAGGAGAAGCTGTGGCCGCCGGTCGAGGCCGCCGTGCGCGACTTCGCCAAGCTGCGCCTCGACCGCGCCAATGCGCGAATGAACCCCGGCCCCGGCGACGCTGCCAAGGATGCCGACAAGCCGGATGATCCGGTCGCCCGCCTGCGCCAGCGCGCCGAGGACATGAGTGCGAGCTCGGCGGCCCTGAAGAAGATCGCCGATGCTGCCGATCCGCTCTACAAGAGCCTCGATGACGGCCAGAAGCGGCGCCTTGCCGTGCTGACCCACCACCGCGGCCCGTTCGGCGGCGGCGAGGACGGTCCGCGGCACCGCTTCATGGAGCGTGGCATGGACCGCATGATGGAGCGTGGCATGGACCACTTCCATGGCGGCGACCGGGACGGTGGCGCCGACCGGGAGGGTCGGCTCTGAGCGCACCGGGATTCCCCGGGTATTAACCTTGGAGAAGCCGCTGGAATCCGGCGGCTTTTCGCATTTCCGGGGCTGTGGAAGAACCTTGGAAAACATGCGCTGCATCGCTTGCCAGAGGCGGATCGCTTTGCTAAACGACCGGCCTCGCAAGGCATTGACCGCCTTTCGGGCGCATAGCTCAGTTGGTAGAGCAGCTGACTCTTAATCAGCGGGTCCCAGGTTCGAGCCCTGGTGCGCCCACCAAATAGTCGCCCGTGAAGAATTCGGAAGCGATTGATCCGTCGCTGTGATTTGACGTGAGCAAGTATTCGATTTTGCAAGAAAGCCGTGGGTAGGTCTTGGTTTTCTTGCGTTTTGGGATTCCGGATTTGGCGGCTTCGTGATTCCTTTGACGGCGAGATTCGCTGTTGGGGAGAACCCATGAGCCAGCCGCGCGACGATCGTCAGGACGATCTGTTTCGTCCATCTCTGGAGAAGATCATCAACCTTCGCCATCCGCTGGTGCGTCTGGCGGCGGAGATCGATTGGGACTTCCTGGCGGGACGCTTCAGTTCGGTCTGTCGCCTCGGGCCGGGGCAGCCACCGTTGCCGACACGATTGGTAGCCGGACTGTTCATCCTCAAGCACATGCACAATCTCTCTGACGAGGCGCTGTGCGACAGGTGGGTCGAGAACCCGTATTTTCAGTATTTCTGCGGCGAGGTGGTGTTCCGGCACGACCTGCCGTTCGATCGCTCGTCGCTGACCCGCTGGCGCCAGCGGCTGGGTGAGGAGCAGATCGCCGCGCTGTTGCAAGAAAGCCTCTCGGTGGCGCATCGAACTGGGGCGATCGAGACCAAAGATCTCGAGCGGGTCGTTGTGGACACCACCGTCCAGGAGAAGGCGATCGCGCATCCGAGCGATGCGCGGCTCATGCACCGGGCGATCGAGAAGCTGGTCGATTTGGCCAAACGCGAGGGCATCGAACTGCGCCAGAGCTATCTGCGCGTGGCCAAGCGCGCCGCCATCATGGTGGGGCGCTACACGCATGCCCACCAGTTCAAGCGCGCCCGGCGAGAACTCAAATTCCTGCGCACCCGGCTTGGCCGCATCATCCGTGACATCAGACGCAAGATCGAGGGCGACCCTGCGCTTGAGGATCGCTTTGGTCCGCTGCTCGATCTCGCCCACCGGGTTCGCCATCAAGAGCAGCGTCAGCGCGGTCCCAAGGTCTACTCGCTGCACGCCCCCGAGGTGGAGTGCATCGGCAAAGGCAAGGCCCGGGCACCTTACGAGTTTGGCTGCAAAGTCTCGATTGCCACGCCTGCCACCGCGCCCAAAGGCGGGCAGTTCGTGCTGCATGCCAAGGCCCTGCACGGCAATCCCTATGACGGCCACACGCTCGGTCCCGTCATCGCCGATCTCGAAAAGCTCACAGGTGTCGCAGCGCGCCGCATCCACGGCGACAAGGGCTATCGCGGCCACAACTATCCCGACCGGTTCAAGGTCTGGATCAGCGGCCAGGTTCGCCGCGTCACCAAAGCCATCCGCCGCGAGATGCGGCGTCGCGCCGCCGTCGAGCCTGTGATCGGCCATCTCAAGGACGACCACCGAATGCGCCGCAACCATCTCAAGGGCCGCGACGGCGACCGCATCAACGCCGTGCTCGCCGCCGCCGGCTACAACTTCAGCCTGCTCCGCCGCTGGTTCACGGAACTTTTACGCGTCCTGTTATGGATACTCTGTCGCCGCCTATCGCAACCACACCTTGCGTAAAACGGTGCTCAGAAACGTTCTTCACGAACGACTCTGTAACCTATTGATCTATATGGGCCTATTGAATGGCTCTTTTACAGCTAAGTACCTGTTTGTCTTTGAAAGATTAGAACTCTTAATCAGCGGGTCCCAGGTTCGAGCCCTGGTGCGCCCACCAAATAACCGGTTGAAATCAAGCGGTTTCCTGCCTTCGTCTGCTGGCCGACTGTCTCGTCGCTCAGGGATCTCGCGCTGGTTGATCGATTCGGCCAAGCATGAAAGCCCGAGCAGGACAAGTCCATCGTATTGCACAGCCATGCCACCGGCCAGATGCTGCTTCGCGATGAAGACGAACTTCATGTCGCTTCACTCGCGAAGGATATCTCGCTCAGCTTTGAGCTTGTTGACTTCGCGTTGGCATTCAATCCCGTTGGCTGCTTCCAAGCGCACGCCCTAGTCGTTCTAGTTCAAGCGTTACGCAGAATAACGCGAACAGTGATGCAGCGAGTTGCAGTCCACGGCGGAACATCAGCCAAATATCGGCACCTTGATGGATCTCCGGTAGATGTCTGAAGAAGACGACGGCGAACAGCGAGCCACCGAAAATAAAGGTAAGGCGCCCCAGAAATAGAAATAAGTGGCTCAAGATCGTATTCGAGCGCCTGGAGGGAAGCGGAAGGCATTTCAGGCGATACCAATAGGCGGCTTGCATTGCAATTATCATGACGGGTGTAGCAGGATTGTCGTACCGCGCGTAGGTCAACTGCTCACCGGGATGGGCCACCAAGTGCCTAAATTCGGGCAGTCCGTCCAAGACTATAAAAAGCGCTCCTGTCAGTTGAATCAAAAGAAGAAGCAAGTAGATGGTTCTTGACTTCAAGTTCGTCATTCCTAGCGCCCGTCAAGACCGTGCAATGCCCGCCGAACGGACGCGCATTTGCAGTTGTTGATCCGATGTTATGCCGAGTGGCCCGAGGCCCAGGCCATCTTCCATCATATCACCGATCTTGCAAACTGAACGTGCATGCGAGGCTTGCCGCCGCTTAACCGGTTGCATCTGGTCCAAGTCAGCGTCACCCCGGCGCGGCCGACCAGTCGATAGTCGCGTTGATCTATGTCAACCCGTGGCTGGAGCAAGACAGTCTTGCTTGCGGTGTGGTGCGGTTTCCGAACCGGAGCGATCTCGATGAGGCGATCATGCAACGTCGTCAGGCCCTGAAGCTTTTTGCGGGCTTGGCGCTGTGTCCCCTGTGTGCTTCGACCGGCTTCGCGTCAGAGGGCCATTGGAGCTACGAGGGAACGACAGGACCCGAAAAATGGGGTGGTCTCGACGCCGCGGATGCAGCGTGCTCGGCAGGCGGCCAGCAGTCTCCCATCGACATCACCGCCACGATCCGCGCCCGGCAGCCGCCGCTGAGGATCAGCTGGAGCAAGCAACCCGGCACGATCATCAACAACGGCCACACCATTCAGCTCGACTTCGCGGAAGGCGACACGTTCCAGTTTGGCGATCGCAGATATGCGCTAAAGCAGTTCCACTTCCATCATCCGAGCGAGCACCTCATTGAGGGCAAGCGGTTTGCGATGGAGGTGCATTTCGTTCACGCCGGGACTGACGGGCTGGCCGTTATCGGTGTGGTTATGGTTGCCGGCAAGCCGAACGCGATGTTCAAAAGGATTGTCTCGACAATGCCGCGGGAACAAGGCTCGCCAGTCCCAGCCGATCCTGCCATCCATCCCAGAGGGCTGTTGCCGGCTCAGCGTACATTTTATCACTACGCGGGATCGCTCACGACACCGCCGTGCAGCGAGACGGTCGAGTGGATCGTACTTACTCAGCCGATCGAGGTGGACGAAGACGATATCGCAAGCTTCGCCAAGCTGTACCCCATGAACGCACGTCCGGTACAGAACCGCGACCGGCGCTTCATTCTCAGTTCTGGCCCACGTTGAAGGCGTCGCCTCCTTTCTTGAAAAGCGCGCGCCCGCGTTCCCCGGGGATGTCTCAAAAGCGTCTTACACCCATCCGCCGTCGACGATGTAGTGCTGGGCGGTGCAGGCCGAGGCCTCATCGGAGGCGAGGAAGACGGCGACCTTCGCGACCTCGTCCGGCACCAGCCGGCGCTTCAGGCACTGTCGCTGCTGCAGTTCGACCTCGCCCGCCGGCGTCATCCATTTCTCGAGCTGGCGCTCGGTCATGATCCAGCCAGGCGCGATCGCATTCACGCGGATATTGTAGGGACCGTAATCGCGCGCCAGCGAGCGCGTCAGCCCGATCACGCCTGATTTGCTGGCGGTGTAGGCGGCCATGCCGCCTTGGCCGGCGATCCACGACACCGACCCAAAATTGATGATGGCGCCGGCATTCGCCGCCTTCATGTCCGGCAGCACGGCTTGCGACGCAAAGAACTGGTGCTTCAGGTTCACCGCGATGCGGTCGTCCCAATATTCCGGCGTCATCTCCTCGGTCTTGTGCCGTTCGTCATGCGCGGCATTGTTGATGAGGATGTTGATCGCACCGTGCGCGTTGCGCGCCTCCGCGATGCCGGCCCGCAACGCGGCGATATCGGTCAGGTCGACGCCCCGGAAATGCGCGCTGAGACCTTGGTCCGACAGCTCGCGTGCCAGGCGTTGGCCCTCGTCGGCTTTGATGTCGAAGAACACGACAATGGATTTCTGATGCGCAAAGCGCCGCACGATCGCAGCACCAATTCCCGATGCACCACCGGTGACGAGGACGACCTTGCCGGCGAGATCGGAATAAACGGCGGCCATGGGTATCTCCGATTTGCTCATGGGCGGTGCGACCGCCCAACTCCTTCCGCAAACCTTAGCCACACCCGGTTTGAGATGCATAGGTCAGAATTTTAGTTGCGTACCTCAAAAATTGAAGGCAGGATTGCAGCCAAAGAATAAAAGCCGGTTGGGAGGAAACGTGATGAGACTGCTCGGGAAGCTGGGACTCGCCGCTGCCGCATGCCTGCTTTGGGCCAATTCCGCCGCAGCCGACACCACGGTGAAATGGCTGCACATCGAGGCGAATGCGGCCCAGGTGAAGATCTGGGAGGAGGTCGCGCGCGCCTATGAGGCGGCCCATCCCGGCGTGAAGGTCGAGATGCAGTTCCTCGAGAACGAGGCTTACAAGGCCAAGCTCCCGACCATCCTGCAATCCAAGGACCGGCCGAACATCATCTACAGTTGGGCCGGGGGCGTCCTGAAGACGCAGATCGAGGCTGGCGTCCTCGATGACATCACCGATCAGGTGAGGGGTTACAGCGACAGCCTGACACCGGCGGCGCTCGCCGCCTTCACCAGCAATGGCCGCGTCTACGGCCTGCCGACCGCGTTGTCGCAAGTCGGCTTTCTCTGCAACAAGGAGTTGATGGCCAAGGCGAAGGTCGATCCTGCCGGGATCAAGAGCTGGGACGATCTGCTTGCCGCGGTGAAGACGCTGAAGGCCGCCGGCGTGACCCCGATCGTGGTCGGCGGCGCCGACAAATGGCCGCTGCACTTCTATTGGACGCATCTTGCGGTGCGCATCGGCGGCAGACCGGCGTTCGATGCGGCGCTGCGCGGCGAGAACGGCGGCTTCGCAGGCGAGACCTTCCAGAAATCCGGCGAGCTGTTCAAGCAACTCGTCGATCTCCAGCCGTTCCAGAATGGCTTCCTCGGCTTCAAGAATCCGCAGGCCGTCGGCTATTTCGGCGACGGCAAGGCGGCGATGACGCTCGCGATCAGCACGGTCTATCATTTGCAGCGCGCACTCGCGGCCGACAAGGCCGGATTGAGCGAAGACAAGATCTGCTGGTTCGATTTTCCGGTCGTGGCCGGCGGCAAGGGCGCGCCGACGGATACGCTCGGCGGCATCACCGGCTGGCTGATCACCAAGGGCTCGCCGAAGGAGGCCGTCGATTTCCTGAAGTACTTCGTCTCGAAGGACGTGCAGACGCGGCTCGCGGCGGGCAACTTCATCATCCCGGTGGTGCAGGGCGCGGACGCCGGCCTCAACAACTCCTTCATGAAGCTGATCGCGGCCAATCTGGCGAAGTCGAACTATCACCAGAACTTCTATGACCAGAGCCTGGGCCCCTCGGTCGGTCGCGTCGTCAACGACGTCACCGCGGAGATCGCCGGCGGCAGCATGAGCCCGCAAGATGCTGCCAAGGCGATCGAGGCAGCGTGGAAGCAGGGGAACTGACGGTGACACGGCGGATCGCGAGCTCGCCGCCGATCGGCGTTGCGGAGACATCGTTCTCGCCACTCGTGGTTCGCGGCCCCAGCTGGGACGGCCGCTTCACCGTGCTCATCCTGTTCCTGCCGCCGGCGCTGCTGCTGTTCACACTGTTCGTCGTGCTGCCGATTGGCGAAGCCGCCTGGTACTCGGCGTTCAACTGGAACGGGTTCGGCAAGCCGACCAACTGGATTGGCTTCGACAATTACCGCTTCGTGCTGGAAACGCGCGCGTTCTGGCTGGCGCTGCGCAACAACGGGCTGATCATCGCGGTCTCGCTTGCGGTACAGCTGCCCCTTGCGCTGACGTTGGCCCTGATGCTCGCCGAACGCTTCCGCGGCGCCGTGGCGCTGCGCATGTTGTTCTTCATGCCCTATATCCTGGCCGAGATCGCGACCGGGCTGATCTTCAGCTTTGTCTATGACGGCGATTACGGATTGGTCGCCTCGATCTGGCGCACCTTCGGCGCCGATCCGCCGCATTTGCTGGCCTCGACCGACACGGCGATGCCGGCGGTGCTGATCGTGATCGTCTGGAAATATTTTGGCTTCCACATGATGCTGTTCATCGCGGCACTCCAGGGCCTCGACAAGAGCCTGATCGAGGCAGCCCGCATCGACGGTGCGACGCGGTCGCAGACCCTGCGCCATGTCGTCATCCCCTTGCTCTATCCGACGATCCGCTTGTCGGTGTTCTTCGCCATCGTCGGCTCGCTGCAACTGTTTGACCTCGTCATGCCGCTGACGCGCGGGGGGCCTGCGGATTCCTCCAACACGATGGTGAGCTTCCTCTACAACAACGGCATCTCGCGAATGCGGGTCGGCTATGGCAGCGCCATCGGTGTGATCCTTTTCGCGATCTGTGTGACCTTTGCCTTCACCTACAAGCGATGGTTCATGCGCGATGAGTAACGTCGAGACCACCCGCGCGCCGTTCGATCCCGCCGTGCTGCTCAAGGCGGCGTTCCTCGCCGCAATCGCCATTTTCGTGCTGGTGCCACTGCTTGCGACCTTGCTTGGCGGATTCAAATCACTCGGCGAATTACGCGTCAACCCGTTCGGTCTGCCGCGCCATTGGGAGTGGCAAAACTATGCAGACATCCTGTTCTCCGCGCGCTACTGGCAGCTCTTGCGCAACTCGCTGATGATCTCGACACTTACGGTGATATTGACCCTGATCACGGCCTCGATGGCGGCGTTCACCTTTGCCCATATCAGGTTCTACGGCTCATCGATGCTGTTGAGCTACCTGACGCTCGGCCTGCTGTTTCCGGCGGCGACCGCGGTGCTGCCGCTGTTCATCAAGGTGCGCGACCTCGGCCTGCTCGATACCTATTTTGGCGTCGCGCTGCCGCAAGTGGCCTTCAGCCTCGCCATGAGCGTGCTGCTGCTGCGCCGGTTCTTCAAGGACATCCCCTATGAACTGCTGGAGGCCGCGCTGGTCGACGGCTGCAGCTACATCAAGTTCTTCCGTTACGTGACGCTGCCGCTGTCGCGACCGATCCTGGCGACCGTCGGCACCATCACCTTCGTCAACAGCTGGAACGCCTATCTGCTGCCGCTGGTGATGCTCAACACCGATGCGCTGTATCCATGGCCGCTCGGCATCATGGTCTACCAGGGCGAATACTCGTCCGAGTGGCACTTGATCCTCGCCTTCATCACGCTGACCATCCTGCCGACGATCATTCTGTTCCTGCTGGCGCAGAAGCACATCGTCGCCGGTCTCACTGCAGGCGCGGTCAAGGGATGAAAGCTATTTCACGGAGATCACAATGAGAAAAGTAGGCATCGGAATCATCGGCTGCGGCAATATCAGTACGGCCTATCTGAAGGCGGCGCAGCGCTTCCCTGTCATGGAGATCAAGGCGCTTGCCGACATGCGGAGCGATGCTGCGGAGCGTCAGGGCGCCGCCTTCGGGCTGCCGTCGATGCGGGTCGATCAATTGCTCAAGCGCGACGACGTCGAGATCGTCATCAATCTCACGGTGCCGCTCGCCCATACCGACGTCAGTCTCGCGGTGCTGAACGCCGGCAAGCACGTT
Source organism: uncultured Alphaproteobacteria bacterium (assembly GCA_963819355.1). Classification (GTDB taxonomy): domain Bacteria; phylum Pseudomonadota; class Alphaproteobacteria; order Rhizobiales; family Xanthobacteraceae; genus Bradyrhizobium. The sequence goes on along the minus strand of CAWFVZ010000019.1, from coordinate 77,011 downwards.
CATTCCGAGAAGCCGCTCGGTATCAACGTCGCGGAAGCTCGCAAGGTGATGGATCTCGCCGCGCAGAAAAACCTGCGCGTCGGCTGCGCGCCCGATACGTTCCTCGGCGGTGGACACCAGACCGCGCGCAAGCTGATCGACGACGGCGCGATTGGCACGCCGGTGGCAGGCAGCGCCTTCTTCGGATGTCCGGGGCATGAACGCTGGCATCCGGCGCCGGGCTTCTATTACTTGCGCGGCGGCGGACCGATGCTGGACATGGGGCCGTATTACATCACCGATCTCGTTCAGCTGCTCGGCCCGGTCGCGAGCGTGATGGGCTCGACCGCGCGGCCGAAATCCGAGCGTCTGGTCACCAGCCAACCGATGAACGGCGCGCTGATCCCCGTCGAGGTTTCGACCCATGTCGCGGGCATGCTCGAATTCGAGAGCGGGGCGCTGGTCTCGATCGCGATGAGCTTTGATGTGCCGAAGCACAGGCACGCGCCGATCGAGATCTACGGTGACAAGGGCAGCATGCTGGTGCCGGACCCGAACCGCTTTGGCGGCGAGGTCCAGGTCGCGAAGACGGGCGGTGAGTGGGAGACGGTACCGTTAACGCATGGCCATATTGAGGGAGAGTTCCGTTCCATCGGCGTCGCCGACATGGCCTCCGCTATCCTGAATAACCGGCCGCATCGGGCCTCCGGCGCGCTCGCTTTCCATGTGTTGGAGGTCATGGAGGCGTTCCAGGCCTCCGCCGACGAAGGCCGCCGCGTCAAGATCGAGAACCGCGTCGAGCGGCCGGCGATGCTGCCGGCCGGACGTGAAACTGGACAGATCGACTGAGGACAGAACATGCGCAAGGCAATGATAGTTTGGGGCGGTTGGCCGGGACATGATCCCGATCTCTGTGCCTCGATGATCCGCGGCTGGCTGAAAGCGGAAGGTTTTGAGGTACGGGTCGAGACCACGACGGCGGCCTTCGCCGATCCCGCGATCCACGATCTATCGCTGATCGTCCCGATCTACACGATGTCGAAGATCGAGAAGGCTGAAGCGCTCAATCTCTGCGAGGCGGTGCGCAGCGGTGTCGGGCTCGCCGGACATCATGGCGGCATGTGCGATGCGTTCCGCGATTCCGTCGATTACCAGTTCCTGTGCGGCGGGCAGTGGGTCGCCCATCCCGGCAACATCATCGACTACAAGGTCGACTTGACGAGGCCGGACGACCCCATCATGAAGGGTCTGAAGAGTTTCGAGCACCGTTCCGAGCAGTACTATATGCATGTCGACCCCGCCAACGAGGTGTTGGCGACAACCACTTTCACCGGCGAGCACGCGCCCTGGATCGAGGGCGTGGTCATGCCCGTGGTGTGGAAGAAGCGCTACGGCGCGGGCAGGGTGTTCTATTCCTCGCTCGGCCATCGCGCCTACGAACTCGACGTACCGGAGATTCGCACGCTGATGACCCGCGGCATGCTTTGGGCGGCGCGCGAATGACAGCTGGCGCGGCGCAGCCGATGATTCGCTCCACCCTCGAGGACGTCGCGCGTGCGGCGGGCGTGTCGCTCGCCACCGTCGACCGCGTCGTCAACCGGCGCGAAGGCGTGCGCGCCAAGACCGTTGCGCGGGTCGAGGCCGCGGTAGCCAAACTCGGCTATCGTGCCGACGTCGCGGCCGCGCGGCTCGCACGCGGGCAGAGCTTCCGCTTCGCCTTCGTGCTGCCGACCGGCAGCAATAGCTTCATGAGCAACCTGACCGAGCAGGTCCAGCGCACCGCGGATTGGCTTGCCGGCCAGCGCGGGTTCATCGATATTCTCCATGTCGACGTGTTCGATCCGGATGTGCTCGCCGGTGCGCTGGAAACCCTGTCGCCCGCCTATCACGGTGTCGCCGTCATCGCGCTCGATCATCCCAGGGTGCGCGCCGCGATCGACGAACTTGACGCGCGCGGGGTCGCCGTCGTGACCCTCGTGTCGGACGCGCCGAGCTCGCGCCGCCTGCATTATGTCGGGATCGACAACCCGGCCGCGGGGCGGACTGCGGCAACGCTGATGGGACGTTTCCTCGCCGGCCGCGACGGGACAGTTGCCGTGATCGCGGGATCGCTGTCGCTACGCGATCACGCCGAGCGGCAGTTCGGCTTCCACCAGATCCTGTCCAGCGAGTATCCGAGCCTGCGCACGCTGCCGGTCATCGAGGGGCGTGACGACAGCGAGCGCACGCGCCAGCTCACTGCCGCGCTGCTCGCGCGCCATGCTGATCTCCGTGGCATATACTGCTGCGGCGCCGGAAACCGTGGCATCGCCGATGCGATCGAGGCCTCGGGCCGCGCCCGCGACGTCGTCTGGATCACCCATGAGCTGACCCAGCATACAAGGCGTTTCCTGGTCCGCGGCACGCTCGATGCGATCATCAACCAGGATCCCGGCCACGAGGCGCGGTCCGCGGCGCGCGTGCTGCTCGCGCATTGTTCGGGTGAACCGATCAGCCCCGACCAGGAGCGCATCCGCATTGACATTTGCCTGCGAGACAATCTGCCGTAACTTCGTCCTCGCAGGGGAGGGGCGGCATTCGCAGCTGTCCGGTCGCACTCTTCCTGTAGGCGAAGTGTTGCCGGACGTGAGAGAATGTGACCCGGGGCTCCTCGCGCCAGGGACGGCCGTAAAGAATTCGCCGCAAGCCGGTGACCAGGAGAGCGGAATCCTCTGCCCAAATCCGCCGAGATCAGAGGCCGGGCTGAGCGGCTGCCGGTCGAGCGGCCGATTGTTGTTCTGGCGGGCGAACGACGTGCCGGACGGATAGGCGTAGTCGCCGAACTTCCGATCGCCGGGCAGCACCTCGGTGCCGCCATCCAGCGACGAGCGCTTGCTCACATAGATGCGCGTGTGGGAACCGGGCTGATAGGACCGGTTGGGGCCATGCGGACCGTAATCATAGACGGCCTGATTTGACGGCTGCTGCCGGTCGCGCTTGCCGACCGTGTCGGCTGGGCGAAGTCAATACCAAGGCCTGCCCGACTTGCGGACTGCAATATGACGACAGCTGCGTGGTGCGATCGTCGGTCGGTGTCGGCCTGATCTGGGCCTCACCGTTCGGACCACTGCGCTTCGACTACGCCGTGCCGATCACGAAGGGCAAATACGACGTGGTCCAGGAGTTCAGGTTCGGCGGTGGCACGTCGTTCTAGCCGGCCAGTATCAGCCGGCAGGCGTCGACAAAGACCTGCGCGCCGGTGACGATGTCGGCGTCGGCGGTGTTCTCGGTCCAGTGATGGCTGATGCCGCCGATCGAGGGTACGAACAGCATGCCCGCGGGCATGATGGTCGCAAGCATCTGCGCGTCGTGGCCGGCGCCGCTCGGCATGCGGATGGATCGTCCGCCAGCGAAGGCCTTGCTCGCGGCTTCGATCGCGTCCTGAAAACCGGAATTCATCATGGCGGGAGCACCGGTGCGCAGTTTCTCCACGGTGACGGTGCAGGGGCCCGTCGCGTTGGCCTCATCCGCCATGGTCCGCAGCAGTTCCTCCAGCCGCGCGATCACGGAAGGATCGTCGTCGCGGATCTGGAACAGCATCTCCGCGCCACCTGGAATGATGCTCGGTGCGCCCGGATCGAGCGTGATGTGGCCGGTGGTCCAGACTGTGCGCGGCCCGCACGTGGCCGGGAAACGCTCGTCGAGCGCCACGCAGAACTTTGCCAGCGCCAGGCCGGCATCCTTGCGCACGGCCATGCGCGTAGTGCCGGCGTGGTTCTGCTCACCTGTGAAATTGATGCGGTATTGCCAGATGCCGACGATGGAGGTCACGACGCCGATCGCAAGCCGGCCGCTCTCGAGCGTGTCGCCCTGCTCGATGTGCGCCTCAAGATAGCCGACGTGCCGTCCCGGCTCGGCAGTAATGCGCGCCCGCCCGGTAAGCCCCATGTCGGTCAGCGCGTCGCGCATGGTGCGGCCAATGGTGCGGTCGCGCGCGGCGTCGATATCGGCCTCGGTGACCTCACCGATATAGGAGCGCGAGCCGAGGAAGCTGCCGAAATGGCCTTCCTCGTCACACCACGCGGCCACCTCGACCGCGCCATTGAGTGACGGATCGGCATTGAGCACGCGGGCGGCCTCGAGCGCGTAGACGACGCCGAGCGGGCCATCGAGCCAGCCGGCGTAGTTCTGGCTCTCCAGGTGCGATCCGGCGAGCAGCTTCGGTCCGGGCTTCGCGCTGGTGCCGAGGACATTGCCGATGCCGTCGATCGTGCCAGCAAGACCGGCCTCGGGCAGCTTCCGTACCAGCCAATCCAGCGACTGCTTATGCGGCTCGGAGAAGGTCGGCTTGTGCACGCCGGTCTTGTAGGCGCCGAGGGCGCGGAGCGCATTGAGATCGGCGAGGACGCGCCCGCCATCGGTGCGCGGCTGGGTGTCAGGCATGTTCGGCAACCTTCAGCGCCTCGGTGCGGATTTCCTCGACCAGCCGTTCCTTGAGCTGGACGAATTCGGGCGTGGTCTTGATCTTGTAGGAGCGCGGATGCGGCAGGTCCACATTGATCTCGGCCTTGATCCGGCCCGGTCGCGCGCTCATGACGATGACGCGGCTGCCGAGGAAGATGGCTTCCTCGATGTCGTGGGTGACGAACAGCACGGTCTTCTGGTCGCGCTCCCAGATCCCGAGCAGCATTTCCTGCATCAAGGCGCGGGTCTGGTTGTCGAGCGCACCGAAGGGCTCGTCGAGCAGCAGGATCTTCGGGTCGTTGGCAAGCGCCCGTGCGATGGCCGTGCGCTGCTGCATGCCGCCGGAGAGCTGCTTTGGCCAGTGGTTCTCGAAGCCGGAGAGACCAACCTGCCGGATGAAGGCGTCAGCGATCTTGTTGCGCTCGTCCTGCGAAACGCCGCGCTCGCGGAGGCCGAAGGCGATGTTCTCGCGCACGGTCAGCCACGGAAACAGCGTGTAGGACTGGAACACCATGCCGCGGTCCGCGCCGGGGCCCGTCACCTCGCGCCCGTCGAGCGTGACGCGTCCGCTGGTCGGACGATCGAGGCCTGCAACGATGCGCAGCAGCGTGGACTTGCCGCAGCCGGACGGGCCGAGGATGGTAACGAAGTCGTTGTTGCCGATGGTGAGATCGGTCGGCTCCAGCGCCTTCGTAGGTGCGTTGCCATGGCGTGCGGGGAAGGTTCGCGAGACCTGTTCGATCTTCAGCGTGGTCATGCGAGCCTCCACGGAAACAGCCAGGCGTTGAACGCCTTGAACATGAAGTCCGAGAGGAGGCCGATCAGCCCGATGACGATGATGCCGAAGATGATCTGGCCGGTATTGAGCAGCGCCTGGCTGTCGGTGATCATGTGGCCGATGCCGGAGGACGAGCCGATCAGCTCGGCGACGATGACGTAGGTCCAGGCCCAGCCCAGCACCAGCCGCAGGATCTCCGCGATCTCCGGCGCGGAGGAGGGCAGCAGCACGCGGCGGATGATGCCGCGGTCGCTGGCTCCCAGCGTATAGGCGGCTTCCACCAGATCGCGCCGCGTCGCGCCGACCGTCACAGCGATCATCAGGATGACCTGGAACACCGAGCCGATGAAGATGACCAGCAGCTTCTGCAATTCGCCGATGCCGGCCCACAGGATCAGCAGCGGAATGAAAGCGGAAGCGGGCAAATAGCGCGCAAAGGAGACGAACGGCTCGAGGAACGCTTCGACCGGCTTGTAGGCGCCCATGAGCACGCCGAGCGGCACCGCGATGATCGCGGCCAGCGCAAAACCGCCGACGACGCGCCAGATCGTCATGCCGATGTCGAACAGGAAGCCTTGCTTGGCCAACAGGTCATAACCTTCCTGCACCATGGTCAGCGGATTGGCGAGGAAGGTTTTCGACACATAGCCGCCGAAGGTCGCCCAGGACCAGAGGGCGACGAACAGCACGAAGAACGCGAGGCCATAGGCCACGCGCTGCTTCGATGTCACGGAATCCAGGGGACGCATCACAATATCTATCCGGATGGTGTTCGATCTTGCCCCGCTTCCGCCCCGCGTTCGCGGCGGGACCGGCAGCTCGCGCGGGGCTCTACTTGATGAAGCTCGCATCGTACAGGTCCTCGACCTTCGGCGTGGCCTTGATGATGCCGATCTCAAGCAGAAGTTCAGCGGCAGCCTTGTTGAAGGCGAGGAAGTCGCCCGCGAAGAACTTCTGGTTCGCGGCCTTGTCCTGCCAGCGCAGATACTTTGCCGAGTTGCCGAACTGCTCGCCGGTCTGCTTCACGTCGGCGCCCATGATCTCATAAGCCTTGGCCTGGTCCTTGGCGATCATGTCGAGCGATTCGAAATAGCTGTCGGCCAGCGCCTGCGCCGCCTTCGGATTCTCGCTCAGGAATTTTGGCGTGCAGCCGAACGTGTCCATCACGATCGGGTAGTCCAGCGTGGTCGCGATGATCTTGCCCTTGTCGGGCGCGGCACGCACGGTCGACAGATAGGGCTCATAGGTCATCGCGGCATCGTTCTGGCCGGAGACGAAGGCTTGTGCAGCTGCTGCCGGCTCGAGGTTCACGACGGTGACGTCCTTCACCGAAAGGCCGTTCTTCTTCAGCATCCAGGCCAGCGCGAAATAGGGCGAGGTGCCGGGCGCGGAGGCCGCGACGGTCTTGCCCTTCAGATCCTTGATCGTGGCGACGTCGTTGCGCACGGCCATGCCGTCGGCGCCATAGCTCTTGTCGAGCTGGAAGATCTGCTTGGTCGCGACGCCGTTGGCGTTCCAGGAGATCCAGGTCTCGACCGTGGTCGCCGCGCACTGGACGTCACCGGAGGCGATGGCGAGATGGCGGTCCTTCTGCGGGATCTTCTTGATCGTCACGTCGAGGCCGTTCTTCTTGAAGATGCCGGCCTCTTTCGCCAGCGTCAGCGGCGCGAAGCCAGTCCATCCGGAGATGCCGACGCCGACCTTGACGTCGTCGGCGAACGCACGGGAGTGGAGGCCGCGAGGGCAATGATTGTCGCAAAAACTTTCGAACTACGCATGATTGTCGTCCTCTTGCCGATCGATCGATTGACGTGCTGTTGATCATTGTCGGCCCGCATGGACCGTTGCCCGAAGCGTTGCACGATTTGTGCCGACATCGTTCTCTCAGCCTCCCTTGAAATCGGGCGACAAGGCGGTGAGAGTCACCGGGATAGAGCAGGCGCACCGCGGTGATCGTGCGCGCGCTGCGCCAGGTATAACGGTCGATCACGAGGCATGGCGCGCCGATGGCGATGTCGAGCACTTCCGCCGTGCGATCATCCGCAACAATGGCGCTGATCGTATGTTCGGCTTCTGTCCATGGGACATGATGAAGCAGCCACGAGCCTGGCGGCTCGCGCGCAAAATCCGCGGTAGCCGCGTCGGGTACGGACGATAGATCGATTAGCCTGTCTTCGACGGCAAACGGAACGTTGTCGGCGCTATGGCGGCAGGCGATCGCAACCACCTTGCCGGCCTTCTTCACGCCGAGACGATCTCGGTCAGCGGCGGTCGCCGTGCGCAGCTTGCGATTGATCAGCTCGTAACCATAGCTGCGACCCAGCGCGGTGATCTCGGCGCGCATGTCGGCGATCTTGAGGACCGCAGACTGATGTTGCGGCCGGCGGACGAACGAGCCGGCGCGCCGCCGCCGCTCGATCAGATCTGCTTGCGCGAGTTCCGACAGTGCCTTGTTCACCGTCATGCGCGAGCAGCCGTAGCGTGCGACCAGCTCGTGCTCGAACGGAATGCGATGACCCGGCGGCCATTCGCCGGTCAGGATGCGTTTTTCGATGTCGGCGCGGATGCGCTTGTAGAGCGTCGGCTTGTCCGGCGGCGTCGGATCGCAAGGCTCATGCGACGAGCCTCCGCATCGATGCGTTGAAGCGTTCGCGTGCGGCCTGAGCGCAGTCTGTGCCGTCCGCCTTCGACGACCTTGTCTGCCGCCGGCCCAGACGCAATCGATCGCGCTGTTGCCTGCGGCAAAAATCCAGCCGTCGATGATGGCATCGCGCGCGCGCGTCCGGCCAGCGACGGATGTGCCGCGTCGAGCGTGACGATGTCGGCGCGCGCACCCGGCGTGAGGCCGACCGTCGCCTGTGCCAGCGCCCGTGCGCCGCCTGCCAGAGCGTGGTCGAACAGCGTGCGTCCGGTCGAGCGGCCGGCGCCGCCAGAGAGCACGTTGCGCGCGCGATGCTTGAGACGCTGGCCGTATTCGAGCTGACGCAGCTCGTCGGCAACACCAACCAGCACGTTGGAATCCGTGCCGACACCGAACGAGCCGCCGGCGTCGAGAAATTCACGCGCCGGAAAGATGCCGTCGCCGAGGCTCGCTTCGGTGACCGGGACAGAGGCCGGCGACCGCGCCAGTCCTGGCGAACGCAGCCACTTCCTCATCCGTCGTATGGGTCGCGTGGATGATGCACCAGCGCCGGATCGACGGGCGCATGCTCCAGCAGCCACTGCACCGGCCGCCGCCCCGACCAGGCCAGGCAATCCTCGACCTCCTTCACCTGCTCGGCGGCATGGATATGCATCGGCCCGCCTCCGCGAGCGGAATGATGGCCGCAAGCTCGTCCGGCGCCACCGCGCGCAGGCTGTGCGGCGCGATGCCGATATTGGCGCCGGGCAATTTTGCGATCACCTTGCGCGAGGCAGCCATCAGCGCGGCGAACTGATCGACTGAGCAGATGAAGCGGCGCTGGCCGGCGTGAGGTGCCGCGCCGCCGAAGGAGCCATGCGCATAAAAACTCGGCAGCAGCGTCAGCGCGATGCCGGACGCTTCGGCAGCCTGCGCAATGCGCGCGGCCATCTCGGCGAGATCGGCATAGCGCGAACCGTCGCGATCATGATGCAGATAATGGAATTCGCCGACGCGGGTAAACCCTGCTCCAGCATTTCGACGTAAAGCAACGTTGCGACAGCGGCGACATCATCCGGCGTCATCGCCAGCGCGAAGCGGTACATCGTCTCGCGCCAGGTCCAGAACGTATCGGTCGTGTCGCCGCGGAGTTCGGCAAGCCCCGCCATGCCGCGCTGGAAGGCGTGGCTGTGCAGGCTCGCCAGTCCCGGAAGCGCGATCTGGTGGCGCTCGTCGCCGGCGGTCGGGCGCCACGCCCGGCGTCACCTCCGGCGATCGCGCCGGCGGTGACGACCACCTGCACGTCATTGGCCCAGCCCGAAGGCAAGAGCGCGGAGGCGAAATGCAGTCGGGTCATGTTGACAGCCGGCTGGACAGAACCGCCTTACGATTATATGTCTAGACATATAAGTCAAGCATCCCACGAGACTCGCAAGGGACAATCGCATGGCAGAGCGCTTCGACCGGATCTGGCACAACGCCCGGCTCGCCACGATGCGGGCCGACCGTCCCGATCTCGGCGAGATCGAGCACGGCGTGATCGCAGCGCGCGGCGGACACATCGCCTATGCGGGCGCGCAGTCGGACTTCCCGGTGGATGCGGACGCGACCAAGCGGATCGACTGCGAGGGCCGCTGGATCACGCCGGGCCTCATCGACTGCCACACCCATCTCGTCTATGGCGGCAACCGCGCGCATGAATTCGAGCTGCGCCTGAAGGGCGCGAGCTATGAAGAGATCGCGCGCGCCGGCGGCGGCATCGTCTCGACCGTCGCCGCGACGCGCAAGGCGAGCGAGGCCGACCTCGTCAGCAAGCGCACTGCCGCGGCTCGATGCGCTGATCGGCGAGGGCGTGACCACGGTCGAGATCAAGTCCGGCTATGGCCTCGACACCGAGACCGAGATGCGGCAGCTCGCCGCCGCGCGCAGCCTTGGCAGCAAGCGGCCGGTCGCGATCCGCACATCGTTTCTCGGCGCGCATGCGCTGCCGCCCGAAGCTGACGGTGACAAGGATCGCTACATCGATCTCGTCTGCGAGGAGATGCTGCCGGCCGTTGCAAAGGCGGGCCTTGCGGATGCCGTCGATGCCTTCATGGAAGGCATCGCCTTCTCGGGCGAGCAGACGGCGCGTGTATTTCGACGCCGCCAGGGCACTAGGGCTGTCCGGTCAAGCTGCATGCCGATCAGCTGTCGAATCTCGGCGGCGCCGCGCTCGCCGCAAATTTCTCCGCGCTTTCGGCCGATCACCTGGAGCATACCGATGACGCCGGCGCCGCCGCGATGGCGAAGGCCGGAACGGTGGCCGTGCTGCTGCCCGGCGCCTTCTATTTCATTCGCGAAACGCAGAAGCCGCCGGTCGAGGCTGTTCCGCAAGCATGGCGTCCCCATGGCGCTCGCGACCGATTGCAATCCCGGCAGCTCGCCGCTGACCTCGCTACTGCTCGCGATGAACATGGGCGCGACGCTGTTCCGGATGACGGTGGCCGAATGCCTCGCCGGAATCACCCGTGAAGGCGCGCGCGCGCTCGGCCTGCTTGATGAGACGTCGGCACGCTCGAAGCCGGCAAATGGTGCGATCTCGCGATCTGGGACATCGAGCGTCCTGCCGAGCTCGTCTATCGCATCGGCTTCAACCCGCTGCATCGCCGAGTGTGGAGGGGACATGACGGAGCGGGCGCCCCGATCGTCGTTGCGCCGGGAACGGTCAGCCTCGACGATCTCGCGCGCGTGCTCGCAGGCACAGTCCGTTGTACTCGATCCGTCGTTCTGGCCGCGCGTCGAGGCGGCCGCGCATATCGTCGCCAAGGCCGCGCAGCGCCGACGCGCCCGTTTATGGCATCAATACCGGCTTTGGAAAGCTGGCCTCCAAGCGCATTCCGCCCGACCAGACCGCGCTGCTCCAGCGCAATCTCATCGTCTCGCATTGCTGCGGCGTCGGCCCGCCGACGCCGGAGCCGATCGTGCGGCTGATGATGACGCTTGAAAATCATCTCGCTCGGGCGCGGCGCCTCCGGCGTGCGCCGCGAAGTTGATCGAGCAATTGCAGGGCATGCTGGCGCGGCGATGTGTATCCACTTGGTGCCGCAGCAGGGCTCGGTCGGTGCCTCCGGCGATCTGGCGCCGCTCGCGCATATGACGGCGGTGATGATCGGCGAGGGGCAAGCGATCGTCGAGGGCAGAACCGTGCCCGGTCACGAGGCGCTCGCCGTCGCCGGCCTTACGCCGCTGACGCTCGGCCCCAAGGAAGGGCTGGCGCTGATCAACGGCACGCAGTTCTCCACCGCTTACGCCATCTCCGGTGTGCTGCGCGCGCTTTCGCCTAGCCCGCGCCGCGCTCGTGACCGGCGCCCTCGGTCGATGCGGCGATGGCCTCAACAGCGCCGTTTCGCCCCGAGATCCAGGCGACTGCGCGGCCATGCCGGGCAGATCGTCGCGGCCGCAGTCCTCGACCGCGTTGCTCGAGGGCAGCGATATCAGGCAGTCGCATCTCGAAGGCGACGAGCGCGTGCAGGATCCCTATTGCCTGCGCTGCCAGCCGCAGGTCGCGGGCGCGGCGCTCGATCTGATCACGCATGCTGCCCGCACGCTGATCGTCGAGGCCAATGCCGTCACCGACAATCCGCTGGTTCTGGTCGAGACCGGCGAGATCGTCTCCGGCGGCAATTTCCACGCCGAGCCGGTCGCCTTTGCCGCCGACACAGATCGCACTTGCGCTTGTCGGAGATCGGCGCGATCAGCGAGCGGCGCATCGCGACGCTGGTCGATCCTGCGCTGAATTTCGGATTGCCGCCGTTCCTGACGCCCGATCCCGGCATCAATTCCGGCTTCATGATCGCCGAGGTGACGGCGGCCGCGCTCTACGCCGAGAACAAGCAGCGCGCGGCGGCCTGCTCGATCAATTCAACGCCGACCAGCGCCAACCAGGAAGATCACGTCTCGATGGCCGCGCATGCCGCGCGCCGGCTTTCCGACATGGCCGACAATCTCTGCCGCCATCTCGGCATCGAGCTTCTGGTCGCCGCGCAAGGTATTGCGCTGCGCGCGCCGCATGCGACCAGCGGCCCGCTCGTGGCCGTCATCGCCGCATTGCGCGAGCATGTGCCGGCGCTCGGTGCCGACCGCTACATGGCCGGCGATCTCGCCAAGGCAGCCGCGCTTGTCGAAGCCGATGCGTTGCCGGCCGCCGCGATCGCGGCGCTTCCAAACGATCCGTTTCCAAGACTTGCTAAACAGACTCGTTTGAAGAGGCATTCCTCATGAACCGCCGACTGGACAACGACCGCACCATCCGCGCCCCCCGCGGCAGCGACATCAGCGCCAAGAGCTGGCTGACGGAAGCGCCGCTTGCGCATGCTCATGAACAATCTCGATCCCTGAGGTCGCCGAGCGCCCGAGCGAACTCGTCGTCTATGGCGGCATCGGCCGTGCCGCGCGCGACTGGGAGAGCTTTGACCAGATCGTCGCCTCGCTGCGCGAGCTCGAAGGCGACCAGACGCTGCTGGTTCAGTCCGGCAAGCCGGTCGGAGTGTTCCGCACCCATGCGGACGCGCCGCGCGTGCTGATCGCGAACTCCAACCTGGTGCCGCATTGGGCGACGCTCGATCACTTCAACGAGCTCGATCGCAAGGGCCTGATGATGTACGGCCAGATGACGGCGGGCTCGTGGATCTATATCGGCAGCCAGGGCATCGTGCAGGGCACCTACGAGACCTTCGTCGAGGTCGGGCGCCGGCATTATGGCGGCAGCCTTGCGGGCAGCTGGATTCTGACGGCCGGCCTCGGCGGCATGGGCGGCGCGCAGCCGCTGGCCGCGACCATGGCCGGCGCCTCGATGCTCGCGGTCGAATGCCAGCCGAGCCGCATCGAGATGCGTCTGCGCACGGGCTATCTCGATCGCCAGGCCGCGACGCTCGACGAAGCGCTCGCGATCATGGCGGAGGCCGCGAAGACGCAAGAAGCCGGTCTCGGTCGGCCTGCTCGGCAACGCCGCGGAGATCTTTCCCGAGCTGGTGCGCCGCGGCGTCAAGCCCGACATCGTCACCGACCAGACCAGCGCGCATGATCCGATCAACGGCTATCTGCCGAAGGGCTGGACGCTTGCCGAATGGGTAGGCGAAACGCGCGTCCGATCCGAAGGCGGTCGAGCGTGCGTCGAAGACGTCGATGGTCGAGCACGTCCAGGCCATGCTGGATTTTCACGCGCAGGGCATTCCGACGCTCGACTACGGCAACAACATCCGCCAGATGGCGCAGGACATGGGCCTGAAGAACGCCTTCGATTTCCCGGGCTTCGTGCCGGCCTATATCCGTCCGCTGTTCTGCCGCGGCGTCGGGCCGTTCCGCTGGGCCGCGCTCTCGGGCGATCCCGAGGACATCTTCAAGACCGACGCCAAGGTCAAGGAACTGATGCCCGACGACAAGCATCTGCACAACTGGCTCGACATGGCGAAGGCGCGCATCAAGTTCCAGGGGCTGCCGGCGCGGATCTGCTGGGTCGGCCTCGGCGATCGCCATCGGCTCGGCCTGGCCTTCAACGAGATGGTGGCAGGCGGCGAGCTGAAGGCGCCGATCGTGATCGGCCGCGATCATCTCGACAGCGGTTCGGTGGCGAGCCCGAACCGCGAGACCGAAGCGATGAAGGACGGCTCGGATGCGGTCTCCGACTGGCCCTTGCTCAATGCGCTGCTCAATTGCGCGAGCGGCGCGACCTGGGTCTCGCTGCATCATGGCGGCGGCGTCGGCATCGGCTATTCGCAGCATGCCGGCATGGTGATCGTCGCCGACGGCACGCCGGAGGCCGCGAAGCCGGATCGAGCGCGTGCTGTGGAACGATCCGGCCAGCGGTGTCATGCGCCACGCCGATGCGGGCTATGAAACGCGCGATCGACTGCGCCCGCGCCAGCGGGCTCGATCTGCCGAGCCTATCGAAATAGCTGCACCCTCAGGCCACGACCTTGGTCCCGCGTCCGTGCCGCGCCGTCGAGCCGCTGCCGTTCCTTCGCGAGATAGTCGTCGATCGCAGCGCCCGGCATGGGTTTCGAGAAATAATAACCCTGCAGGAAGTCGCAGCCGAGGCGCCGCAGGCTGTCGAGCTGGGCGCGGGTCTCGACGCCCTCGACCACGCAGGCGATCTCCATGTCGTCGCACAGGCCCGTGAGCGACTTGACGATCTTGTGGCTCACCGGGTTTTCGTTGATGTCGGAGACGAAGCTGCGGTCGATCTTGAGCTTGTCGAGCGGCAGGCGGTGCACGTGGCTCAGCGACGAATAGCCGGTGCCGAAATCGTCCAGCGAAATGCCGCAGCCCATGGCCTTCAACGTCGCGATCGACTGCTGCGCGCGCACGAAATCGAAGGTCACGGCCGTCTCGGTGATCTCGAAATCGATCCGGTGCGGCGGCAGACCGCTGTTCTCGATGATGGCGATCAGCGGCAGGATACCTTCGGCTGCGCAGACGTCGTGGGCGGACAGGTTGAACGACAGGCGGATGTCGTCGGGCCAGGTCCTTGCCGTCGCGAGTGCGCGCACCAGCAGCGCCTGCGTCAGCGGCCGGATCAGGCCGATGCGCTCTGCCGCCGGAATGAAGTCGGCCGGCGAGACCCAGCCGAGGCGGGGGCTTTGCCAGCGCGCCAGCGCCTCGAAGCCCGCAGTATGCTCGCTCATGGCATCGACGATCGGCTGGAACACCAGCTCCATCTCGACGTCGAAATCCGCGCTCACGCAACAGGTTCTCGATGACGCCACGGCTGCGGATCTCGGCTTCCAGCTCGCTGGAGAAAATGACGGTCCGCCCGCGCAGATGGCGCTTGGCGTGGTAGAGCGAATAGTCGGCGCATTCGTACAGCGCTTCCGACGTCGTCGCGGAGTCCGGGAACAGCGCAAAGCCGATCGAGCAGGACAGCCCGGTATGGGCATTGTCGAGCTGGTAGGGCAGCTTGACCCGATCGCCGATGCGTTCGCCGAGCCGTGTCAGATCCGCATCATTGGGGTCGCCGCACACGACGAGGCCGAATTCGTCGCCGCCGAGCCGGGCGAATTCCACCCGTTGCGGGCCAAAGCCCTCGCAGACCTCGCGGATGCGGCGGCCGGCCTCGATCAGGACGCGGTCGCCGACGCTGTGACCATAATTGTCGTTGATCGGCTTGAAGCCGTCGAGGTCGATGATGCCGACCGCAACGCGCACGCCGCGCCGCTCGGCGTCAGTGAAGGCGCTCGACAGCTCGGCGAAGAAGCGGCGGCGGTTCGGCAGCTCGGTGAGGGAATCGAGATTGGCGAGGCGGAAGTTCTCGTCCGAGAGCGCCAGCGTCGCCGCCTGCTGCGCCAGCAGCGATTTGCGGCTGCCGACGAGATCGGCGAAGTCGCGATAGTAGATGAACAGCACCGTCACCATCGCGCCGGAGACCAGCAGATTGTTGACCGCGATTGCTTTCAGCGTGGGCTCGCCGGTAGCCCAGAAGAACAGCACATAGGGCACGTCGACGACCAGGGTCACGATCAGCGCCGCCGAACGCAGATGCATCAGCGAGAAGATGCAGCCGATCACGGTCACGGCCATGTAGAAGGCGACCTGGCTCTTGGCGAAGGGATCGCCGTAAGGGTAGAGCGCAAAGGACCAGGCCGTGAAGCCGGCGGCGATCGGCAGCGTCAGCCAGTTGGTGGCGCGCAGATTGCGCAGGATGTCGGCATCGCTGCGCACGAGGTGGCGCTGCCGCAGCCACCACAGGGTTCGCAAGCCCGCGAGTACGGTCAGCACGGAGGGCACAATCATCGTCAGCCAGTCCGGCGCGACGTTGACGTAAGTATACGCGACCGCGATCGTGTTGCTGATCAGGATGAAGTAGAGCAGCGGGATCTGCTTGGAGAAGGCATCGAACTGCGCGCGCGTCAGATCCGGGTCGACCGGAACGCGGAACAGCCGCATGGCGGCGGCGAGGTGAGCTTTCAAATCGACAGCAGGCATCGCAATACGCGCCCCAAAACCCTTCAAACGAAGGCGATCTTGCACAGAGGGGGTAAAGGGTGCGTTAGATGGGGTTTTCCGCGAAAACCCAGCGCAGGTTGCACGCTACCGCCAAGCTTTTCCGGCCGCGTGCATTGGTGAGGCGGCGTTAAGGATACGAGCCCGCAGAGGCGGGCGTATCGGCTGCAAGCTGTCCGTAATAGCCGCAGCTACGCCTTGCTAACCATGCGCGTCGGACGCGGTGCTGCGTATTGCCGCGCGGTCCCCCTCTCCCCGTTGGGAAAGGCGGAGCGCGCGAACCGCACTATTTCGCGGGCTGAAGCGCGGCCGTCTGCTTGGCGAGCTGCTTGTCGAAATCCTCCGACAGGCCCGTTGCGTAGGTCGCGAGTTCGCCCGGCTTGACGAACGGATTCGGCGTGGCGTTCTTGATCTGCTGCGCGCGCTTGTCCTGCATGCCATAGACCTCCGGATGCGGTCCGAGCAGCACGTCGACCCTCATCGCCTTGGCCTTGGCGAAGGTCGCGCGATAGTCGTCGACGATGCCGGCATAGGTCGGCTGGCCGACCAGCCGGTTCAGCGCCACGGTGCCGCTGCAGAAGAACAGCACCTGGCGGTCCTGGCCGCCGTCTTTCACGGTCATCTCCCAGCTGGTGCAGCCCGGCGAGTGGCCAGGCGTCTCATGCGCCGTCAGCGTGGTGTCGCCGAGCGTGACCTTGTCGCCTTCCTTCACCGCGCGATCGACCTTCACCGGGGGAAAGCCGAGGTCCGCGTTCTTCTCGTCGCCCGGATAATAGCCGCCCTCGAGCAACGGCTTGTCGCGCTCGCCGGCGACGAGCTGCGCGCCCGTCTCCTTCTTGATCTCGGCGAAGCCCCCGGTGTGGTCGAGATGGGCGTGTGTGTTGAGGATGTATTTGATGTCGGCGACCTTGAAGCCGAGCTTCGCGATGTTGTCCTTGATCATGCCGGTCGACTGGGCCATCGCCGTGTCCATCAGGATCAGGCCCTGCGATGTCTTGATGATATAGACGGCGATGCCGTCGGTACCGACATAATAGATGTTGTCGACGAGCTGGTACGGCTCGAACGGCGCCGTCCACTTCACCATGACCGCCGCCAGAAAATCCTTGATGGTCTGCGCCTGGGCAGCCGGAACGAACAACGCAAGCGCACATAGCGCGGCCGTGAGCTTTCTCATGGATGGTCCTCCCGATTTATTGTTGTCGTTGCGACCGCGCCTGGCTCCGTGCGGATCGACCGGTCGCAAGCTACGTGTTGCACGATAGGGCAGCAACGGCCTCATGTCCGAAAAATTTCACGCCATGAGCGGAATAACGGTCCCTGTCCGGTTTGAGCATGGCGGCCATTGCTGCAACGCGGTCGTCGCTGTTTGACCGCGCACGGGCCGCCCGGCATACTTCGCATCAAGATGGGCCAGCAAAACTCGTCGGTACCGGGAGCTGAAATGACCAATTCATTGTCAGTCCTCGCGGGGACGCTGATTTCCCTCGTCTCCTTTACGTCGATTGCGCTTGGCGCAGCCGGCCTGCGTGACCCAGAACATGGCCGTGCCGCCGGGCGCCAACACCACCGACAAGTCCGCGCCGTTCTTCATCGACACCGACCGGCCTCGATTTCAAGACCGCGCCGCCGACGCGCGATCCCGCCAACCCGAACTATCCGCGCGCGACCGAGCTTGCCCGACGGCACGCTGCCGCCGGCGGGCGCCGAGGGCAATTTCATCATCGGCCCGACCCACAAGCCCGCGCCGGAGACCATCGCGAAGGAAGGCGTGCCGCGTGGCACGACGAAGTCCTTCACGCTGTCGTCGAAGGACAGCACGATCTACAATCCCGGCCTGATCCGCGACGACGTCGCCGGCTGCAGCAACTGCTCGATCATGACGACGCGTCACTGCGCCGGACGACAAGTCGAACATGATCGTCACCACCAGCCATCCCGGCATCTGGTCGCGCACATCGACGTCTATGTGCCGGCGCAATATGTGCCCGGCACCGAGGCGCCGTTCATCGTGGTCGGCGACGGCGGCTCGACCGCCTGGAAGGATCTCCCGACCACGCTCGACAATCTGATCGCAGCAGCGTCGCGTGCCGCCGATGATCGCGATCCAGATCGGCAACGGCGGCCAGGACGCGCAGGGCGCCAGCGCGGCAGGAATATGACGCGGTGTCGGGCGCCTATGCGCAGTTCGTCGAGCGCGAGGTGCTGCCGCTGGTCGAGCAGAACGCCGGCGTCAGGCTGACGAAAAACCCCGAGGGCCGCGCCACCATGGGGCTGAGCTCGAGCGGGGTGGCGGCCTTCACCATGGCGTGGTTCTATCCCGAGCTCTATCACCGCGTGCTGGCCTATCTCGCCGACGATGGTCAACCAGCAATGGCCGCATGATCCGTCGTTGCGCGGCGGCGCGTGGGAATATCACAGCGCCTGGACGGGGACGCCACTCCCAACCTCATCGTCAAGCCCGGCGTGCTGACGCCGGCCGAGCCGCCCGGCGTGCCGCTGATCGCCAGCCGCGCCGGCCAAGCCGATCCGCTTCTGGTTCTTGGCGGTGACCAGGACCTGTTCTATCCCAACCCGACCATTCCCGACGGCATGCACGACTGGACGCTTGTCCGACGAGCTGATGGCGAAGGTGCTGGCGGAGAAGGGCTACCACTACCAGTTCCTGTTCGTGCGCAACGCCAAGCACGTCGATCGGCCGACGATCGCGCAAACGCTGCCGTCAGCGCTGGAGTGGGTCTGGAAGGGCTATCCAATTCCCTGAGGGCGGAAGTGGCGAAGGTTGCCTATCGCCCGATCGTCACCCCGGCGGTCGAGCGCATCGCGTCCTTCAGGCTCGTCGCGCTCATGTCGTCGAGGACTTGCCGCGTCAGCACGGTGGTTTGGCCAGGCGTATTGAGGATCGTCTCGCCGCGGGAGGATGAGAGCCGGTCGGCCTTGTAGGGCGTAGCCGGATCGGTCGTCACCGCGGGCGCGTGGCGCAGCCGCTTGCCGGACGCGGCAACGGCGCCTTGCGAGACGCAAAGGGCAACGACCAAGACCAGGCGCGACAATTTTGCGGACATGCGATCTCCCATATCCAAGGCCTCAGCCTAGCATATGGCGAGCATCGTCGCAGCGGAAAAGGATCAGGCGAGAGCGGCCTGGCGTTCCCGCACCGGCTCCCGGGTTCGATCGGCGTGACGCGGCTCAGCGAGCCGCGTAAAGCTGCGCTGTCCCGCATGTGCGGGCGCTTCGACGATCACGCCCTCGCAGACGATTTGCCCGCCCAACATCCTGAATTCGAGCTTGTCGTAGCGCGGCATCGTCTCGCCGGGCTCGGGCGGCAGCAGCCCGACGCGTCCCTGGATGTTCAGCGTGGCGTCGCCCCTGCCGTGAAGCCGCGGATCCCACATCCTGATCCCGGTCTCCGTCCAGCGCTGCCGGATCAGCGCGGAGCGATCGACGGGCTCGGCAACCTTTGTGCGCGCCCTCGGCGCGGCGGGGTTTTTCGGAGCGGGATACACGGGTGCCGGCTCCGGCGCGATCTCTGCGGCGACGCCGGGAGCGGGATCGCTGTCGAGGCTGGCCTCGACGACGGCAGGCGCGGAGATTTCAGTGTCGACCACGATGGCCAGCGTCTCGTCGACGGCGCCCGGCTCGATCTCCGCGGCAACGCTGGACGTGGGTTGGTCGTCAATGACGAGATCGGAGGCCTCGACCCGAGCCATCTCCATGTCGGCGGGCGTGATGAAGAGCTGCTCTGCAACGGCGGGCGCAACTTCTGCGCATTCGTCGGGGGATGGTTCGTTGCCGACGACGAAATCAGAAACCTCAACCGGGCCGATTTCGACATCGACGGAACAGACCGGTGTCTCTTCGACGGCCGCTGCCGCAATTTCGGTGGGCGCCTCTTCCGACAGATCGTCGCTGGCGCTGATGTCGGACGGCGCGGCTGTTGGGCTCTCTGCGATAACACAGACGTCTGGATCACGCTCCGCTGCCGCAGCCGCAATGTCTGCGTCGTCGTGCAGCGGGCTGGTGCTGCTGTCGAGAGCCGGAGCGGCGTCCGCTATATCGACAACGACGGCGAGCGACTCATCCGCAGCGATCGGCGCCGCGTCGATGCGGCCGCTGTGCGGCAGAGGCCGACGCCGGGTGAACACCCATTTCACCGCAGGAATGCGGCGCAGCAGCGATATCAGTCTCGAAAGCACTGGGAGTTGTCCAAGAGGTACGCAGGCCGTAGGCAATCGCTGATTCGCCAGCAATGTGAAAAACTGCCCCGGCCGTCACACCTCTGTCAATCTGGGTGGGACCAATTGCAGAACATCCACACAGCTTCGCCCGCGCCGCAGCGTTCATTCGAAATGCATCGATGCGAGCGGATCTTCGTCGCGATGTGGATGCGTGGCTTGTGGTCGAGCGCCACGGTGAAGCGTCGCATTCCGTTCCCGGCCGCTGATCCTGCGCCGAACGTCGGGCTTCCCAGCATCATCCTCCCCGCTTAATTTGAAACGTCCGGGAGTGAGGACGACACAATGAAGAAGCTTGCCGCCATCGCAGCGGTTCTGTTCTGGTCGACATGTGCATTGGCGCAGGACCGAACCATCACCGTGGCCTCGACGACGTCGACGGAGCAGTCCGGCCTGTTCGGCTATCTGCTGCCGTTGTTCTCGAAGGCTGAGGGGATCGATGTGAAGGTCGTTGCCGTCGGCACCGGCCAGGCGCTGGACATCGGACGGCGGGGCGATGCCGACGTGGTGTTCGTCCATGACAGGCCGGCTGAAGACAAGTTCATGTCCGAAGGGCAGGGCGTGAAGCGCTTCGACGTAATGTATAACGATTTCATCATCGTTGGCCCGAAGAGCGACCCGGCGAAAATTTTCGGCAGCAAGGACGTCGCAGATGCGTTGCGCAAGATCGCGACGGCAAAGGCGCCATTCATCTCGCGGGGCGACAAATCCGGCACGCATGCGGCCGAGTTGAGGTTGTGGAAAGAGGCCGGCGTCGATGTCGGTGCCGGCAAGGACAGCTGGTATCGCGAGATCGGTCAGGGCATGGGACCGGCGCTGAACATGGCGTCGTCGTCGAACGCGTACCTTCTGACGGACCGTGGCACCTGGCTGTCGTTCAGGAACAGAGGCGAGCTTGCGATCCTGACCGAGGGCGACAAACGCCTGTTCAACCAGTACGGCGTCATGCTGGTGAATCCCGCCACGCATCCGAATGTGAAAGTCAAGGAGGGGCAGGCGTTCATCGAGTGGCTGATCTCGCCGAAGGGACAGGATGCGATCGCCGGCTACAAGGTCGGCGGCGAGCAGCTATTTTTCCCCAACGCGTCCCACTAGCAGGAAGGCGACGGTCGAGACGGCCACGCTGAGCGCGAGCAGGATCAGCCCGAGCCCGAGCGCCAGCGGCAGGTCGCCCTTGCTGGTCTCGAGCGCTATGGCCGTCGTCATCGTGCGCGTAAAACCGCGGATGTTACCGCCGACGATGATGATGGCGCCGACCTCGGCGATGGCGCGCCCGAACGCGGCGAGAAAGGCCGTCAGCAGCGAGGTCCGGCCAAGCGCGAACAGCAGGCCGATGCTGCGCAGCATCGATAGCCCGTCGATCCGGGCCAGATCGGCATATTCAGCCCATAGCAGGCTCGCCGGCCTGTGCACGAGCGCGACCACGATCGGCGTGGCGAGCAGCGTCTGCGCGATGACCATGGCCGTCGGCGTGAACAGCAGGCCGGCCGCCCCGAGCGGGCCGGACCGCGACAGCAGAAGATAAAGTGCGAGCCCGACCACGACCGGCGGCAGGCCGAGCAGCGCGTTGGTCAGCACGATGACAACCTGCCGCCCGCGGAAGCGCGACACCGCGAGAAAGGCCCCGATCGGCGCGCCGATCAGCAGCGCGACGACGCTGGCGGTCAGGCTGATGCGCAACGACAACGCGACGATGCCGAGCACTCGGAATCGGCCGCGCCGATCAGCGCGAAGCCGGCGGCAATGGAGCGCGCGAAGTCGTTCATCCGCCGTGACGCCTCAGTGCCGGGCAGAATGTCCCGGGATTATCGATGTCGAGGCTGCGAAGTTGCTTCACACTGTTCCCTGCCGTTGGTGCCGACATTCAGAGAATACCCGGGAAAAGCGGTTTGGAAACCTATTCATTCGCGAGCAAATGCCACGTCCGCGTCAGGCCGGTTCTCGAGACGCAACTGGCGGCGCACTCTGCTTTACGGTCGCTCCGCCCCACAGCCAACTCGCAAGCGCAATGGCGAGGATTGCCCCGATCAGCTGCGCGGCGATGAAGGCCGGGACGCCGTGGGGGGCGATGCCTGCGAACGTGTCGGACAGCGATCGGGCGAGGGTGACCGCGGGATTGGCAAATGACGTTGAGGCCGTGAACCAGTAGGCTGGGTGATGTACGGGCCGACGGCATAAGGAACGGGGCTGGGAGCGCGAGACGCGACGCCGAAGATCGTTAGCAGCAGACCGAAGGTTGCCACCGCAGGCGCCGCGATCCAGCCGGACGCGCTCGCCGTCTTCCTTGACGAACTCGCCGTGCTGCGCGGGCAGCAGATCCATCCAGATTCCAGCGCCGACTGGGGACGGGCCGTGACCGGACAGACGATTAACAGCTCAAGGCGGGGCTTTCTTCAGGTGGTTCTCCTTACTCCCGCCGAAGCAACGTCGCGGCGGCCCTGACTTGGTCGCCGGGCGATCCCGGTTGTAATGACGGTGCATTCGAGCAAAGATAGATACTGCAGAGGGCCGGATGGACTTCGGTTAGGGGAGAACGGTCGACGGCTCGAACGAGTGATCAAAAGACGAATGCCCTGAATTCGAACAGGCGATTGTCTCGTGGCACAAATATTCAAGATCATGAGCTGGACCGGGGAGCGCCGTGGCAACGTTGTTTTTGTTCACGGCCTGGGCGGACACCCTTATGGCACCTGGCAACGTGGAACGGACGATCAATCGTTCTGGCCGCTATGGCTCGGCCAGGACGTACCGGGGCTTGCGGTGTTTTCCTATGGGTACGAGCTCGCCTCCGACCAACTGGCTTGGCACGGCCATGCCGCTATTGGATGAAGCGGCCCACGCTCTCCAGGTGCTTCTTGCGAGCGAGGATCTGCGTGCCGGTCCGATAAGTTTCGTTTGTCATAGCCTGGGCGGATTGATCGTCAAGCAGGTGCTCCGCATTGCGAACGAGCGAAGTGGCGATCCCGCAATCGCGGAATTGCTGTCACGGGTCAGGCAGGTTGTTTTCATCGCGACGCCGCACACGGGATCGGGGAAGGCGAATCTATTGGAGCGCCTCTTCTTCGTTGCCTGGCCGTCTCTCTCCGCCCGCGACCTCGTCGCAAACAGGCCGGAGCTTCGGGACCTCAACTTCGGCTACCGCGAGCTGGCGGCGCGTCGAGCCGGTCGGCTTGCTCATCTGGTCTACTACGAGATGTCCGACACGTTGTTCGGACGAATAGTCGAGGCCGACGCGGCCGATCCCGGCGTCCCTGCCTGCGTGCCCACACCGATCAATGCCGATCACGTATCCATTGCCAAGCCTCGCGGACGTGAGGAACTGCTCTACGCCCAGACCAGGCAGTTTATCGCCGGCCTGTCGCCTGAGGCGCAGTTCGTCGGTAGCCAGGTGATTCATCCGCGGTTGACGTTCGAGGTAGAACGCCCCTGGTGGCGGTTGGCGCCCCGAGTCGCTCGGTTGGCCGTCTTAGCGCTGGTCGCATGGGGTTTGTATGCCGTGGCTCCGCGGTTCGCAGGCATGTTCAGCGACATCGGCGAAATCAAGAAGGACAGCGAGGAAACTCGGCGGCGTATTGACGATATCGCGCGGAGCCTGGCCGCGATGCAGGCTACGTCGCTGCCGGCGTCGCTTACGACCGAACAAAGAAAGACCGCCGAGAACAACGCCGCCAAGCAAATCGAAGCCGCCGTGATGGATCTCGCGCAACGAAACGACCCGCGCGCGAAAGAGGCGGTCGAGGCATTGCAACGCGGCAGCACGCGCGAGGCGGAGGCTTTCTTCAACGCTGCCTATGAAGACAACGTCCGGAGTGGAAACAATGCCGCGGCGGCGAAGGCTCTGCGGAATATAGCGGCTTTCAATCGGCTGACCAATGTCGTCAAAGCTCTCGACGCGTACGCCGAGGCGGTGCAGCTGGATCCTGATAACTATGCAAACTGGATCGATCTTGGAAATCTGGCGCTCCTGGCCGGCCGGTTCTCGCAGGCTGATGAGGCCTTTGGTCGAGCCTTCGCGCTGGCAAAGGACCATGCCGAGAAAGATCCGGCGTGGCGGCGAGAGTTGTTCAACGCGCAGTTGCTCGTCGGCGACAGCTTGCTTGGTCAGGGCAAATATGCCGAAGCACGGGAGAATTATGAGGGCGCGTTGCAAATCGTGCGCGCCTTGATGCAGTCGGCTCCCGACAATATCGATCTCAAGACGCAGCTGTCGTACGTGTTGGAGCGGACGGGCCATATTTTCACGGCGGAAAGGAATTATTCGGCGGCCCTGATTCGTTACCAGGGCGCGCTCGATCTGGTCCGAAGCCGCGCGACGGTTGCCGATCCGTCTTCGCAGCGCGATCTCGGCATGGCTCTCTTGGAAGTAGGTCATGTTCACCGCTATCTCGGCGAACCTCAACTGGCGATGAACGCCTACAGTGAAGCCGTCGATGTATTAAGAGGTCTCGCCATGAATCACGCCGAGGATCCGCGCTTCTGGGACGCGCTGGCGCAGGCCTATCGCGCG
Organism: uncultured Alphaproteobacteria bacterium; assembly: GCA_963819355.1. GTDB lineage: Bacteria > Pseudomonadota > Alphaproteobacteria > Rhizobiales > Xanthobacteraceae > Bradyrhizobium. The sequence continues at coordinate 52,472 of CAWFVZ010000019.1, read as the reverse complement.
ATGGGCAACATGTCTGCGGGCCAAGGAAAATGGGCCGAAGCAGACAGCTATTATCAGCGTGCTCTTTATTTCACGTCGCAGCTGGCCGATCGCGATACCGGTAACGTTGTCTATTTGGGACACGCTTTGGCGGTCCAAGGCGACATTGGCCAATTGCTGCTCCGCCAGCATAGGGTGAGAGGCTTGCGGCATTCCGGGAAGAGGTTGCTATGGGCAAACGACCGGAGTCCGGCCGGGCAGATCCAGGCTCTCTCCAGCAACTATCATCGACTTATTACATCATAGGCGAGACCAGGCGATGCGAGGGGAATCTAACCGCAGCCTTGGAAGCTACCGAACATCGATTGAACTGGTCCGGGACCTTGATGCTGGCTGGCGGCGGCCGAGTGAGATGAGCCGCGAGCGGATATCGCTGGCCAGCGCTGGCCGGGAGTTGCCCTGCGAAAGCTTCAAGGAGCAGGTGTCCACGCCGGCTCCCTGAAGGGCGGGGCGTGCCCGCGGCTCGTCCTTCCCTGGCGCTATCTTGGGGCGAGACGAGCCGCACGACTAAGGCCAGACCGGCTGCAAGACCGCCAAATCATCCCTTTCGCGACTTTGAGGCGGCTTTATTCCCGCCATGGATGCTTTAAGGAAGGGGCAGGATCGGGTCGCAGGTGCCCAGCGGCGGTGCTAGACCCTGATGCAGGGAAAAGGGGCTGCCGTACGTCGGCACGCCCGCAGGATGAGAAGGATATGACGCTATGATCAATACCGTTGGCATCATCGGAGCAGGAACCATGGGCAACGGCATCGCCCAGATCTGTGCCGCGGCCGGCCTTTCGGTCGTGATGGTCGACATCTCCGATGCGGCGGTGAGCCGCGGTGTCGCCACCGTCGGCGGCAGCCTCGAGCGCCTGGTCAAGAAGGAGAAGATGTCGGCGGCCGATCGCGAAGCGACGCTCAAGCGCATCACCGGCACGACCGACCGGGCCAAGCTCGTCGACTGCGATCTCGTCATCGAGGCCGCGACCGAAAATGAGGAGCTCAAGGTCAAGATCCTGAAAGACCTCTGCGCGACGCTGTCACCGCGCACGCTGCTGGCGACCAACACCTCGTCGATCTCGATCACCAAGCTTGCCGCGGCGACCGATCGCCCCGATCGCTTCATCGGCATGCACTTCTTCAACCCGGTGCCGGTGATGGCGCTGCTGGAACTCATCCGCGGCTTGCAGACGTCCGACGACACTCACGCCAAGGCGCTCGATTTCGCCCAGCGCGTCGGCAAGGTTGCGATCACCGCCAAGAACAGCCCGGGCTTCGCCGTCAACCGCATTCTGTGCCCGATGATCAACGAGGCAATCTTCGCGCTCCAGGAGGGGATTGCGACCGCCGAGGAGATCGACGCCGGCATGAAGCTCGGCTGCAACCATCCGATCGGGCCGCTGGCGCTGGCGGATCTCGTCGGCCTCGACACCATGTTGTCGGTGATGGAGGTCTTTTACAAAGGCTTCAACGATCCCAAATATCGTCCGGCCCCCTTGCTCAAGGAAATGGTCGATGCCGGCCATCTCGGCCGCAAGGCCGGGCAGGGCTTTTATAGCTACGGCGCCTGATCAAGGCGTGGCGGCGGGTATTGGGGGAGTGATCCGGAAAAGTGTGTAGCGGTTTTCCGATAAGATCACCCTCAGGATACAGATCCCGCCGTCCGTGCCACAATTTGCGCTGCGACAAAGACGTCGCGCGCAATTGGCCCGACAATGTCGCGCGGGCGGCCGCGCGAACATCGAAAACGGAAAGCGAAGGATATGTCGGATCGACTGAAGGCCGAGCGCGAGGCGGCGGCCACGCGGCGGAACCTGCTGACCCAGGATGCGATCGAGCGCACCGGGATCACCGAGGAGATGATCGGGGAACTTGTCACCCGCTTCTACGGGCGCGTACGTGAGGACGCGCTGCTGGGACCGGTGTTTGCGATCGTCCAGGATTGGGACGAGCATCTCGCCAAGCTCAAGAATTTCTGGTCTTCGGTCGTGCTGATGACCGGCCGTTATCAGGGTTCGCCGATGCGGGCACATATGCCGCTGAGCCTGGTCGGCGATCACTTCGACCGCTGGCTCGACCTGTTCGAGCAGATCGCGCACGAGGTCTGTCCGCCGCCGGCGGCTGCGCTGTTCATCGACAAGGCGCGGCGCATCGCCGACAGTTTTGAGATGGCGTCGGCCACCATCGCGGGGCGCATCGCGTCTCCGCGTCACGTGCTCCGGTCTTAAAATACAAAATGCCTGCCTGAGAAACGTGCAGTTGCATCGACGTTAGTTGACATCACGCCAAGAAGCAGCGCGTCGCACCAATTCCAACATCATTGGTCTGATCTGCAAAATCATCATGCCGTTCGCGCGTTATGACGTAGAAGTTGCAAAAATGCGTTTGAATGCGTTCATTCGCGTTCAATCAAAGCGAGCAAAGACATATTGATGCACTGCGGCGCCAATTCGCCGCCTTCATTTTGGCAGAGTTCCAGCGCCTGCTAACATGCATGTCGAGCACATCGTTCAGCACCGCATCCTCATCCTCCGACGGCACTGCGGAACATGAAGCCGACGCGGGCGCGGAGCAAACGCGGCGAACGCTGTTGCTCGGTGCGCTCGCCACCACGGCCTGTCTCGGCTGTTCCACGAAGGTGCGTGCCAGAGAGGATCCGCCCGGCTCCGACGAGCGGCCTCAGAAGGGCGATCTTCTCGTCTTCACCGAAGGCGACAGGGAAGGGAAGCTCATCACCGCGGCTGATCTGCAGGCAGGCGGTCCGCCGGTGCATGCCTGGCCGCAGGATCCCAAGACATCGGTCGTGCGCAGCGCCTCGCGGCTCAACGAGATCCTTATCATCCGGCTCGATCCCGCCGAGCTCGACGAACAGACTCGCGCGCGCGCCATCGACGGCATCATCGCCTATTCGGCGATCTGTGCTCATGCCGGCTGTCCCGTCACCGCCTGGGTCAAGAGCGATGTCGGCGACAAGGAGGTGTTCAAGTGCATGTGCCACAACTCCGAATACGATCCCCGCGCGGGCGCGCAGGTCGTGTTCGGGCCGGCGCCGCGGCGGCTCGCCGCGCTGCCGCTGGCGTTGTCTGACGGTGCGCTCAGCGTCGCGGGCAATTTTATCGGAAAGGTAGGTGGCGTGCAGCAGGGATGACCGTGCGGGTCGTACCCGCGTCACGAGAGGCCGCATCCGCCGAAAGGCGGGCGTCGGGACGAACGACAAGAATTCAAAACAAGAATTCAAACAGATGAAAAAGGGGAACGTCCATGACCAGGAAGCAATTGTTGCTGTCCGGCTTCGTCGCCTTCACGTGCCTTGTCTCGACCGCCGCCGGTGCCGGCCCTATCGAGAGCTACGCGCCAGTCACCCAGCAGCGCCTGGAAAATCCCGAGCCCGGCAACTGGATGCTCTATCGCCGCACCTATGACGGGCAGGGCTACAGCCCGCTCGACCAGATCAACACCACCAACGTCAAGAATCTCACGCCGGTCTGGACCTTTGCCACCGGCGTGGTCGAAGGCCACGAGGCGCCGCCGATCGTCAACAACGGCGTGATGTTCGTGGCGACGCCGATGGGGCAGGTGATCGCGCTGAACGCGAAAACCGGCGACGAATATTGGCGCTACAAGCGGCAGCTCCCCGACGATCTGTTCCAGCTGCATCCGACCAGCCGCGGCGTCGGCCTGTGGGAGGACAAGCTCTATCTCGCCACCACCGACGACCATGTCGTGGCGCTCGACGCCAAGACGGGCAAGGTGGTGTGGGACACCAAGGTGCAGGATTACAAGAAGGGTCAGTACATGACCCTGATGCCGCTTGTTGTCGATGGCAAGGTCATCGTCGGCGGCTCCGGCGGCGAGCTCGGCGTGCGCGGTTACGTCGTCGCCTACGATGCCAAGGACGGCAAGGAACTGTGGCGCACCTTCACCATTCCCGGCGAAGGCGAGCCCGGTCACGACACCTGGCAGGGCGACGACTGGAAGACCGGTGGCGGCTCGGCCTGGATGACCGGCAATTACGACAAGGACACCAAGACGATCTACTGGGGCGTCGGCAATGCCGCGCCGTGGCCCGGCGAGACGCATCCCGGCGACAATCTCTACACGTCGTCCGTGCTGGCGCTCGATCCCAGCAACGGCAAGATCAAGACCTATCACCAGTACCACCAGAACGATTCCTGGGACTGGGACGAGGTCGACGCGCCGATGCTTGTCGATTTGCAACGCGACGGCCGCAGCTTCAAGAGCCTGATCCATCCCGGACGCGACGCGATCTTCTGGGTGCTCGAGCGCACGCCCACGAAGATCAACTATGTTGCTGGCTGGCCGTTCGTCGCCACCGACGTCTGGAAGGGCATCGACGCCGAAAGCGGACGGCCGATCGTCGATCCCGATCACAAGCCAGCAATCGGCAAGCGCGTCGAGTTCTGTCCGTCGCTGTGGGGTGGCAAGGACTGGCCGTCGGCCGCCTATAGCCAGAAGACCGGTCTCGTCTATGTCCCCGCCAACGAGAATTTCTGCGGCGGCTTCACCGGCGAGAAGGTGGCGCTGAAGCCGGGCGAGCTCTGGCTCGGTACCAAGCCGGAGGACATCGGCCTGAAGGCGAAGCCTGGCGCCGATCATTTCGGCGAGCTCCAGGCCTGGGATCCCAGCACGGGCGAGAAGGTGTGGCAGCACAACTTCCCGAAATCGCAGCTGTTCGGATCGGTCACGGCGACCGCGGGCGATCTCGTCTTCGCCGGCGGCACCAACGACCGCAACTTCCGCGCCTTCAACGCCAAGACCGGCGAGGTGCTATGGGAGCAGAAGACCAATTCCGGCATCATGGGCATGCCGGTGTCCTATGAGATCGACGGCACCCAATACGTCGCGATCCAGTCGGGCTGGGGCGTGGACGCGCAGCGCATCCAGGACGCGCTCGCGACCAACAATATCGGGATCGAGTCTAACGTGCCGCAAGGCGGCGTGATCTGGGTGTTCGCGCTGAAGAAATAAGCTCCGCGGCGGATCGAAGAAGGCGGAGTGGTGAGGGGGCAAATGCGGCGGACGGTAACGTCCGCCGCATTTTGCGTGCGTGATCGTGGCTTACTTGCCCTGGCGGTCGACTTTGTCCTTCTCCCGCTGGTTCAGCTCCTGAACCTTCGGGTCTGCGCTGCTTTGCCCGGTGGTCTGGGTGGTCGAGGCAGGGGGAGCGCTGGCGTTGGGAAGCGAGTTCTGGTCCGGCGCGGTCGGGCGCGTCGCGGTGGTCGGTGGCGTGGTGCTGCTCTGGGCATATGCGCCTGCGGCAGACAACAAAAAGGCGCCCGACAGCAGCGAGACTGCGAGCGCCCTTGGGATGTTGGTCATCGATCTGCTCCTGTCAGATCGATGGAAACGGCGCGAAGCCGCTTTCCGTTCCGTCACGCCTCCAATTGTTTGCCGATCGGAAGCGCGCGGATGCGCTTTCCGGTCGCGGCGAAGATCGCGTTCATAAGCGCCGGTGCGAACGGTGGCACGCCGGGCTCGCCGGCGCCGCTCGGCGGCGTGTCGGGGCCGGGCGGCATGATGTAGACGTTGGTCACCAGCGGAGATTCGTCGATTCTGACGACCTGGAAGTCGTCAAAGTTCTTCTGCACCACCTTGCCGTCCTTGAAGCTGATCTCGCCGTACTTGGCGAGGCTCAGCCCCATGATCGCTGCGCCCTCGATCTGCGACTGGATGCGCTCGGGATTGACATAAGTGCCGCAGTCGATCGCGGTGTCGACGCGCGGCACCGTCAGCTTGCCCTTGTCGTCGACCGCCACCTCGACGATGGTCGCGATGTAGCTGACGAAGCTGCGGTGCACGGCGATGCCAAGGCCGTGGCCCTTGGCGACCGCACGCCCCCATTCGCCCTTCTCGGCGACCAGCTCGACCACCTTGCGCAGGCGCGCGGTATCGATCGGGTAGCTGTCGTAGGGTTCGCCGTAGTTCCACATGTCCTTCACCGCCGGCTTGACGATCCGGGGTGTGCCGATCAGCGCGAGCAGCGTCTCCTTCTGGTCGCGGCCGGTCGCGTTCGCGATCTCGCCGACCATCGACTGCACCGCGAAGGCGCGCGGGATGTTCGAGACCGAGCGGAACCAGCCGATACGGGTGAACGCCGCGGCTTCCGGGTTCTCGCAACTGATATTGGCGATCTCGAAGGGCATGTCGACGAGCCCCATGCCGAGCTCGAACGCCGCCGCGTGCTTTGCGCCCGCGGCAAACGTCGAAGCGATGGTAGGCGCCACGCTGCGGTGACGCCAGGCGATCACCTTGCCGTCCTTGTCAAGCCCAGCCTCGATGCGCTCGACCGAGACGGTGTGCAGGAAGTCGTGGTGGAGGTCGTCCTCCCGCGTCCACTGCACCTTCACCGGCGCGCCGAGCTCCTTCGACAAGAGCGCGGCTTCGAGCGCGAAGTCGCATTTCGACTTGCGGCCGAAACCGCCACCGAGCAGCGTGACATTGACGGTGACATTGCCCTCGGGAATGCCGAGCGTCTTGGCGACGTCCTCGCGCGTGCCGCCGGGGCTCTGCACCGGTGCCCAGATCTCCGCCTTGTCGCCCTTGACGTCGGCGACCGCGACCGGCGGCTCCATGCTGACATGGGCGAGATGGGGCAGATAATATTCGCCGACCACGACCTTATCGGCGCTCTTCAGCGCAGCGTCCGCGTCGCCCTCGGCGCGCACGACGAGGCCGGGCTTGCGCGAGGCCTCCTCGAGCTCCTTGCGATAGGCGACCGAGTTGTATTTGCCGTTGGCGCCGTCGTCCCAGACCAGTTTCAGCGCATCGCGGCCCTTGATCGCCGCGCCGGTATTGCGCGCGATCACGGCAACGCCGCCGAGCGGTTGGAACTTCGAGGGCCACGGCCAGCCGCGGACCTGCATCACCTTCTCGACACCGGAGATCTTCAGCGCCTCAGCCGGGTCGAACGAGACCAGCTTGCCGCCGGTCACCGGCGGCCGCGCGATCACAGCATACTTCATACCCGTCAGGCGCACGTCCGCGCCGTAACCCGCCTTGCCGGTGGTGATGTCATGGAGATCGACGATACCGATCTGGCCCTTGGTCAGATAGCGGAAGTCCTTGGGGTCCTTCAGCTTGAGGCCTTCGATGCTCGGCACCGATTCCTTGGCGGCGTCGGCTGCAAGTTCGCCGAAGCCGAGCTTGCGCCCGCTCGCGCTGTGGACGACCTCGTGATTAACCGCCTTGACCTCGGTCGCCAGCACGCCCCAGCGCTTGGCCGCGGCCTGCTCCAGCATGGTGCGGGCCGACGCGCCGATCTGACGCATCGGAATCAGGTAGTGCCGCGTGCTGCGGGAACCGTCGGTGTCCTGGTTGCCGAACTTGACCTCGTCGCCATGGGCCTGCTGCACCTTCACCTTCGACCAGTCCGCTTCCATCTCCTCGGCCACGATCAGCGGCAGGCTGGTGCGCACGCCGGTGCCCATCTCGGAACGGTGGGCGAGGATGGTGACGGTGCCGTCGGGCGCGACCGCGACAAACACGCGCGGATCGACCACGACGCCGTGCGGCATCTTTCCGGCGCCGGTCTCATAGGCAAAGGCCTGGCGCGACATCACGGGAGCGGCGAGCACGAAGCCGCCGGTGACGCCGAGTCCCTTCAGGATGCTGCGGCGTGAGATCTTCTCGACACGGATGTTCTTCTCGAAGCCGCGAAGCTTTGTCGGGTTCTGGATGAAATTCATGTCACACTCCCGTCGATGCGAGGTGAACGGCATTCTCGATGCGCTGGTAGCAACCGCAGCGGCAGATATTGCCGGACATCGCCTCGCGAATCTGGTCATGCGACGGCTTAGGATTTTCCATCAGCAGCGCTGCGGCCTGCATGATCTGGCCGGCCTGGCAGAAGCCGCATTGGGGAACGTTGACCTGGCGCCAGGCCTTCTGGACGGGATGATCGCCGTCCGGATGCAGCCCCTCGATCGTGGTGACCTCGCGTCCGGCGACGTCGTTGATCGATGTGACGCAGGAGCGCACCGCCTCCTTGTCAACGATGACGGTGCAGCTGCCGCACAGGGCCTGGCCGCAGCCGAACTTGGTGCCGGTCAGCCCGGCTTCGTCGCGCAGGAACCAGAGTAGCGGGAGATCCGGGTCGCCGTCCCAGCTCTGTTCCTGGCCATTGATCTTTACCTTGATCATGATCGTCCCTCGCTCTTCATAAGCTTTGCCGATTTTGGAGTAGCCGACATCGGCCGGCACCATGGTCCGTGAGCCGCAATTGCACTTCGGCCCGTGATCCCGCGCGGGCAGATCCCGGCAGGGGGCAGGAAAGCTAATCGCGATGTCCGGATATGCTCGATACCTCCCGTGTTGTTCTTGATTGATTGAACTCGCGCGGCATCGTGACGACGCGACAGTAGCAGAGATCGCGCCGGCCCGGCATTCACAGCCGGGTGTTGTCGGCGTGAACAGATTGCATCTGTGGTTTGTCAAAAGCAGGGCGCGGCAACACGTCGCGTATTGCGCGACGACAAAATCGGAAGGCGCGGCGAAAAAAGCTTCGTCCGCCAGATGGACTGCGCGGACAAAGCAGTATTCCTCAGTCGAGGGAGGGAGAAACGCAGGACGCTGACTTCAGGAGAGAAGGAAGCGGCACTGCGCAGTCATTCAGAGACCAGGACTGAGGGAGCGGAAACGCGCTCGCATACGCAAAGTGCACAGGCGGCAATATCGCCGCGATCATTCGAGAGCCGCACCCGTCCACTCGCTGGCGACCAGCGAGCGGACGGGCAATTTCTGGCGGCCTGCTCAGGCGGCCTTAGCCTTCGCCACGTGGGTGGCGATCGCGTCCATCAGCGCCGGCGACAGGCAGTCATAGGGCTCGAGCCCGATTTCCTTCAGCCGCGACCGCATGCCGGCCATCTGCTCCGGCTTCACGCCGGATTCGATCACCGAGGAGACGAAGGCGGCGAATTGCGGCGCCTGCGAGCCCTGTTCCTGGAACAGTTCCGGATGGATGAAATCGAGGCCGTAGAACGGATGGCCGTTGTTCTCGATGCGGCCGTACATGTGCATGCCGCAGCCCTTGCAGGCGTAGCGCTGGATGACGGCCTACGCGTCGACGATCTTCAGCTTGTCGCCGTTCTCGAGCACCGACAGGTTCTGGCGGGGAACCACGGCCACGACGGAGAAGGTCGCGCCCGCCGGCTTCCAGCACTTGGTGCAGCCGCAGGCGTGGTTGTGGGCGACGTCGCCCTTGATGCCGACCTTGACCTGACTGGTCCTTGCATTTGCAGACCAGCGTGCCGCCGGCAAGCTTTCGGTACCCTTTTGATCCCGTTGTCGATCGACGGATGCAGTGTAGTCTTGGGTCGATCCTCCTTGGGTGGTGACGCTTTCGAGCTAGAACACGACGACTGATCGGATGGACTTGCCCTCGTGCATCAGGTCGAAGGCCTTGTTGATGCCTTCGAGCGGCAGGGTGTGGGTGATCATGGGGTCGATCTGGATCTTGCCGTCCATGTACCAGTCGACGATCTTGGGCATGTCGGTGCGGCCGCGGGCGCCGCCGAAGGCCGAGCCCTTCCAGACCCGTCCGGTGACCAGCTGGAACGGCCGGGTGGCGATCTCCTTGCCGGCCTCGGCCACGCCGATGATGATCGATGTGCCCCAGCCGCGATGGCAGGCTTCCAGCGCCTGGCGCATCACGGTGGTGTTGCCGGTGCAGTCGAAGGTGTAGTCGGCGCCGCCGTCGGTCAGGGCCACCAGATGGGCGACGATGTCGCCGGCGATCTTCTTGGGGTTGACGAAGTCGGTCATGCCGAAGCGGCGGCCCCACTCCTCCTTGTCGTCGTTGATGTCGACGCCGATGATCTTGTCGGCGCCGACCATCTTCACGCCCTGGATCACGTTGAGCCCGATGCCGCCGAGGCCGAAGACGACGACATTGGCGCCCGGCTCGACCTTGGCGGTGTTGACCACCGCGCCGACCCCGGTGGTGACGCCGCAGCCGATGTAGCAGGCCTTGTCGAAGGGCGCGTCGGTGCGGATCTTGGCCAGGGCGATCTCGGGCAGGACGGTGTAGTTGGAGAAGGTCGAGCAGCCCATGTAGTGGTAGACCGGCTCGCCCTTGTAGGAGAAGCGGCTGGTGCCGTCGGGCATCAGGCCCTTGCCCTGGGTGGCGCGGATCGCGGTGCACAGGTTGGTCTTGCGGGAGAGGCAGCTTTTGCACTGGCGGCACTCGGGCGTGTAGAGCGGGATCACGTGGTCGCCCGGCTTCACCGAGGTCACGCCGGCGCCGACTCTCCCGCACCACGCCGGCGCCCTCATGGCCCAGGATCGAGGGGAACATGCCTTCGCTATCCAGGCCGTCCAGGGTGTAGGCGTCGGTGTGGCAGATGCCCGTCGCCTTGATCTCCACCAGCACCTCGCCCGCCTTGGGGCCTTCCAGGTCCAGCTCGACGATCTCGAGCGGCTTCTTCGCTTCAAACGCGACCGCAGCGCGGGTCTTCATCGGTAACTCCTCAATTCTCGCAGGGCGCCAAGATTAAGTCTCGGTCGGGCCCCAAACGTTCACTTCTTGCCCATGCACGAGTCTTCGTTCTTGGTGTAGGCGTCGTTCTTGTCCTCATGCTTGCCGGGGCGGGCGCGACCCCAGGCCTCGTTGGAGCGGGAGCGCAGATAGACGTAGAGATCGTCCATGTAGCAGGCGACGTTCGGGTTATCGCCGAAGGCCGGCATCACGTTCTCCGCGGCAGTCGAGATGTTCTTGCGGCCGGAGGCGACGACTCCGAGAAAGTCGGCATAGCTCATGGTCTTGAGCGAATCCTTCAGCGCCGGCGCGTAAGTCGATCCCATTCCATCTGGGCCGTGGCAGACATGGCAATCAGAGTGATAGCGGCGGTATCCGGAATAGGTGTACCAGTCCACGTTGCCGTCGGCCGAGATCTTGTAGGTCGGATTACCCTCCTTATCGAGCCATTCGCCAGTTTCGTTCTGCTTGACGGCAGTGGGGTCGCCCGAGCCGTCCGCGACAGCAATTCCCCCGGACGCAACGAAGATCATCGCAGCAATAACAGAGCAGATTCTACGCAAGAGATTTTCCTCGGAGTGTTCGGTGGAGACGAGCCGGCGCGTGGAGTTGATCCACGCGCCGGAGCGATACGGAGTTGAGGCTAGTTCGACGGCAGCGCGAACACGGTCAGCGTACCGCCGAGGGCCGTGTAGTTGCTGAGCGCCGCGTAGCCACCGACTGCGCCGAGACCGGCGGTCGGATCGGTCAAGCCCGCTGCCAGACCAATGCCGGCCCAGCCGCCCACGCCGGAGAGCACGGCAACGTACTGCTTGCCGCTGTTCTCATAGGTGGTGACGTTGCCGATGATGCCGGACGGAGTCTTGAACTTGTAGAGCTCCTTGCCGGTCTTGGCGTCGACTGCCTTCAGGTAGCCTTCGAGCGTGCCGTAGAACACCACGCCGCCGGCGGTTGCGAGCGCACCCGACCAGACCGAGAACTGCTCCTTGTTCGACCAGACGATCTTGCCGGTCTTGCCGTCCCAGGCGATGAAGTTACCCATATGGGTTTCGCCCTGCGGCGGATACATCGAGAGCGTCGCACCCACATAGGGCTGGCCCGCGGTGTAGCTCACCTTGAACGGCTCGTAGTCCATGCAGACGTGGTTGGTCGGAACGTAGAACAGCTGCGTGTCCGGCGAGTAGGCCGCCGGCTGCTCGTCCTTGGTGCCGAGCGCGGCCGGGCAGATGCCCTTCATGTTGTGGTCCTCACCCGCCTTGTCGGTCGAAGCTGTGTCGAGCACCTTCGGACGGCCATAGGTGGCGAGTTCTTGTCCATGTCGACGCCGGAGGTCCAGTTCACCTTCGGATCGTACTTTTCGGCGACCAGAAGCTCACCGGTGGCGCGATCGAGCGTATAGCCGAGGCCGTTACGATCGAAATGCGTCAGCAGCTTGCGCGGCTGGCCGTTGATCTGCTGGTCCGAGAGGATCATCTCGTTGATGCCGTCATAGTCCCATTCGTCATGGGGCGTCATCTGATAGACCCACTTGGCCACGCCGGTGTCCGGATTGCGCGCCCAGATCGTCATCGACCATTTGTTGTCGCCGGGACGCTGCTTCGGATTCCAGGTCGAGGGGTTGCCCGATCCGTAATAGACGAGGTTCAGCTCGGGATCGTAGGAGATCCAGCCCCATGTGGCGCCGCCACCGATCTTCCACTGATCGCCCTGCCAGGTCTTGAGGCTGGAGTCCTTGCCGACCGGCTTGCCGAGTGCGGTGGTCTTGTCGTCGACCAGGATCTGGTCATCCGGCCCTTCCGAGAATCCGCGCCAGGCCACCTTGCCGGTCTTGATATCGTAGGCGGTCATGTGGGCTTGAACGCCGAACTCGCCGCCGGAGATGCCGACCAGCACCTTGTCCTTGACGACCATTGGCGCCGAGGTGCCGGTCTCGCCCTTGCTGGGATCGCCATTCTTGGCGGTCCATGCAACCTGACCGGACTTGGCGTCGAGCGCGACCAGGGTCGTGTCGGCCTGATGCAGGAAGATCTTGCCGTCGCCGTAAGACAGGCCGCGGTTCACCGTATCGCAGCACATCACCGGGATGACGTTCGGATCCTGCTTCGGCTCGTACTTCCAGACGATCTTGTTCTCCTGCGAAAGGTCAATGGCATAGACCTTGTTCGGGAACGGCGTATGGACGTACATCATGTTGCCGATGATCAGCGGGCCGCCTTCATGGCCGCGCAGCACGCCGGTCGAGAAGGTCCAGGCGACCTGGAGCTTGCCGACATTTTGTGCGTTGATCTGGTTGAGCTTGGAGTAGCGGGTATTGGCATAGTCGCCTGTCGGCATCACCCAGTCTTTCGGGTTCTGCGACATCTTGTTCAGCTCGTCATTGGCTGAAGCGCTGCCGACGGCGAGAGCCGCCGCGGAGCCTAGAAAGGTCGCGAGTAGCACCTTGCGCATCGTCATTCCTCCGTTGATTTTTTCGAAGCATTGTTTTTGCGGGGTTTAGAGTCTGTCGTGTGGGGGGGGGACGAGGGGGGCAGAGAAGAGGTGGGGTTTCCTCCTCCTGATGAGAGCCACAGGTCCGCGTGCAGGGCGGCCCGTTTTTGTTTGTTCCTGGCGCAATTCGTAACGGGTTCGCGATCGGGAAACTTGCCCAAGAGAGAAGCCGCTTTGCTCGATAGCGCACGGATGCGAAGTTTTTGATTTTGCAGGCGCGAATTCATCTTTTTCGCACCGCGCAAGCGCGGGTCGCATCGCTCAGGTCCCCCTTGACGGGGCTGCAACTAAGGCGGAGGATTAAGTTTCAAGGGCGGCAGTGGAGCGATGGCGCTCGCTCCAAAAGACCGCCTAAATTTGAGGTAAACGTCACGCAATCACGGCTGAGGGCACCGGCTGCACCGGTCGCGATTCGCGTCGAATCTCCCGGATGAAAGCAGTGGCTGGGTTAATGTCCGACACAATTCACACGCTCTCGACGACCGGAATGACGCCGAAGCGGCAGATCCAGAGCTGGATCGACGGGTTGACGAGTCTGTGCGGCCATTTCGACGTCGATCCGCTGGAAGCGTCCTCGCTCGAGGGCCGTATCGACTACACCTCCGTCTCGCGCCTGAAGCTCTGCCAGATCGAGGTGAGCCAGCATCGCATCGCGCACACGCTGGCGCGCGCCAAGGCCAATGAACACCCGTATATCAAGATCCACTTCCAGACCTATGGCGTGTCCTATTTCGAGCAGGAAGGCCGCCACATCGAGATCAATCCCGGGCGACATCATCGCCTATGACGTCTCCTGCCCGCATTCGATCATCAGTCCCGCGTTTACGCGCCACGACGTGGTGATCGTGCCGAAGGCGCTGCTGCGCGATCGCGGATTCCCGTCGCAGCGGATGCCGGCTTGCAAGCTGTCGTCGCGTACCGGCACCGGGCGGATCGCTCATGATTTCGTCCATGCCACTTTCGACGAAGCGGCGAAGCTGTCGGCCAACAGCGCGGTCGGCGTTGCCGATTCGCTGATCGACCTGCTGCTGCTGCCGCTGCGCGAAGCCGACACGATGTTCGATCGGGTCGGGCCCGAGGCGACGTATGTGCGTGCCCAATTCTTCATTCGCGAGCATCTGCGCGATCCCGATCTGTGCATCGACCAGATCTCCGCCGAGCTCGGCTGCTCCAAGCGCTATCTGCACATGCTGTTTTCCGAGCGCGGCACCACGGTGAGCGACTACATCTGGCAGGCGCGCCTGCAGAACTGCCGCCAGGAGCTCGAGGCCCACGCCGGCAAGACCATCACCGACGTCGCGTTCTCCTGGGGCTTCTCCAGCTCATCGCATTTCAGCCGCGTGTTCCGGAAATATTTCGGCGTGGTGCCGTCCTCGATCCACAAGGCGCAGCAAGGCGCCGTTGTCGTGGACGAAAATTAGGCGGGCAAGGCGGCCCGTTTGCTTTCGTTGAAATGAAGTTTGTGGTGCGCCGCGGCTACGATAGCTGCAACGGCCGAGTAGCTTTCCGTAAGCGCAGCCATACGATCTCCGTCAGTTCCAGCGCGATCAGGCCGAACGCGCCAGCAATGATCACGTTGGCGACGCGCTCCTCCGCAATGCTGCTGGCGCCGCCGGCAAAGGATGCGGCGAGCGCGATGAAGAAGCAGCGCAGGCCGAAGCCGACGTTATAGCGGGAGAATGAAATCAGCGTGAGGGTCGCAGCAAGAACCGGGAGCGCATAGCGTCCCAGGTCCAACAGCGCCGTGTCGCGCGAGGCGAAATAGGCGGCAACGAACGGGCCGACGACGATCAACGCTCGTAGGAGTTCGCCGGTCTTGATTTCCCGGGGCGAGGACATTGCGCAGCACGGTGGCAGACGGGATGGTGGGGGAACTCGTGATGGCACCAAATCGTCGAAATGAGTGCCCGGCATCATACGGCTACTGACGCGTGTGAGCCAGCCGTTGCGCCCGTCGCCAATCATCCCCTCCGTCATTCCGGGCTCGCCCTGCGGGCGCCCCGGAATGACGAGCAAAATCACCGCTGAATGATCTTCGTCCAGACATCGCCGAGGATCGCAGGCTCGCGCGGCGGCAGGTAGGTCAGGCCGGCTTGTTTGCCGAATTCGGCGATCTTGCCCTCGGCGGCAAGATCCGTCAGCGCCTTGTTGACGGCGTCGATCAGCGCGCCATCGCCGGCGAGCCCGACATAGCCGCGATTAGCACCGATCGGATAATAGTAGCCGGACGCCGTGATTGTCGTGTCGGGATGCGCGGTGCGGTGGGCGTCGAAGCGGGCGAGGTCGATCAAGGTCGCGTCATAGTCGCCGCGGTCGAGCGCACCCAGCAAATCGTCGCGGCCGGGGACGAGATGGGTGATGTTGTCGATCAGCCGTCCCTTGTCGAACGTCATCAGGATGGCGTCACCCAGAGATCCGCTCTCGATTGCGAGGCGGAGACCGGCAAGATCGCCGATGCCGCTGATCCTGCGCTCGCGCGCCTTCGGCCCGAGCACGACCGTCATCGGCGAATAGACGTAAGGCCGGCTCGGCGCGAGCACGCCGAGCGCAACGCGGCGGCGCCGGTCGTCGCGCGTGGCGCCTGCGAAATCCGGCAGGCGCGCCGTCTTCATGCCGGGGACGACCAGCGAATCCGTCGTCAGCGCGTAGCCGCCGACCAGCGAGCAGCGTCGGTCGGACAGCAACGCATTGGCCTCGAGCTGCGGGCTGGAATCCTCATCCAGCTTGCTCTCGAACCATTAAATCCGGAGCGGCCGTCCCATCCGGTCCGCGATCGCTTGCGCCAGCAGCACGTCGAAGCCCGAATCCGGCTTGCCGCGGTGATGCGCCGAGAGCGGCGGGCGGTCCTCGTCAAGACAGATGTTCAAGGGATCAGCCGCCCAGGCCGCCGTTGCCGGAGCAACGAGGACCGCGGCGAGACTGAGCGCTGCCAGCCGGCTGCTCATGGCTTCCTCCGGCTCGAGATGAAGGCCCAGAGATTTCCGATCTCGTCGTCGCTGAGGATGTCGCCCCAGGGCGGCATCTTGTTGTTCTTGCCGTTTTTCACGGTGGTGACGAAACGCGTCTTGTCGTCGGGAAAGGCGCGCAGGTCCGGGGTGATGGTGCCGGAATTCATCATGTTGGGGCCGTGGCAGTGCGAGCATTTCTCGGCATAGGTCGATTTGCCGTGGTCGATCTGCGCCTGCACCGGATTGCCATTTGCGTCATCCGCGGCACGGACAGTCGCCGCAAGCGCGACCGTCAGCACCGTGACGGTGGCGAAGATCGCCACCGTCTTGTGAGACATATCTCTCAACGTGTCTTGCCGTTACTGCTTCACCGCAAAGACCCACAGCGAGCCGCCGGGCGGCACCTTGGCCAGCCGCTCGTCGCCGGAGAACAGCGAGTAGACGCCGCCATAGCCGGAGGTAACGGCGATGTACTGCACGCCGTCCTGCTGCCAGGTCACCGGCTGTCCCTCGATGCCGGAGCCGGTCTGGAACTGCCAGAGCTTCTTGCCGGTGTCGGCGTCGAAGGCCTCGAACTCGCCGGTCAGCGCGCCCGTGAACACGACGCCGCCCGCGGTCGACAACACGCCGGAGAAGCGCGGGATGTCGCTTGCCGCCTCCCACTTCGCCTTGCCGGTCATTGGATCGATTGCCTTCAGATGGCCGCGCGCGCCGTCGCCGAACTCCCAGGGATCGGTGAGGTCCATGCCGAGATACCATTCACCCTGTTTGAAGGTGGCCGGCTCCGACTTGTACTTGCCGCCAAAGGCGAGCGTGTTGGCGTAGGCGAGGCCGGTCTGCGGGTTGAACGACATCGGCTCCCAGTTCTTGCCGCCGAGGATCGACGGATAGACCGTGACCTTCTTGCCCTCGCGCGCGCCGGTGACGACGTCGGTCTCGATCGGTCGCCCCGTCTTCATGTCGATGCCGGTCGCCCAGTTCACCTTCACGTAAGGATTGGCTGCGAGCAGCTTTCCGTTGGTGCGGTCGAGCACGTAGAAGAAGCCGTTGCGGTTGGCGTCCATCAGCACCTTGGTGGGCTTGCCCTCGACGTTCATGTCGGCAAGCACCATCTCGGCCACGCTGTCATAGTCGAACGGATTGTTCGGCGAGAACTGGTAGTGCCACTTGATCTTGCCGGTCTTGGGATCCATCGCCAGCACGGAGCAGGTGTAGAGGTTGTCGCCGGGGCGCACCGCTGCGTTGAACGGCCCGGGATTGCCGATGCCCCAATAGACCGTGTTCAACTCGGGATCGTAGGAGCCCGTGATCCAGGTCGAGCCGCCGCCGAGCTTCCAGGTGTCGCCCTTCCAGGTGTCGCCGCCGGGCTCGTCGGGTGAGGGGATCGAATGGGTGCGCCAGAGATGCTTGCCCGTTGCCGGATCCCAGCCGTCGATGAACCCGCGGGTGCCGAACTCGGCGCCGGAGATGCCGGTGATGACGACGCCGTCGGCGACCAGCGGGGCCACCGTCATCGAATAGCCTTCCTTGATGTCGGCCGCCTTCTGCCGCCACAGCTCCTTGCCGTCCTTGGCATCGATCGCGATCACGTTGGCGTCGAGCGTGGTGCGGAACAGCTTGCCGTCGAAGAGCGCGGCGCCGCGATTGATGATGCCGCAGCAGACGATGCGCGGCGTCTCGGCGGGATACTCGATCTTGGATTTCCAGATCTGCTTGCCGGTCTTGGCATCGACCGCCATGGTCGCGTTGTGCGAGGTCACGTAGATCACGCCCTGGTACACTAGCGGCTGCGATTCCTCGCTGCGATCGTCGTTGAAGGAATAGTTCCAGACCGGGACGAGGTTCTTGACGGTATCCTTGTTGATCTGGTTCAGCGTCGAGAAGCGCTGGAGATTGTAGCCCATCCCGTAATTGAGAACGTTCGACGTATCGGTTGCGCCCTTGACCAGTTGATCGGTCGTCTGTGCGCTCGCAACCGAGCATGCGGATATGACGAGGCTCGCGGCCATCGCAAAGCGTTTCATCCGTTCCTCCCAAAATGCGCGCCTTTTGACGCTGCGGGAGCAACATTCCGCCCGAATGCAAAACCCGTCAATACGAAAGTCGAAAGCGCGCTGCCGATATGTTGGACGCCAGATGCCAGGCTTCGTGCGGTAAACTTCGAGGAATTTTACTCGTCTTGCGCGAATGCGCTGCATCAATTTCCGTGGCACGAAGATTGACGCAGCGCGAGAATTTGGCGCAACCCGATTCCGTCGCGAGCGAAGCACGACAATTCGGCTTGAACCGGGGCGGGCTTGCGGACTTATGTTATCGCGATCCCGCGCGAATCGGGGCTCATGGTGAGGGAGGTCTGAATGATATCGCGTCGCTCAGTTGCGCTTGCTTTCACGCTTGCTGTGTTGTCCGGGCCGGCCTGGTCGGCATCCGGCAACGCCGTCAAAATGTTCGACACCGACAATGACGGCACGCTCGATCTCGCCGAGGTGAAGAAGGCGGCTGCGGCGTTGTTCGCTAAACTCGATCCCGACCATGATGGTACGCTCGACGTGCGCGAATTGCGCGGACGGTTAACGGCGAAAGAACTTGCCGCCGCCGATCCCGATCACGACGGAACGCTGACGCCTGATGAATATTTGTCGGTGGTCGAGCAGCGCTTCAAAGCGGCAGACCCCGACAATGACGGGACGCTCGACGCCAAGGAGTTGAAGTCGCGCAAAGGGCAGGCGCTGTTGCGGCTGCTACGCTGAAAGGCTTTTGCGCGGCGTGGCTTTGACCGAGAGCGAAGGCGGTTTGCCCAAGAGCGAACTCGTCTGGCACAAATCACCGCATCGCCATCAGCCGATTGATTCCAGACTTGCACAGCGCCTGACGCAGCCCTAGGTTTTGCCCGGCGCGATGTCGCGCTCAATCCCTTGGGAGAGCCCGAATGGCTTGGAAAGCTCCGAAGATCGTGGAAGTGCCG
This sequence comes from uncultured Alphaproteobacteria bacterium, assembly GCA_963819355.1. Lineage (GTDB taxonomy): Bacteria > Pseudomonadota > Alphaproteobacteria > Rhizobiales > Xanthobacteraceae > Bradyrhizobium. Next base: position 33,559 of record CAWFVZ010000019.1, on the reverse strand, counting down.
GTCGGCATGGAAATCAACATGTACGCCTGCGCTTCGCGCAAGTAAGACTGACGACCTGCCGCGGCTTCGATGGCGGATGCCGTCGAAGCCGTGGTAGTGTTCGTGATGCGCATTGGAGCCCACACAATTTGGCCATTGGTCGCGTGCACGCTCGCGCTCACGCCGATATCGCTAATGCCGAGGAAGGGTTCGATACCGAGCACATCTTCGGCTTCATGATCGGCACCGATGTCGGCAATCAAGGCGAGCGTGAATTCCAGACCCAGACGACGGGACGGTTCGGCAAGGGAGGCGGCACCTATCGCGCTGTCGGCCAGGAGGTCGAGATCGAAATCGTGCCGCTGCCGAATTTTCGCATCGAGGTCGGCGGCACCGCCACGCTGCACGACATCACCGGCGTCCCCGATATCGATGATCGCCGCCAGTTCAACTTCCAGGGCGCTTCGCTCGACCTGCGTTATCGCCTGCTCGACCGAGGGAGCGCCCCGTTCGGGATGACCATCGCCTCTGAGACCCATGGCAATCGCATCGACGAGACCAGCGGCGCGAAAGGGCGGATGTACGGCACCGACTTCACGCTCGCCATCGATCGCGAGTTGATCCCGAATTTCGCGATCGGCGCGCTCAACCTGATCTACCAGCCGGAATGGGCGCGCTTCGAGGTGACCGGGCTGTCCGAGAGAAGCTCGACCATCGGCGCCGCCTTGGCCGGCATGGTGCGCGTGAGCCCAAACGTGCTGCTTGGTGGCGAGATGCGCTACTTCCGGCAGTATGAAGGCATCGGCCTCGGCGAGTTCTCCGGGCAGGCCTTGTTCGTCGGACCGACCGCCTACTTCCAGCTCTCGGAGCAATCGCGGCTTACGTTGAGCTGGAGCATGCAGGCCTGGGGCCGTCCGGCGGGATCGGGGGCCAATCTCGATCTCGTCAATTTCGAGCGCCACCAGGCGAGACTGGTGTTTGGGGTGAATTTCTAGCGGAGCGGGTTCCAGCGCGCCCTCACGCCGGATTGAAACCTCCGGCCCCTCGGAACGTATCCCTTTATGCTAATCTGCAGCGCTTCCTGCGCGAGGATCCCGGCATGAACCCGATCGACCTGGTGGTGACTGTGTGTGCGGTGCTCTCGCCTGCGACCTGCGAAGAGCAGCACATTGTGTTCAACTATGCGGGGTCGCCGACGCAATGCGCCATGGCCGCGCCGCCCTATATCGCGCAATGGGTTGGTAACCATCCGAAATGGCAGGCGGTGCGCTGGCGCTGCGAGTATCCGCACCCGAACGACAAGGCGTGAGACGAAACAGACCCTCATGGTGAGGAGCGCGAAGCGCGCGTCTCGAGCGATGCAGGCCCGGCCGTCGCCTGCAGCCATCCTTCGAGACGCCCGCTGCGCGGGCACCTCAGGATGAGGGTCCAGGCCACTGGCGCTACTTGCTGCAGTCCTTCAGATCCCTGTCGGCGATCGAGAACACCGCGTCGGCCTTGATCTCGATGTCGCGGACGACGCATTGCCGTGAATTGGGATAGCTGACCTTGGCGTCGTAGCGGCCGGGCTCGATGCCGGTGATGCGCAGCCGCTCGTCGTGGTCGACCTCCTTGTCCTTGTCGTTCAGACACTGGTTCGGGCCCCAGTCGGTCTTGCCGGCAGGCGCGAGCTGGAAGCCGGAGATCGTCTCGCTCGTCAAATTCCAGAGCCGGATGCCCTTGCCTTTGGTTTGCGCGACCGCCGCGCCTGGCATTGCAACCAACAGGATGCCGATCGCAATCAGCTGACGGCGCATGATGAACCTCCCTCGCGACTTCGTTTGGTTCAGTTGACCACGAGTTGTCATTTCAATTCAAGCTGCAACGCCGCGAGCTCAGTCCTGATCCTGCCGAGCGCGACCTCGCTGCGCTCAGCACGCGGAATGGAGATCGGCACTTCCTGAACGATGCGCGCGGGGCGCTGCGACAGGAAGAACAGGCGGTCGCCGAGACGGATCGCATCATCCAGGCTGTGGGTGACGAGCAGCGTCATCACGGAACGGCTTGCAACCAGCGTCGCGATCTCGTCGCGCAGGCGGCCGGCCAGCGCGTCGTCGAGCGAGGCGAGGGGTTCGTCGAGCACCAGCAGGTCGGGCTCGACCGCGAAGGCGCGGGCCAGCGCCACGCGCCGGGCGAGACCCAGCGACAATTCGCCGGGAAAGTGGCCGCGATGCGCCTCCAGCTCCAAAATCCTGAACAGCTCGGCGAGCTGCGCATCGCTTGTCGTCGGGCGCCGCGAGCCGCACATTCTGCTCGACCGAGCGCCATGGCAACAGCCGCGGCTCCTGGAACACCATGCCGACCCGCGCGTCCGGCGGGCGCGATACACTGCCCTCAAAGTCACGATCGAGCCCGAGGATGATGCGCAGCATCGTGCTCTTTCCACAGCCGGATGGACCAATGAGCACGCCGACCTCGCCGGATTGAAGCGCAAATTTGATTGGCGCCAGGACATCGTGCGTTCCGCCCGCGGCACTCCTGAACGTCTTGCCGGTGATATCGACTTCAAGCCGCACGGGGCCGCCACCGCGTTGCGCGGGCCTCGAACGGTTGCACCAGCGCAGTCTCGATCACGAGCACGACCGCGGCGAATGTCAGGGAATAAGCGAGCAGCCGCGGCGTGTCGAACAGCTGGAAGGCGACGCCGATCTCGAAGCCGACGCCGTTCGGTCGTCCCAGGAGTTCGGCGACCAGCACGATCTTCCACACCAGTGACAGGCCGGAACGGGCAGAGGCCGCGATATAGGGTGCAAGCTGCGGCAACACGACGTGGCGGAACGCCCGCCAGCGCGGCATCGCAAAGACGGTCGCCATCTCGTCGAGCGAACGGTCGAGTGCGCGCGTGCCCTCGCGCAAGGTGACGACGGCGGTCGGCAGCTTGTTGATGGCGATTGCAGCGATGGCAGCAGCCTCGGTCAGGCCGGCCCAGATATAGGCCAGCACGATCACGACCAGTGCCGGCAGGTTCAGGAGCAGGATCAGCCAGGGATCGCCGAGCCGGTCGGCGAGCTTCACCCGTCCCATCAGATAGCCGATGGCGCTGCCGAGCGACATCGCCAGCACGAAGGCGAGCGCGACGCGCGCGAGCGTGGCGCCGAGATGCAGGAACAGCGCGCCGCTCGACGCTTCCGCGATGATGACGTTAAGCACGGAAGGCGGAGAGGGCAGTTTTGCGCCGCCGACGAACAGCGCGGCGGTCCACCAGATCGCAAGCAGCAGGGCAATCGACAGAAGGCGCAGCACCTCAGTCTCCGGGCACGGCGTGATAGAAGGTGCCGGGATCGAGCTCGGCCGCCGGTCCGACCAGGTCGCGGCCGCCGATCTCGGCCAGCACGCGGTAGAGCACACGCGCGTCCGCCTCCTCGTCGGCGATGCTCCGGCGCGGAATGCCGTCGCGATAGCGGTCGCGGTAGACCTTGAGCATGGCCGGATCGGTCGCGCCGGTGAGCGGCGCGATCTTGTCCCAGGCACCATCCGATGTGACCAGCAACTGCTTGGCCTTGCGGGTCATTGCGATGAAGTGCGCGACCGCATCGCGATGGCTGGCGGCCCAGCTCTCCTCGAAGACATAGCCGACGGCGGAGACCGCGCCCTTGGCGCCAAGTTTCGGCAAGATGTCCTCGATGCCGGCGAGGCGGCGAAAACCCTTGGCCTCGAGCTGGGCGCAGAAATTCCAGAAATTCAGGCTCGCATCCATCTCGCCGTCGAGCGCCTTGGCGGCGATCAGAGGCGGTGCGCCGTAGACGATGGTCGCCTCCGACTTGAGGTCGATGCCGTCCTGTTTCATCCGCGCCTGCAACAGCAGCCAGCTCTTGTCGATGGGACCACCGCCGATGGCGAGCTTGCGGCCCTTCAAATCGGCGAGCGTCTTGATCGGCGATGCCGCCGGCACCATCACCGCACCGAGCGCGCTGGAATAGGGATAGAAGGTGAGCTTGGCGCCGAGCGCGCGCTCTCGCGACACCCACAGCCAGTCCGACAGCATGATGTCGGCATTGCCGGCGCGGAGCGCGATCTTGCCGGCTTCAGGGCTCGCAAGCTCGGTGACCTCCAGCGACAGGTCGGCCTCCTTGTCGAGACCGGCCGCGCGGATCGTCGCCAGTTCCCAGGAGAATGTTCCGGTCTTCTGCACCGCCAGGCGGATAGTGTCCGCGGCATGGCCCGGCGTGCCCAGCGTCAGCGCCAGCGTCATCGCGAGCGCCAATGTTCGTCCCAAAACTCTCATCGCCTTGTGAGCCATTTCCTCGAACGGAGTGCTTTTCAGGACAATACGCATAGCATAGCTTCCATCGCAACCAGCGGGAGGACGCTCATGAGTTTTGCGGGACAGCTACGACCGATTGTCGCTGCGTTGGCCGTGCTGGCGGCGACCGCGTATATCGCGCGAGCCGAGGAGGTCAACGATTACCCGACCTCCGCGCGCGCGGAGTACGTCTATGGCTGCATGAAGGCCAATGGCGAGACACGCCAGGCGATTGAGCAATGCTCCTGCTCGATCGACGTGGTGGCCTCAATCGTCACCTACGAGCGCTACGTGACCGCGGAGACCGCGCTCAGCATGTCCCAGGTCCGCGGCAACCTCGGCACCCAGTTTCGGACGTCAGAGCAGGCGAACGCGGCGGTGAATGATTTGAGGCGAGCGCAGGCCGAAGCCGAGGTGAGGTGTTTTTGACACTTGCCGCGTTGCCCTCCCTAACTCTTGGTCGGAATTGGCGCTCTGTCTAACCAATTGACGCAACGGGCAAAACTGAAATTCTTGGTCGCCAGAGGAGCCTCGATGACTTGATCCGACAGGCTTGCTTGGTAGGATACTTCGATGAATCGGCATGGCGTTGGAGGGTACCGGACGGTCGGCGATGCGCCCATCATCGTCGATGCAAGTGCCGATGCGCCTGAAGCGCGTGTCGCAAAGCGGCTTTCGTTTGGCTTGGCATTCGGAATGATCGCCGCATTGTCTGTGGTCTCGAATGCGAACGCACAGGAAGCAGAGCCCCGATCGTATTCGAATTCGCCCATTGGGTTGAATTTCCTGATCTCGGGCTATGTTTACTCCCAAGGCAAGCTCGCATTCGATCCCAGCACCGCGATCGCCGACGCCACATTCCGCTCCGACACCGGCGTAGTGGCCTATGTTCGGTCCTTTGAGCTCGCCGGCCAGTCGGCCAAATTCGACGCGATCGTGCCGATATCGTCATTCGCCGCGCATGGGTTCGTGAACGGCGAGCCGGCCGAGCGAGAGATGTCCGGCTTGGGCGATCCGCGATTTCGTGTCTCGGTCAATCTGTTTGGGGCACCCGCGCTGTCGGCGAAGGAATTCGCCAGCTACAAGCAGGATCTGATCGTGGGAGTGAGCCTGCAGGTCTCCGCGCCCTTCGGGCAGTATGACAGCACCAAGCTGCTCAACCTCGGCGGCAATCGCTGGTCATTTCGGCCCGAGCTCGGGATCTCAAAGGCATGGGGACCATGGACGGTCGAGCTCGCCCCCAGCGTGACGTTCTTCAGCGACAACACCGACTTCTTCGGCGGCAACAATTTCTCACAGGCTCCGATCTATGCGGTGCAGGCTCATGCCATCTACACGTTCCAGTCCGGCATTTGGATGGCGCTGGACGGGCTCTATTTTGCGGGCGGCCGCACCACCCTCAACGGCGTCAAAGGTGACAACGAGCAGGCGATCTCGCGAGCGGGCTTGACGGTCGCGTTGCCGATCGATCGACAGAACTCTGTCAAGCTTTCTGCCAGTACCGGCATCACCAGCCGCACGGGAAGCGAACTGACGGCTGTTGGTATCGCATGGCAATATCGTTGGGGCGACGGGTATTGAGGGCGGATATCGAATGGTGGATCGCGTCTCTCCTGTCGCTCCTCGGCCCCAAAAGCCAACGGCGCAACAGGCCCACAAGAGGGAGGGGGATTGAGCGCAAGCGTCGCCCTCACGTCCCCGGCTTCTCCACATCCCATTCGTTGCGGAACAAATGTCCGTCCGTGTCCTTGGCTTCCGCGCGAAAACGCCTGGCACCGCTGGAGACGTAGGTGAAGCGCAGGTTGGGATCTTCCGAGATCGAGATGCCGCCTTCCATCGACAGCACGGGGCTGTCGTCCTGTGTCAGCTTCAGCTGATTGACGAAGAAGGCGGGAATATAGAGCTGCGTGACCTGGTCCATCTGGAGGCCGGAATTATTGGGATGGCCGATCATGATCTGCGCCTCGCGGATACGGCTCGCGGGCGCCTCCTCGCGCGCGAATTGGCGGTAGCGCATCTGGCCGAGACGGTTCTGGGCTTCTTCGGCATTCTTTCCCGCCGGTGCCGAGCAACCGCCGGAAGCCTTCACATAGGTTTTCGAGACGTAGAGAGTGCCGTCGCTGAGCTCGGCCACCGCATGGACGTCGGTGTAGTTGTTGACGCGCACGCGGGTTGAGATCTCGGTGACATTGGCGTCCGGCCCGAGTTCGAACTTCGCGGCCATAGGTGCCGGGTTGCGGTCGATCACCAGCGTGATCGACCGGATGCGGCGGGCATCGCCGGGTGACAGCTTGCTGCGCAACGTTACCGGGACGATCGCCGCATCCTCGGCGCGATAGGGCATCTCGATGCCAATCACGTCGGCGCCGTCGTTCATCGGACGATTGCTGAAAATGTCCTGCACCAGGCCCGGCCAGGGATCGTAGGCCTCCTCGGCGCTCGCCGGCAGCGCGAAGACGATGCCGGCCAGTGCGGCGATCAAGGTGAGGCGAAGCGTATGGCCCATGATGGTGATCCTGCGCAGACGAAGCAGCTATCCCGGGCAGCGTAGCTGATCCCGGAGACAGCGTAGCGCGTCCGCTACTCCCATTCAATTTCCGAAAATGCTGCGGTTGCGTTGCGGGCGTTGTAGTCGTCGAAGAGATCCCAATGGGAACGTTCGGACGAGGCGGCCTTATCTGCCGCGGCCCGGATCGATTCGCCCTTCTTGTTCAGCGCGCGCACGTCGGACAGCAGCGTCGTGAGATAACGCCGCTCATCGGCGAGCGCGGCAGGCCAGTCGCTCACGGGGCCGTGACCGGGAACGACGCGGGCCGCCGGAACAGTCTCGATCTCCTTGAGCAGGGCAAGCCAGCCGCGGATGCTGCCGTCCATCACCGGAATATGGCGGAGAAAGACCAGGTCGCCAGCGAACAGCGTTTTAGTCGTCTGGTCGAACACGGTCAAATCGTTGTCGCTGTGCGCGGCCGGCCACGCCCGCAAGGTCAGCCGGCGCGACCCGAGATCGAGCGTCAGCGTGTCCGAAACGAGCAGGGTGGGCGGCACCATCTTCACGGGATCGATCAGTTCGCCGCCCATGATGCGCCTGAAATTGTCGAGATAATACGGCCCGCGCGTCGCGAGCGCCTGCGGCAGCTTGCTGTGGCCGACGAAGCTGGTTCCTTCCGCGACAAACGCCGCATTGCCGAAAACATGGTCGGGATGGCCGTGGGTGTTGATGACGTAGCGGATCGGCTTGCCGGTGCGGGCCCGCACCGCCGCAAGCAGTTCTTCGCCCTCACGGAGGCTGCCACCGGTGTCGATCACAGCCACCGCATCCTCGCCAACGACGAAGCCGACATTGGCGATGTCGCCCGCGTTCTCGCGCGTCATCAGGGCGATGGTCCCGGAGTGTACGAAGATTCCTGGCGCGACTTCGCTCACAGGCAATTCGGCCGCCCCGGCGCGTGTTAGCGTGGCAAGCCCCAGCAGGGCGAGGGCTGCGGTCATTGAAGCGAGATGGGACACTTTTCCGCCTCAGTTCAAAGGGTGTGGCGCATTGCACTGCAGCACAACAAGCCAACACAAAGTTTGGCAAAACATGGTGCGTCCATCCGTTGCATGGATAGCATTGAGACAAAAGATGGAGGAAGCGCGATGACGGAAGCCGGGCGACATCGTCGCTGGTTATTTTCGCTGTGTGTGATGGCGACGTCCTGCGTGATCGGCGACGTCGTCGTGGCGCAGACGAACGACAGTGGCGATCTCTCGTTCGAGCTGGTCGACCCAAAGGTGCTGCGCGTCTGCGCCGATCCGCGCAATTTGCCGTTCTCCAATGAGAAGGGCGAGGGGATTGAGAACAAGCTCGCCGAGCTGTTCGCGGACAAGCTCCAGAAGAAGCTCGACTACGTGTTCTTCCCGCAGGCCACCGGCTTCGTGCGGATGACGCTGGGCGCGCATCGCTGCGATGTCATCATGGGTTTTCCGCAAGGCGACGACCTCGTGCAGGGCACCAATCCCTATTACCGCACATCCTACGCACTGGTCGCGAAGGCGGGCAGCGGGCTCGAGGATGTCGATACGCTCGAGGACGCGCGGCTGAAGGGCAAGCATCTCGGCATCATCGCCGGCACCCCGCCGGCCACCAACATGGCGATTGCCGGCCTGATGGGCGACGCAAAGCCGTATCCGCTGATGATCGACACGCGCTATGACAATTCGGCGCAGGCTATGATCGACGATCTCACCGCCGGCAAGATCGACGCCGGTGTGCTGTGGGGGCCGATGGCGGGCTTCTACGCCAAGAAGGCCGGCTCGATGCACGTGACGCCGCTGGTAAAGGAAACCACCGGTCCAAAACTGGTCTATCGCATCGGCATGGGCGTGCGCGCCGCCGACCAGAACTGGAAGCGGCAGCTCAACAAGCTGATCCAGGAGAACCAGGGCGAGATCAACAAAATCCTGCTCGACTTCGGCGTGCCACTGCTGGACGAGAGCGACCGGCCGCTCGGCGCGGAGACGGCCAAGAAGGCGCCATGAGACGGCCGCTTGCCGCTGCGCTCGTCGCCGCCATGCTCGCGGCGCCGGTATTTGCACAGCAGCAGGAGCCGTTCGAGCCCGAGGGTTTTCGCGCCGACAATTACCGCGCGCCGGTGCCGGCGACGCTGGAAGGCGCACGCGTGCTCACGACCGCGGAAGCCGAGGCGATCTGGCGGGCGAGCAGCGGTGCGTTCATCGATGTGCTGCCGCGCCCGCCGAAGCCAAGAATCTTCCCGAGGGCACGGTGTGGCGCGATGCGCCGCGCAAGAACATTCCTGGCAGCATCTGGCTGCCGGATACCGGCTATGGCACGCTGCCGCCTGCCATGGACGATTATTTTCACCGCGGCCTCGCACGCGCGTCACGCGGCGACAAGGCCGCGCTGCTCGTGATCTATTGCCTCGCCGACTGCTGGATGTCCTGGAACGCCGCCAAGCGCGCGCTGGCTTATGGCTATTCCAACGTCGCCTGGTATCCCGAAGGCACCGACGGCTGGGAGCGCGCGAAACTCCCCACCGACGAGGCGCAGCCCGAGCCGCGGCCTGAGCAGTAGGCCGGCCGCGCCACCGACGGCCTCGTGGTTCAAGACGACCGCTTGGCGGTCTCCTCACCATGAGGGTCTAGCACCTCGCCGCCAAACCAGACCTCATCCTGAGGAGCCCACAGAGGCGGGGGTCTCGAAGGATGGCCGCAGCAAGACCGAAAATCCAGTTCTACTGCTTCTGCAGCTTGGTCAGCGTGCCCGTGCCGTCGGTGTCGGTCGCAGTGTAGCTCACCCTGTCGCCGGCATGGACGGCTTCCAGCATCGCGGCGTCCTTGGCCTTGAACTGCTGCAGCGCGCCGGCGCCGCCGGCGCTGCCGCCGACCGTGCCCTTCTGCATCTCCTGGATCGAGATCGTGTTGTTGAGCCGATCGATCCTGGTGACCATTCCGGTCATGTCGTCAGCAAATGCGCTGGATGCGAGCATGGTGATGACTGCAGCGCCTGCGAGGATGAATTTTGCTGTTCCCATCGAGGCCTCCCGGCGTTCGAGATTCACATCGACAAGCCATCCTAGATCGATTTGGTTCCGGCAGATAGCGCAGCAAACATTAACGATCGGGTTGATCTTGCGGGAACTGCTCTAAGAGCCGTCAGAAAGGCTGACGCTATTCCATTTCCTGCTGAATCACGCGGCCGAGCGCGAACAGCCGCTTGTCGATCGTAGTCGGAACTTCGCACACGAATTGCACCACCTTGCGGCGATCTTCGAATATGCGGGTCTCCCAGATCAGCTGGTTGCTCATCGCCTCGACCTTGGCGTCGTCGCGCGGCGTTGCGTCCTGGAGCGCCTGAAGCTGGATCGTCTCGTCGCGAATCTTGTCGGCGACCTCGCGCTGCTTGCGGCTGACGCGTTCGAGCCCGCTCATGACCTGGGAGCGCTGGGCGTTGAGGGTGTCGAACAGGCCGGCGAACAGCAGCTTTGCGTTCTCGGTCTTGTCGGAAGCAGAGCCCGCCAGGAATTCCTTCACTGACTTCTCGGCCTCGTCCAGCGGCATCTTCCGCGCCGACAATTTCGAGACGAGGGCGCTGACCTTGGCGTCGTCCTTCCACTTGGTCCCGACGTCGTCGAGCGCCGGGCCGGCCCAGACGGCGGCGAGCGAGATGTCCGGCACCTTGGCCTGTGAGCACGGCCAGTCGGGATAGCGCGGATCGGCCGCGCGCGCGGCCGTGCCCGACAGCGCGAGCGCCAGAGCGGCCATGGCCAGAACCCGAACCATCATCCTTCGCCTCCCGCAGGCCCGCGCCGTGCCAGCCCGCGTGACGGATCATAGGCATAGATCGCGGCGATCATGAAGACGATTGTGCAGCCAGCGACCACGGCCAGCGAGATCCAGTTGACCTGTCCGTACAGTGCGAAACGGATCAGCTCGACCGCATGGGTGAACGGATTGGCCTCGCAGACGTAGTACAGATACGGGCTGCCCTCCTGCACCCGCCACAGCGGGTAGAGCGCGGAGGAGGCGAAGAACATCGGGAAGATGACGAAGTTCATCACGCCGGCAAAACTCTCCAGCTGTTTGATACCGGAAGAGATCAGCATGCCGAGCGAGCCCAGCATCAATCCGGACAGGATCAGCGCCGGCAGCACGGTGAGATAGCCGATCGGGGGAGGGGTGATGTCCCAGAACCAGGCGATCAGGAGGAACGCGTAGACCTGGAGCAGCGACACCGCGGTGCCCGCGAGCAGCTTGCAGAACAGCAGGAAGCCGCGCGGCAGCGGGCTCACCAGCAGCGTGCGCATATTGCCCATCTCGCGGTCATAGACCATCGACAGCGAGGACTGCATGCCGTTGAAGAGCTGAATCATCGCCATCAGCCCGGGCGCGATGAAGACCTCGTAGAGGATGTAGGTCTCGTAGGGCGGGATGATGGAGATGCCGAGCACCTGGCGGAAGCCGGCGGCGAAGATGAACAGCCACACCAGCGGCCGCACCAGCGCGGAAACGAAGCGCTCACGCTGATGCAGGAAGCGCAGGCCCTCGCGCCAGACGATGCCGGTGAGGCAGGTCATGTACTCCGCGGCTGAGAAGCCGCGTGGCGCGTCGCGCGTGGTGATGCTGCTCATGCGCCGCCTCCCGGCATCATCTGCGCGCCGGTCAGGCGCATGAAGGCGGTGTTGACGTCCTGCGCGCCGGCTTCGGTAATGACGCGGCTCATCGGCCCCTGCGCCAGCACCTTGCCCTGATGCAGCACCACGAGGTCGTCGCCCGCATTGATCTCGTCGAACAGGTGCGTGGCCCAGAGCACGCCGATGCCTTGCTCAGCGACGAGCTGGCGGACATGGCTGATGATGTCGGCGCGCGCCTTGACGTCGAGGCCGACGGTCGGTTCGTCCAGCAGCAACAGGCGCGGCCGATGCAGCAATGCGCGGGCGATCTCCAGCCGGCGCATCTGGCCGCCGGAGAGATCGCGCACCTTGCTGCGGGCGCGGTCGGCCAGCCCGATGCGCGCGAGCAGCTCGGCGCTGCGCGCGGCAGCCTCGCGGCGGCTGATGCCGTGAAGGGCGGCGTGATAGAGCAGGTTCTGCGTCAGCGACAGGTCGAGATCGAGCGTGCGCGGCTGGAACACGACGCCGAGCAGCCGCAAGGCCTCGCCGGGGTTTTTGCCGATGTCATGGCCGAAAATGCCGACGCGGCCGGTCTGGATGCCGAACAGGCGTGTGATCAGCGAGAACAGCGTGCTCTTGCCGGCGCCGTTGAGGCCGAGCAGCGCGGTGAAACTTGCGGGCTGGACGTTGAAGGACACGTCGATCAGAGCCCGCCGCGAGCCATAGGCATGGCTGACGCCGTCGATCGACAGCGCCGGCACCAGCGGCCGGATCGGGCCTCGGCATCTCCTGCGGCTCGGCGATGGGGGCGGGGCTGGTCATGGCGCGATCGTGATGCCCCAGGGAAGCTCGCCGACCTGAATGGTCTTGATCACTTTTTGCGCGGCGACGTCGATGACGGAGACGTCGTTTGACACGCCGTTGGTCACCAGCAGGTACTTTTCATCCGGCGTGAACGCCATGTGCCAGACCCGCTGCCCCACGAGCAGATATTTCGTCACCTTGCGCGTGGCGGTGTCGACCACGGCGACGCGGTTGGCGGGGCCGAGCGCGACGAAGGCGGTCTTGTCGTCCTTGGTCATGCCGATGCCGACCGGCTGGATCGCCTCGCGGCGCAGGCCCGGGATCTCGAACGTCACCTTTCCGATCACCTCGTGCTTGCCGGGATCGATGATCGACACGGTGCCGCCGATCTCCGAGGACACCCACAATTCGGAGGCGTCGTGCTTGAACTCGGCAAAGCGCGGCCGCGCATCGACCAGCACGTTGGCGACGATCTGGCGCGACGACGTGTCGATGAAATGCGCCATGTTGGTCGTCTCGGACGTGTTGATCAGGGTCTTGCCGTCGGGGCTGATGGTCATGCCCTCGGGTTCGACGCCGACCTGGATGTCGCCGAGGCGGGCGCGCTTCTCCAGATCGATCACGGTGACCGTGTTGTCGTTCTCGTTGGCGACATAGAGGATCTTGCCGGCGGCATCCTGCGCGAACAGCTCGGGGTCGGGCCCGGAGGGCAGGGTATCGACCATCGCTTTGCGTCTTGGCGTCGATGACCTGGATGGTGTCGTCGTCGCCGACAGCGACCATCACGAATTTGCCGTCACGCATGAACTCGATGCCGCGCGGGCGCTGGCCGACCTTGATGGTTTTTGTCACCGTCCAGCTGTCGGTGTCGATCACCGACACGGTGTTGCTCTTCTCGTTCGAGACATAGGCGATGAAGGCATGCACGGGCGCTGCCGTGAGCGCCAATCCGGCCAGCAACCCCACATGCCAAGCACGCAACATCCGCGTTCTCATTTCAGCTTGCATTTGCTCTCCGGGCGATCGTAGCCGAGCGTGTCGAGCTCGGAGACCTGGTGCAGAAATCCTTCCTGCGGCGACACCGACACCACCATGCGGCCGTCGACCAGCAGGATCGGCTGGCGCAATTGGAGATTCCAGTCGCGCAGCGTCAGTTTCGTACCCTTGAAGGCGGCGACGGAGAAATCCGGCCCCTTGATGAATTCCGTGATTTTCTTGACGTCACCGGAATTGGTGCGCGAGGTCGCTTCGCCAATCATGCGCACCGCCGTCCATACCTGCATGTCGAGCGCGGTCATCCGCCGCGAGTTCAGCTTCATGAAGCGGTTCTGCATCTGGGTCGCGCCCCACTGGTCCTGCGCAGCGTCCCAGCTGCGTGGCACCAGGCCAGCCGAGCCCGCGACGGGCCGCGGATCCCAGGTGCGATAGGGCAGATAGGCTGCGAACACCTCGCTCTCGTCGGCGGCTACGAGCACGTCGTACGCCGGCGCTTGTTGCGTGAACACCGGCATCTGGCGCTGGATCAGCGTGACGCCGCTATCGGTACGTCGCGCGCCGCCGGTGTCCTCGAAATTGCGCTCCTGCACGATCTTGGCGCCGAACCGTGTCGCCGCGCGTCGCAGCGCATCGGCATAGAGCTTGTCCTCGTCATGCGAGCCAGTCACCAGCAGCCAGCGCGACCATCGCTTCCACACCAGGTACTGGCCGAGCGCATCCGCCAGCATCGACCGGGTGGGTGCGGTGTGGATCACGTTGGCGCGGCAATCGGCCTCGCGCAGCCGCTCGTCGATTGCGCCGGCGTTGAACAGCAGCGTGCCGCGATCGCGCAAGGCGTCGGCAACCTTCAGCAGCGCGTCCGCCGGCAGGTCGGCGATGATGAAGCTGTTGTGCTCGGCGAGCGCGGATGCCGCCTGGACTGCGTCTTCGCCCTCCTTGAGGCGGCGCTCTTCCAGCGTGAAGCGCTGGTTGAGGAATTTTCCGGTGGTGTTGTTGTCTTCGATCGCGAGCTTCGCGCCGGCGACGCCGTCATTGTCCGCGGGCTGCTCGACCAGCGACAGCGTCGACCTGGTGCCGGCGACGCCGAGATAGCCGACGCCGATCGTGACCGGGTCGGCCGCGAGCGCTTGCGTCGCGGCCAGACCCAGGCCGATCAGGCCGAACAACCATCGGATCATCTTTCCTCCAGGAAACCTCCCCGGCTTGACCGCTGGTGGAGAATTGTCTCTCTTGAAGCATGACCGATTTGGCCGGGCTTGCAACCCCACATTTGGTCGTCGCGACACGACAAGCGGAATCACCATCATGCGAGCGCTGATATGTTTCGCGGCTTTGCTGTTGACCGGTTCGGCCGCGTTCGCCGATTCGCCGAAACTCGCCGTGTTCGATTTCGAGCTGATCGACACCAGCCTGCCCGGCGAATTCTATGGCTCCAAGCCCGAAGAGGCGCGGCTCGATCGCATCGGCGAACAGCTGCGCAAGGAACTGGCAGAGTTCGGGCCGGTTCCAGCTGCTCGACATCGCGCCGGTCAGGGATGCCGCCCATCACAGCAATCTGCAGGCCTGCGGCGGCTGCGACCTCAAGCTCGCAGGGCAGCTCGGCGCCGATATCGAGATCACCGGCATGGTGCAGAAAGTTTCGAACCTGATCATCAACCTGAATATCTACCTGCGCGATGTGAAGTCCGGAAACATGATCATGGCGGCGAGTGCGGACATGCGCGGCAACACCGATGAATCCTGGTCGCGCACGATGAGCTACCTGATTCGCAACCGTCTGCTGGCGCCGAATTACGGCAAGCCGGAGTAGGGCAGCTTAACCTTCTCCCGCAAGGGGAGAAGGGAAGAAGCTGCTACCCCTTCAATCTCTCCGCATGCCAATGCAAATGATCAGCCATGAACGTCGAGATGAAATAATAGCTGTGGTCATAGCCCGCCTGCCGCCGCAGAGTCAGCGGGATGTTGGCCTTGGTGCAGGCGGCCCGTAGCAGCTCCGGCTTGAGCTGCTCTTTGAGGAAATTGTCGGCCTCGCCGACGTCGACGAGGAAGCCGGAAAATTTCGTGCCGTCCTCGATCAACGCCACCGTGTCGTGGCTGCGCCACGCGTCCTTGTTCGGCCCGAGATAGCCGGTCAGCGCCTTGATGCCCCAGGGCACCTGCGACGGTGCCACGATCGGGGCAAACGCGCTGGCCGCGCGATAGCGGTGCGGGTTGCGCAGCGCCACCGTCAGCGCGCCGTGGCCGCCCATGGAATGGCCCATCACCGATTGCCGCTTGGCATCGACGGGAAAATGTCCCGCCACGAGCTTCGGCAACTCGTCGGTGACATAGCTCCACATGCGATAGTTGCGGGCGAACGGTGCTTCCGTCGCATCAACATAGAAGCCGGCGCCGAGGCCGAAATCATAGGAATTGTTGGCATCACCGGGCACGTCGGGCCCGCGCGGGCTGGTGTCGGGGGCGACGAAGATCAGTCCGAGCTCGGCGCAGGCTTTGCGGAATTCGCCCTTCTCGGTGACGTTGGCATGCGTGCAGGTGAGGCCGGAGAGATACCAGACCACGGGCAGCTTGGCGCCATCGGCATGCGGGGGAACATAGACCGAGAACACCATGTCGGTTCCGGTCGCCTGGCTCGCATGGCGATACACGCCCTGCACGCCGCCATAGGATGTATTGGTCGAGACAGTCTGGATCGTCATGCCGTTTTGCTCCGTGGCATCTCACCACATCGACGTTGCAACGCTTGTGTGACCGAATTTGTGCGGGGGCGCCAGTCAGGCCACGCCGCTGTCGATCGCCAGCCGCACCAGCTCGACCGAGGTCTTGACCCCGAGCTTCTGGCGCATGATCGAAGAGGTGTTGGCGACCGTCTTGTAGGACGATTGCACCAGCCAGGCGATCTCGGACAGGCTCTTTCCGGCACTGAGCAGCCGCAGGATCTCCATTTCGCGCGCATTCAGCTTCGACAGCGGACTCTGCGCCAGTGTGGGCCCTGCGAAGGCGATGCTGCGCGCGATCGCGCTGGGCAGATAAGTACCGCCACCGCCGACGGTGCGGATCGCCTCCACAAGGTCATCGGGATCGCCGGTCTTGGAGACATAGCCCTTGGCGCCGCACTCGATCGCGCGCGCGGCGAAAGCCGGGTCGTCGTTCATGCTGAACATGATAATGCGGGCATCAGCCGCGCGCTCGAGAATGCGACGGGCGAGCTCGAAGCCGGAGACGGTCGGCAGGTTGATGTCGATGACGCAGAGGTCGGGGCGCTCGACAATGAAGACGCACTCGCCGTCCTCGGCGTCGGCAGCCTCCAGGATCTCGATCTCGCCCTCGTCGGCCAGCACGGCTCGGCAGCCGGAGGCGACAATGGGATGATCGTCGACGATCAGAATGCGCATAGGCGTTCCCCGCGACAGCGCCGGCCTGTTTTGCGCCGCATGATGCCGAACCAGGAGACGCGCGCGTCTCATGTCGGGTCATGCAACCCGGCCGGGATTGCTGTACGCTTCGATTAGATATCGGGCGCTTCGCCTCTGTCAATGTCATCGGACAGGCGCGGGCGAACCTTCGCAGGGCACGGACGACACCAATGTGGCAAAATCTATCCTTGCGCGGGCGCATCAATCTCCTGCTGGCGCTGCTGCTGGCGCTGGGGCTCGCCGTCAATATCGGCCGCCAGGTCGCGGAGGCAGGTCCCCGCGTGCAGGCCGAGGACCAGAGCGTGATCCGGCTCGCGCGCGAATTCATCGAGATGATCGTGGCGGATCTGAACGAGGCGCCGGATCCCGATGCCAGGCTGAACCAGATCGCGCGCGATCTGAACCGTCTGCGCCATGTCAGCATCGCACTCCGGGACGCAAGCGGGAACCCGCTGACCCCGCCGCGGCCCGATGCCGATGACGACACGCCCGGGCCGCCGGCCTGGTTCATAAGCCTGGTTCATCCGGAGCAGACCGCGGTCAGCGTACCGGTCTCGGTCCATGGCAAGTCCGGCTCGCTGGTGATTACCTCGCATCCCAATGACGAGATCGCCGAGATCTGGGACGCGATCGTCACCCAGCTCGAGGTCGGCTCAGCTATCGCGCTGGTGCTGTTCCTGGTGATGATGAATGTGGTCGGCCGGGCGCTCGCACCGCTCCAGTCATTGGCGCAGACCATGGGCGAGCTCGAGGGCGGCCGCTACGATTCGCGCGTGGTGCCGGGCGGCGCGCCCGAATTGGCCGCGATCTGCACCAGGCTCAATCATCTCGCGGCGACCCTGGGCGAGGCGGTCGAGGACAAGCGGCGCCTTGCCGAACGCGCGGTGTCGCTCCAGGACGTCGAGCGCAAGGAGATCGCGCGCGAGCTGCATGACGAGTTCGGACCATATCTGTTCTCGCTGCGCGCGCATGCCAGCGCGCTGGCGAAGCTCGCCGACGGACGGGCCCCGAATGCGGACGCCGTGCGAAAGCACGGCGGCGCCTTGCTGGAACAGATCAATGCGCTGCAGCAGTTCACCCGTCGCGTGCTGGAGCGGCTCCGCCCGGTGGGGCTTGCCGAGCTTGGCCTGGGCCAGGCGCTTGAATTGCTGTCGCGATTGTGGCGGGAAACGCATCCCGACGTCGCGATAAAGACCACGATCTCGCCGGCGCTCGGGCCGGTCGGCGAGACCGCCGACCTCACCATCTACCGCGTCGTGCAGGAGGCGCTCACCAACGTCTTCCGCCATGCCGGCGCGACCGCGGTCAATGTCATCATAGAGCCGACGGAACAGCTCACGCGTGATGGTCGCGGCTGCGCCCGCGTGCGGGTCAGCGACAACGGCCACGGCATGGAGCCGGGCCAGAAGCTCGGTTTCGGCCTCGTCGGTATGCGCGAGCGCATTTTGGCGCTGGGCGGCACGCTCAACGTGGCGTCCGGCGAGGGCGGCGTGACCGTGGAGGCGCTGGTTCCGACCGCGACAGCCTGATCGCGCCCGGTTCGATCGGGGAAAATTCCCGATCGGGAAGAATTCCCGATTTCATCGGGAAAACGGGCGCTGATCGTGCCCGATCTTTTGTGGCTGGTGCATGAGCCGCCGCCGATTACACTCGTCTCAACCAAACGGCGAAAACAGAACAGCCGGACGTTACGGGTGGGGCAATGTGAATGCGCAAGCCGGGAAACAAGCGACGTCTGCTGATTGCCTCGGTGTCGACCGGGCTGGTGTCGGGACTCTGTTCTCGGGACCGACGCGCGCGCCGCGCAGGACGAGGAGACCAACGTCCAGAACCTGCCCGCGGTCGAGGTGGTGGCGCCGCAGCCGGCCGCACGGCGCGCGCCGTCGCGGCCGGTTGCGCGGACGGCTGCGAGCTCCGGCAAGCCCAAGGCCGGCAGGATCTACGTCTACCCGACCTCGCCGGGCGCCTCCGGCAGCATCGATGTCGACAAGATCCCGGCCAGCGTCAACGCGGTCGATCCGACCCAGATCAAGCGTACCGGTTCGCTCAACATCGCCGACGCGCTTCAGCAATATGTCCCCGGCGTCAATCTCAGCGAAGTCACCGGCAATCCGTTCCAGCCGAACATCGAGTTTCGCGGCTATGTCGCCTCGCCCCTGGCCGGCACGCCGCAGGGTCTGGCCGTTTACCAGAACGGCGTGCGCATCAACGAGGCGTTCTCCGACACCGTGAACTGGGACGCGATCCCGACCGCGGCGATCCGCTCGGCCACGCTCGTCACCAACAATCCTGCTTTCGGCCTCAACGCGCTCGGCGGCGCCGTCAATCTCCTGATGAAGGACGGCTTCACCTATCAGGGCGCGGAGATCGACGTCATGGGCGGCTCGTTCGGTCGCATCCAGGGCTCGGCGCAGTGGGGCAAGCAGGTCGACAACAACTGGGCGGTCTATGGCGCGCTCGAAGGCGCGCATGACAACGGCTTCCGCAATTTCTCCTCCTCGGACATCCGCCGCTTCTATGGCGACGTCGGCTACCGCTTCGAGGGCAACGAATTCCATGTCAATGTGGGTGTTGCCGACAATCATCTGGCCGGGCCGAGCACCGTTCCGATCGAATTGCTACAGCAATATTGGGGCGCGACCTACACCACGCCGCAGATCAGCACCAACAAGATCGGCTACATCAACCTGACCGGCAAGGTCGAGGCGACGCCGACCTGGACGTTCGAGGGCAGTGCGCATGTGCGCGGTTTCAACCAGAACACCCAGGATGGCAATCCGACCGACGCCCAGCCTTGCGGCGCCGATCCGACATTACTGTGCTTCGGTGACGACACCACCCCGGCCTTCGGCCTGAACGGCGCCCAGCTCGCCAATCCTTTCCCGGCGGGGGCGGTGCTCGGCGAGATCGATCGCACGACGACGCGTTCGACCACGTTCGGCATCTCCGGCCAGGCGACCAACAGCGATCAGCTGTTCGGGCACGAGAACCGTCTCGTGCTTGGCGCCAGTTACGACGCCAGCGTCAGCCATTTCGACGCGAGCTCCGAGCTCGGGACGATTGGCGAGAACTACGTTGTCACCGGCAGCGGCGTCTTTCTCGGCCAGTCCGGCAATCCGACCTCGATCGGTCCGGTGTCGTTGCGCACCGTCAACCAGTATCAGGGCGTCTACGCGCTCGACACCTTCAACGTGACGGATGCGTTCGCGATCACCGGCGGCGGCCGCTTCAACGCGGCCCGCGTCACGCTGGAGGACCAGCTCGGGACTGCGCTGAACGGCGACCACACCTACAACCGCTTCAATCCCGTGATCGGCGGTACCTACAAGATCACGCCGGAGCTGACCGCCTATGCCGGCTATTCGGAAGCCAACCGCGTGCCGACACCGCTCGAGCTCGGCTGTGCCGATCCGAACAATCCCTGCTTGATCGCGGCGTTTCTGGTCTCCGATCCCGATCTGAAGCAGGTGGTGTCCAAGACCGTGGAAGCCGGCTTCCGCGGCACCAGGGAATTGAATATCGGCTCGCTCGGCTGGAAGATCGGTGGTTTTCGCGCGACCAATTACGATGACATCCTGGCGCTGCCGATCGCGGGCCTGCAAGGCTTTGGCTTCTTCCAGAACGTCGGCTCGACGCGCCGGCAGGGTCTTGAAGCCGAGATCAGCCTCAAGTCCAACGAAGTCCAGTTCCACGCGAGCTATGCCTTCGTCGACGCCCGCTTCCTTGACGCGCTCGAGGTCGCCTCCAACAGCCCGACCGCCGTTGCCAATGGCGGCACGATCCCGATCACGCCGGGCAACCAGATCCCGGCCATCCCGCGCCACCGCATCAAGGCCGGCATCGAATATGCGGTCACTGACGCCTGGAAGGTCGGCGGCGATGCACTCTGGGTCTCGAGCCAGTACTATGTCGGCGACGAAGCCAATCTCGAGACCAGGCTGCCAGGCTACGCCGTGTTCAACCTGCACACGTCCTACCAGGTCACCAAGAACCTCCAGCTCTACGGCAAGGTCGACAACGTCTTCGACAACCGCTACGCCACCTACGGCACCTTCTTCGACACCGGCGCGTTGCCGAACTTCACCAACGGCGGCAACTTCAACGACCCGCGCTCGCTGAGCCCGGCAAGGCCAAGGGCGTTCTATGCGGGCGCGCGGGTGACGTTCTAGGTAATTTGGAAGCACGCGCCCGTCAAATAGCGATTGAGCGCACGCCGGCAGTTCTGCATTCTCCAGCCTCAACGCCACCGCTTCTCAAACGCCTTCCGACCCGCCATTGTGCCGCCGCAACGAGGTCAGCGGAGAAGCAACAATGTCGGACGACGTCTCGCGTCGCCAGTTCGCGAAGCTAGCGGGGCTGTCCGCGGCCGGACTCTCGGCTCCACTTGCGGTAGCCGAAGCAAGGCCCGCAGCGGTGCCGCACGCTACCGGCAGCTTTCCGCAAAACTTCCTCTGGGGCACCGCGACCTCGTCCTATCAGGTCGAGGGCGCGGTCAACGAGGACGGGAGAGGGGCCTCGATCTGGGACAAGTTCGTGCGCATCCCCGGCAAGATCGAGGATGGCACCACAGGCGATCGCGCCAACGAGCATTATCATCGCTACAAGGACGACATCGCGCTCATCAAGGACCTCGGCTGCAGGGCCTACCGTTTCTCGGTGGCGTGGCCGCGGGTGTTTCCGGACGGCGACGGCAAGCCGAACCCGAAGGGGCTCGACTTCTACAATCGCCTGATCGACGAGCTTCTGAAGAACGGCATCGAGCCGTGGCTGACGCTCTATCATTGGGACCTGCCGCAATCGCTGCAGGACCGTTTCGGCGGCTGGCGCTCGACCGAGACCTGCAAGATTTTTGGCGACTACGCGGCCTATGTCGCAAAACACCTGACCGATCGCGTCAAGAACGTGTTCACGCTGAACGAGAGCGGCCGCTTCGTCCATTTCGGCTACGGCATCGGCATCGATGCGCCGGGATTGATGCTACCGCAGGCCGAAGTCAACCAGGTCAGGCACAACAGCGCGCTCGCGCATGGCCTTGCGGTCCAGGCGGTGCGCGCCCATGGCCGTCGCGGCACTCGGGTTGGCCCGGCCGAGAACGTCGATGCCTGCATTCCCGCGATCGATACGCCTGAGAACGTCCGCGCCGCCGAGATCGCACTGCGCGAGATGAATGCCGGCTATCTCAACGTCATCATGACGGGCCGCTATACGGACGCGTTCCTGAAATACGCCGGCGCCGACGCGCCGAAATACACCGACGCCGAGCTGAAGGTCATCTCCTCACCGGTCGATTTCCTCGGCCTCAACATCTACGCGCCGCAGCACTACATCGTCGCGTCCGACCAGGGCGCTGGCTTCATGCCGCTGCCGATCCCAAAGGCCTTTCCGCACATGAATTCGGACTGGCTCCGCGTCGGCCCCGAGACCATCTACTGGGTGCCGAAGCTCGCTGCCAAGATCTGGAAGACGGATGCGATCTATATCAGCGAGAATGGCACCTCCGGGGACGACCAGGTGACGCCCGACGGCAAGATCTACGATACCGAGCGGATCATGTATCTGCGCAACTATCTTGCGCAGCTTCAGCGCGCCACCGCCGAAGGCGTGCCGGTGCGCGGCTATTTCCTCTGGAGCCTGATGGACAATTTTGAATGGGTGTTTGGGCTCAACAAGCGCTTCGGGCTGTACCATGTCAATTTCGACACGCAGGTGCGGACGCCGAAGCTGAGCGCAAGTTTTTACCGCAACGTGATCGCGAAGAACGCGCCGGGGGCCTAGTCGCTTCCCACATCGTGAAGAGCCATCGCACTCAGAGGTCGTCATGGCCGGGACAAGCCCGGCCATGACGTCGCGGAGGCTTCTTGCTCAACTTGTCAGGTCGTATGCGACTGACGGGATTTTCCGCTGCGCGTAAAATCCGGCCTCTCGCCGCACGCGGGGAGAGGCGAAAGGGGGCACCGTCCATTGACTCCACTCTCCCCCTGATTCACAACGCCTCAACAACTCATAACAAGAGGACAACGCCAATGGCTGACGCGCTGATCATCGATGCCTGCCGCACCCCGCGCGGCGTCGGCAAGGCCGGCAAGGGAGCACTCTCCGGCATTCATCCGCAGCAGCTGGGCGCGACCGTGCTGCGCGCGCTCGCCGATCGCACCGGCATCAACACCGCCGATGTCGACGACATCGTCTGGGGCTGCAGCGCGCAGGTCGCGACGCAAAGCGGCGATCTCGGCCGCATGTCGGCGCTCGATGCCGGCTACGACGTGCGCGCCAGCGCCGTGACGCTGGACCGTTTCTGCGGTTCCGGCATCACCAGCGTCAACATGGCCGCAGCCTCGATCATGGCCGGCGCCGAAGATCTCGTCATCGCCGGCGGCTGCGAGATGATGTCGATGGAGGGACGCCGTGGCGGCGGCCCGATGATGATGGACTTTGGCAATCTGCGCTTGCGTGCACGGCATCCGCAATCGCATCAGGGCGTCTGCGCCGACGCGATCGCGACCCTGGAAGGCATCACCCGGCAGGACGTCGATGCGCTCGGGCTCGAGAGCCAGAAGCGCGCCGCGCAAGCGATTGGCGGCGGCCACTTCAAGAAGAGCCTCGTGCCCGTCCATCGCGAGGACGGCAGCCTCGCGCTCGACCACGAAGAATATCCGCGGCCGCAGACCACGATGGAAGGCCTGAGTGCGCTGAAGCCCGCATTCCCCGCGATTGCCGACCATGCGCTGGACGACAAGGGCACGACCTATCGCGGCCTGATCCGCCAGCAATATCCGGACCTGAACATCGACTTCATGCACCACGCCGGCAACTCGTCCGGCGTCGTCGACGGCGCCGCCGCGATCCTGCTGGCCTCGCCGTCTTACGCCAAGGCGCATGGCCTGAAGCCTCGCGCGCGCGTGGTGGCGATGGCGAACATGGGGAACTCGCCGACGCTGATGCTGAACGCGCCGGTGCCAGCCACCCGCAAGGTGCTGGCGAAAGCAGGCCTCACCATCGACGATATCGACCTGTTCGAGATCAACGAGGCCTTTGCGGTGGTGGCGGAAAAATACATCCGCGACCTCAAACTCGATCGCGCCAAGGTCAACGTCAATGGCGGCTCGATCGCGCTCGGCCATCCCATCGGCGCGACCGGCTCGATCCTGATCGGCACCGTGCTCGACGAGCTCGAACGGCGCGACCTCAAGCGCGGTCTCGTCACCATGTGCGCGGCCGGCGGCATGGCGCCCGCGGTCATCATCGAGCGCGTCTAGTCTTATTTTTCAGGGTGAATCGCGACCGGCCTCCGGCAAAGAGGCCGGTCGTCGCTTGTCGAAAGCATCGAATCAGCTTTAGCAAGGTTGCTTGCGGGCCTTTGAAACAAGGCAAAATCCGCTGCTTGAGGCTCCTTTCGCTCAGGAAGCGGCTAAAAAGCAGGGGTTTTTGCCACAGGGGCCAAAAAAGCCCGTAAAACCGCGACAAAACTGTGCAGAAGGCTATAGGCCTTCACCGGTTGGTCTAATATGCAACCGGCAACGAATTAGAGGAGACACGATGCCAACCCAAATGTCGAAATCGCAGCTGATCGAAAAGATCGCGACCAGCACCGAGCTTTCCAAGCGCGACGTCAAGAGCGTCATCGAGACGCTGACCGACGTCGGCCACAAGGAGCTGAAGAAGAACGGCCTGTTCCTGGTGCCGGGCTTCGCCAAGTTCGTGGTCATCAAGAAGCCCGCGACCAAGGCGCGCAAGGGCACCAACCCGTTCACGGGTGAAGAGATGATGTTCAAGGCCAAGCCGGCCCGGAAGATCGTCCGCGCCCGCCCGGTCAAGGCCGCCAAGGACGCTGTGTCCTGATAAAGCAAAGGCCCCCTCGGTAGAGGGGGCCTTTTGTCTTGAGTGTGTATCGCGTGACCGCGAGGGCTGATTTAGAGGGGTTCAGCCCTTGCGGCGCCTGACCCGGGCCGGGATCGGCTGAAGCCGCGGCTCGGGGCTTGCGAGTGCATCGCGCACCCGGTCGATGGCACGATCGAGCAGCTGGCGCAGCCGCTGCGTCTTCCGCGATCTCTTCGCTTCTTCCAGCAGTTTCTTCATCGCCTTTACTCCGCCGCTTCGACCTTGGCCTCGGCCGGCTCGAGCGCTGCGGCGATGGCTTCGTCGACGCGCTCCAGCCAGATGAATTCGAGGTTGTCCCGCGCGCTCTTCGGGATGTCGTCGTAATCCCGCTTGTTGCGCGCCGGGAGCATCACCCGCTTCAGGCCTGCAGCGGCCGCCGCCACCACCTTCTCCTTGATGCCGCCGACCGGCAGCACCAGCCCACGTAGCGAGATCTCGCCGGTCATGGCGGTGTCGCTCCGCACCGTGCGATTGGTGAGCAGGGACGTCAGCGCCGTGAACATCGCGACGCCCGCGCTCGGTCCGTCCTTCGGGGTTGCGCCCGCCGGCACGTGAACGTGGATGTCGCTCTTCTCGAACAGCGACGGATCGATGCCAATCTGCGTGGCGCGGCTCTTCACCAGCGTGAGCGCAGCCTGCACGCTCTCGCGCATGACGTCGCCGAGCTGACCGGTCAGGATCAGGCTGCCTCGTCCCGGCACGCGCGTGGCCTCGATGAACAGGATGTCGCCGCCGACCGGTGTCCAGGCAAGGCCGGTGGCCACGCCCGGAACGCTGGTGCGCTGCGCAATCTCGCCTTCGAAGCGGGGCTGGCCGAGCACATCGGCGATGTCCTTCGCCGTCACCACGACCTTCGCAGCCGTGCCTTCGGCGACTTGCACCGCGGCGTGCCGGAACACCTTGCCGATCTCACGCTCCAGATTGCGCACGCCGGCTTCGCGGGTATAGCCCTTGACGACCAGCTTCAGCGCCTCCGGCTCGATCTCGGCCTGATCGGCTGTCAAGCCGTTGGCCTCGAGCTGCCGCCGCACCAGATAGCGCTGCGCGATCTCGAGTTTCTCCTCCTGGGTATAGCCCGCCAGGCTGATCAGCTCCATGCGGTCCAATAGCGGACCGGGAATCTGGTCCAGCATGTTGGCGGTCGCGATGAACACCACGCGCGACAGATCGAAGGGCACGGCCAGGTAATTGTCCCGGAACGTTCCGTTCTGCTCGGGGTCGAGCACCTCCAGCATCGCGGCCGAGGGATCGCCCTGCACCCCGCGGCCCATCTTGTCGATCTCGTCCAGCATCATGACGCAGTTCCGGCTACCAGCCTTCTTGATGCCCTGGATGATGTTGCCGGGCAGCGCGCCGATATAGGTGCGCCGGTGACCGCGGATCTCGGCCTCGTCATGCACGCCCCCGAGGCTGACGCGCACGAAGGGGCGGTCCATCGCACGTGCGATGGACTGGCCGAGCGAGGTCTTGCCGACGCCGGGCGGACCGACGAAGCACAGGATCGGCGCCTTGCCCTGCGGGGCCAGCTTGCGCACCGCCAGATATTCGATGATCCGGCTCTTGATCTTCTCCAGGCCGAAGTGATCCGCATCCAGGATGCGCCGCGCTTCCTTGATGTCGATCGGCTTCTCCGCGGGCAGCGCCCAGGGCAGCTCGATCAGCCAGTCGAGATAAGTGCGAACCATACCGGATTCACCGGCGGCCTCCGGCATGCGCTCGTAGCGGCGCAGCTCCTTCTTGGCGTGCGCGTCCGCCTCCGGCGGCATGTTGGCCTTGGCGATCGCAGCCGTCAGCTCGGCGACCTCGGCCGCCTTGCCGTCGCCTTCGCCCAGCTGGCGCTGGATGGTCGCCATCTGCTCGCGCAGGATCGCCTCGCGCTGCCGCTCGTCGAAGCTGGCGCGGGTCTTCTGGCCGATTTCGTTGGAAATGCGCAGCACCTCCAGCCGCTCGGCCAGGTGCTTCGACACCTTCTCCACGCGCAAGGTGAGGTCGATGGTCTCCAGCACCTCCTGCTTGTCCTGCGGCTTGATGTCCATGAACGAGGTCGCCAGGTCCGCCAGCGCGCCGGGCGCGGTGGTGCTCTGGAACATCGTGATCAGCTCGGGCGGCGCCTGCGGCAACAGCTCGATCGCCTCGATCGCCTGGCGCTGCAGATTCAGCGCGCGCGCCTCGATCTCGGGTGAGGTCGTGGTCGGCTCCGGAATCTGCTGGATCCGCGCAGCCGGGAACGGTGTCCCCGGCAGGAAGTCGAGGATGCGGGCGCGCTGCACGCCCTGGCAGACGATGTGGTGGGTGCCGTCGGGCGCGGTGATGTAGCGCACGATGTTGGCGATGGTCGCAACCCGGTAGAGGTCGTCCGGACCCGGCTCTTCGGTTTCAGGACTGCGTTGCAGGACGATGCCGATCGGCCGCTGCTCGCGCAGCGCCTGCTGTGCGGCGGCGACCGACTTTGGCCGCGCGATCGCGATCGGCGCGATGGCGCCGGGGAACAGCACCATCTCGCGCACGGGGATGATGATCAGCGCGTCTTCGGGAATCTTCACGTCGGAATTGTCTTGGGAATTGGTCTGTGCGGTATTCATCTGTTCGGTGGCCATGATCGACCTCAGGATTTGGCGAGGCGCAATGCGACGCAGCCGTCCATCACGAAGCGGCTGATGGCGTAGCGGCCGATGGGAAGAGCGATGCGCCGCTCGAAGCGGCCCTGCGGCAGCTCGAGCCGGTGGATGCGGGCGTTGCGAAGCTCCGGCGGTAGCGTGCGCTGGCCGGAGATGACGAGCACGCCGTCATGGATCACCGTCTCGACATTGTCGGGATTGACGCCGGGAAGCGCCACCAGGATCAGAAGCTCATGCTCGGTCTCGAGCACGTCGATCGGCGGCTCCCAGCAGGCTTCCTGACGGCCGAACTGCTGCCGCATCCTTTCGGCGCGGGTCAGTGAGTCCAGGGCTTCGGACAGCATCCAGTCGAGGGGATTTTTGGGTTGCATGGCAAAACTCGGGGAAGGCGCTGCGGTTGGAAAACGAGGATATGGGGATGGTTCCCGCAAATTCCAGCGTCGCGCGTTCGGAGCATGCCTGGCCCTCGAAGCGGAGCTGGCCCTTGCAGTCAGACGCATCGACGCCGCGGAGATGTTCCGCGGCGTCGCAGGCATTAGTTGGGTGCGATCAGGCGGCGGCGCGGTACTCTTCCTCGGCTTCGAGGTTGATCACTGAGGTGGCGAGCTCGCTCAGCGTGCGATCGGTCGCCTCCTCCTCGTCCAGCGTTGCCTGAAGCAGCCTTGCGGCGTCCGGCATGCCGAGTTCCTCCGCCCAGGTGCGCAGTGTGCCGTAGCGGGAGATCTCGTAATGCTCGACGGCTTGCGCGGCTGCGAGCAGGCCGGCGTCGAGGGCAGGGGCGTTCTTGAAATCCTTCATGATCTCGGCGCCCTCATCGGTAATGCCGTTGATGGCTTCGCAGGGCTTGCCGCGCGCCGGCTTGCCCAGCATCTTGAAGATCTGCTCGAGCCGTCTGACCTGGCCCTGCGTCTCGCGCAGATGCTTGTTGAACGCGGCCGCAAGATCCTTCGAATGCGCAGCCTTGGCCATCTTCGGCAGCGTCTTGATGATCTTGTTCTCGGCGAAGTAGATGTCCTTCAGCGTCTCCAGAAACAGGTCGCTCAGCATCTTGGGCGCCTGACGCGGGCGGCGCATTGCTGTCTTTTTCTTGTTCGCACGTTTCTTTGCTTGTTTGGCCATGGATCCTCCTCTTGAGGCGACACGGGAAGGCGATGCCCTCCTCAATCCTCGGGCGATCAAGAGCTGGCGTCCGCAAATGTTCCTCAGCGAAGGCTCGCCATCCCCATGATGGCCGGCCCCGGCGCGATTGCGACCACGCTGCTGCTAACGCGCGATGCCGGCTATGGGGCGAGGCTCGCCATCATCATCGCGATCGTGCTGGCGGTCTGCCTGCTCTGCATGCTCTGCTTCGTCTCCGCGAGCCTGATCGCGCGGACGCTCGGGCGCACCGGAAATGCCGTGCTCTCGCGCGTGCTCGGCATACTGCTCGCGGCCTATTCGGTGCAGTTCGTGATCAATGGGATCGTGGCCGTCCGGGTGAGCCTGCCCCCAAGGCTGGGACAATCCGTTAGCCCGTTGATTTTACGGGATATTTACTGGTATCCCGGCAGACTGGGCGAGACGGCCCACGATCCGGCCGCTTTTTCTTGCACTGCCGCATTGCTTTGACGTACTCCCCATCTCAAGGAATGCGCATCGCCGGGAATTCGAGATGTCGATGACAGCGGACGAGCTCGACAAGAGACAGGCCATCATCGACGCCTGCCGCCGCATGAATACGCTCGGCATCAACCAGGGCACCTCCGGCAATATCAGCGTGCGTTTTGGAAATGGGCTCCTGATCACGCCCACCAGCGTACCCTATGACGCCATGACGCCGGACCAGATCGTGTTCATGGCGATGGACGGCTCTCATGTGCCCAGCCAGAAGCCCTCCAGCGAGTGGCGCTTCCATTTGGACATCCTGAAGGCGCGTGCCGACGTCAGCGCCGTCGTCCACGCCCATCCGACCTATTGCACCATCCTGGCGATCATGGGCACGGACATCCCGCCGGTGCACTACATGATCGCGGCCGCCGGCGGCGACAACATCCGCTGTGCGCCCTATGCCACCTTCGGCACTGAGGAGCTGTCGGAGCATGCGGTGCGTGCGCTGGTGGGTCGGCTCGCCTGCCTGCTCGACCATCACGGCATGATCGCGGTCGGCAAGACGCTCGACAAGGCGATGTGGCTCGCCGTCGAGGTCGAGACGCTGGCGCGGCAATATCACGGCTGTCTTCAGATCGGAAAACCGCCGCTGCTGTCGAGCGCCGAGATCGAACGGGTTCGCCAGCGCATGGCCGGCTACGGCATGGCGGAAGGTTAGGGCAGCCGGTGTTCGCGCGGATCAGACATATCACCGATCGGAAGGGATCGAACCGCGTCATGGTTCGTCTGCGCGCGCTGTTGCGCAGCAACGAGTTCTACCTGATCCCGCTGGCGCTCGTGATCGGCACGCTTGCCGGTGCGATCGTGACGTTGATGGCCGAGATCGCGCAGATTGCCCATATGGTGATCTACGGCATTCCCATCGACGTGCGCCTGTCCGCCAACGCCCGGGTCAGCCCCTGGGCGGCGCTGCTCGCGCCCGCGCTCGGCGGGCTGGCGCTCGGCATCATGGAATGGTCGCGGCGGCGGCTGAAGATCTCCAGCGCGGTCGATCCGATCGAGGCCAATGCGCTGCGCGGCGGCAATCTGTCGATGCGCGACAGCGTGGTGGTGTCGAGCCAGACGCTGATCTCGAACGGCTGCGGCGCCTCGGTCGGCCTCGAAGCCGGCTACACCCAGATCGGCTCGGGCATCGCTTCGCTGTTCGGAAAGTTCTTCAATCTCCGCCGCAACGACCAGCGCCTGATCGTCGGCTGCGGTGCTGCGGCTGCGATCGCGGCGGCGTTCGGTGCGCCGATCACCGGCGCGTTCTACGCCTGCGAGCTGATTGTCGGCGTCTATTCGGTCGGCAGCGCCGCGCCGATCCTGGCCGCCTCGCTCGCCGGCGCCCTGACCGCGCAATGGCTCGGCGGCGCGCCGTACTCCATCGAAATACCCAAGGTCAGCGCGGTCGGCGTCGAGCAATATCTGGCGCTGATCGGGCTCGCGCTCGCCACCAGTGGCGTCGGCATCGCGGTGATGCGCTCGTCCTCGATGTTCGAGCGCCTGTTCAAATGGCTGCCGGTCTGGCTGCGCCCCGTGATCGGCGGACTGATCGTCGGCGGCTTTGCGATCGTTACGCCACAGGTGCTCGCGGCCGGCCACGGCGCCATGGTGCTCGATCTCTTTCACGACCTTACGATTGGTCTGATCGCGCTGATCATCGCCCTGAAGGTGACGGCTTGCCTGATCTCGCTCGCCTCGGGCTTCCGCGGCGGTCTTTTCTTTGCCTCGCTGTTCGTCGGCAGCCTGATCGGAAAGTTCTTTGCTGCGGTGCTGTTGCTGATCAGCCCGGAGTTCGTGATCGATCCGCTGGTGGCGATGCTGACGGGCATGGCGACGCTTGGGGTCGCCATCGTCGGCGGTCCCTTGACCATGTCGTTCCTCGTGCTCGAGATGACCCGCAATGTCGACGTCACCGCCGTGGTGCTCGCCGGCTGCATCGTCACCTCGATCTGCGTCCGCTTCATGTTCGGCCATTCGTTCTCGACCTGGCGCCTGCATCTGCGCGGCGAGACCATCCGCAGCGCCAACGACGTCGGCTGGCTGCGCAATCTCACCGTCGAGCGCTTGATGCGGTCCGACGTCGGCAAGGTGCCGTCGACCACGACGATCGCCGCCGTCCGGAGCGAATTCCCGCTGGGATCGCGGCCCGGCATCGTCATCGTCAACAATGCGGACGAATATGTCGGCCTCGTCCTGCTGCCCGATTTGTTCTCCAGCGACCTCGACACCATCGCCGACGACATCCAGATCATCGAGCTCGCGCGCCTGACCGACATCGTGCTGATCCCGGAAATGAACGTGAAGTCGGCGATGGCGGTGTTCGACGAGGCGGAGGCCGAGATGCTGGCGGTGGTCGATTCCACCGACAGCCGCAAGGTGGTCGGTTTCCTGACCGAGACCACCGCGCGCCGGCGCTACGTCGAGGAGATCGACAAGGCCACGCGTGGCGTGCTGGGGGCGTTGTCGTAGGAACGCGCCCGGGCAAGTTGACGCTGGCACGTGCAGCGGACTTGCCAGATCGTTCACAACCTCTAGGCTAGGGACGGACGGTCAGGCTGCCGCCAAGGCCGTGCTCCGCGACGAGGGACGTGCGATGTCAGACACGCTTCGCCTGTTGCTTGCCTTGCTCGAACTCGGGCCCCGGTTGAAGGATCTGCTGGGCGACAAATGGCCGCCTTACGGCGACGAATTGCTGGAGCTGGCCGCGCGTGCCGGTCGCGGCGATGATCCGGATCAGCTTCGCCAGGCGCTCGACCGACTGGTCGTGCGGTTGCTCGCGGAGGCGCCGGCCATGGAACTCGTCGAGCAGGCCGTGGCAGAAGTCAGCGCCCGCGGCCGTCAAGGAGACCGTGACCCGGCGCGGCCGGGTTTCGCCGCCTGTGGTCCCGGAGACCGTCCAGCCGAGCACGGACGAGGCGACTGGAATCGTCACCGTCCCCGTCTTCTACGGCACCGACCGCGCCCGGGGCGACGACACGCCGGCAACCTATTTTCGCGGGGGCCGCGGTGAGCTTGCATTCGGGCTCGCGGAGGTCAGCGTGCCGACGCGCGGCCGCGACCTCGGCGAGCTGACGGGCCCAAGCTGGTGGCGTCTCGAATTCTCGGCCAATCCGCAAAAGCACGTGATCCTCAGGAGTGTCGGGGCGCTTGGCCGGGACGCCTTCGTCACCAGCCTGAAGGATTTGCTTGCGGCCGCGAGCGAGCACGACGTCCTGATCTTCGTGCACGGCTACAACGTGACGTTCGAGGACGCGGCGCGACGAGCCGCGCAACTCGCAGTGGACCTGAAATTTGCCGGCCGGACGCTGCTGTACAGCTGGGCGTCGGCGGCGGACACGAAGAAGTACACTGTGGACGAGAGCACGATCGACTGGTCGCGCGATCATTTCGAGGCGTTTCTCCAGCTCGCGCTCAGCGAGATCGGGGCCGGCAAGGTTCACATCATCGCCCACAGTATGGGCAACCGCGCGGTGATCAACACGCTCGAACGCGTCACGTCCTGGCAGCTGCCGGCCGGCGCCGCAAAGCTCGGTCAGGTCATCTTTGCCGCGCCCGACATCGATCGCGACCGCTTCGTCCAGCTCGCCGCGAAATTCAAGGGCTGCGCCGCGCGCGTCACGCTCTATGCCTCGTCCCGCGACGTCGCGCTGCTGGCCTCGAAATTCGTGCACGGCTATCCAAGGGCAGGGGAGGCCGGCGAGGCACTGCTGGTCGTCGACGGCGTCGATACGATCGATGCGTCGCTGGTCGACACCAGCCTGGTCGGCCTGCGCCATTCTTATTTCGGCGAGAAGCGCTCGATCCTGAACGACATGTTCAATTTGATCGTGCAGCAACTCGCACCCGACCAGCGCTTCGATCTCCAGGCCACAGGTGACGCGCTCCGAAAGTATTGGAGCTATCGGGCCTAGGGCATGATCCGATCGTTCAAAGCGTGGCAGATCGCCGCGATCGCGAAACCATTTCAGTGCTTTGTGCATTATGTGTTGTTTGCATATCGGTGACCGTAGCCCGTTGGGCAAAACACCTGAATGGTCCGTCAATCCCTCCCTGCAAAAAGATTCTTATCTACCGAAATTCAGAAATGGCGCATGTGTCGCCATCCCGGCTCGACCTAGAGGGGCGATCGTACATCGTCACGGATCGAGAGCCGGGTTGCGGTGGACGCGACAGCGTCGGCACGCGATGGTGCGGGCAGGGCGGTTCGTCTCGCCAACATTTCGATGGTTACGTGCACGATGCCATCGAACCCTGTGGCGGTCGGCGAATGCGTGTACGGCAAAACCGTGCGGGGTTTGCAGTCACTTTTTTTGCTCTTGAATTTGTTGATTTTTTTTACACGTTTCCCAAACTTGGTTTGCCGGGTTTGGGACAGTCTCGTCACTTTTTGGCCGCGGCCTCGGCCTCGGCAATGGCCGGCACCGTGCCGGTGGCCTCGGCATAGGCTGACGAGCCGGGCGCGACGTCACTCGGCCTTGAGGAGGCCCACCGCGACCTCCCGGATCTCGCCGGCAGAATTCGACGAGGTGCAGCGGAACTCAGCCGGACGCTTGACCTCTTCAAGGTCCAGAAGCCCGAGAAGGCCGAAGTCCTAGCAGCCTTCGCCGCCCACAAAGGCGAGGTCACCGCTGGTTACGTCGCGAGCGCCAAGCGCGGCTGAAGCATCCGGTTTCTCATTCCAGACGATCCCGCCAAGCCAAAGCGGGCGGGATTGTTAGGGATCTGAATTCTGTCGGCATGGTGGGTGCCGAGCTTTCTTACCCGTAGCCTGCTTGAGGCGCGAAAGCCAAGTCTCGCAGGAGTTCATGGAAAGCATCGTAAGTGTCGGGATGTCGGATAGGTTCG
>CAWFVZ010000018.1:0-136024 GCA_963819355.1 uncultured Alphaproteobacteria bacterium | reverse complement strand
CGCCGCCGAGTGTCGCCAGGTTCCTGGAGATCGACTCGAGGCGTAGCCGGACGACGATCAGCGCGGAGGCGAGCACCACGACGACGACGACGGCCAGGACGACGCTCAGGAGGACGAGGAAGTGGGTCTGATTCATGCCGCGTCCCCGAAGCCGTCGGTGAGTGCGTTCATGTAGCCGTCCTGGACGACCGCCTCCTCGACGATCAGGGCCAGGACCGGCGCTGTGGCCGCGAGCTGCGGGATGTTCGCCGTGTTCGCGGCGACCGCGCCGGCGGTCTCCAGCAATCCGCTCACCGACCTGTCGATGCTGACGACGGCCTGGATCAGCAGCGCGAGCAGCGCCGCGACGACGAGCGCGGCGACGAGCCCGATCGTGAGCGCGATCCACCAGTAGTTGTCGGCCGAGATCGCTGCAACGATCATTTACCGACCGCCACTTTCCGTAAAGCGCGGGCTGCGTGAAGGATCCGGACGCCTGAGTCGTTGATCTGCCCGATCCCGGCAAGCTCCGTCGTCTGTTGGCGAACCACCTCGACGGCCTGCTCGGCGGTCCTGGCCTGACGGGCGATCCGCATTGCGAGCAGCACGATCACGATCACGATCGCTGCCGCCACCGCAATCACGACGACACCCAGCGCGATCCCGACCTGCCAACCGGTGGAGGACGCAATCACCAACCGCATACTACGAGTTGACGATACTGCGCGGTTTCCGGCGCTGTCCAGCCTCCCGAGTTGGGCGGGACCGCCGTTACTTGTGGAAGAACTGTGCGAGCGCGCCGGTCTGGAACGGCATCGAGCTCACGTTGAGGCTGCCGGAGAACGGGTAGCTGAGGTCGACGAGCACGACAAGAGAGAGCGCGATCACGAGTGCGATCGAGCACGCGCCGATCGCGTGGAACCAGAAGCTCCGCGACCCGACCAGCAACACATAGCCGAGGATGATGAATGCGCCGAGGAGGATGAGCGTCAGGACGAGGGACGGCAACCCTCCGCTGGCGGACTCGAGCCGGCCCCGGCGCGCGATCAACGCGGTGTTGAGCTGTTTCACCGAGTCGTTGTAGAAAGCGGTTGCCTGGGGAGTGGTCGGTTTGGCGGCCTCGAGGGCGGCGTAGATCACGTTCACGTCGTTCCAGGCCTGAGCGCTGTCGTGACCGTTGCGCAGCCGGGGCCATTCGTCGTCGACGACGGCACGGACGTACGTTCCGATTGCGGCACGCACCCGGGCGCCGTCGGCCGGCGCCAGCGCGTGGCTGTCATGCGTGATCGCGGCCAGCGAGTCCGCTTCCTGTCCGACGTTGTCCTGGGCGCCGCCGAAGTTCTGGTACTCGATCACGATCACGAATGCCAGCAGCAGGCCCAGAAGCGAGGCGACGACGCCGAGCATCTGGGACGAGACCTCGGCGTCGAACCCCTCGCGGGTCGGGGCACGAAGCGCCGGATCAGCCAGACGCCGATCAGCACCACGCAGAGCGTCCCGACGACCGTTCCCACGACGAGCTCGGCGACCGATGCATGGTTGATCACCGTGCGGAACACGACACGAAGCTTCGCCGCGTCGCTCGACGTCCCTTGTTCTTCGGTTCCCGCTCCGCTACGTCAGCACGTGCGCGGCCCTCAGACCGCGATCCTCGCCAGCACTGCGTCGACGCGTTCGAAGCCCGCCTTGGCACCCTCTTCGACGCCGTACTGCATGGCGGTGTCCCGCTGCTCGGCCGTCTCGAAGAGCATGGTCTGGGTCAGCTTCGTCTGTTCGCCGAGATCCTCGAACTCGAGCGTCTGCAGGTGATTCTGGAAGGTCTGCACGAGGCGCGCGGGCGGGTCGACCTCGCGGAACTCGCCCTCGACGACGCCGAAGGCGGTCCGGAACCGGTAGGCGCCGCCGGCCCGAACATCCATCTCCTCGACGACCGTGCCGTCCCCCCACCATTCGGGGATCAGGCCCGGATCCGTCCAGACGGAGTAGACGTGTGCGCGGGGTGCGTCGAAGATCCGCTCGACACGGATCTCGAGCTCGCTCGGTGTGGTGACGGTGGTGGCTCATCGTGCTCCTTTCGTGCGTTGGACAACCTGTGCGAAGCGGTCGAGCCGCTGCAGCCACGTACTGATGCCCTCGAAGGCGTAGGGCACGAGCGTGCAGGTGCGCGCGCGGCCGACCTTCTCGGTCGTAACGAGGTTCGCCTCTTCGAGCAGACGGATGTGCTTCTTCATCCCGGTCAGCGACATGCCGAACGGTGCAGCAAGCTCGCTGATCGTGGCGCTTCCGCCACCGAGCCGCTCGAGCACGGCGCGGCGGGTCGGGTCGGCGAGGGCGGCGAACGCGTGGTTGACGGTTGTCTTATACTGAACCATTGAGTTCAGTATTGCAGAACAGTCGCGGCAGCGCAACCGGCGCCCGGTCGACGCTCTACGGAAACGCGACCTGGACGATCGGCTTCCGCCCGGGCCAGCCGATCGAGATCCGCAGCGACCTGTCGTCCCACGTCACGTCGGTGACGATCACGGCCACGGCGGCGACGATCGCGATCGTGCGAAGGCGAGGCATGCCGACATCCTTCCTGATCGGCTCGCTCAAGGATGCGTGTCATATTGCAGTTGTCACTGCAGTAGAACGGTTCCGACCCGTGCTCCCGAAAGAGCCGTAGGCAAGAACAGTTCGTCGGCTTGAGCGTGGCGCGGGACGGCGCTAGCCTCGCCAAATGGACGCCGAGGCATCCCCACCACGCTCCATTTCGAGCCATCTGCGCGGCGCGTTGAGTGCCGGCCGCGACGCGGCGCGATCTTCCGCGGCTCGCACTCGACATCGCGCTGCCGACACTGTGCGTATCCTGCCGCGAGCCGGTCGACGGCGAGGGCGTGTGCGCGGCCTGCTGGGCAAAACTGTCGTTCATCGCCCCGCCTTTTTGCCCGCGGCTCGGCATTCCCTTCGTCTACGACCCCGGCCCCGACATGCTGTCGATGGAGGCAATTGCCAGTCCGCCGGCCTATCAGCGAGCACGCGCGGCGGTGCGCTATGACGATGTCGCGCGCACGCTGGTGCATGCGCTGAAATACCAGGACCGCACCGATCTGGCGCCGGCCATGGGCCGCTGGATGGCGCGCGCGGGCGACGAGTTGCTCGACGGGCGCCGACATGCTGGTGCCCGTTCCCCTGCATTGGCGCCGGGCCTGGCGCCGCCGCTACAACCAGTCCGGCGCACTGGCGCACATCATCGCACGGCAGAGCGGCGTCAAGGTGCGGGGCGAAATACTGCGCCGGGTGCGCGCCACCGAGCAGCAGATCGGCTTGTCGCGGGCCCAGCGCGCCACCAATGTGCAGGGCGCATTCCAGGTATCCCCCGACCGTCAGGCCGAGGTCCAGGGCCGCCGCATCGTCCTGATCGACGACGTCCTGACCTCAGGGGCGACACTGGATGCCTGCGCGCGGGCCTTGCTCCGGGCCAGGGCGGCCCAGGTCGACGTGCTGGTCTTCGCCCGGGTTGTGGAGACCCGGTGAACTCCCATATAATTCAACGAATTCATGACATGAAAGCGCTGGACGCCATGACCGCTGCTGTCGAGATCTACACTAGGCCGGGCTGCGGTTATTGTTCCGCCGCCCGGTCGCTTTTGACCCGGAAGAAGGCGATTTTCACGGAATTCGACATCGCCAAGAACCCGTCATGGCGCGACGAGATGTACGACCGCGCCGGCGAAGGCTCGACATTCCCGCAGATCTGGATTGGTGGAACCCATATCGGCGGCTGCGACGACCTCTACGGGCTCGACCGTGAGGGCAAGCTCGACGCCATGCTTGAGAGCGTGAAGGCCTTGTCATGAGCGAGATCGCACCTTTACCGCCGCCATGGTGCAGATGCGCACCGGCCTGATGCCCGAGCCGAGCCTCGCGCAGGCCACCAAGCTGATCCGGCAGGCTGCGGCCAACGGCGCCGACTACGTGCAGACGCCCGAAGTCAGCAACATGATGCAGCTGAACCGCAAGGCGCTGTTCGAGCATCTCCAGAGCGAAGAGAACGACGCCTCGCTGAAGGCCTATCGCGCACTCGCCGCCGAGCTGAAGATCCACATCCATGTCGGCTCGCTGGCGCTGCGCTTCTCCGAGGAAAAGGCGGTCAATCGCTCCTTCCTGATCGGGCCCGAGGGCGATGTGCTCGCGAGCTACGACAAGATCCACATGTTCGACATAGAGCTGCCGGACGGCGAGAGCTATCGCGAATCCGCCAATTACCAGCCGGGCGAGACCGCGGTGATCTCCGACCTGCCCTGGGGCCGCATCGGACTGACGATCTGCTACGATGTGCGCTTCCCCGCGCTCTACCGTGCGCTCGCCGAGAGCGGCGCTTACTTCATCACCGTGCCCTCCGCGTTCACCCGCAAGACCGGCGAAGCGCATTGGCACATTCTGCTGCGGTCGCGCGCGATCGAGACCGGCTGCTTCATTTTCGCAGCGGCGCAGGCTGGCCTGCATGAGAACAAGCGCGAGACCTATGGCCACTCGCTGATCATCGATCCCTGGGGCGAGATCCTCGCCGAGGGCGATGTCGAGCCCGGCATCATCATGGCCAAGATCGATCCGGCCAAGGTCGAGACCGCGCGGCGCGCGATCCCGTCGCTGCAGCACGGCCGCCGCTTCGGTGTCGCCGACCCCAAGGCGGGACCGGACCATCTGCACCTGGTGCGGGGATCGGCATGATCCGCTATGCACTCCATTGCGACCGGGCCCACGAATTCGAAAGCTGGTTCCAGAGCTCGTCCGCGTACGATTTGCAGGTGAAGCGCAAGCTCGTGACCTGCCCGATCTGCGGTTCGGCCAAGGTCGAGAAAGCGATCATGGCGCCGCGTATCGTCGGCAAGAAGGGCCGCGGCCGCGCAGCGCCGCCGCCGGAGCCCGCTGCTGCGGCGACCACCGCGCCGGAGGCGGCACCGTCCGGATCGACCTCGCTGATGATGGCGCAGGAGCGCGAGCTCCGTACCAAGCTGAAGGAACTGCGCGACCACATCGTCAAGAACGCCGATAATGTCGGCGAGCGCTTTGCGAACGAAGCCCGCGCGATGCATTACGGCGACAAGGAACACCGTCCGATTTACGGCGAGGCCTCGCCGGATGAGGCAAAATCGCTGATTGACGAGGGCATCGAAGTGTCGCCGCTGCCGACGCTGCCGGAAGACCGGAACTGACGCGCGAAACGCGTCAGAATCCCACCAGCAGCGCCACACCGACCACGATCAGCGCGATGCCGAAAATCTCGCGCGGTGCGATCGGCTGCTTGAACGAGTAGTACGCCACGGCTTGCGCGAACAGCACCTCGATCAGGGCGAGCGTGCGGACGTTCGCCGCGGCCGTCAGCGCGAACGCCAGGAACCAGAACTGCGAGGCGAAGGCGCCCATGAAGCCCGCGAGCAGCGACGGCTTCCACAAGCCCAGAATTGCCTGAAGCACCTTTGGCGCGCGCCAGAGCAGATAGATCGTCAGGATCAGCGTCTGCACGAACAGGCCGAGCACCAGCGTGAACGATGCCGCCGTCACGAAGGTCACGTCCGGCACGTTGATGATCGCGCCACGGAAGCCGACCGCAGAGAGTGCGAATGCCGCGGCTGCGACAAGGCCGGTGATGGTCGGCTTCAGCTCGGCAAAACTCTTCTCGCCGCCGGGCCGCAACGCGGTGATGATCACGCCGACAGTTGCGATCACGATCGCCAGCACCTTTAACCAAGTGAGGTGATCGCCGAGGAACACGAAGCCGAAGATCGCGGTCTGGATCGCCTCGGTCTTCAGGTAGGCCGTCGTCACCACGAAGGAGCGGTCGTTCATCGCGAGCAGCATCAGGCCGGTGGCGACGATCTGGCTGAGCGCCCCTAGCAGCAGCCACGGCCAGAACGCGGTCGGCGGCATGCCGAGATGATCGCCGGTCGCGACCAGCACACCGCCCAGGAACAGCAGCGAGAACGGGAAGCCGAACAGGAAGCGGATGTTGGTCGCGCCCCATGTCCCGAGCGGCTTCGTCAACGATCGCTGCATCGCATTGCGCGCGACTTGGCCTAGCGCAGCAATGACGGTGAAGGGAATCCAGAGGCTGGTGACGGTGAGCATGGGCGGGGGTGAGTGGGAGGCTAAAGATTGCGGCCAACCTGCCGCTAGCGCTCAAGCAGGTCAATCACGCCCACGTCATAGGAGCGATGCTCTCGCCAAAAAGCACGGTGTCGTCCCGGCCTAGTTGTGGTCTTTCAGGAGGTTGTCCATCTGGTCTGAACCGAGGAAGCTGAGGTTGCGAAGCTTCAGTGTTCCAAGGAGAGACCAGATGAACACCCATAAGAATGCGCCTCTGACGCCCAAAGGTCGAGAGGCGATGGTCCGAAGCGTGGTGGAGGGTGGGCTGAGCAAAGCGGACGCGGCCTACCAGTTCAACACGACGCCGAAGACCGTCGCCAAATGGGTCAAGCGGTTCCGCGCAGAAGGTGTGGAAGGATTGCGTGATCGCTCCTCCAGACCCCATTCATTGCCAAGCCAAACTCCGCCAGCCACGTGCACGGCCATCGAGACGTTGCGCCGGCAGCGCCACACCGGCAAGCAAATCGCGGTCGAGGTCGAGGTATCACCGGCCACTGTCAGCCGTGTCCTGCGCCGCCTGGGACTAAACCGGATACGCGATCTGGAGCCGGCCGAGCCGGAACGCCGCTATGAGCGCGAGAACCCTGGCGAGATCATTCACATCGACATCAAAAAGCTCGGGCGTTTCGAGCGTGTCGGCCACCGCATCACCGGCGATCGGACCAGTCCGAACAAGAGCCGCGGTGCCGGCTGGGATTTCGTCCACGTCTGCATTGACGACCATTCCCGCGTCGCCTTCTCCGAGATCAAGCCCGACGAGACAGCGAACAGCGCTGTTCCCTTTCTCAAGGCGGCTGTGGCCTATTACAAAAGCCTCGGCGTCACCGTCACGCGCGTTATGACCGACAATGGCAGCTGCTACCAGGCATTCGCCTTCCGCGACGCTTGCCGGGACTTGGGCATCAAGCACATCCGCACCAAGCCCTACACGCCCAGAACAAACGGAAAGGCCGAGCGCTTCATTCAGACCGCGCTTCGGGAGTGGGCCTATGCCCAAGCCTATCCAACATCAGATCGGCGCGCCCAAGAGCTGCCGATCTGGCTGCACCAATACAACTGGCACCGACCCCACGGTGGTATAAAATCTCAAACGCCGATCAGCAGGCTCGGTTTGACCAAGGACAACCTCTTGAGGCTCCACACCTAGTGCGCAATTGCGCACTAGGCCGGGACGACAGCGAGATTGTGGACGCAGCTAGCCCCTTACGAGCAGCCCCTCACACCATCCCTTCCGCCACGACCATGTAGTTCACGTCCATGTCGGAGGAGAGGGTCCATTTGTCGGCGAACGGGCTGTAGACGACGCCGGTCTGCTCGGTGATGACGAGGCGGTTGTCGAGGAGATATTTCGTCAGCTCGTCGGGGGTGACGAACTTGTTCCATTCATGGGTGCCGCGCGGCAGCCAGCGCAGGACGTATTCGGCGCCGACGATGGCGAGCGCAAAACTCTTCCAGTTCCGGTTCAGCGTCGAGACCACCATCAGCCCGTTCGGCTTCAGCATCGAAGCGCAGCGCTTCAGGAAGACGCCGACGTCGACGACGTGCTCGACCACCTCCATCGCCAGCACGATGTCGAAACGCTCGCGCGGGTCGATTTCCTCGACCGTGGTGCAGCGATAGTCGATCGACAGATGCCCCTTGTCGGCATGGAGTTTTGCTGCCGCGATGTTGCTGACCGACGGGTCCACACCGATGACCTGCGCACCCAGCCGCGACAGCGGTTCGCACAACAGGCCGGCGCCGCAGCCGATATCCAGCACGCGCAGGCCACCGAGGCAGTTGAGGCTGCGCACATTGCGTTCGAACTTGCGGCAGGCGGCGTCGCGGATATAGCCGAGCCGCAACGGATTGATCCGGTGCAGCGGCGCCATCTTGCCCTTGGGGTCCCACCACTCGGCCGACAGCTTTGAGAATTTCGCGATCTCGGCGGCGTCGACGGTCGAGCCCGGCTGGGCGGTTGCGGAAGTATCTTGCTGCATGCTCATGGTTAGGCGCGGTCCTACCGCGTGGTGATCGAACTACGGAAGGCGAGCGGCGAGGCGATGGTCTTGATTGTCTCGATCCCCTCGCCCACACCGCGAATCGTCACATCGCCGTAGTTGAAAATACGTCCAAGGATCGACTGGTTCACATCGACGCTCTCGACCTTGTCCAGCGCCATCTCGAAGGTGCGGCGCTTGATGAACCCGGTCTTGTGCACAACCCGCAGATTGGTGACGTCGGTCTCGGTGGTGAAGCGATGGAACCAGCCCCTCACGGTCCAGTAAAGGGCAGCCAGCGCCACCAGGCCAGACGCGACGAGACAGAGCAGGACGAGGCCTTCGACGATGGTTTGCCGGGACGCGACAAAGAGCGCCAGGGCCACGATCCAGGCCACAATCGCCGGAAAATAGAAGATCCAGTGCGCGTTGGTCGAATACAGCACCCGCTCGCCCGGTTGCAGGATCTCGTCGATATAGCGCGCCATGATCTCGGTTAACCCATACCCACGCCCTGCCCCCGCAGGAACCCGCTTGCCCCCGGCCCCGCCGCTATGTATACGCGCGGTCGGTATCCGCGGGGCGATCGTCCAGTGCGGGTCACCATACTGATCCTTATGAGGGAATGCACGCGTCGTCATGAGCCGCCTCGTGATGAAATTCGGCGGCACATCCGTCGCCAACATCGAACGTATCCGCAACGTCGCACGCCATGTGAAGCGTGAGGTCGACGCCGGCCACGAGGTGGCCGTGGTCGTCTCCGCGATGTCCGGCAAGACCAACGAGCTGGTGGCCTGGTGCAC
Organism: uncultured Alphaproteobacteria bacterium; assembly: GCA_963819355.1. Lineage (GTDB taxonomy): Bacteria > Pseudomonadota > Alphaproteobacteria > Rhizobiales > Xanthobacteraceae > Bradyrhizobium. The sequence goes on along the minus strand of CAWFVZ010000018.1, from coordinate 127,134 downwards.
CGAGGCCTCGCCGATGCACGACGCGCGCGAATACGACGCCGTGGTCGCCTCCGGCGAACAGGTCACTTCGGGCCTGCTCGCCATCGCGCTCCAGGGCATGGGTATCCAGGCCCGCTCCTGGCAGGGCTGGCAGATCCCGATCAAGACCAGCGACGCCCATGCCTCGGCCCGGATCGAGGACATCGACGGCACCGAGATCATCAACCGTTTCAAGGAGCGGAAGGAAGTCGCCGTCATCGCCGGCTTCCAGGGCATCAATCCCCAGACCAACCGCATCACCACGCTCGGCCGCGGCGGCTCCGACACCTCGGCGGTGGCGATCGCCGCCGCCGTCAAGGCCGACCGCTGCGACATCTACACCGATGTCGACGGCGTCTACACCACCGACCCGCGAATCGTGCCGAAGGCGCGCCGCCTCGACAAGATCGCGTTTGAAGACATGCTGGAACTGGCTTCCCAGGGCGCAAAAGTGCTGCAGGTGCGCTCGGTGGAACTCGGCATGGTCCACAACATGCCGATCTTCGTCCGCTCGAGCTTCGACAAGCCCGAGGATATCGACCCGCATGCCAACCAGCCGCCCGGCACGCTGATCTGCAGCGAGGAGGAGATCATGGAAAGCCACGTCGTCACCGGCATCGCCTTTTCGAAGGACGAGGCCCAGATCTCGGTGCGCCAGATCGAGGACAAGCCGGGTGTGGCTGCGTCGATCTTCGGGCCGCTGGCGGATGCCAATATCAACGTCGACATGATCGTGCAGAATGTCTCGGAGGACGGCAAGACCACCGACCTCACCTTCACGGTGCCGGCCGCCGACTACACCCGCGCCAAGGAGACGATCACCGCCGCCAAGGCCGCGATCGGCTATGCCCGGCTCGACACCGCCACCGACGTCGCAAAGATCTCGGTGATCGGCAGCGGCATGCGCAGCCATGCCGGCGTCGCCGCCCAGGCGTTTTCGGCCCTCGCAGGACGGAATATCAACATCCGGGCCATTACAACCTCCGAGATCAAATTCTCGGTTCTGATCGACGCTGCCTATACCGAGCTTGCGGTGCGCACGCTGCACACGCTCTACGGTCTCGATCAAACTTAGACGAATTTTCTCTTAGCGGTTGCAGCAAACGCGAAGGTGTACACACCTTCGCGTTTGGCAGGCGTTTTGCTTGGCAAAACAAGCCTCAATTCGCTATACGGCGAACAGGGTGGGCTGCCACAAACTGTGCCCCAGTTGAGGCGGTGCTGATTCGGCTCAGGCGACGGTCCTAGCGATCGCTTGGGGCCGGCGCCGGATGAGCAAATTCGCTGTTTTTCTGGAATTTCGGGCGAGCCGCCGGAGCCACTTTCGGGTCCGGCAGACGGAGGAGATTGACGGTTCATGCGGAGCGCGTCGGGAGGTCCCCGCGTCTTGTTGAGACGGCTCCGCGAAACCATGGCGGAGCAGGTCTCGGCCCAGGAGCGGCTGGACAAGATCGTGGTGCTGATCGCCGCCAACATGGTGGCCGAGGTGTGCTCGGTCTATGTGCTGCGCGTCGACAACACGCTCGAGCTCTACGCCACCGAAGGCCTCAACCGCGAGGCCGTGCACCATACCGTGCTGAGCGCCCATGAGGGCCTGGTCGGCCTCGTCGCCAGCGATGCGACGCCGCTCAATCTGAACGACGCGCAGAGCCACCCGGCCTTCTCGTTCCGCCCCGAGACCGGTGAAGAAATCTACCACTCCTTCCTTGGCGTGCCGATCCTGCGCGCCGGCAACACGCTCGGCGTGCTGGTGGTGCAGAACCGTGCCAAGCGCACCTATGTCGAGGAGGAGCTCGAGGCGCTGCAAACCACCGCCATGGTGCTGGCGGAGCTGATCGCGTCGGGCGAATTGTCCGCGCTGGCCCAGCCCGGCCATGAGCCTGCCGCGCGCCATTCGACGCAGAAGGCCGGCGCCATCCTCTCGGAAGGCATCGCGCTCGGCCATGTCGTGCTGCACGAGCCGCGCGTCGTCATCAAGGACTATATCGCCGAGGACCTGCCGAAGGAGATCAAGCGGCTCGACACCGCGCTTGCCAAGCTGCGCTCGGATCTCGACCGGATGCTGGAGCGCGGCGACGTCGCCGAGGGCGGTGAGCACCGCGACGTGCTGGAAGCCTACCGCATGTTCGCCAACGACCAGGGCTGGTCGCACAAGCTGCACGAGGCGGTTGCCACCGGCCTCACGGCGGAAGCCGCGGTCGAGCGCGTGCAGTCCGACACCCGCGCGCGCATGCTGCGCTCCACCGATCCCTATCTGCGCGACCGGCTGCACGATCTGGAAGATCTCGGCTACCGCCTGATGCGGCAGCTGGTCGGCCAGGACCATGCCCCCTCGCGCGAGCAGCTGCCCGACAATGCCATCGTCATCGCACGCGCGATGGGACCGGCGGCGCTGCTCGACTACGATCGCAAACGCCTGCGCGGCATCGTGCTCGAGGAAGGCACCGCCAACTCCCACGTCTCGATCGTGGCGCGAGCGCTCGGCATTCCCGCGGTCGGCGAGGTGCCGAACGCGCCCGGCATCGCCGATCCCGGCGACGCCATCATCGTCGACGGCACCTCGGGCGCGATCTATGTGCGGCCCTCGCAGGAAGTCGAGGCGGCCTTCGCCGAGCGCGTGCGCTTCCGCGCCCGCCGCCAGGCGCAATATCTGGCGTTGCGCGACCGGCCCTGCGTCACCAAGGACGGCGAGAAGGTCGAACTGATGATCAATGCGGGTCTCGCCATCGACCTGCCGCATATCGAGGACACTGGCAGCGCCGGCATCGGCCTGTTCCGCACCGAGCTGCAATTCATGGTCGGCCAGAGCCTGCCGCGCACCAGCGACCAGCTCGCGCTCTATCGCGCCGTGCTCGATGCCGCAGGCACCAAGCCCGTCACCTTCCGCACCCTCGACATCGGCGGCGACAAGGCGCTGCCCTACATGGAGACCGTGATCGAGGAGAATCCCGCGCTCGGCTGGCGCGCGATCCGGCTCGGGCTCGACCGCCCCGGCCTGCTGCGCGGCCAGATCCGCGCGCTGCTGCGCGCCGGCGGCGGCCGCGCGCTGCGCATCATGTTTCCGATGATCTCGGAGGTCGCCGAGTTCGATTCGGCGAAGGCCCTGGTCGAGCGTGAGCTCACTTATCTGCGCCAGCATGGCCACACGCTGCCGGAGCGCATCGACATCGGCACCATGGTCGAGGTGCCGGCGCTGCTCTATCAGCTCGACGAGCTCCTGAAGAAGGTCGACTTCATCTCGGTCGGCTCCAACGATCTGTTCCAATTCCTGTTCGCAGTCGACCGCGGCAATGCAAAGGTCTCCGAGCGGTTCGACACCATGTCGACGCCGATCCTGCGCGCGCTACGCGACATCGCGCAAAAGTCGCTGGCCGCGAAGAAATCGCTGTCGCTCTGCGGCGAGATGGCCTCGAAGCCGATCGGCGCGCTTGCGCTGATCGCCATGGGCTACCGCTCGCTGTCGCTGTCGGCGACCGCGCTCGGCCCGGTCAAGGCGATGGTGATCGACCTCGACGCCAAGAAGGCCGAAGCGATGCTCGGCCCGTTGCTGGATGCACCGTCCGGCAGCGTCTCGATCCGGCAGAAGCTGACGGAATTTGCCGAAGCCGAAGGCCTGGCGTTGTAGCGGGCCTGTCCGCCCGCTTTCGCCGCCTCGCCTCCTTCCGCCGTTTGAGACCGTACCGATGTCGTCACTCCCCGAAGCCAAACTGGACGTCCTGCTCGCGCATCACGCTTCCCTCGAAGCCGAATCGCTCGGCCAGCTCTCCTCCGAGCGCTATGTGCAGGTCACGCGCGAGCTCGCCGAGATCACCCCGCTGATCGAGGCGGTGAAGACTTATCGTTCTGCCGTCAAAGAGCTCGCCGACACCGAGGCGCTGATCGCCGATCCGGCGATCGACGCCGAGATGCGCAGCATGGCGGAAACCGAGCGCGACGAGCTCAATCCGAAGATCGAGGAGCTGGTCCAGAAGATCCGCGTGGCGCTGCTGCCCAAGGATGCCATGGACGACCGCAACGTGGTGCTGGAAATCCGCGCCGGCACCGGCGGCGACGAGGCCTCGCTGTTCGCCGGCGATCTGTTCCGGATGTACGAGCGTTTCGCGAGCTTGCAGGGCTGGAAGGTCGAGGTGATCTCGGCGAGCGAAGGTACTGTCGGCGGCTACAAGGAAATCATCGCGGAGGTGCAGGGCCGCGGCGCGTTCTCGAAGCTGAAATTCGAGTCCGGCGTGCACCGCGTGCAGCGCGTGCCCGACACCGAGACGCAGGGGCGAATTCACACATCCGCCGCCACCGTCGCCGTGATGCCCGAGGTCGAGGAAGTCGACGTCGACATCAAGAACGACGATCTGCGGATCGAAACCATGCGCGCACAGGGCGCCGGCGGCCAGCACGTCAACAAGACCGAATCGGCGATCCGCATCACCCACATCCCGACCGGAATCGTGGTGATGATGCAGGACAGCCGCTCGCAGCATAAGAACAGGGCTTCGGCCATGAACATCCTGCGCTCGCGCATCTACGACGCCGAGCAGCAGCGCGTCGATGCCGCACGTTCAGCCGAACGCAAGGAGAAGGTCGGCTCCGGCGACCGCAGCGAGCGCATCCGCACCTATAACTTCCCGCAGGGGCGCGTCACCGACCATCGCATCAATCTGACGCTCTACAAGCTGCCGCAGGTGATCGCCGGCGAAGCGCTGGGCGAATTGACCGATGCGCTGACCACCGAGCACCAGGCCGCGCAACTCGCCGCGCAAGGCGCGGCGCCGTAAGCCTCCGCTGCGGCCGCGCAGGATTTTCGCGAAGGCATTCTGATCGTCATAGGCCTTCATGGGTCTCACCATCGCTGCCGGCGCGATCAAACGCGACCATGTCCGTTGACGCAAGCACGGCGCCCGATCTATCCACGAGGCAGGATGGCTCCATTGGCGACAGATTCAGACCCTGGAAACAGCATCGAGAGCGCGCGGCGCGTCCTCACGGCACGGCTGCAATCGGCCGGCATCGAGGAGCCCGGACTCGACGCGCGCCTGCTTGTCGGCGCGGCGCTGGACCTCGATCTGACCGGCCTGGTCAAGCAGGCGGCACGACGGCTGACGCCTGAGGAGGCCTTGCGCGTCGAGGGATATGCGCAGCGGCGGCTCGCGCATGAGCCGGTCGCGCGCATTCTCGGCATGCGCGAATTCTGGGGTTTGCCGTTTCGATTGTCCGAGGCGACGCTGGTGCCGCGGCCGGACACCGAGACCGTGGTCGAACTGGCACTCGAGATTTTCCGCGAGCTCGGGATATCGGGACGGCGCCCGCGCATCGCTGATATCGGCACCGGATCGGGCGCCATTCTGCTCGCGCTGCTGCACGAGATTCCCGAGGCGTTTGGCGTCGGCACCGATCTCAGCCTCACCGCGCTTGGCACGGCAAGAGGCAATGCCGCAGCGCTCGGCCTTGCCGGCCGTGCCGCCTTCGTCGCCTGCTCCTATGCGGCGGCGCTTCACGGCCCGTTCGATCTGATCGTGTCAAACCCGCCCTATATCCCCGCAGGGGAAATTCCGAAGCTGAGCATCGAGGTACGCAAGCACGATCCGCATCTGGCGCTCGACGGCGGCAATGACGGCTATGACGCCTATCGCGCCCTGATCCCGCAGGCAGCCGAGCGGCTGGCGTCCGGCGGGGCTCTGATCGTCGAGGCCGGACAGGGCCAGGCCGGAGATGTTGCAACCTTGATGACGGCCGCCGCGTTAACCGTGGACAGGCCGCCCAAGGCTGACCTGGCGGGCATTCCACGGGCCGTTTCGGCCCGAAAAATGCCCCCATAAAAGCCGGATTGGGCTCTAAAAACCTCTTGGAATATCCGGTCGGAACGACTACCTTCGGCCTAACACATCGGTGTCGGCCCCGTAGACCTACGGGCGAAAGCCGGGCTCTCAAGCGAGAGCTTCACTGATTTAAGGTTCCAAGCCGCAGGTCCTGTTAAGCGCGATGGCCTATTGAGCTGCGCTGCTTTCCGACCGCAAAGTGAACGAAAGCCTGATATTGCGCGCGAAGACTAACGCAAGAAACCAGGGCTTGTTTTGGCAGGCAAATTGAATGGGTTCGCTGGCGATCAATGCTGGCGGGTGGGGAACGCGTCTTTGTTGAACGCGACGGTCGACGAACATTGGCAGGGTCTGATCCGCTCTTGCGCGCGGCGCGCGCGAGACACGTGAACCGCTGTCATTGGGTCACTCTCGGCAATCAGTAATGAGTGCAACCTTTAGGGCTGGAATTAAAGGCAGAACATGAGAAACGGTCAGAACAAGCAGCGGATGCGCAACCGCAACAACAACAACAACAATAACAACAATAGCAACAACCGGCGCGGCCAGAACCCGATGACCCGGGTCTACGAATTGAACGGCCCCGACATCAAGATCCGCGGTACCGCCTCGCACATTGCCGAAAAATATCTTCAGCTTGCGCGTGACGCGCGCTCCTCGGGCGACCCCGTCGCCGCCGAAAACTACTACCAGCACGCCGAGCACTATTTCCGCTTGATCGCGGCGGCTCAGGAACAGTTCCGCCAGAACCAGCAACCGCGCGGCGACGAACCCATCAGCAACAGCAGCGGCGACGACGGCGAGGATGACGGCGAAAATTTCTCGAATTTCGGCCAGGAGCCGGGCTTCGTTCCGCAGCCGCCGCCGCAGCAGCAGCCCTATCAGCGTGACGGCCAGCGCGATCACAATCGTGACTATCAGCAACGCGACAATGGCCAGCAGCCCTATGTTCGCGACCAGCAGCAGCCGCGTGAGCACCGCGAACGCGATCACCGTCCGCAGCCGCAGTATCAACCCCAGCCGCAACCGCAGAGCCAGCCTCAGCCTGTCGTCGTCGATGCCGGCAACGTCGACCGCCTGCCGTCCTTCATCACCGGCCCGCAGCCGCAGGTGAATGGCGGTCAGGGTGGATTCGAGGGTGGCGCAGGTGGTGGCGAACGCTTCCCGCGGCGGCGCCGCCGGCCGCATGGCGGCCCGCGCCCCGAGCGCGAGGCAGCTCCGGCTGCTTCCGGCGACGATCTCGCCCCCAGCGAGTAAGCTGCAGCGCTTGTCCTGATTTCGCGAACTGCATCGTCCCGGCCTCGCCGGGACGATTTGTTTTTAGCCCCGCGTTACCGTCGTCGAGGACGGCACCAGCACGGGTTTCGCGAGCGAGGGAATCAGCCGCGCCCGTTCGCGCTTGGCCGGGATCGCGCGATAGACCTGCTTGGTGGCTTCGACGATGTGGACGCCGGCAAAGGGGAGCGACAATGCCGCGCCGGCGCGCTCCCACATCTGCGCCGATCTCAGCACCCAGCCACCGGCATAAGGCGGCATGAACAGCGCCTCGCCCCAGGCGGTCGGCGTGAACCAGGTCTGGCGCAACAAATCCGTGATCTGCGAGCGCGAATAGGGACGGCCGTGGCCGAACGGCGTGTTGTCGCTGCGCGTCCATACGCCGCGCCGGTTCGGGATCACCGCGATAACGCGGCCCGATGGCGACAGCACCCGCCAGACCTCGCGCAGCAGCGCGGCCGGATCGTCCGACATCTCCAGCGCGTGGACCAGCAGGATACGGTCGAGCGCGGCGTCGGGGAGCGGCAGCGAGAATTCGTCGACCAGCGAGGCCAGCGCGGGGCGTCCCGTCGGCCATTTCAACACGCCCTGGGCCGCCGGCATGAAGGCGATACAGCGCTCCGCGTCCTCGCGGAACAGCCCGAGATAGGGCGTCGGATACCCGATCCCGAGCACGCGCTGGCCCTCGGCGGTCGGCCAGCGCTCCCGGATGCCGCGATTGATCATCTGCCGCGCCACGATGCCGAGGCGCCGGGAATAGAACTCGCGAAGGTCGACGACATCGATGGTCATGACGGCAATGTAACATGCACAAGGCGGCGGCTGCGCGCGGAATATTGCATTGCCTGCGCAACGTTAACGCCATATTTGTCTGACGGGGCTGAGCCCGATGGAGATGTCATGGCCGCCGAAATTCGTACTTTCACCTGTTTAAACGACAATTTCGGTTTTCTGATCCACGATGTGGAAACCAAGGCGACCGCGTCGATCGATGCGCCGGAAGCCGGTCCCATCATCAAGGCGCTGGAACGGGAGGGCTGGCGGCTCACCGACATCCTGATCACCCATCATCACGGCGATCACGTGGGCGGGGTCGCCGAGCTCAAGCAAAAATACAATTGCCGCGTCGTCGCGCCGCATGACAAGACGACGAAGATCGCTGATGTCGATTTGCGCGTCGCCAATGCGGACGTGGTCAAGGTCGGCACGCTGCTGGGGCGCGTGCTGGAAACGCCCGGCCACACGCTCGACCATATCTCCTACGTGTTCGACACCGAGAAGACATTGTTTGCCGCCGACACGCTGTTCTCGATCGGCTGCGGCCGGGTGTTCGAGGGCAACTATCCGATGATGTGGGACTCGCTGTTGAAGCTGCGTGCCCTGCCCGATGACTTCAAGCTCTATTGCGGCCACGAATACACCGCCTCCAACGTCAAATTCGCGCTCACGGTGGAGCCCGACAATGCGGCGCTCCAGGCGCGTGCGGTGGAAGTTGCGAAGCTGCGGGCGGAGAACAAGCCGACCGTTCCCTCACTGCTTGTTGATGAGAAACGAGCAAACGTGTTCCTGCGCGCTGATGAACCCTCGGTCGCAGCCAGGCTACACATGAAGGGTGCGGATGCCGCCGCAGTGTTCGGCGAGCTGCGCGAGCGCAAGAACAAATCCTGAAGAACAAGTCCTGACGGGGATAGATGCCGACCGCAGCCGAGATCATCGCACGCCTCGAACTCCGCCCGCATCCCGAGGGTGGGCATTACCGCGAGACCTTTCGCGATCAGACCACCGACGCCAACGGCCGGTCGCGCTCGACGCTCATTTACTTCCTGCTCGCGCGCCGCGAGCGCTCGCACTGGCACCGGATCGATGCGGTCGAGACCTGGCACTATTATGCCGGCAGCCCGCTGACGCTGCGCATCGCACATGACGGTTGCTCCCAGCACGAGGTCCGCCTCGGCACCGACCTTGTGCGCGGCGAGCGGCCGCAGGCCATCGTGCCGGCGGACGCCTGGCAGATGGCAGAGACCACGGGCGAGTGGACGCTGGTCGGCTGTACCGTGGCGCCCGCCTTCGAGTTCGCGAAGTTCGAGCTCGCGCCGAAGGGCTGGGAGCCTTAACTCCCGATCTGGAATCGGGTGGGTTCGCTCCGCGTCACGCCTTAGGACTGCGCTTCCAGTGAAGAGGAGCGCATGATGCACGGAACACTCGATCCCTCCGCCGTCCAGATCGACCCGGCCATTCTGTATTTCGGAACGCCCGTCGTCCTGATCGGGTCGACCAATGACGACGCCTCTCACAATCTCGCGCCGATGTCCTCGGCGTGGTGGGTCGGATGGCGCTGCATGCTTGGGCTCGCGCGCAATTCAAAAACCACCGAGAACATGATTCGCACTGGCGAATGCGTGCTCAATCTGCCGTCGGCCGACCTTGTTGCCGCCGTCGACCGCCTCGCGCGCACCACGGGCTCGGACCCCATCCCACCCGGCAAGCTCTATCGCGGCTACCGCCACGAGAAGGACAAGTTCGGCCTCAGCGGCCTGACGGCGCTGCCGAGCGAAACGGTCAGCGCGCCGCGTGCGGCCGAGTGCCCGGTGCAGATGGAAGCCAAGGTCGCTCATGTGCATGAGATGGCGCAGGACGATGCGGTCTGGCGCGGCCGTCTCGTCGCGATCGAGGTCCGCATCACCCGTGTTCATGCACATCCCGGCATCATGATGGACGGCGTGGACAATCGCATCGATCCCGACAAATGGCGGCCGCTGATCCTCAGCTTCCAGGAATTCTATGGCCTGACGCCGCAGCGTTTGCAGCGCTCAGAGCTCGGACAGATTCCGGAAGCGAAGTACCGACCGCCGGGCTGGCAGCCGGCGCTTTAGTCGCGCCCTCACCGCTTGCGCAGCACCATGTCCTTTGCCGCGATCAGGCCGCCGCCGGCGATCAGGATCGCGGCGATGGCGATGTTGGCGCTGGCTTTTGCAAAGCCGGCGGCGATGAGGAAGCCGGTCGACAATAGCGGGGTCGCGTAAGAAGCGGCGCCGAGCACGCGGATGTCGCCGCGCTTCATGCCGATGTCCCAGGCATAGAACGCGGCACCGACGGGGCCGATGCCGAGCGCGATCACGGAGAGCCATTGCAGCGGCGTCTCCGGCCACACCGTGGCTTCAAGCAGACCATGCATCAGCGCGGCGAGCACGGCCGTGGCGAGGCAAAAGCCCGCGACTGCGTCGGTCGGCACCGCCTTCAATCGCCGTGACAACACCGAATAGGCCGCCCAGACGAACGCCGCGATGAAGGCCGCGATCAATCCGGGCACCTGGCCCGGCGCAAAACCGGTGGTGCTGCCGGCAAACAGCAGCACGGTGCCGACGAGGCCGAGCACGGCGCCGATGATATGGTGCACGGCCAACCGCTCGCCCGGAAGCAAGGACGAGAACAGCACGATCAGCAGCGGCCACATGTAATTCAGAAGGCCGGCTTCGGCCGGCGGCGCGAAACGCAGCGCAAGGAAATACAGCGCGTGATAGCCGAACAGGCCGCCGACGCCGACGACCCACACGACCAGCGGCTGGCGCAGGCTTTTCGCTGCATCGTCGCGGCCGATCCAGGTGAGCAGGCCGACGAGACCGCCGATCGCGAACGTCATCGCAGCGAGCTGGAACGCGGGGATCTTTCCGGTCGCCACCGTCATCACGGAGAGCAGCGACCACATCAGGATCGCGGTCAATCCGATCAGTGTGGCTGTGCGCGGGGTCATGTATCAAAGGCTCTGAGGACGCTTATGCCCGGCACGGGGCCGGGCATTTTCGTCTTCACTATCGCCTTGTCGCGCCTGAAGCTACAGGCTTTTCGCTCCAAGGCCTGACGCCATATCAGGCCTGATATTGGCCGCCATTGATGGTCATCGTCGATCCTGTAATGAAGCCGGCCTCATCGGCCGCAAGAAACACGACCGCGCGCGCAATCTCTTCCGGTTCGCCGAGCCGATTGACCGGGATCTGCGGGATCACGTTCTTTTCCAGAACGTCCTTCGGCACCGCCTGCACCATTTCGGTGTTGATGTAGCCGGGGCAGATCGCGTTCACAGTGATACCGCCCTTGGCGTTCTCGAGCGCGAGCGCCTTGGTGAAGCCGATGTCGCCGGCTTTCGCCGCGGAATAGTTGACCTGACCAAACTGGCCCTTCTGGCCGTTGATCGACGAGATCGAGATGACGCGGCCGAATTTGCGGGCGCGCATGCCCTCGATCACCTGGCGCGTCATGTTGAACAGCGAGCCGAGATTGGTGTTGATGACGGCGTTCCACTGCTCGAGCGTCATCTTGTGGAAGGCGGTATCGCGGGTGATGCCGGCATTGTTGACGAGCACCTCGATCGGCCCGAGATCGGCTTCGACCTTCTTCACGCCTTCGGCGCAGGCATCGAAATTGCTGACGTCCCATTTGTAGACGGCGATGCTGGTCTCGGCCTTGAACTTCTCCGCCGCCGCGTCATTGCCGGCGTAGCTCGCCGCGACCTTGTAGCCGGCTGCCTTTAGCGCCTTGCTGATCGCAGCTCCGATGCCTCGCGTACCACCCGTCACCAATGCAACACGTGCCATATCGTATTCCTTCCCTTGGACTCTTCGGACGCTTCTGAGTGATCGCTTTTAGGTACGGATTATGCGGTTGGTTTGACGGACATCAAGAACAAAACGCCCGGCGTTGAGCCGGGCGTTTCTCTTTAGTCGAGGCCTGCGCGGTTGCGAAGAATATTTGATTTGCAACCGCTGCCTTTTTAGTCGCGTGCAACGCACTCACCGACGCGTGCAGCGCACGCGTCGGTGACGCGTCAGCTATTTCAGTCGCGCGCGATACACATCGCAATGCCCATGCCACCGCCGATGCACAGCGTGGCGAGGCCCTTCTTCGAATCGCGCTTCTGCATTTCGTGCAGCAGCGTCACCAGCACGCGTGCGCCGGAAGCGCCGATCGGATGGCCGATCGCGATCGCGCCGCCATTGACGTTGACCTTGGAGGTATCCCAACCGAGGTCCTTGTTGACGGCGCAGGCCTGCGCCGCGAAGGCCTCGTTGGCCTCGATCAGGTCGAGATCGCCGACGTTCCAGCCGGCCTTCTTCAGCGCGGCGCGCGAGGCCGGGATCGGCCCCGAGCCCATGATCTTCGGATCGACGCCGGCCTGCGCCCAGGACACGATGCGCGCGATCGGCTTCTTGCCTTCCTTGGCGGCCTGCTTCGCCGTCATCAGCACCACGGCGGCGGCGCCGTCATTGATGCCGGAGGCCGAGCCCGCGGTGACCGTGCCTTCCTTCTCGAAGGCGGGCTTGAGCTTGGCCATTGCGTCGATCGTTGCACCATGGCGCGGATATTCGTCGGCGCTGACGACGATGTCGCCCTTGCGGGTCTTGATGGTGACGGGGACGATCTCGTCGTTGAACTTGCCGGCCTTCTGCGCGGCCTCGGCCTTCTGCTGCGAGGCGACCGCGAATTCGTCCTGCTGGGCGCGGGTGATCTGCCACTGCCGCGCAACGTTCTCGGCGGTGTTGCCCATGTGGTAGCCGTTGAAGGCATCCCAGAGGCCGTCCTTGATCATGGTGTCGACGAACTCGACCGGGCCCATCTTGACGCCGCCACGCAGATACTGGGCGTGCGGAGCCATACTCATGGATTCCTGGCCGCCGGCGACGACGATCTCGGAATCACCGTTGAGCAGCGCCTGGTAGCCGAGCGCGACCGTGCGCAGGCCCGAGCCGCAAAGCTGATTGACGCCCCAGGCCGGGCTCTCGACCGGAATGCCGGCATTAATCGAAGCCTGGCGGGCCGGGTTCTGGCCCTGCGCCGCAGTCAGGATCTGGCCCATGATGACTTCGGAGACCCGGCCGGGCTCGATGCCACCGCGCTCGAGCGCGGCCTTGATGGCGATGGCGCCGAGATCGTGGGCGGGAAGTGTCGCGAACGCTCCGTTGAAGCTACCGACCGGGGTGCGGGCGGCGCTGACGATGACGACATCGTCTGACATGGGCATCTCCTGGGGTTGAATGGGGGCAGACGGGGCTGGGAAATGGCTCGCCAGTCTCGAATGGCATCCTGTTAACGTCGTTGAGGCATGTCAATCGGCAGGTGACCGAATTCATGCCGCAGCGCATTCAAAATAGCGTTCTTGGCAGTTTCGCAAGCACGTTTTTGCTGTGCAATTAACCGTGCCGCACAAAACGGTAGCGTGAGCCCGTTGAAAATGCTTATTTTGTTGCGTTGCGTACTCTTCCCGCCCTGCGGCATTGGCCCTGCAGGTTCCCGTTCTCAGCGTTTGCAAGTGAGAGCCCATGGCGAAATCAGACCAACCCACCACCATCAAGAAATACGCGAACCGCCGGCTCTATAACACCGGGACGAGCACATACGTGACGCTGGAAGACCTCGCCTCCATGGTCAAGGACGGTGAAGATTTCCTGGTCTACGACGCGAAGACCGGCGACGACATCACCCGCTCCGTGCTCGCCCAGATCATCTTCGAGCAGGAGAACAAGGCCGGCCAGAACCTGCTGCCGACCACCTTCCTGCGCCAGCTGATCCGCTTCTACGGCGACAGCATGCAGATGGTGGTGCCGAAATATCTGGAGCAGGCCATCGCGTCGCTGACCCAGGAGCAGGAAAAGTTCCGCAAGCAGATCGCCACCTCGCTCTCCGGAACCCCGTTTGCCCCACTCGAAGAACAGGTCCGCCGCAACATGGAGCTGTTCCAGCAGACCTTCTCGATGTTCAAGCCGTTCGCGCCCACCGCAGGCCGCCCGGCGACGCCGGAGCCGGGAGCCGACGCCGGCGCCGAGCCGGTCAAGGACACCAACATCGACGATTTGCGCCAGCAGATGAAGGACATGCAGGAGCGCCTCGATAAGATGTCGAAGAAGGAAGAGTAGGGTTTTCTGCTGCGCGCTAACGCGCTCTGCCGGCCGCTTTGTTCGGGCAGTCCCACAACGTCGCAATGACGGGCAAGCGGCGGCGCCTACGCCGCCAGCTTCACCGCATGTGCAAAATCCCAGTAGAGCTTGCGCGCCCTGGTATAGAGCGGGCCCGGCTTCAGTTCGCGATCGTCGATCCGGATCACGGGCGCGACCTTGGCGAAATTGCCGGTGGAGAAAATCTCGTCGGCGGCCAGGAAATCGGCGTAGCGCAGCGTCTTCTCGACCACGGTGACGCCGTCACCGCGGAGCAGATTGATGACGCGCTGGCGCGTGATGCCGTTGAGGAAGGTGCCGTTCGGCACCGGCGTGAACACCACGCCGTCCTTGACCATGAACACGTTGGAATTGCCGAACTCCGCGACATTGCCGAGCATGTCCAGCATCAGCGCGTTCTGGAAGCCGCGCGAGGCGGCTTCCGCCAGCGCGCGCGAATTGTTCGGGTAGAGGCAGGCGGCCTTGGCCTCGACCGGCGCGCATTCGGCGGTGGGCCTGCGGAACGGCGACAGCGTGATTGCGTTGCCGACCGGCTTCGGCATCGGCGCCTCGTAGATGCAGAGGCACCAATTGGTGGTCTCGGGGTCGAACAGCACGCCGCCGCCCGAGCCGTTCTGCGCCCAGTACATCGGACGGATATAGAGCTCGGCATTCGCAGCGAAGCGCGCGATGCCTTCGTTCGCGAGCGTGAGCCAGGCGCCGGCATCGACCACCGGCTTCAGGCCAAAGCTGATCGCGGATTGATTGGCGCGGGCGACGTGACGGTCGAGATCGGGCGCGACGCCTTCGAACGCGCGGGCGCCGTCGAACACCACTGAGCCCAACCACGCCGCATGCGTGCGCGGCCCCATGATCGGTACATTACCGTCGTGCCATTTGCCCTCGAAGAAGGTCCAGCTCGGCGAATATTCGATGGGTTTTGCGATGTTGGACATCACCGGCCTCCCTTGGAAATATCCGGGCACTATTGGCCCAATTCCTAAAGGATTTCCTGCAGGAATGGCACCCTCCCCCGGAGGGCAGGAGACAGCGTGGAGCCGGCATCGAATTGAGCGCAAAGCGGCTATAATGCGGGTCACGCTACGGAGTCTTCCATGCCGCTCGATCCGCTCGCAAAGCGTTTGTTGACCATGATGGCCGCCGCTGCGCCGCAGGCGCGGAGCAGGCCGAGCGTCGAGGCGCGACGGCAGTCGCTGGCGAAGCTGATGCAGTTTGCGCGCGCCGAGGCGCCGGATGTCACGGCGTCCGACGGCACGCTGCCCGGCCCCGGCGGCGACCTTCCCTGTCGGCTTTATACGCCCGCAAGCGCTGGTGAGCGCGCCCCGGGCTTCGTGTTCTTTCATGGCGGCGGACTGGTGGCAGGCAGCATTGCGACGCATGACCGCATCGCGGCCGCGTTGGCGCATGCGACCGGTTGCCGTCTCGTTTCGGTCGACTACCGCCTCGCGCCCGAGCACAAATTCCCTGCCGCCGTCGACGACGCGATCGCCGCGACCGAATGGGTCGCGCGCGAAGCCTCGTCGCTCGGCATCGACGCCGAGCGGCTGGTGGTCGGCGGCGATTCTGCCGGTGCCACGCTGGCTGCGGTCGTATGCCAGGAGGCACAGCAAAGCGCCGGCCTCTCGATCGTCGCGCAATGCCTGATCTGCCCGGTGCTGGATTTCGAGGAGACCTCGCCCTCGCGCGAGACGTTCGCCGAAGGCCACCTGATCGATCGCGTCACCATCGAAGCCGATCTCGCCGACTATCTGCCGGATGGCATTGACGCCGCCGATCCCCGCATCTCGCCCCTGCGTGCGACGCGGCTCGCAGGTTTGCCGACCGCAATCATCCACACCGCCGAATTCGATCCGATGCGCGACGAGGGCAACGCCTATGCACGCAAGCTGCTTACCGCAGGCGTGGCGGTCGAGCACGTCTGTCATGACGGCATGGTTCACAATTTTCACGCCATGGGCGCGATCCTGCCGCAGGCGCAACTCGTGCTGTCGCAGATCGGCGAGCAGGTGCGGCGGGCCGTGGAGCGGTGAACGTGAATTACACGCGCGCGTCGAGCACGGCCCTGGCTGCCACGATGTATTCAGGCCAATGCGCATCCGCGTAACGCTCGGCCTGGCGTGCGCAGGTGATGTCGGGCGCATGCGCTGCGGCGATCATGCGGGCGAAGCGTTCCTCGGCAACCGTCGTGTCATCGGCCACAGGCGCCGGTGCGGCTCCCGCAATCGTCGGGGCCACCGCGAGCCCCGCCATTCCGGCGAGCAGGATGCGGCGTGACGTGTTCATGGCTGTCGTCCTCCCATTGTCCGGCCTGCACTCTGGCCGGCGAGTGTGTCAGTGCGATCACGGCAGGGTAACCGCGCCCATCCGTGCAGTCCATCGCTTGCGGATAGCGCTTGACCGCAGGAACGATCACGTTCCATCTAGCGAACGGTTCCGCCATCACAGCGCCACGTGCCGGATTGTCACTTGTCTCATCGCAGCCAATCATCCCGCCTGGCGTTACGAAGTTTCGCAATCGGATTGTTGTGCCTGATGACATCGGCAGGCTCCACCCTCGCCGCTGAGGCCGACGAAGACGGACCGGCAAAGCCGGCCGTTCCGAACATCTATCTCGATCTGCGCACGACCTATGCGACGATCCCCGCGGGCACGCTCGGGCTCGGCTTCGGCAACACATCATTGTCAGCCGCTTTCGAAGCGCTGGCGGCGCACATAGGTGCGACGTTGCCGGGCGGCTTGCCGGCTGCGAAATCGATCGCGGTCGACCTGCCGCTCACGATCGACGTCAGCGACCGCGTGTCGCTCTATGGCGGCGTGTCCGGCTCGACGACGGATTTCGGCGGCGGCTGGTCGACGTTCGACATCACAAGCTGGAACATCGGCGTGCAGGCCGACCTCTACCAGCAGAACGGCGGGAAGATCCCGACGATCACGCTGCAATCCACGCTGACGCAGTCGGTGCCGAACGAGCAGGGCATGACGACATCGTTCAACCATATCCTGGAATTCGACTACGCGCTGGACGAGGACGAGATGCGGGGCTGGCTCGCCGGCGTGCAGTTCACCCACACCGACATCGCCAGCCAGTTCGCCAGCATCCGACCGAACACGATTCTCTATGCCGGCGGCTATTACCAATGGCCGAATAACTGGAAGTTCACCGGCCGCCTTGGCGTGCAGTCATTCGGCGGCGCGCAGCTACTCAACCAGACGCCGATCCAGCCCTTCACCCAGCCGATCCTGCGGCTCGACCTCGACCGCATGGACGACAACGACAACCGTCTGTTCGGCATCACCGCCCAGATCGCGTGGATGCCGAAGCCGTCCTACCAGGTGACGCTGCGCACGCCGCTCTACGCCGTCCGCAACTAGGTGCGGTGGCGCGTCGGCTATTCCGGCACCGGCACATCAAAAGTGTTCAGCGTGACCGAGACCATGCAGTAGACGCCGACGAGGTAGGACAGTTCGGCCGCGCCGTGTTCGCCGAACTCTTTCACCGCAGCCCGATAGGTCAGCTCCGGCAACACGCCGCCACTCACGAGCGCGGACGCCATGTCGTAGGCAACGGCCTCCTGCTTGGTGAGATCGACCGGTCGCTGCCCGGCGACGATGGTGGCGAGCTTCTCGTCGGAAAGACCGCGTTGCTCGGCGACCAGCACGTGGGCGTAGAGCTCGTAGCCCGAACGGAAATGCGAGCCGGTGACCAGGATAGCTACCTCACGCACCGGCGCCGGCAGCAGCGGGTTCGACGCGATCGCCTTGACCAGTTCCCACACCGGCTTGCCGAAGCGTGGCTCGCGGATCCATGGATTCCAGGGGCCGAGCAGCGCGCCGTCGTCGCGCATGTTCACGAAGCCCTTGAAGTGGCCCTTGATGCCCGCTTGCATGTCGTCATAGAGCGGCTTCTGTTCGGCACTGAGGTCTTTCGGATCGAGAATGGGAAGGCGCACGGGGAGGTCTCCTCGTTGAGAAGCCGCGAACCTCGCCCGCAGGCACGCGCATGGCAAGTGAAGTTGCCGTGACGTTCGTGCAATTTTGCAAATGGCAGAGAGGCGCCAGCTATGAGGCCTCAGGATTTCGCAAGTTCAGCGGATTGGTTACGTCTTCGAACTCGAGCGCCAGTGGCTGCGCGGTATCGAGGAACAACGACAAGGCCGCCTCGAACGGCGCCGGGTTGAGACCGCGTGCGGCGAGCCAGGCGGGTTCGTAATAGGTCTGCCGGTAACGCTCGCCGGAATCGCAGATCAGCGTCACCAGCGACCCTGTCTGGCCTGCCTTGCGCATCTCCGATGCGAGCCCGCACAGCGCCAGGAAATTGGTGCCCGTGGAGCCGCCGACCGCGCGGCGCAGCCGGCGCGACAACACGTTCATCGCAGCAATCGTCGCCGCATCCGGGATCTTCATCATGCGGTCGACCACGCCCGGGACGAACGACGGCTCGCAGCGCGGCCGGCCGACGCCTTCGATCAGCGAGGGGCGTTCGCAAACATGGGAGCGGTCCTGCGAGCGGAAGCAATCGAAAAAGGCGGAATGCTCGACATCGGCGACGCACAGACGCGTCGGATACTGGCGATAGCGCAAATAGCGACCGATCGTCGCCGAGGTGCCGCCGGTGCCCGCGCCCATCACGATCCAGTCCGGGAGCGGGCGTGGTTCGCCCTTCAACTGCGTGAAGATCGATTCGGCGATGTTGTTGTTGCCGCGCCAGTCGGTGGCGCGCTCGGCGAAGGTGAACTGGTCCATATAGTGGCCGCTCAGCCGGGTCGCGAGCGCGGCGGCATCCGCATACAGCGCGCGGCCATCGTCGATCAGATGGCAGTTGCCGCCATAATGCTCGATCGCGGCAATCTTCTCCGCCGAGGTCGTGCGCGGCATCACGGCGTAGAAGGGCACGCCGATCATCTGCGCGAAATACGCTTCCGACACGGCGGTCGACCCCGACGATGCTTCGACGACAGGCGTGCCTTCGCGGATGTGACCATTGCAGAGCGCATAGAGGAACAGCGAGCGCGCCAGCCGGTGCTTCAGGCTGCCGGTCGGATGCGTCGACTCGTCCTTCAGATAGAGGTCGATGCCGGCGAGCGCCGGCACGATCAGCCGGATCAGATGCGTGTCGGCCGTGCGGCACTGGTCAGCCTCGATCGCAGCCACGGCTTCGTCGACCCAGCCGCGCTGGTAAGCCGGCCCGGCCGGATTTTGGTGGCGGAAGGGGGGCGGCTCCATCGGCATGATCGGGCGATTCCTTGAAAAACGTATTTCTATCACGGCGCTGCATGGCCCGCGTCGCTCAAAACTCCAGCGGCGCGTTGTCGACGACTTCCTTCATCACGAAGAAGGTGCGGGTCTGGCGCACGCCGGGCAGCGCGATGAGTTGCTCGCCGTGGATGCGGTTGAAATCCTCCATGTCGCCGACGCGGATCTTCAGGAAATAGTCGAAGTCGCCGGCGACGAGGTGGCAGTCGAGCACGAATTTCAGCCTGGCGATCGCTTGCTCGAAAGTGGCAAAACTCTCCGGGGTCGAGCGGTCGAGCACGACGCCGACCATCACCAGCGTGCCCTTCGCCACCTTCTTTGGCGCGACCATGGCGCGGACGGCGGCGATGAAGCCGTCTTCGAACAGGCGCTGGGTGCGGCGATGGCAGGTGGCGGGGCTGATCGCGACGGTTTCGGCCAGCTCGGCGTTGCTCAGTCGGCCGTTATTTTGCAGCAATCTCAGCATCTTAAGGTCGATGCGATCAAGGCGAGCCGACATGAAAGGAACTTCCGCTATTGGCACTTATTCCGGAAGGAATATTAGCTAATTACGCAAGTTTCGCAAGATTGCGTGCAACATAGGCGCAATATTCGAAAGCACATTTTTTCAAGCTGATGCTAGCCACGTTCCAGACGCCACAACGCCAATGGGGATGACCTGACGATGCTGGAAAAATTCGCGCGTTATCCGCTGACCTTCGGTCCGACCCCCATCGAGAAGCTGGAGCGGCTGTCAAAACATCTCGGCGGCAATGTCGAGATCTACGCCAAGCGCGAGGACTGCAATTCCGGCCTCGCCTATGGCGGCAACAAGCTGCGCAAGCTCGAATACATCATCCCCGACGCGATTGACTCCAACGCCGACACGCTGGTCTCGATCGGCGGCGTGCAGTCGAACCACACCCGCATGATCGCGGCCGTCGCGGCCAAGATCGGCATGAAGTGCCGCCTGGTACAGGAAGCCTGGGTGCCGCATGAGGATGCCGTCTATGACCGCGTCGGCAACATCATGCTCTCGCGCATCATGGGCGCCGACGTGCGCCTGGTCGACGACGGTTTCGACATTGGCATCCGCAAGAGCTGGGAGCAGGCGATCGAGGACGTGAAAGCCGCGGGCGGCAAGCCCTACGCGATCCCGGCCGGCGCCTCCGTGCACAAATTTGGCGGGCTCGGCTATGTCGGCTTCGCCGAGGAAGTGCGCATGCAGGAGAAAGAGCTCGGCTTCAAGTTCGACTACATCATCGTCTGCACCGTGACCGGCTCGACCCATGCCGGCATGCTGGTCGGCTTCGCCGCCGACGGCCGCGCGCGAAAGGTGATCGGCATCGATGCCTCGTTCACGCCGGCGCAGACCAAAGCGCAGGTGCTCTCGATCGCGCAGAACACCGCAAAGCTCGTCGAGCTCGGCAAGGACATCGTTGCCGACGACGTCGTGCTGATCGAGGATTACGCCTATCCCGCCTATGGCGTGCCGTCGGAGGAGACCAAGGAGGCAATCCGCCTCACCGCACGGTTAGAGGCGATGATCACCGACCCCGTCTATGAAGGCAAATCGATGCAGGGCCTGATCGACCTGACCCAGAAGGGCCATTTCGAGAAGGGCGCAAAGATTCTCTACGCCCATCTCGGCGGCGCGCCGGCACTGAACGGCTACGGGTATGCGTTCCGGAACGGGTGAGGCAGCCCCCTACCGCGTCCGCACGATCTGCAGCAGCTGGTCGCCATAATGCTCGAGCTTCTTGTCGCCAATTCCCGGCACGTTGCGCAGTTCGTCCAGCGTGGTCGGCCAGGCCCGGACGATGCCGTCGATGGTGGCGTCGTGCAGCACCACATAGGCCGGCACGCCGCGCTCGCGCGCAACCTCCGAGCGCCAGGATCGTAGCCGGGCGCGCAACTCGGGATCGACGTCGCCCTGCGGCGCGCTGGCCGCCGGCGTAAGGTCGCCGCGGCGGGACTTTGCGCGGCTTGACCGGACGCGGGTGCCGGGTGCTTCCTCGCGCAGCCACACTTCTGTCTCGCCGCGCAGCACGCCGCGCGCGGTCTCGGTCAGCTTCAGCGCGCCAAAGGCCTCGCTGTCGCTCTGCAAATGCCCCATCGCCAGCAATTGCCGCAGCACGGTGCGCCATTGCTTCTCGTTGAGCTCGCGCCCGATGCCGAACACCGACAGCTTGTCGTGGCCGAACTGCGTCACCTTCTCGGTCAGGCGCCCGATCAGGACGTCGATCAGGTGCATCGCGCCGAACCGCTGCCCGGTGCGATAGGCGCAAGAGAGCAGCTTCTGCGCCAGCACCTTGCCCTCGCGCATTTTCGGCGGCGTCAGGCAGTTGTCGCAATTGCCGCAGGTCACGCCATGCAGGGTCTCGCCGAAATAGCCGAGCAGCGCTTGCGCCTGCACTGCGCGGTCTCGGCAAGACCGACCAGCGCATCGAGCTTGCCGATCGAGACCCGCTTGAAGTCGTCGGAACCGCTGGACTCGTCGATCATGCGGCGTTGCTGCACGATGTCGGAGAGACCATAGGCCATCCAGGCCGCCGACGGCTTGCCGTCGCGCCCCGCGCGCCCTGTCTCCTGGTAATAGGCCTCGATGCTCTTGGGCAGGTCGAGATGGGCGACGAAGCGCACGTCAGGCTTGTCGATGCCCATGCCGAAGGCGATGGTGGCGACGATGACGATGCCGTCCTCGTTGAGGAAGCGGTCCTGGTTGCGCGAGCGCACGCTGCCGTCGAGACCCGCGTGGTAAGGCAGCGCCCGAATACCGGCCTCATCGAGCGCGGCGGCGACTTCCTCGACCCGGTTCCGCGACAGGCAGTAGACCACGCCGGCGTCGCCCTCATGACGCTCCCGGATGAACTCTTTGAGCTGCGACACCGCATTGCGCTTGTCGACGATCTCGTAGCGGATGTTGGGCCGGTCGAAACTCGAGACGAATTGCGGGGAACCGCCAAGCTGGAGCCGCTCGACGATCTCTTTGCGCGTCAATTCGTCGGCGGTCGCGGTCAGCGCGATGCGCGGCACGTCGGGAAAGCGCTCGGCGATGATGGACAGGCCGACATATTCGGGGCGGAAGTCGTGGCCCCATTGCGAGACGCAATGCGCCTCGTCGATCGCGAACAGCGCCACCTTGGCCCGCGCCAGCATCGAGAGGCAGCGCGGCGTCACCAGCCGCTCGGGCGCCACATAGAGCAGGTCGAGATCGCCCGCGATCAGGCGCCGCTCGATCTCGGAGGCCTCCTGCAGCGTCAATGATGAGTTCAGCGCGGCGGCGTTGACGCCGGCTTCGATCAGGCCCGCGACCTGGTCGCGCATCAGCGCGATCAGCGGCGAGACCACGATGCCGCAGCCTTCGCGCAACAGCGACGGCAATTGATAGCACAACGATTTGCCGCCGCCGGTCGGCATCAGCACCAGGCAATTGCCGCCATCGGTGACATGCCGGATGATCTCGCCCTGCGCCCCGCGAAAGCCCGGCAGGCCGAACACCGAATGCAGCACCGACAGCGCGTCGCGGCCATCGGCCGGCGCTGGCAGCGGAGCGGTGGAAGGGGTGGGCATGGGCGTGTCGGAGGCTGTGCGAGATTCGTCACAAGGCCAGTCGCATGACGGCGCGGGCGTTGCAAGACTGTTTGGCGCTTGCGGCGCTGCTTCTTCTCCCTCTCCCCGTTCTTGCGGGGAGAGGTAAGCGCCTACGCCCCGATCCTGCGCAGCGCCTCGGCGACCGTCACGATCGGCATGTTGCGCGTCACGGCTGCCTTCAGCGCATGGCGCAACAACGCCGGCGAGCAGCCATAGGGGCTCGGCTGATCGACGACGTCATGACCGTAGAAGATCAGCCAGCCGCCGCTTGCGACCGCCTCGTCGAAATAGCGGTCGACGTCATCCGTATCGATCTCGCAATTGACCAGGGGCGATGCGCGCAGGAACTGGAGATCAATCACGTCGCTGTTGACGCCGGGAAGGATGCCACGCGCCGAGCGAAAATTCTTGGAGAGCTGCGGCTTGCGCCAGACCGAAGCCAGGCCATACGGGTAGGCAAAATTCTCAAGCCGGATCGAGGGGTCGATGCCCCGAAAATGGCCGCGGTTCCGCTCGATCTCGCGCGCCATCGCGGTCTCGTCGAGATCGACTGCGCGCAAATGCGAGAAGGTGTGGCAACCGATCTCGTGGCCGCCACGATGCAGCCGGACGATCGCATCGTTCGACAAGCCGTGCCAGTGATCTCCGGGCTGATCGATCAGGCTGCCGGCGAGATAGAACGTGCCGCGCCCGTCATGCGCCTCCAACAGCGAGGCGCCCTCGCCTGCGGCGCTGTCGGGTGCGTCATCGAAGGTGAAGCTCACCATCGGCGCGTGTGCCGGCAGACGGTGCGGCGCGGCACGGAAATGCCGGGCGAGCCGATTGCTCACGCGTCCCTGGAGCGCCGACCACACGATTGCATTCCCCGTGATTCCATATTGCTCTACTCAAACATCTGCCCACGGTCTGAGGCAAGCTTAACGCTTGGGTAATCCTAACGCGACCAACGGGCTTCGGTTAACGCGCGAGTAGCGGAGCATCAGTGTCCGCGCCGAGATATCCCAGCCAATTGCGAAAAAGCACCGCCGCGGCGCTGCCGGCCGCAATATCGGCGCGCAAGTTCAGCGCCGGCAGCTCGTTGGTCAGTGCCGGATGGCGCTGGTGCCTCGCCCGCTTCTCGAAACGCGCCAGTTTCTCCTCCGTCGCTGCGTCAAAATAGCTCACGGGCAGGTGCGGATAGGCCTCGCGCTCGCGCGCGAGGTACCGCCCGATGTCGCGCAGATATTCCCGCTGGAGCGACAGCGCGTCATATTCGGGATGGCCCTGGAAGAACACGAAGCGGCTGGCATATTGCCGGACGAAGATGTCGACGCCGGCCTGGGCCGAGCGCGTCAGCACCTGATAGCCGGCCTGCGTGAGATCGCCCTCAGTGACTTCGTTCAGGCGCGAATGCGAGACCTTGAGCGGCGCCGGCGCATCGCGCGTCAGCGAATCACCGGTGACGGCCTCGCAGTCGAAGATGCCGTGACATTTGGCCGGCAGGCGCTGCCGTTCGATGTGATCGAGATGCAGCACCGCCGCATGAGCGGCGAGGCATGACCAGAGCGTCGAGCGGGTGTTGGTCCTGGCCCAGTCGATCAGCTCAGTGAGGTCGCGCCAGTATGGTTCCCGGTCGAGCTCGGGCGCGACCGGCTCGGCGCCGGTCACGATCAGCCCGTCGAATTTCTGGCGCTTGAGATCGGAGAGATCGGAATATTCGCTCTCGACATGCCACTTGGCTTCCGGCGAACGTGCCACCGACGGCAACGAGAAGCAATGGAAGCGAATGCGGCGCGGCCCCGCGGCCGCCTGCAGCAACTTCATGAACTGCCGCTCGGTCGCCTTCAGCGCCGTATCAGGCATGTTGTTGATCAATCCGATGGTGAGCCCGGCGCCGGCATCATCGCGCGCGAGGTCGCCCTCGGCCGGCACCAGCGCCGGACTTGCGATACCTTGATCCCTGTCGATCAAGATGCTCATCGGGGCGACCGCCTACTCCGCGGCCTGAAGACGCGCGGCCGGACAGGCCTTTTCCAGCGCCTGGTCGATATCCTCGATGATATCGGCGGCATGCTCGATGCCGATCGAGAGGCGGATCGTCTCCGGCAGCACGCCAGCTGTGCGCTGCTGCTCCGCCGACATCTGCCGATGCGTGGTCGAGGCCGGATGGCAAGCGAGCGACTTGGCATCGCCGATGTTGACGAGCCGCGTGATCAGCTTCAGCGCATCATAGAAAGTCTTGCCGGCTTCCATGCCGCCCTTGATGCCGAAGGTAAACAGCGAGGAGGCGTTGCCGTCGAGGTACTTCTGGACGAGCGGATAATAGGGACTATCCGGGAAACCGGTGTAATTGACCCAGGCAACACGCGGGTCGGCACGCAGGAATTCGGCAACCTTGCGGGCATTCTCGCAGTGGCGCTCCATGCGCAGCGCCACGGTCTCGATGCCCTGGAGCAACAGGAAGGCATTGAACGGCGACAGCACCGAACCCATGGTGCGCTGATAGATGCTGCGCGCGCGCTCGATATAGGCGGTCTTGCCGAAACGCTCGGCATAGACGAGGCCGTGATAGGAGGCATCCGGCTTGTTGTAGCCCGGGAAGCGATCGGCGTGCTTGGCCCAGGGGAAATTTCCGGAATTGACGATGGCGCCGCCGAGCGTGGTGCCGTGGCCGCCCAGAAACTTGGTCAGCGAATGCACGGCGATGTCGGCGCCGTAGTCGAACGGCTTGAGCAGGATCGGGGTTGCGACGGTGTTGTCGACGATCAGCGGCACGCCATGCGCGTGCGCGATCTTGGCCAACGCCTCGATGTCGCAGACATTGCCGGCGGGATTGCCGATGGTCTCTGCGAACACGGCGCGGGTGTTCTCGTCGATCAGCCTAGCGATGGCCTCGGGCTTGTCGCTCTCGGCGAAGCGGCCGGTGATGCCCTGGCGCGGCAGAATGTGGGAGAGCAGCGTGTGCGTGGTGCCGTAGAGCTGCGGCACGGACACGATGTTGCCGCCGTGATCGGCGACGTTGACGAAAGCGAAATGCAGCGCGGCCTGCCCGGTCGCCACCGCGAGCGCGCCGACGCCACCTTCGAGCTGGGCGATACGCTTCTCCAGCACGGCGCTGGTCGGATTGGCGATGCGGCTGTAGCGATAACCTTCCGCCTCGAGATTGAAGAGCGCCGCGCCATGGTCGGCGCTGTCGAAGGCATAAGCCGCGGTCTGATAGATCGGCACGGCAACCGCGTGCGTGGTGGCTTCGGGCTCGTAGCCGGCGTGTATAGCGATCGTCTCGTTGCGCATCGTGCCACCTCCGCGTGGAGCGGGCCGCACTTATTGGCCTGTATGAGGCATGCGCGTTGTCCGCCGTCCCCGTGTTAGAGGCGGGTGGTAAAGCGGACAATAATTCGTCTAGAGATCGATGAAGTAACCCTAACGGTTGTTGGTGAATTGGCTAAGCTTCGAGTTAAATTGGATTAATGAATTTACCCTAGGCCGCCGGCGTCACCAGAAAGCCCGCGCGCGGAAAATGGACGACGATATCGCCGGCGATGTCGTCGTGCCGGCGGATGGCGATGCTTTGCGCCGACAGCGCGACGATGCGCCCGCGCACCGCGATCTTGCCGTAGTCGTCGGGCCTGACGTCGACGAGGTCGCCGACCTTGCGGCCGTTGGGATCGCGCGGGTCGTCCGCCTCCATTGTCTGCGGCGTCGCCGCCCGGCCGATCTCCAGCGCCTCGGCGGTCGACATCTCGGTCCGCGTACCATGGCCGATCGCACGGACACGCTCTTCCCAGGCGCGCACTTTGGGATATTCAGCGAATAACTCGTCCGCGACCGGCAGGTTGGAGCGGACGTACCAGACGTTCATGTAGGCGTTGATGTCGACGAGGCTCGGCGCGGCGCCGCTGAGCCAGGGGCCGCCGCTGGCGAGCTGGGTCTCGATCCAGCCGGCATGGGCGCGATACTGATCGCGCATCTGCGGAATCGCCGCCGTCATCGCCGCGATGTCGAACTTGGCGCCGCGCAGCTTCTCGCGATCCTCGATGAAGCTCTGCGGCACCCTGTCGGCGAGCGAGCCGAACACGAGGTTCACCGTGTTCTGGAAGAACGATTTGTCGGTCCACATCGCGCTTGCCCAGGCGAGCCCTTCGTTGCCGTCGGGAAACAGCGTCGGCGCAGGAAAGCGATGCTCCAGCTCGCGGATGATGCGCTGGGTGTCGCAATAGATGTCTGCGCCGATCTGCATCACCGGCGTACGCCGATAGCCACCGGTGAGCGGCATCAGATCCGGACGCGGCATGATCCTGGAGATGCGCACCGAAATCCAGGCGACGTTCTTCAGGCCGAAGATGAGACGGATCTTCTCGGAGAACGGCGACTTGTCGAAATGATGCAGAATAATCGCATGATCGTCCGGCATGGTCCGCTCCTGCTGGCGCAGTCCCTCTTCCCGCGAGGGAGGAGAGACCGCATCGACCTTAGCACCCTACGCCATCGTCTCCCAGAGCCGGTGGGTGAGCACGCCGGCACGCTTCTCGATCGCAGCAGCGGCGTCCAGCGCGAGATCCTCGCGGTAGCGGCCCGCGATGAGCTGCACGCCGATCGGCTTGCCGTCATGCACGGCCACCGGCACCACCGCGCCGGGCAGGCCCAGCACGTTGATCGCCGAGATGAAGCGGATCTCGCCCCAGAAGATTTCCTTCACGCGCTCGGCGCTGACGGTGTCGTCGCGCGGTCCCGGCGTCGGCTTCACCGTGGTCGGTGCCAGCACCACCGGGTACTCCTCGAAGAACAATTGCCAGGCGCGGATATGGCCGTTGCGCGCGGCGGTGGCGCGCATCCAGGCGGGCAGATCGAGCACGCTGGCCTTGGTCTTCATGCCGTTCCATGCCTTGTGGAAATCCTCGGACGTGACCTTCAACATGCCGGCCTCCTGCATCACCACCGTCTCGTTGGTGATGATGTCGCACCAGGTCTGCCAGACGCCGTTGATGTCGGGCACCTCGACCTCGCTGACGCGATAGCCGGAACGCTCCAGATGATCGGCGGCCTGGCGCAGCGCCGCCGCGACGTGCGGATCGACCTCCATGTCTTCGGGGATCTTGGCCAGCGCGACCTTGATCGGCCCCTTCGGCTTTGGCCCGGTGAGCGGCGCCGGCACCCACCAGGGGTCGCGCGGATCGCGCTGGCTCATCACCTCCAGCGCAAGACGAACGTCGGCGACGTGGCGGGCGAGCGGCCCCTGCGCCGACATCAGATGCGCCAGCATCGGCCGCTCCGCCGTCGCGCTGCCGTTGAAGGCGGGAATGCGGCCCTGCGTCGGCTTGATGGTGGCAACGCCGTTGCAATGTGCCGGCCACCGCAAAGAACCGCCGATGTCGTTGCCATGCGCGATGGTGCCGATGCCGGCGGCGACCGCCGATCCCGCGCCGCCCGAGGAGCCGCCGCAGGTGATGTCTGGATCCCAGGGATTGAGCGTCAGCCCGTGCAGCGGATTGTCGGTGAAGCCGCGGAACGAAAATTCCGGCGTGTTGGTGAGGCCGATGACGATCGCGCCGGCCTTCTTCAGGTTGCGCACGACCGGCGAATCCGACGGCGCGACGAGGTCCTTGTTGGCGGGGACGCCGTTGAAATTGGGCCGGCCTTCGTAGTCGACGTTCTCCTTGATGGTCACTGGCACGCCGTGCAGGAGGCCGAGCTCGCCGCCCTTGGCGCGTTGCTTGTCGGCGGCATGCGCGGCCTTCAAGGCCTCCTCGCCGAGATCGACGACGACTGCATTCAGCCTGGGATTGACGGCATGCATCCGCGCCAGATGCGCCTCGACGGTCTCCACCGCGGAGATTGCGCCGGACCGGATTGCAGCGGCGGTGTCCACCGCCGACCATTGCCAGGCCGGGCCCTTCGGACGACGCGCCGTGGCGGACTTACGCGGCGCGACGTTCTTCACCGCCTTCTTGGCCGACGTCGCAGCGACACCCTTTCGGGTCTTCTTGCCCGAGGTCTTCGCTACTTTCTTTGCAGCACTTTTCTTCTTCGTCGCCGTCTTCTTCGCCACGTCGCATCTCCTGAAATTGCGGCGCGGAGGTTACGTAGGGGAATGTGGCCTGTACAGCGACGTTTCTGCATGGCGCGTTGGCGAGAGCGGCCAATGCGACGAATTGTCAGCGATAGCCACGCCTCACACCGGAGGCGGGTTCAGCCGCGCAAAACCTTCCTGGATGCGATAGGGGTAATAGGGATAGGGCGCCATCTCCCCGCTGACCTCATCAAGGCGCTTGAGCTGATCCGCGCTCAGCGGCCAGCCGACCGGCTCAAGCGCGCGGGGGGATGGGAGGTGGCGGGTGACCAGGGCAAGCTGAGTGCCGGAAAGGCAGATGGCGCCGCCAGCGTCGGACTTCGACACCACGGCGAACGGATATCGTCAACAAGAAGGCCGTTTTGTTTCCGGAACGGACATTTTACGCGGTCCCAGATAGGCGGCGGGATTGAGCTCACACTGTGATAGTGTTGCCGTGCACCGTCCAGGGGATGCGTCTATGCAGCAATCAAACGTGGCGGCGAAGCGACGCTTTCAACTCGTGCTCATCAAGCCGTCGCACTACGACGACGACGGATATGTGATCCGCTGGTGGCGCGCGATGACGCCGTCCAATTCCTTGGCCGCCGTCTATGGCATCGCAGCCGACTGCGCCGAGCGGCAGGTGCTGGGTGCGGACGTCGATATCGATATCGAAGTCATTGACGAGACCAACACACGCGTCGACGTGCCCGCGCTGCTCGCCCGCTTTGAGCGCAGCCATGGGTTCGGATGCGTCGCCCTCATTGGCGTTCAATCCAACCAGTATCCGCGCGCCCTCGATATCGCGCGTCCGTTCCGGGCCGCCGGAATTGCCGTGGCCATGGGCGGCTTCCACGTGTCGGGATGCCTGTCGATGCTTGATGGCCACGCGGTGGACCTCGACGCTTGCCGGGATATGGGGGTGACGATATTCGCAGGCGAAGCCGAAGGACGCTTCGAAGCGATGCTCGCCGACGTGGCGGCAGAACGTCTCGCCCCGGTGTACAATTACATGAAGGATCTTCCGGGGATGGAAGGCATGCCCGTGCCGTTCCTTCCAAAGCGATATATCGAACGCACGCTTGGCGCCAGCGCCAGCTTCGACGCCGGCCGCGGCTGCCCTTACCAATGCAGCTTTTGCACCATCATCAACGTGCAGGGCCGCAAGTCACGCTATCGCTCGGCCGACGACATTGAGCATCTTGTGCGGCTCAATTGGGCCCAGGGCATCAGGAAATTCTTCATCACCGACGACAATTTTGCCCGCAACAAGGAGTGGGAAGCGACCTTTGACCGGCTCATTGAGCTTCGTGAACAGCAGGGGATTCCCCTCGGCCTCATGATCCAGGTCGATACGCTTTGTCACAAGATTCCCAATTTCATCGAGAAGGCGAAGCGGGCCGGCGTCAACAAGGTCTTCATCGGACTCGAGAACATCAACCCGGACAATCTGGCGACGGCGAAGAAGCGTCAGAACAAGATCACCGAGTATCGCAAGATGCTGCTTGCCTGGAAGAAGCAGGGCATCCTGACCATTGCAGGATACATACTGGGCTTTCCGGCGGACACGCCTGAGACGATCCGGCGCGATATCGAGATTATCAAGGAAGAGCTGCCCATCGATCTTCTCGAGTTCTTCTGCCTGACGCCATTGCCCGGCTCGGAGGATCACCAGACGCTCTGGAAGAGCGGAATCGCCATGGACCCCGACCTCAACAAATACGACGTCGAGCACGTCTGCACCGCGCATTCCCGGATGACCGGGAAGGATTGGCAGGACATCTACCACGAGGCCTGGTCGCTCTATTACACACCGGCGCACATGAAGACCTTGCTGAGGCGGGCCAAGGCAACCGGAGTTCCGATCGGAAATTTGGCAAAGTACCTGCTGACGTTCTCGATGACGGACCGCCTCGAGCATGTTCACCCGCTGCAGGGAGGGATCTTCCGCCTCAAGCATCCATCCGAACGCCGGCCCGAATTGCCGCGCGAGAGCCTGTGGCTGTTCTGGCTGCGCTTCGGCCGGGACGCCGTCGTGAAGCATATGATCCTGATGGGTGCTGCCGGACGGCTGTTGATGTGGCAGATGCTGATTGCCTGCGGCCCGGGGGCGGACGGCTATAGAGACCAGGCGCTCGCGCCGGTCCGCGACGATGACGAAGAGATGCTCGAGCTGCTCACGAAGACCACTGGCGGCCGCGCAGCAGTTGCTCACGCCAAGAAAATCGCCGCATTGACGGGCGTTCCGGCCGGCCGATCGTGAGGAGAATTCCGATCCACGGACGTTTCGCAAACGCCCATGGGTCGAGGACGGTGCCCCCAAGCAAGCCTGTCAGATTTGCGTTTACCCGGCAATGGCTGTCGCGTGCCGCCTTCCATCCATCAGGAGATCGGATCCCGTATCCTTTTTCGGCATGGCCCGAAGTGTCAGGAGTGGCGCCAAGCGCCAGGCGCTTCCCATTCGTTTCCGCCTTGGCGTCATCCACAGCGCTGAGACCAAGTCGCCGGCGGGCTTCATCTATGCCCACACCTTCAAGGCGCGGTGTCTCGCGTACGTTCCAAAGCCCAAGCGATTGATAATTCGCAAGCCGGTTGCCGCCGAGATGGCACTTCATGAGGTCTCGATGGGGTGCTTTCTGACCGTGAACTGTTCGCGATCATTCAGGGCAGATTGCACGAGCCGTTAGACGAGCCGAGCTACGCGTGGATTTGTGGCCTGTTCCGGCAAGCACTGGCGGCGTGCAGTGTTTGAGGACCGATTTGGGGACCAACTGCTCGGACATCTAAGATAGTTTAGTTTATTCAATATCTTAGTTGATTTCAATGGCGGAGAGAGTGGGATTCGAACCCACGGTACGGTTTCCCGCACACACGCTTTCCAAGCGTGCGCCTTAAGCCACTCGGCCATCTCTCCGGAGCGCCCTCTCTTGAAGGGGCGCCGATGATTTTGCAAGGGATCGCGGGGAAATCGGGTGAATTTTCCGTAAGGCGTTGCATTCAAAGGAGAATATCTGGCGCCGCGTGAACACCTGTGGAAGCCGATGGACTGAACCGGAGATGGCTTTGCTGCGACGATTCACTGAAGATCGCCAAACACGCATGGGGACGCCATGATCATGCGCAAGCACATCGCCGCCCTTGGCCTGATTTCGGCCCTTGGCTCCGCCTTCGTCGCGCCGGCCATGGCGCAAGTCTGCACCCACCAGGGTGTCGACGTAAGCTGCGACGACGGTCGGCGCGGGGTGCTGTCAGGCAATGCCATCCTCTGGCCGGACGGGACGCGCTCCAGCTCCACGCCGCATCAGAGCGTGATCATCGGCAACAAGAGTTCTGTGCATGTGGGGCCCGGCGTGTTCGTCGGCCAAGGCAACGGCATGGTGCCGATGGATGATCCCAACGCACCGAACAAGCGGCGTTGCGCGATTCTGGATGGCGTGTCGTACTGCTATTGAGGTAGGTGCTTTTAACTCTCCCCGTAAAAACGGGGAGAGAAAGAAGCGGCTAAATCAGCCGCACACCTGAGATCGCCGACTTCAGCCAGCGCAACGCTTGTGGCGGCTGCGCTGCGAGTGGGGCAGTTGCGACCTTCTCGGTGCGGCACTTCTCCAGCTCGGCGACGAAATCAGAAGACCATTGCTGGATGGTGTGGGCGCGCAGCTTTGTCATCATGGCTTCCCAGCGCATCTTGCGCTCGGCCAGCGGCATCGCGGCTGCGACCGCAATCGCGCGCGCCATACCGTCGATGTCATGTGGATTGACCAGCAGCGCGGTGTCGAGCTCGTTGGCGGCACCGGCGAATTTTGACAGCACCAGCACGCCGGGATCGGCCGGGTTTTGCGCGGCGACATATTCCTTGGCGACGAGGTTCATGCCGTCGTGCAGCGGCGTCACCACGCCGATCTGCGCGGTGCGATAGAGGCCCGCGAGCACGGCCTGGCTAAAACCCTTGTTGAGATAGCGGATCGGCGTCCAGTCGACCTCGCCGTGACGGCCGTTGACATCGCTGACGAGGCGGGCCACGTCGTTCTGAAGATTGCCGTAGGCTTCGATGGCGCCGCGCGAGGGGTTTGCGATCTGCAACAGCGAGATGCTGCGCGCAAATTGCGGCTGGTCGGTCCAGAGCCGGTCGAATGCGCTGATGCGGTTGACGAGACCCTTGGAATAGTCGAGCCGGTCGACGCCAATGGCGAGCCGCTCGCCGTTAAGGCTGCGGCGCAGGCGCGAGACGTCCGGATGCGACGCCGATTTCGCGGCATATTGCGCGAATTTTTCCGCGTCGATGCCGATCGGAAACACTTCGCAACGCGTGCGTCCGTGCTGCGAGATCACGACGCCGCCCTCGGTGATGAGGTCGAGTTCGCCGCCAGCATAGCCAAGGAAATTGTGGCAATCCTCCTCGGTCTGGAAACCGAGCAGATCATAAGCCAGCATCGCCGTGATCAGCTCGCGATGATTGGGCACGCCCTGCATTACCGCCGCGACGGGCCAGGGCGTATGCAGGAAGAAACCGATCGGATCGTCGACGCCGAGATTGCGCAGCTCCGCGCCAAGCGCGAGGAAATGATAGTCCTGCACCCAGAACGCCGTCTCCGGCTTGCGAAACCGCATGAGGGCACGCGCCATGAAGGCGTTGACCTCGCGATAGCTGACATAGTCGTCGCTTGAGACACGGATCAGGTCGCTGCGCGAATGCAGTGCCGGCCACAGCGCCGAATTGGCAAAGCCCTCGTAATAGCCGCCGTAATGCGCCGCCGGCAGATCCAGCGTCGCAATCGCGCCGGCACCGAGCGCCTCGATTTCGGCAAACGGCTCTTTTTTGTGACCGTCACGTTGGTGACCGTCACGCACGCGGCCCGAGGAACCCACCCAGATCGCGCCTGAATGTTCCACCACGGGAAGCAAGGCCGCAGCGAGGCCGCCCGTCATGGGCTCGTTGGGTTTGCCGCGCGCAACACGATTTGAAACGACGACTAGGTTCACAGGTCGTCCCCTCCCGTTCATCCACCCTGTTTAACTGATGTTCATCAATATGGTTCCTGATCATAGTTTCAACCAATTGAAACCAAAATCGGGCGCGGGCGTTGAAACTGGTTTTGCCCGCGGAACCGGGAATTTTCCCTGCAAAGACAGCTTTTCGTGGCCGCGTTGCGCATCAAGAAGCGCGCGCGCAAGAACCGCGCAAACGACATTACGTCTGACGTATGGCGCTGCCCTACTTTTGCTGCGGCTCGAGCAAACGCGCGAGAAACGCGCGCACATCGTTCGGCGTATCGAAGTGACCGTTGACGCCAATGGCGCGGCGGCCGACCGAAAAGGCAAGCCCATTCATGTCGGGCATGATCGCGAACACGGTTTCATCGGTGACGTCGTCGCCGATGAAGATCGGGCGGCGCCCCCGGAACGGTTCGTGCTTCATCAGTTCGCGTACGCCGGTCGCCTTGGTGAAGCCGGAATGCTTGATCTCGCAGACGAACTTGCCGGGCAGCACCTCGATCGGCGCATTGGGCAGATCGGCCCGGATCAGCGAGACGGCTTCGAAGATCGCCTTCTCCGCGTGCGGAGCGAGGCGATAGTGCAGCGCCAGCGAATAGCCCTTGTCCTCGAGCAGAATGCCGGGGCTGAGTTTTGCGATCGCGGCCAACCGCCGCTTCAACTCCTTGTCCATCGGCGGCGCGTGCACGTCGTCGGCTTCATTGCCCACCGACAGCCGCATCTCCGCACCGTGACCGGCGACGGCGCGAAACACATCGGGCGCAAAGATCAAGTCGATGTCATTGAGCGAACGGCCGCTGACCATGGCCAGCGCGCCGGAGGTGCGGTCCGCCAGCCGGTTGAGCGTGTCAGACAGGCCCGGCGGCACCCAGACCTCGCGCGGCGTCGGCATCAACTCGAGCAAAGTGCCGTCGATGTCGAGCAGGATCGCGATCTCGTCGAGATGCGGCACGAGCGCCTGCGGCACCGGCACTGAGTCGGGCGCTTCGTCATTCGGCATGGCGCGTTTCTGATCCAATTCAGCAAGTTCCCATTTCATACTCTACTCCATAGAGGCGAGCGGCCGCGCGATTTGTTCGAGCGATTTGCGTTCCGCGGAGATGGCGTAGCGCCATGCCACGATCGCAGCCGCGATCATCAGGACGGCCCCCAGCAAATAGCCGGCGAACAGGCTGCTGCGTGATCCCGTATCGATCAGCGCGCCGAACAGCGCGGGACCGGCCACGCCGCCGATGCCGGTGCCGACCGCGTAGAACACCGCGATCGCCAACGCGCGGACTTCGAGCGGGAACGTCTCGCTGACGGTAAGATAGGCCGCGCTCGCGGCAGGCGAGGCAAAGAAGAAGATCACCATCCAGGCAACCGTCTGCCCCTGCGCGCTGAGCGCGCCGATCGAGAACAGATAGCCCGACAACGCCAGCAGCACGCCCGACACGCCATAGGTGAACATGATCATTGCGCGGCGGCCGAGCGTGTCGAACAGACGGCCGAGCAGCAGTGGGCCGAGGAAGTTTCCGGCGGCGAACGGCAGCAGGTACCAGCCGACGTGATCGGCACTGATCCCATAGAAGTCGGTCAGCACCAACGCGAAGGTGAAGAAGATCGCATTGTAAAAAAAGGCCTGCGCGACCATCAGCACGAGGCCGACCAGCGCGCGCTGGCGATAGGTGAAGAATAGCGTGTGCACGACCTCACCGATCGGCGTGTGGTCGCGCATCTTCAGGCGCATTTTTGTGAAGCGTCCGTCGCTCGCATCATGGTCGTGCCCGATCACCGAACGCTCGATGTCGCCGACGATCTTGTGGGCCTGCTCCGGGCGGCCGTGGATCATCAGCCAGCGCGGGCTTTCCGGGATCCACATTCGCATCAAGAGCACGACGAGGCCGATGGTCGCGCCGATGAGATAAGCGAGACGCCAGCCGAGATCGGGGCCGGTCACCCCGGGGTCGAGCAGCACGATGGCCGCCACGGCGCCCATCGCCGCGCCGATCCAGAAACTGCCGTTGATGACGAGGTCGGTCCAGCCGCGATAGCGCGCCGGCACCAATTCCTGGATGGTCGAATTGATCGCGGTGTATTCGCCGCCGATGCCGGCACCGGTCAGGAAGCGAAACAGTGCATAGCTTGCGATATCCCACGACAGTGCGGTCGCAGCCGTCGCAGAGAGATAGAGCGCAAGCGTGATGAAGAACAGTTTTTTGCGGCCGATACGGTCGGTCAGCCAGCCGAAGCCGAGCGCGCCGAGCACCGCACCGGCAAGATAGGCGGAGTTGGCGACACCGAGATCGAGATTGGAGAAGCGCAGCGTCGGGCTCTGCTTCAGCGCACCGGAAAGCGCACCGGCAAGCGTCACTTCGAGGCCATCGAGAATCCAGGTGATCCCGAGCGCCAGCACGACGCGGGTGTGAAAGCCGCTCCACGGCAGTGCGTCGAGCCGCGCGGGTATGCTGGTCTCGACGATGCGATCGGTCGCCACCGCCGCCGAGATCGCGGGTCCATAATTCAGCGCTGGGCTCTGCTGCAATTCCATCGCGTTGCTGGGTCATGGGGGTGCGGCATTCCGCCTGCCACCTGCGACAACGTCTGCGGTGCAGGCCGGTTCCGATAGGAACTGCGCCCGGGCGCACGCATAGTCCAAGCCAGAAAGATGACGCATTCGCGAAATTGCGGGATCCGCAAAAATCGCGGACGAACGCAAGCGCTCGCGCGGGGGTCCTGGCTTTCGCCAGGACGACACCGGAGAGCGAGGCGACAGCTAAGGGCTAAAGGGCGACTTACGCCGCCCGGATATTCCCCATGAAGCGGTCGAGCTCGGCGCGCAGGCGGGCGCTTTCGGACGACAGCGTCTTGGCCGAGTTCAGCACCTCTCCCGAGGCCGAGCCGGTCTCAGCGGCGCCGCGGTTGACCTGGCCGATGTCGGTGGCGGCGGTCTGGGTCCCCTGGGCGACGGTCTGGACGCTGCGCGCGATTTCCTGGGTCGCCGCGCCCTGCTGCTCGACTGCGCTCGCAATCGACGTCGAGATCGACGAGATCTGGCCGATCGTTGCGCCGATCTCCTTGATCGCGGCGACCGATTCGGCGGTGGCGCCCTGCATGCCCGTGATGTGCGAGGAAATCTCGTCGGTGGCCTTGGCGGTCTGGCTCGCCAAGGACTTCACTTCGCTCGCAACCACCGCAAAGCCGCGGCCGGCTTCACCGGCACGGGCCGCCTCGATGGTGGCGTTGAGTGCGAGAAGATTGGTCTGCTCGGCGATCGCCGTGATCAGCTTGACGACTTCGCCGATCTGCTGGGCGGCATGCGACAGCTTTCCGATCCGGCCATCGGTTTCCTTGGCCTGCACCACCGCGGCTTCCGCAATGCGGCTGGAATCGCGGACCTGGCGGCCAATCTCCTCGACCGAGGCCGACAGTTCTTCCGTCGCGGTCGCGACCGACTGCATGTTGCTCGAGGCCTGTTCGGAGACGTCGGCGACCTGGCTCGACAGGCTCTGCGTGGTCTCGGCGGTGCGGGTCAGCGTCGACGCTGCCGATTTGAGCTGCACGGCAGAGGCCGAGACGTTGGAGACAATGGCGCCCACCGCGCTTTCGAAATCATCGGCAAAGCGGATCAGCTCGCCGCGGCGGCTTGCAGCCTGTTCCTTGTTCTGGGCTTCGCTGGCGGCGGCATCGCGCTCCGCCTTGGCCACCGCCTGCACCTTGAACTCCTCGACCGCGCCGGCCATCTCGCCGATCTCGTCCCTGCGGCCCAGGCCCGGCAGCACGACATCGAAATTGCCCGAGGCAAGCTCGCGCATCGCCTTGCACATCGCGATCATCGGCCGCGAGATGCCATTGCCGAGCATCAGGGCCAGCACGGCGCCGACGGCAAGACCACCCAGAGCCAGCATCAGAATCAGCCGCTCGGTTTCCCCGATCGTCGCATTGGCGCTCGCCTCGATGCGCTGCTGATCGGCCGACAGATCCGACCGCAACTCGCCCGACAGCTTGAGGATGGATGCAGCCGTCTTGGTCATCTCGCCGTTCGACTTGACGATGACCTTCACATTCTCCGACAGCTTGACAAACGACGTGCGGTACTGCTTCAGCAAATTGCCGATCTCGGTGACGCGGTCAGTGATCTTCTGGTCGTTTGCGTAGATCGAGACCAGCAGGGTCTCCAAGAACTTGATGCGGGCAATGACGCCGTCGGCGGTCTTCATCTCCGGCCTGGCGATGAAGGCGCTGACCGAGGTGGAGACCGCGAGATATTGCGAGGTGATGTCCTTGGCTGTGGTCTGCACCGATGCGAGCCCGGCGAGCGCCGCCGTATCGGCGAGGTCGTCGAACTTGAAGCGGATCTTGTTGCCGACGCTGTTCAGCTCGTCGGTCGCGATCTTGTTGTTCTCGCGCGTCAACGTGATGATCTCGCTGAACACTTTGGCGAAGCGCTGGAATTCGGCCTCGAGCTTGCCGACCTGCTCGCGGCGCGCCGCGCCGGTCGTGGAGGATATCGACTTGGCGATCGCCGCCTTCAGATTCTCTTCGGCCGCCTTGGCCGCTGTTTCATCATCCGCTGCGCCGGTCAGCGTGTAGGCCCGGGTCAGCCCCTGATAGCCGATCAATTCGCGATCGACGGTCCGCGCCAGGTCTGCTTCGGCCACGCTGGTCCGGTATGAGGCGACGGCGCCTGCGATTCGCTCGAAGCCGAAATAGGCAAATGCCATGCTGACGGCGAGGATGGCCAGCACCGCCACGAAGCCGAGGATGATTTTTGCACGAAAACGCAAGGTGAGCAGCTTCGATGTGTTCGGCTTGGACTTGACGGACATTCCCCACCCCATTCCATTCGCGGAAAACTAGGCGCAGCCCGGGAGCAGCCCGCCCCCGACTCATCTGCACGGTAATCGGCAAAGGATAAGCCGCGGTAAATTTGCCGCGTCGCAACTTGCGGTTAGGTGACGCGGGGGTCAGCCAGCCGTCCTGGACAAGCGAAGCGCCGATCCAGGACCCATTACCCCAAGGGGTGGTTTGGCGGAGACCCGGGGTTACCAGCTCGCGCCACGACTGCTTCCTGGGGGTAATGGGTCCTGGCTTTCGCCAGGACGACGGTAGAGAGCGGAGCCCTTACGCCGCCCGGATATTCCCCATGAAGCGGTCGAGCTCGGCGCGCAGGCGGGCGCTTTCGGACGACAGCGTCTTGGCCGAGTTCAGCACCTCTTCCGAGGCCGAGCCGGTCTCAGCGGCGCCGCGGTTGACCTGGCCGATGTCGGTGGCGGCGGTCTGGGTCCCCTGGGCGACGGTCTGGACGCTGCGCGCGATTTCCTGGGTCGCCGCGCCCTGCTGCTCGACTGCGCTCGCAATCGACGTCGAGATCGACGAGATCTGGCCGATCGTCGCGCCGATCTCCTTGATCGCGGCGACCGATTCGGCGGTGGCGCCCTGCATGCCCGTGATGTGCGAGGAAATCTCGTCGGTGGCCTTGGCGGTCTGGCTCGCCAAGGACTTCACTTCGCTCGCAACCACCGCAAAGCCGCGGCCGGCTTCACCGGCACGGGCCGCCTCGATGGTGGCATTGAGTGCGAGAAGATTGGTCTGCTCGGCGATCGCCGTGATCAGCTTAACTACCTCGCCGATCTGCTGGGCGGCATGCGACAGCTTGCCGATCCGGCTATCGGTTTCCTTGGCCTGCACCACCGCGGCTTCCGCAATGCGGCTGGAATTGCGGACCTGGCGGCCAATCTCCTCGACCGAGGCCGACAGTTCTTCCGTCGCGGTCGCGACCGACTGCATGTTGCTCGAGGCCTGTTCGGAGACGTCGGCGACCTGGCTCGACAGGCTCTGCGTGGTCTCGGCGGTGCGGGTCAGCGTCGACGCTGCCGATTCGAGCTGCACGGCAGAGGCCGAGACGTTGGAGACAATGGCGCCCACCGCACTTTCGAAATCATCGGCAAAGCGGATCAGCTCGCCGCGGCGGCTTGCAGCCTGTTCCTTGTTCTGGGCTTCGCTGGCGGCGGCATCGCGCTCCGCCTTGGCCACCGCCTGCACCTTGAACTCCTCGACCGCGCCGGCCATCTCGCCGATCTCGTCCCTGCGGCCCAGGCCCGGCAGCACGACATCGAAATTGCCCGAGGCAAGCTCGCGCATCGCCTTGCACATCGCGATCATCGGCCGCGAGATGCCGGTGCCGAGCAGGAAGGCGAGAACCGCGCCGAGCAGCGTGCCGCCGACGGCCAGCATCAGCACCAGTTGCTCGGTCTTGCCGATGGTCGCCTCCGATTCCGAATCCAGCCGCTGCTGTTCGGCGACCAGATCCGCCTTCATGGCAGAGGCGCCCTGAAGGATCGCGCCCGCCGAGCGGACCATCTCGGTGACGAGTTCGTCGATCAGCTTGGCGTTGGCGATCAGCTTCTCCAGCGATTCGTGATAGGCGACGAGGATCGTCTTGGCGTCCTTCAGGCCGGCAACGATCTTGTCGTCCATGGAATAGACCGCGCCGAGCGAGTTCTCGACGAATTTCAGCCGTGCCAGCGCGCTGGCCGCGATGGCCTGGTCGGACGTCAACACGAAATTGGTCGCCGCCGCGCTTGCGGTCTGGAACTGGGCGTTGACCTGCTTGGTGCCGAACTCGATCGACTGCGCCTCGGAATCGGAGGCATTGTTGCCGATATCGTCGAGCTTGTACTTCAGAAGATTGGCGTTGCGCGTGAGCTGGTTCTGCACCAGCAGCGTGCTGTCACGCTTGGCCTGGAGGACCTTGGCGAAGGTCGCGGAGAAATTCGAAAACTCCTTGGCGAGCTTGTCGAGGCCGTCCTGCCGTGCCGGTGTCTTGGCGCTCTTGACGGCCTGGTCGATGGCACTCTTCAGGCTGGCCTGGGCGTCCAGCGCCGCCTTGGCGTCATCTTCCTTGCCGGTGACGACGAAATATTTGACGGCCGAGCGGTAGGCGAGCAGCTCGCGGTCGATGTTACGGGCGAGATCGGCCTCCGAGACGCTGCTGCGGTAGGATCCGACGCCGGACGAGACCCGCTCGAAGCCGAAATAGGCGAACGCCATGCTACCGGCGGAGATCACCAGCACGGCGGCAAAGCCCAGAATGATCTTGGCGCGGAACCGGAGGGTCGGAAATATGCTGCGCTTAGACGGCGACGCGGTACGTCCGGACATTCCAACCCCCATTTTCTATTCAGCCGTGGTCCGGAGGCAGCCCGCCTCCAGACCCGGATGGGCAAAACTAGGGCAGAATGGATAAAGGGCGGTAAATTCGTCACGCCGGTGCAATCCCAGGCTTTATCGGCCAAAGGCCGACCCGGCAGCCCCTGGGCGACCAAAATCCTAGTTGCCAAGTCCGGGGGCCGCGGTCTCTAATTAGAAACAATCAAAATCAATCCCGGGAGGTACGTTCCGTGTCTACAGTCAAACTGACGGTGAACGGCAAGGCCGTTGCCGTCGACGTCGAGGACCGCACGCTGCTGGTCCAGCTCCTACGCGAAAACCTCAACCTCACCGGAACCCATGTCGGCTGCGACACCAGCCAGTGCGGCGCCTGCGTCGTCCATATGGACGGCAAGGCGGTGAAGTCCTGCACCATGCTGGCGGGCCAGGCCGACGGCGCCACTGTCACCACCATCGAGGGCATCGCCAAGGGCGACGAGCTGCATCCGATGCAGGCCGCCTTCCGCGACAATCACGGCCTCCAGTGCGGCTATTGCACCCCGGGCATGATCATGTCGGCGATCGACATCGTGCACCGCCATGGTGGCGAGCTCGACGAGGCCACCGTCCGCCACGAGCTCGAAGGCAACATCTGCCGCTGCACCGGCTACCACAACATCGTCAAAGCCGTGCTGGATGCGGCCGGACGCATGAAGGTTTCGCAGGCGGCCGAGTAAAGCGGCTCGCCTCGAAAGAATAGCCACCGCCGCTGCTATCGATGGACAGAGCGGTCAAAACAATTCCGGTCGGGAGGACCAGACATGGGTGTTGAAGGCATCGGCGCGCGAGTCGTGCGCAAGGAAGACAAGCGTTTCATTACCGGCAAAGGCCGGTACGTTGACGACATCAAATTGCAGGGCATGACCCATGCTCATTTCATCAGAAGCCCGCACGCGCACGCCAAGGTGAAGGGAATCGATTCCTCCGCCGCGCTGAAGATGCCGGGCGTGGTCGCGGTGCTCACCGGACAACAGATCGTCGACGACAAGGTCGGCAACCTGATCTGCGGCTGGGCCATCACCTCAAAGGACGGCAGCCCGATGAAGATGGGCGCATGGCCGGCGATGGCGCCGGAAACGGTGCGCTTCGTCGGACAGGCCGTGGCGGTGGTGATTGCGGATACAAAGAATCTGGCGCGCGACGCGGCCGAAGCCGTGGTCGTGAATTATGAAGAGTTGCCGGCTGTCGCCGACGTCCACGCCGCAATCAAGGCTGGTGCGCCGCAGCTGCACCCCGAAGCCCCCGGCAACCAGGTCTATGACTGGGTGATCGGCGACGAGGGCGCGACGGATGCCGCCTTCGCCAAGGCCGCCAATGTCGTGAAGCTCGACGTTACCAACAACCGCCTCGCGCCGAATGCAATGGAGCCGCGCGCGGCGATCGCTGCTTACGACGAAGCGGAGGAGCATTTCACTCTATATACGACCTCGCAGAACCCGCACGTCGCCCGCCTCGTGCTGTCGGCGTTCTACAACATCGCCCCCGAGCACAAGCTGCGCGTGATCGCACCCGACGTCGGCGGCGGATTCGGCTCCAAGATCTTCATATATCCGGAAGAGATGGTGGCCCTGTGGGCGTCGAAGAAAGTCGGCCGCCCGGTGAAGTGGACCGGCGACCGCACCGAGGCCTTCCTCACCGACGCGCATGGCCGCGACCATGTCACCCATGCCGAAATGGCGTTCGACGCCAGCAACAAGATCATCGGCCTGAAGGTCAAGACCTACGCCAATTTCGGCGCCTACATGTCGCTGTTCTCGTCGTCGGTACCGACCTATCTCTACGCGACACTGCTGTCGGGCCAGTACAACATCCCGGCGATCCATGCCGAGGTGGTCGGCGTCTACACCAACACCACACCGGTCGACGCCTATCGCGGCGCGGGCCGCCCTGAGGCGAGCTATCTGATCGAACGGCTGATGGAAACGGCGGCGCGGCAGCTCAAGGTCGATCCGACAGCACTCCGCCGGACCAATTTCATCACCCAGTTCCCGCACCAGACGCCCGTGATCATGGCCTATGACACCGGCGACTTTAACGCCTCGCTCGACGCCGCGATGAAGGCGATCGACTATGCCGGTTTCGCCGCGCGAAAAGCCAAGGCGAAGGCGGATGGCAAGCTGCGCGGCATCGGCGTGTCCTGCTACATCGAGGCCTGCGGCATCGCGCCATCCAAGGCGGTCGGCAGCCTGGGCGCCGGCGTCGGCTTGTGGGAGTCCGCCGAGGTGCGGGTCAACCCGGTCGGCACCATCGAGATCCTCACGGGCTCGCACAGCCACGGCCAGGGTCACGAAACCACGTTCTGCCAGCTCGTCGCAGAGCGCCTAGGGGTTCCCATTAGCCAGGTCTCGATCGTCCATGGCGACACCGACAAGGTGCAGTTCGGCATGGGCACCTACGGCTCGCGCTCCGCGGCCGTCGGTCTCACCGCGATCCTGAAGGCGATGGAGAAGATGGAATCCAAGGCCAAGAAGATTGCAGCGCATGCGCTGGAAGCTTCCGAGGGCGACATCGTCATCGAGAACGGCGAGTTCAAGGTCGCCGGCACCGACAAGGCGATCGCCTTCCCGATGGTGGCACTCGCGGCCTACACCGCGCACAACCTGCCTGACGGGATGGAGCCGGGCCTGAAGGAGAGCGCCTTCTACGACCCGACCAACTTCACCTTCCCCGCCGGCGCCTATATCTGCGAGCTCGAGGTCGATGCCGGCACCGGCAAGACCTCCTTCGTCAACTTCGTCGCGGCCGACGATTTCGGCCGGCTGATCAACCCGATGATTGTCGAAGGCCAGGTCCATGGCGGACTTGCCCAGGGCATCGGGCAGGCGCTGCTCGAGCACGCGATCTACGACGCCAACGGCCAGCCGGTGACGGCCTCGTTCATGGACTATTCCATGCCGCGTGCCGACGATCTGCCCTCGTTCAACCTCTCCCACACCACGACGCTCTGCCCGGGCAATCCGCTCGGCATCAAGGGTTGCGGTGAGGCCGGCGCGATCGGCGCCTCCGCGGCCGTGATCAACGCGATCACGGATGCGATCGGCAAGAACAATCTGGAAATGCCCGCAACCCCGGATCGGGTGTGGCGCACGATCCACGCGGCTTAAGAGGGAGCAGAGAAGATGTACCAGACCATTTATCATCGCGCCTCCTCGGTCGACGAGGCCGCCAGCCTGTTCGCCAAAGGCACCGAGGCAAAATTCCTGGCCGGTGGCCAGACGTTGCTTCCAGTGATGAAGCAGCGGCTCGCCAGCCCCTCGGATGTGATCGACCTCGGCAAGATCAAGGAGCTGCAAGGCGTCGAGCTCTCGGGCGACGTGCTGACCATCAAGGCCGGCACGACCTATTTCGACATCATGCAGAATGCCGACGTGAAGAAGGCGATCCCCGCGATTGCCTATCTCACCTCGATGCTCGGCGATCCCGCCGTGCGCTATCGCGGCACGATTGGTGGCTCGATCGCCAACAACGATCCCGCCGCGGATTATCCGGCAGCGCTGCTTGCGCTTGGCGCCACCGTGAAGACCAACAAGCGGTCGATCTCGGCGGAGGACTTCTTCCAGGGCCTGTTCACCACCGCCCTCGAAGACG
Source organism: uncultured Alphaproteobacteria bacterium (assembly GCA_963819355.1). Classification (GTDB taxonomy): domain Bacteria; phylum Pseudomonadota; class Alphaproteobacteria; order Rhizobiales; family Xanthobacteraceae; genus Bradyrhizobium. The sequence continues at coordinate 82,456 of CAWFVZ010000018.1, read as the reverse complement.
GCGAGATCATCACCGCCGTGGCGTTCCCGGTTCCGCAGAAGGCGGGCTACGCCAAGATGCGGCATCCGGCCTCGCGTTTCGCGCTCACCGCCGTGTTTGTCGCGCAGACGAAGTCGGGCGAGATCCGTGTTGCCGCGACCGGCGCTTCGCAGAGTGGCGTGATGCGGGTTGGCGCGATCGAAGCCGCGCTGAAAGCGAACTGGTCGCCGTCAGCGATCGACGGCGTGATCATTTCGACGAGCAATCTGCTGGCCGACATCCACGGCACTGCGGAGTATCGCGCCAACTTGATCAAGGTGATGGCACAGCGCGCTGTGACTGCCGCCGGCTGATCCGGCTTTAGCGCCTCAACACAAATTTTCCGCGGCGCGCAGAAATGTGCGCCGCTTTTATTATGCGCCCATGCATGAAAAGCGCTTGCCTCGTCCGGTGTAAGGCAGGAAAAGTTAATCAGCCAATTAACTCGTCCACGAAGGAACGTCCCGAGCGGTTGCCGCGAGTTGCGCATCCGTTGGCGACCCGAGGAAACAACAACGTGCTCGATAAACCAGCTCCCACCACCTCCGTCCGCACTTCCGGTCCGCTCTCGGGCTTCCGCATCGTCGAATTCGCCGGCATCGGACCCGGTCCGTTCGCCTGCATGATGCTGGCCGACATGGGCGCCGACGTCGTCACGCTCGACCGGGTTGACGCGAAGAAGAGTATGAAGTCGGTGGCGGGCCGCGGCCGCAAGGTGATCGAGCTCGACCTCAAGGACAAGGCAGCGATCGCGGAGGTGCTCGACCTCCTCGCCAACGCCGACGCGCTGGTCGAAGGCTTTCGCCCCGGTGTGATGGAGCGGCTCGGGCTTGGCCCCGATGTCGTGCTCGCGCGCAACCCAAAGCTCGTCTACGGCCGCATGACCGGCTGGGGCCAGGAAGGCCCGCTGGCGAATGCCGCCGGCCACGACATCAACTACATCTCCATCACCGGCGCGCTCGCCGCGATCGGCCCCAAGGAAGCGCCGGTGCCGCCGCTCAATCTGGTCGGCGATTTCGGCGGCGGCGCTCTCTATCTCGTGGTCGGCGTGCTCGCGGCACTGCTGGAAGCCTCGAGGTCCGGCAAGGGCCAGGTGGTCGACGCCGCGATGTGCGACGGCGCGGCGTCGCTGATGTCGTTCTTCTTCGATATGACGACGATCGGTCGCTGGACCGAAGGCCGCGCGCAGAATTTTCTCGACGGCGGCGCGCATTTCTACGGCGTCTATGAATGCGCCTGCGGCCATTTCGTCTCAATCGGTTCGATCGAGCCGCAGTTCTATGCGCTGCTGCGCGAACACGCCGGCCTGACCGATGCCGATTTCGACGCGCAGATGGACCGCAAGGCCTGGCCCGCGCTGAAGGAGAAGCTGCAAGCCGTCTTCAAGAGCAAGACTCGCGAAGCCTGGTGCAAGATCATGGAAGGCACCGACATCTGCTTCGCGCCGGTGCTGACCATGTCGGAAGCGACCGAGCATCCGCACATGGTCGCCCGCAACGTCTTCGTCGAGCGCCATGGCGTGAAACAGCCTGCGCCCGCGCCGCGGTTTTCACGCACGCCGTCGACAGTTCGTGAGCCGGAGGGAGCTGAGATCGCGGCGGTGACGAGCGCGTGGAAGAGGTAAAAATCTCCGCTGCCGCGCCAAACTCCATTGTGGTTCCGGCGAAGGCCGGGACGACACCTGTTTTGACGCGGCAATATGCCTTGAAAGCGGCAGCCTACGCGGCATTCTCCACCTTCAGCACCCCACGCCGGATCTGATCCTCCTCGATCGATTCGAACAGGGCCTTGAAGTTGCCCTCGCCAAAGCCGTCATCGCCCTTGCGCTGGATGAACTCGAAGAAGATCGGGCCGATCGCGTTGGCCGAGAAGATCTGTAGCAGCACCTTGGTCTGGCTACCGTCGACCACGCCCTCGCCGTCGATCAGGATTCCGTTGGTCTTGAGCCGGGCGATATCCTCGCCGTGCTTGGGCAGGCGCGCGTCGATCCGCTCGAAATAGGTCTCCGGCGGCGACGGCATGAACGGCAGGCCGGCTTCGCGCAGGCCCTCGATGGTGCGGTAGATGTCGCCGCAACCGCAGGCGATGTGCTGGATGCCTTCGCCGCGATAGATCTTCAGATATTCCTCGATCTGGCCGGAATTGCCGGCGTCCTCGTTGATCGGAATCCGGATCTTGCCGTCCGGGCTGGTCAGCGCGCGCGAGAACAGGCCGGAGGCGCGACCTTCGATGTCGAAGAAGCGGATCTGGCGGAAGTTGAACAGCTTTTCGTAGAATCCGGTCCAGACATCCATACGGCCGCGATGGACGTTGTGGGTGAGGTGGTCGAGGTAGAACAGGCCGGCGCCAACGGGGCGCGGATCGCGGTCGCCGAGCCACTCGAACTCGGACTCATAGGCCGAGCCCCTGGCGCCGTAGCGATCGACGAAATAGAGCAGGCTGCCACCGATACCTTTGATCGCGGGCACATCGAGCGTCTTCTGCGCTGACGATACCTCGGCCGGCTCGGCGCCGTGCGCGATCGCGCGCTCATAGGCCTTCTGCGCATCGACCACGCGAAACGCCATCGACGGTGCGCAGGGGCCGTGCGCGGCGACGAAGTCGAAGCCGTGGGTGCCGGGCTGCTCGTTGACGAGATAGTTGATGTCGCCCTGGCGATAGACCGTGATCTTCTTGCTCTTGTGGCGCGCGACGGGCGCATAACCCATCAATTTGAACAGCGCGTGCAGCTCTTCCGCATTGGGATGCGCGTATTCGACGAACTCGAACCCGTCGGTGCCCATCGGATTGTCGGCGGTGATCGTGGCCGGCGGCGCATCGTGCGGAAACGGACCCATGGAGCTCTCCCAAATTGCTGCTGCCCTGAACTATCCTTCATCGAACGCACAAGGAGCGTGCAAATGGGACGCGATTTCGGTAACCTATGCACGATTTGTGCATAGGTTGGACATTTGACGCATGATTTCAGTGGACGCCTTCGACCTCAAGATCCTGGGTGCGCTCCAGAACGACGGCCGGCTCACCAACCAGGAGCTCGCCGATCTCGCGGGGCTCTCGGCCTCGCAATGCTCGCGGCGGCGGATGCGGCTGGAGGAGGAGAAGGTGATATCAGGCTATCATGCCGATCTCTCCAGCGAGGTGCTCGGCTTCGGTGTGATCGCCTTCATCCAGGTGACGCTGGCGACCCATTCCCCGGACAACTCGAAACGCTTCCGCACCCTCGTCAACCGCATCGACGAAATTCAGGAGGCCTATTCGCTGACGGGCGACGCGGACTACGTGCTGAAGGCGGTGCTGCGCGATCTCAAGGGCCTTTCGAACCTCGTCAACGACGTGCTGATGCCGCACCAGAGCGTGGCGCATGTGCGCTCTTCGATCGTGCTTGACAGGCTGAAGGAGAGCACGCAGCTGCCGCTGAAGGATTTGAAGGCTGGCTGAAATCGAGGGAAATGCGCCATTCGCGATTTCCGCCCGATTTGCGATAATGCGTTGCCTTGAGCGAGGGCTTTCAACATGGCGCTGCAACTTCGACCGAACTGCGAATATTGCGACCGCGACCTGCCGCCGAATGCAACGGATGCGCGGATCTGCTCCTATGAATGCACGTTCTGTGCGGACTGCGTTGAGACGAAACTGTCCAACGTCTGCCCGAACTGCGGCGGCGGCTTTGCCCCGCGCCCGATCCGCCCCACGCGGGAATGGCGGCCGGGCGTGTGCACGACCAAACAGGCACCATCAGACAAGCGGGTGCATTTGAAGTACAGCCTGGAAGATATCGCCGCGCATTGCGCAGGGATACGCGACGTGCCGCCGGAAAAGCGGTGAGCTGCCTCCTCGCTTCATTGCGAGCGAAGCGAAGCAATCCAGATGATCGCCGCGGAGACAGCCTGGATTGCTTCGTCGCTTCGCTCCTCGCAATGACGGAGTTAGTGGCAACGCGGGGCCCTACTCCGCCGGCAAAATCGTCCCCTCGACCTCGCCGAAGCCCACGCGGTAGCCGTTGCCCTGGCACCAGCCGCGCATGACCAGGCTGTCGCCGTCTTCCAGGAACGACCGCTTGGCGCCGCCGGGCAGTTCGACCGGCTCGGTGCCGTTCCAGCTGATCTCCAGCAGGCTGCCGCGCTGGTCCTTCTCCGGGCCGGAGATGGTGCCGGACCCCAGGAGATCACCAACGTTCATCGCGCAGCCGCTGGAGGCATGGTGCATCAGCTGCTGCACTGAGGACCAATACATGTATTTGAAATTCGTGCGGCTGATGCTCGCTGGCGCATTCGCGCCGCCGGGGCGCAAGGAGACATCGAGTTCGATGCTGTAGTTCTGCGGCTTGTCCTGCTTGAGATAGCCGAGTGGCGCCGGCTGCTGCTCCGGCCCCTTCAGCCGGAACGGCTCCAGCGCCTCGCGCGTCACCACCCACGGGCTGATCGAGGTCGCAAAGGCCTTTGCGAGGAACGGCCCGAGCGGCACATATTCCCATTGCTGGATATCGCGCGCGCTCCAGTCGTTGAGCAGCACGAAGCCGAAGATCATCTCCTCGGCCTGTTGCTCCGTGAGCATGCCACCGATCGGCGAGGGCTGCCCAACCACGACACCCATCTCCAGTTCGAAATCGAGCCGCTTGCACGGCGCAAAACTCGGCACCTCGACATTCGGCGGCTTCAACTGCCCGCGCGGCCGCTTCACCTTGGTGCCGCTGACGACGACGGTCGAAGCGCGACCGTTATAGCCGATCGGCATGTAGAGCCAGTTCGGCTGGAGCGCATTGTCCTTGCCGCGGAACATCACGCCGACATTGGTGGCGTGCTCCTTGGAGGAATAGAAGTCGGTGTAACCGGAGACCGCAAACGGCAGATGCAGCTTTGCATCGCGCATCGGTACCAGCGCCTGTTGGCGCAGCTCATCATTGTCGCGCAGCTCCGGATGATCGTGACGCAGGAGTTCGCTGACCCGCGCCCGCGTCTTCGCCCAGACCTTCGGCCCCAGCGCCATGAAGGAATTGAGCGAGGGCGTGGAGAACACGCCGAGCGGGCCGATGTCGAGACGGGAATCCTGTTCGAGCTCCCAGAGATCGAGCACATAGTGGCCGATCGCGACACCAATGCGCGGCGTCGGACTGGCCGAGGTCGAGAACACGCCGTAGGGCAGGTTCTGGATCGGAAAGTCGGAGGCAGGATCGACGTCGATAAAGGAGCGGAGGCTGGGGTCGTTGGGGTGGAACATTGTTTCCTGCCGACACAAATTCTGGAGCTGAACTCTTTCACCCTCCCCTGGAGGGTGAGGGTCGGCTCATATTGAGCGCAGCGACCCTCCCCCCTCAGGGGAGGGTAAGCGAGACTACGGCCGGTTCGGATCGAACCGCTTTTCCAGTCCCTTCCAGCAATCCGCGTAGTCATCCTGAAGCGTGGATGCCTTCGCAGCATGCGCCGTCACGCGCTGCGGATAGCGGGTCTCGAACATGAAAGCCATGGTGCCCGTCAGCTTCACCGGCTTCAATTCGCCATTGCTCGCATGCTCGAAGGCGTCGCGGTCGGGGCCATGCGGCAGCATGCAATTGTGCAGGCTGATGCCACCCGGGACGAAACCTTGCGGCTTGGCATCGTAGACGCCGTAGATCAGGCCCATGAACTCGCTCATGATGTTCATGTGATACCAGGGCGGGCGGAAGGTGTTGTCGGCCACCATCCAGCGCTCGGGGAAGATGACGAAGTCGATGTTCGCGGTGCCTGCGGTCTCCGACGGCGAGGTCAGCACCGTGAAGATCGACGGATCGGGATGGTCGAAGCCGATCGCGCCGACCGGCGAGAAGCTTCGCAGGTCGTATTTGTACGGCGCGTAATTGCCGTGCCAGGCGACAACGTCGATCGGCGAATGCGGCAGCGTGGTCTTGAACAGCGACCCGCCCCATTTCACGTACAGCTCGGTCGGCGTGTCCTTGTCCTCATAGTTCGCGACCGGCGTGAGGAAGTCGCGCGCATTGGCGAGGCAGTTGGCGCCGATCGGTCCGCGCTCCGGCAGCGTGAAGGCGCCGCCATAATTTTCGCAGAGATAGCCACGCGCCGGCCCGTTCTGAATCTCGACGCGGAATTTGACGCCGCGCGGGATCACCACGATCTCGCCGGGCTCGGCGTCGATGCGGCCGAACTCGGTGACGAGGCGCAGATTGCCCTGCTGCAGCACGAACATCAGCTCGCCGTCGGCATTGTAGAAATGCTGATCCACCATCGACTTGGTGATGAGATAGATATGTGCGGCCATGCCAGCCTGCGTGTTGACGTCGCCGGCCGTCGTCATCGTCTGCACGCCCCCGAGGAAGGTCATATCCTCTTTCGGGATCGGCGCCGGATCCCAGCGCAGCTGCGCGATGGGGAAATCATATTCATGGCATGGCGCCGAGCGCCACAGGCCGGCATCGGCCTTCTCGAAACGGCCGGAGTGCTTCACCGACGGACGGATGCGATAGAGCCAGGAGCGCTCATTGGTGCCGCGCGGCGCGGTGAAAGGCGAGCCGGAGAGCTGCTCGGCATAGAGGCCGTAGGCGCATCGCTGCGGCGAGTTGCGCCCGATCGGCAGCGCCCCCGGCAATGCCTCCGTCTCAAAGCTGTTGCCGAAGCCGGACATGTAGCCCGGCGTCACCTGCGCCGAGCTTCGGATGATCTGATCAGGCGAGGTGTTGATGTTCATGACTATCCTCCTCCTTGCAAAGCGGCCCACATTTCCTGGTCGCGCTTGTCGGTCCAGATCACGGGATCGTCGATCCCTGAGGCCTCGTCGAAGGCGCGCGACACGTTGAACGGCAGGCAGTGCTCGTAGATGGCGAAGCTATGGAATTTCGGATCCATCACTTCGCGCGTCGCCGCCATCAATTCCTTCAACGTGCGTCCCTTGGCGACCGAGATTTCGGCTGCGCCATAGAGCGAGGTGACGAAGTCGCGCGTCATCGCGATGGCTTCGCGCACCGTGGCGGTCCCCTTCAACGCGTCACCGCGGCCGGGCGCGATCGCCTTGGGATTGAAGTTGCGGATCTCGTTCAGCGTCAGCGGCCATTCGCGCAAATGCGCATCGCCGCAATAGCAGGCCGAGTGATATTCGATGAGGTCGCCTGAGAACATGACTTCGGCATCCGGCACCCAGGCGACGATGTCGCCGGAGGTGTGGCCGGCGCCAAGCTGCATCAACCGCACCTCGCGCTTGCCGAGATAAATCGACATCTCGCCTTCGAAGGTGAGCGTCGGCCAGGTCAGGCCGGGAATGCTCGAGGCATCCTGGAACAGGCGCGGGAAACGGCCGTACTCGGAATCCCAATCCTGCTGGCCGCGCTCTTCAATGAGACGATAAGTCTCTTGCGAGGCCACAATGCCCTGCGCCTTGTAGGCGGAGGCACCTAACACGCGCACGGCGTGATAGTGCGACAGCACGACATATTTGATCGGCTTGTCGGTGACGGTGCGGACGCGCTCGATCACCTTGTTGGCCATCGCCGGGGTCGATTGTGCGTCGAACACCAGGCAGCCGTCGTCGCCGACGATGATCGCGGTGTTCGGGTCACCTTCGGCGGTGAAGGCATAGAGATCGGCGCCGATCTCGGAGAAGGTGATCTTCTTCTCGGAGAGGTCGCCGGTGGATGCGAAGTTCTTCGCCATCAGTACTTCCTTAGGTCACAGGGTTATTGTTGTTGCTGTTGTTGCTGCTGGCCGTCGATCATGCGGCGCGTCGCGAGCCCGATTGCCTCCCGCAGCACGTCGATGTCGCCGATATGGTTGGCGAGGATCAGCACCAGCGCCGCGTCGAAATCCGCGCTCTGCTCGTCGGTGAGGCCGCGATGCGCCTCGACAATTGCACGGAAGGCATCATCGGGTCGCGCGAAGTTGGAGCTGGTGGACAACGGCATGCGGGACCTCAATTCAGGCCTGCGGCACGCGACAGCGCCGCCGCGACGCCAGCGGATGTCGGGTGGCGAAAGCGCGCCGCGACATAACCGTCGGGCCGAAGCAGGTAGGCTGTGTCAGGCTCGGCATCGTAGCGTTTTGCGATGAGGCCCGCGGGATCGGCCAACCCGCCCTCGCCGCCAATGCGGATGTCCTTCACACCATCCGGCGCCTCGATCACCGCACCATTGCTGAACGACAGCAACGTAAAATCCGTTCCATCCCTGCGAAACGCATCCGTCAGGTAGGCCTGCTCGCCCGCGCCTGTCGAAACAGGTGCGTCGAGCATGGAGGAGCCGGGCCGCGGACCGCCGCGCCAAGCATCGACATCGGGCGACGACAGCAACGAAGTCATAGCTGCACGGCACGGACAGCCGACCGCCGTTGACCATGCGCTTGCCGAACTCGGTTTCCTTGGCGAGCGACAGTACCGCTTTGCGCAGCCGCGCTTCCTGATGCGAGTTCGGCGCCATGAAATCGGTCGAGCGGGTCGATTCGCGGATGTTTTCGTCGGCAGCCCCACTGCGTTCGATATGGTAGCTCTCAAGCAGGCTCGCAGGCGAGCTACCACGCAGTACGCGATCGAGCTTCCAGGACAGGTTCTCCGCGTCCTCGAGCCCGGAATTGGCGCCGCGCGCGCCGAAGGGCGAGACCTGGTGCGCGGAATCGCCCGCAAAAATCACGCGGCCGTGGAGGAAGCGATCCATCCGCCGGCACTGGAATTTATAGAGCGAGATCCACTCGAACTCGAACTTGTCGTGGCCGAGCATGCGCGCGATTCGCGGTCGCACGTTTTCCGGCTTCTTCTCGACGACAGGGTCGGCATAGCGATTGAGCTGGAGATCGATGCGCCAGACATCGTCGGGCTGCCGGTGCAGCAGCGCCGAACGTCCGGCATGAAACGGCGGATCGAACCAGAACCAGCGCTCGGTCGGGAATTCCGCTGTCATCTTGACGTCGGCGATCAGGAACTGGTCCTCGAACACTTGCCCGGCGAAGTCAGCACCGACCATCTGCCGCAGCAAGGACCGCGCGCCATCGCAGGCGACGACGTATTGCGCATGCAGTCGATAGGCGCCTTCGGGTGTCTCGATCGTCAGCGCAACGGAATCATTGCGCTGCTCGAGCGCCGTCACCTTGTTGCGCCAGCGCAGGTCAATCTCAGGCAGATCGCTGATGCGATCGACCAGATAGGCCTCGGCGTAATATTGCTGGAGGTTGATGAACGCCGGCCGCTTGTGGCCGTCCTCGGGAAGCAGATTGAACTGGTAGAGCTGCGACTCGCCGTGAAAAATCCGGCCGACGCTCCACACCACGCCCTTCTCGACCATGCGGTCGCCGACGCCGAGCCGGTCCCAATATTCCAGCGAACGTTTCGAGAAGCAGATCGCGCGTGAGCCTTCGCCGATGCGATCGGCGTCATCCAGAAGGATGACGCGCTGGCCGCGCTGAGCGAGATCGATCGCCAGCGACAGCCCGACCGGGCCCGCGCCGACAACCACGACCGCGTGCTCGGCCGGATTCTGGCCGGGGCGATCCTGATCTGGGTGGCGGCGGTAGCCGAACTGGGTCTTTGCCTGCGCCATACACTAACCTCGGCTCTGGTCAGGAGAGGACCGATCTGCTAAATAGTCTCACGTGCAACTATTTTGGACCGGAGCCGGCCGGCCGTCAACTGGAATTCGGAGCGCTCTCCTTGGCGAGGACATCCAGCGATATCGCGCTGAAAACACGTGAAGCAGACGAGGCGTCGCCGAGGCCAAAGTCGCGGCTCGACCTGTTCAGGTTCGTGCCGTTCCGCCTGAACCGGCTCGCGGCGGAAGTCAGTTCCGCGCTCGCCGTCGAATATCAGGAGCGCCACGGCCTCGACATTCCGGCCTGGCGCGTGATCGCAACGCTTGGCTTCCGCAACGATGCCTGTAGCGCGCAATACATCTCGCAATGCACCCGCACGCACAAATCCACCATCAGCCGCGCGGTCACTACGCTGCTGCGTGACGGCCTGATCGAGCGGGTCGAGAACCAAGCCGACCGCCGAGAATTTCGACTGCAGCTGACGAAGAAGGGCCGCACGCTTTACGAGGAGCTGTTCCCGCAGCTGTTGCGGCGGGAAGACGAGATCCTCGCCTGCCTCTCGGCGCAGGAACGGAAGCAACTGTCTGCTCTGCTCGGCAAGATAGAGCAGAGCCTGGACCTGATCCAGACCAGCAAAGAGGCGGACGCCAAGCAGGCGTATTAGCCTCCTCGGTTACTTGGCAAACGATCGCGTCGGCGGCAGGTGCAGCGCCCAGGCATCGACCTTGTCGCTGGCGCGCGGATAGATCTCCGTCACGATCGGATCATGGCCGGGGATGAACCGGTCGGGATGGCCGGCGAGGCGCTCGATCGTCTCCCAGCCGACAGCCATGTCACCGACATTGTAGACGATCGGGAACGGGCTCCGGCGCTGCAGATTGGCGTAATAGTGCGCGGCGTCGGACGCCAGCACCACCGGCCCGCGCGCGGTCTCGACCTTGACCACCTGCAAGCCGTCGGAATGACCGCCGACACGGTGCACGGTGACACCGGGCGCGACCTCGCCGTCGCCCGAATAGAACTTGACGCGTTCGCCATAGACATGGCGCACCATCTGCGTGACGTGCTCGACCGAGAACGGATGTCGCAGCAGTCCGTTGCACATGCAGCGCCCGGTCGCGTAAGCCATCTCGCGCTCCTGGAGATGGAAGCGCGCGCTCGGGAAGCGATCGAGATTGCCGGCGTGGTCGTAATGCAGATGTGTCACGATAATGTCGCGAATGCTCGACGCCGGGACGCCAAAGCGCTCCAGCGCATCGACCGGATTGAGCGTCAGCTTGCGTGCCCGCGAGGTCGCCTCCTCAGCATTGAAGCCGGTATCGACCAGGATGTCGCGGCCGCCGCCGCGGATCAGCCAGACGAAATAGTCGAGGTCTTGCGCCGCGCTGTCATGCGGATCGGGCGCCAGGAAGTTCATGCTGGGGGTGCGCGGCGACATCGTTGCATAGCGCAGCGCGTAGATTTCGTAAGCGTTTCCCATGGTTTTGCTTTTTCTTCTGAGTGGATCCTAACGATCCCGCGCACCAAGCCATCGTCGGCCGCAAAGGTCAAACATCGCAGGTTGCGAGGGACACGGGCCAGCAATGTGAGACCAATCACATTGACGTCGCCGGTGCCGGCCTAACATGGCTGCCGGAACCTCAAACCGGAATGGCGCCGAGCAGAACCGTGAAAGTCGAATTATTCCCCTCGCAGCCGGCCCGCGCGTCGCGGTCAATTGTCGCGATAGTGCCGAATCTCCAAGCGGTTGACGCCTCCCCTCCCCGGTTTGATAAAGCACATTGCGTAAGTTAAGGTCGCCGCGGCGCAAGCTGGGAACGGCGCCTTTTTGGCTGGACCGCGCTGATTATGAAAATTCGCTTCTTTTTTCTCCTGCCTTTGCTCGCCTCGCTCGTCCCGACCGCTCCGTCGCTTGCGGCCGGCGACCGCTATGCGCTGGTCATCGGCAATGCCAAATATCCGGATGCGGACAGCCCGCTGAAGGAGCCGATCAACGACGCCCGCGATGTCGCCGACGAGCTCAAGCGCGACGGCTTTTCCGTCGAAGTTGGTGAGAACCTGACCGGCGACGGCATGCGGCGCGCCTTCGACAAGCTCTACGGCAAGATCAAGCCGGGCTCCGTGGCGCTGGTGTTTTACAGCGGATTCGGTATCCAGTCGGCGCGCCAGAGCTACATGATCCCGATCGATGCGCAGATCTGGACCGAGTCCGACGTCCGCCGCGACGGTTTCAGCATCGAGGCCATCCTGGGCGAGCTCAATACCCGCGGCGCCGGCGTCAAGATCGCGCTGGTCGACGCCTCCAGGCGCAACCCGTTCGAACGCCGGTTCCGTAGCTTCTCCGCCGGACTTACGCCGGTTATCGCGCCGAACGGCACGCTGGTGATGTATTCGGCGGCGCTGGCGTCGGTGGTGTCGGACGTCGGCGGCGACCACAGCCTGTTCGTCCAGGAACTGCTCAAGGAAATCCGCGTCCCCGACCTGATGGCGGAGGAAACGCTGAACCGCACCAAGATGGGCGTCACCCGCGCCTCGCGCGGCGAGCAGGTGCCGTGGATCTCGTCCTCGCTCGCCGAGGATTTCTCGTTCATTCCCGGCGCTGGCGGATCGCACCCGACGGCGCCGACGTCACCGCCGCCCCCTCCTGCACCTCCAGCACCCGCCATCGCGAACAACCCACCGCCGGCTCCGTCCGCCCCGCCGCCCGTGGCCGCGAACAATCCGCCTGCGCCTCCCGCGCCGCCATCACCGCCCCCATCGCCGAAGCCGCAGGTCGATGCCGCACTGCCTCCGACGCCAGCACCGGTGAAACCGGCTGATACCGGTACTGCGCCGACCACGGACTCGGTCCGAGCCAGGCCATACTGGCCGACGACCCCACCATCAAGAGCCTGACGGCCAAGATCGCCGCCAATCCGGACGACGTGAACGCGCTGTACCGGCGCGGTCAGGTCTATGCCAGCAAGGGCGCCTACGGCCTTGCCATCAAGGATTTCGACGACACGCTGCGGATCAACGCCAAGGACGTCGAGGCCCTGAACAACCGCTGCTGGACCCGCACCGTGGTCGGAGACCTCCAGGGCGCACTGAAGGATTGCAACGAGGCGCTGCGGCTGCGGCCGAATTTCGTCGATGCGCTGGACAGCCGGGGGCTGGTCAACCTGAAATCCGGCGCGGCCAAGAACGCCATCGCCGATTTTGACGCCGCGCTGAAGATCAATCCGCGACTGACCTCTTCGCTCTATGGGCGGGGGATCGCCAAGCAGCGCAACGGCTCGGCCCAGGAAGGGGCGCTCGACATCGCCAATGCCAAGGCGATGGACCCGAACATCGTTCAGGAATTCGCAAGTTACGGAGTGCGTTGATATTTTTTTGATTTGAGGCGCGAGGCGCCTCGAACCCGCGGCGGTCCGGCCAAGACTAACCGAACGGACGCCGCAGGCGGCCTTGCCGTGGGGCCTATTTCAGGAAATATGGAACCGCGCGGGCTCGCGCAGGAGGGACTGACAATGAGATTGGCTGCAAAGGGACTGACCGCAATCCTCTCCGTCATCACCATCAGTGCCGCCCTGTCGCTGACGCTCCCGCCCGCCTTCGCCGGCGACGACGGCAACAGCAAGAATGTGACCGAGGACGAGATCGTCCGGGCGCTGGCGCCGCCGCCGAAAAAGCCGCTGACCCGTGGCCTCTCGGTCGGCCCGCAGACCAATCCGGCGCCGAGCGCTGAGGAGACCAAGCTGCTCCAGACCGTCCGCGGCCGCGCCACGCGCTCGCTCTCGTCGACCGAGCGCGAGGAGATCGCGTCGGCCGCCAAGGACAAGCCGAACATCGACCTCGAAATTACCTTCGACTACAACTCGGCCGATATCAGCACCAAATCGCTGCCGTCGGTGCAGGCGCTCGGCCGCGCACTGACCAGCCCCGACCTGAAGGGCTCGACCTTCGTGGTCGCCGGCCACACCGACGCTGCGGGTGGCGAAGGCTATAACCAGGAACTGTCGGAGCGCCGCGCGGATTCGATCAAGCGCTACCTCGTCGACAAGTACAGCATCGCGGCGACCGACCTCGTCACCGTCGGCTACGGCAAGAGCAAGCTGAAGGACCCGAGCCAGCCGATGGCGGAAGTGAACCGCCGCGTGCAGGTCGTCAATATGGAAAACAAGACCACCGCATCGAAGTGACCACGACGTAATCCGTTGAAGTGACAAGTCGTGATGTGGTGTAAGGTCTTGCTCCCAAAGCGCGTCCCGCAGCCTTGCGGGACGCCGCTTCGTTTCAGGGAAACGTTCTCAGCAACCGCGAGCCAGGCCAGGATGATCCGGCGATGAACATCTCCGAATATCTCAAGCCTGCCGGAACCGTGGTGTTCATCGTCGCGCTCGGCGTCGGCTATTACTGGTTCGAGCACCGGCATCGCCCCGAGGCGAAGGAGACGCCGGGCGAGGCGCTCGTCATCGTGGCGAAGTCGACCAATGCCTGCTTCTCCGACCTGGTGCGGGTGACCGGCTTCTTCGTGCCGCGGCGCGAGGCCGTGGTAATGGCCGACCAGGAAGGATCGAAGGTCACCGACCTCTTCGTCACCGAAGGCGCTGTCGTCACCGACAATCAGGAGCTGGCGCGCTTGACGGCGCCGCCGCAGATCCCCGGCCAGCCGCAGCGGCCGGGCCCGCAGGGGCCGGTCTCGCTGAAGGCGCCTGCGCCGGGTCTCGTCACGGAAGTCCGCACCATCGTCGGCGCGCCGGCCTCGCCGCAGGCCGGACCGATGTTTCGGATCGCCGTCAACAACGAGATCGAGCTGGATGCGCAGGTCCCGGCCGTGCACATGCCGAAGCTCAGCGCCGGCGCGACGGTGCGGATCAGCCGCGATGACGCCGCCGATCTGATCGGCCGGGTCCGGCTGGTGGCCCCCGAGATCGACCGCGCCACGCAACTCGGCCGCGTCCGCATCAGCGTCACCAACAATCCTTCGCTGAAGGTCGGCGTATTTGCGCGCGCCTCGATCGACGCCAAGCGGAGCTGCGGCGTCGCGGTTCCCAAGACCGCGATCGACCATCTCACCGTGCAGGTGGTCAAAGGCAACACCGTCGAGACACGCCGGGTGCGCGTCGGTCTGACATCCGACAATCAAACGGAAATCCTGGAAGGAGTCGACGTCGGCGAAATCGTCGTGGCCGACGCCGGCTCTTCGCTGCATGACGGCGACCAGATCAAGACAATGTTCGCCGATGAACTCGATCGCACGCGGGTACGCTGATGGCTCTCAATATCTCGGCATGGTCGATCCGCAATCCGCTGCCGTCGGTGGTGTTTTCGATCATTCTTCTGATCCTCGGCTGGACCTCCTTCACCAAGCTCGCGATCACGCGACTGCCTTCGGCCGACATTCCCGTGATCTCGGTCGCGGTCACGCAGTTCGGCGCCGCGCCCGCGGAGCTCGAATCCCAAGTCACCAAGACGGTTGAAGACGCCGTCTCCGGCGTCGAGGGCGTGCGGCACATCACCTCCTCGATCACCGACGGCCTGTCGGTGACCACCATCCAGTTCGCGCTGGAGACCAACACCGACCGCGCACTCAATGACGTCAAGGACGCGGTGACCCGCGTGCGCTCGAACCTGCCGCAGAACGTCACCGAGCCGCTGATCCAGCGGGTCGACGTGATCGGCCTGCCGATCGTCACCTATGCCGCCATCTCGCCCGGCAAGACGCCGGAGCAGCTCTCCTATTTCGTCGACGACGTGGTCAAGCGCGCGCTGCAAGGCGTACGCGGCGTCGCGCAGGTCGAGCGCATCGGCGGTGTCGAGCGCGAGATCCTGGTCTCGCTCGATCCCGACCGCCTGCAGGCGATGGGGCTGACCGCTGTCAATGTCAGCCAGAGCCTGCGCGGCACCAACGTCGACGTTGCCGGCGGCCGCGCCGAGATCGGCAAGAACGACCAGGCGATCCGGACACTGGCCGGCGCCAAGACACTCAGCGATCTCACCGGCACCATGATCCCGCTGTTCGGCGGCGGCGAGGTCCGGCTCGACGATCTCGGCACCGTCACCGACACCATCGCCGACCGCCGCACCTTCGCCCGCTTCAACGGCGAGCCGGTGGTCGCGCTCGGCATCAAGCGCTCGAAGGGCGCCAGCGACGTGGTGGTCGCCGAAGCCGTGCAGAAGCGCATCGACGCGCTCAAGGCCGCCTACCCCGATGTCGACCTCAAGCTGATCGACACCTCCGTCGAATTCACCAATGGCAATTACGAAGCGGCGATCTCGACCCTGTTCGAGGGCGCCATGCTCGCCGTCGTCATCGTGCTGTTGTTCCTGCGCGATCTGCGCGCCACCATCATTGCCGCGGTGTCGCTGCCGCTGTCGATCTTCCCGGCCTTCTGGGCGATGGACATGCTCGGCTTCTCACTCAACCTCGTCAGCTTCCTCGCCATCACGCTGAGCACGGGTATTCTCGTCGACGACGCCATCGTCGAAATCGAGAATATCGTGCGGCACATGCACATGGGCAAATCGCCCTACCGTGCCGCGCTGGAGGCCGCCGACGAAATCGGCCTCGCCGTGATCGCGATCTCGCTGACGATCATCGCGATCTTTGCGCCCGCGAGCTTCATGTCGGGTATCGCCGGACAATTCTTCAAGCAATTCGGCATCACCGTGTCGGTGCAGGTATTTTTCTCGCTGCTCGCGGCGCGCTTCGTGACGCCGATGCTGGCGGCCTACTTTCTCAAGCATAGCAATCATGAGGAGCCGCCGCCGGGCCGGGTGCTGCGAGGCTATCACAAGCTCGTAACGTGGTCGGTGAAGCACTATTTCATCACCGTGCTGATCGGATTCGGCATCTTCGCGGCCTCGATCTGGAGCATCACGCTGCTGCCGCAGGGCTTCCTGCCGGCGCAGGACAGCGCCCGCTCGCTGCTGGCCATCGAACTGCCGCCGGGCACCCAGCTCGCCTACACCGAGAAGGTCACCGAGGACATCGTCGCACGGCTGCGCAAGCGGCCCGAGGTCAAGAGCATTTTCGTCGATGGCGGGCGTGTTCCACCGGGGACCGCAGGAAGTCCGCCGCGCCGCCCTGATCATCAACTACACGCCCAAGAACGCCCGCGACATTACCCAGCGCGAGCTGGAATTCTCGATCAGCCAGGAGATCGAGAACATCCCCGACATCCGCTTCTGGTTCCTCGACGAGAACGGCCTGCGCGCGATCTCGCTGGTCGTCACTGGCGTCGACGCCAACATCGTCAACAACGTCGCCAGCGAACTCGCGACGCAGATGAAGCGGATTCCCACCATCGCCAACGTGATCTCGGAGACCTCGCTGGACCGACCGGAGCTGCGCATCGAGCCGCGTGCCGATCTCGCCGCCCGGCTCGGTGTCTCGACCGAAAGCCTGTCGCAGACCATCCGTGTCGCGACCATCGGCGACGTCGGCCCGGCGCTTGCCAAGTTCGACGTCGGCGACCGCCTGGTGCCGATCCGTGTGCAGCTCGAAGACGCCGCGCGCGGCGATCTGCAGACACTCGAGCAGTTGCGCGTGCCGCTCGGCGAGCACGGCGAGAAGGGCGGCGTGCCGCTCTCGGTCATCGCCGACGTCAAGCTCGACCAGGGCCCGACCAGCATCAACCGCTACGACCGCGAGCGGCAGGCAACCGTGGCCGCCGACCTCGTCGGCGCCGCGGCGCTCGGCGATGCCACCAAGAAGATCTACGATCTTCCGGTGATGAAGAGCCTGCCGAAGGGCGTGAAGGTCTGCACCTCCGGCGACGCCGAAAGCCTCGAACGAACTGTCCGACGGCTTTGCCACCGCGATCACGGCCGGCCTGATGATGGTCTATGCGGTGCTGGTGCTGTTGTTCGGCACCTTCCTGCAACCGATCACCATCCTGTTCTCGCTGCCGCTCTCGATCGGTGGCGCGATCGCAGCCCTGCTCGTTACCGGCAAGCAGCTCACTACACCGGTGTGGATCGGCATCCTGATGCTGATGGGCATCGTCACCAAGAACGCGATCATGCTGGTCGATTTCGCGATCGAGGCGATCCACGCCGGCAGGCCGCGCGATGAGGCGATCATCGACGCCGGCATGAAACGCGCCCGCCCGATCGTGATGACCACGATCGCGATGGCCGCCGGCATGATGCCGAGCGCGCTGGCGGTCGGCGCCGGCGGCGAGTTCCGCTCGCCGATGGCCCTCGCGGTGATCGGCGGCCTGATCTTCTCGACCGTCCTGTCGCTGGTGTTCGTGCCCGCGATGTTCATGGTGATGGACGACCTCGGCGCCCTGATCTGGCGCTTCGGCAAGCGCCTGATCGTGCACAGCGAGGATGCGGAGACCGGCGATCCCACGGCCCTGCGCCCGCGGAAGCCGCGCCAATGCCGAAAAACATTGTGCACCCGGCGGCGGAGTAGATCGACGAAGCGCTTGATCCTCTCTCGTTCCGCGCGATCGCCGTCAGCTTGGTCATGTTCCTGCAGCAGAATGCGGCCGCGCTGGAGATCCAGGATCGCCTCCTTGCGCCAGGCCTGAAGCTGGCGGTTGACGCTCTCGCGGGCGGCGCCGACGAAGACGCCGAGTTGCTCCTGCGAGATGTGCACCTCGGAACCGAAATCGGCCGCGAGCGCGCAGAGCCGCCGCGCCAGCCGCACCGGCAGTGGTTGCAGCATGATTCCTCCATGCGCTCGCTCTGCCAGCGGATGCGCTGGCACAGCAGCCCGATGATCTTGATCGCAACCTTCGGCTCGCGCTCGAGGAAGGCGAGGAAATCTTCGCGCCGCAGCACGAACAATTCGCTCACCTCGCCGGCGGTCGCATCCGCGGTGCGGCTCTGGCCGTCCAGCACCGCGACCTCGCCGAACAGATCGCCCGGCCCCATGAAGTTCAGCGTCAGCCGGCTGCCGTCGGAAGCGCCGGTCTCGATCCGGACCTGGCCGCGGCGCACGCCGAACAGCGCATCGCCCGCATCACCCTTCTGGAACAGCACCTCGCCGTTCCCCAAATGCTGGGTGTGGCAGAGATTGGACAACCGCTGGAGCTCATCCGCGCCGAGATCGGCGAACATGGCATTCATCTTCAGAATGACCGCAAATTCGGCCTGCTTGCTCATTTCAACGTCCTTGTGAATTACCTTGGCAAATCGCTTGGAAGCATCACCTTCAGAATCGCGTAAACCCGCGCCGGAGAAGTGTGTCATAAGTCACATAACTTTGCAGCTCCCCCTGACTATTTTTGTCCGCTTGGAGCCGCTTCCCGTCCCGGGATAAACTCTGATGCAAAAGACGGGTGGCTGGCCAGATTCGACGCCGCTCGTCCGTCGTTGGAAAGTCGACATGAGAGCAGTGAAATTCGCCGGCGCGGCGGTTGCCGCCGTCATCATCGTGATCGCGCTCCTGCTGGTGATCGGGATCCCCTCGGGCTTCCTGACCGCAACGATTGCCTCGCGCGTCGAGCAGGCGACCGGCTATCGCCTGTCGATCGACGGTACCACGAAGGTCAGCCTGTGGCCGACGCTGAACGTCACGCTGAACGACCTCACGCTTCAGGACCCGAAGGACCGCAGCGGCATCACGCGCCTGACGATCGACAGCGTGCAGGCCGACATGTCGCTGTCCAGCGCCTGGTCGGGTCGCCCAAAAATCAGCGAGATCGTCGTCACCCATCCCGTGCTGTACCAACCGCTGCTGCGTGAGCGCCTGCCGAACGCCGATGCATCGCCGAAGCCGCTCGCGTTCGACATGGACGGCGCAACCATCGACCGCATCAAGATCACCAACGGCGAAGTCGCCTTTTCGCGCGTGCGCGATCATATCGACGGTCACATCACCGCCATCAATGCCGACGCCGTCATGGGCCGCGACCGCAAGGTCAATTTGACCGGCGCCGCGCGAATCGGCGAGCACCCGACCAAGTTCGACTTCAAAGCGACCCCGCCGGCGCCGCCGATCGATCGGCAGACCATCCCGGTGGATTTCGCCATCGACATGCCCGACGTGCTGACGTCGCAGCTCGCCGGCCACGCCGAGCTGCGGCTGAACGGCCCGATCGTGATGATCAACGGCGTCAATGGCACGCTCGGCGATGGCGCATTCAACGGCTGGGCCTCGGTCGACATCGCGAGCAAGCCGCTGGTGAAAGTGGATCTCGATTTCCAGCGGCTCGCAATTCCGCTGTCGAAATCCCCCGCCGGCGCCTCCGGGCAACCCTGGAGCGATGCGCCGATCGACGTCTCCGGGCTCAACTATGTCGACGCGCAAATCAGGATTTCGGCCAACGAAGCCGTCATCGGCGAGGCGCGGCTTGCGCCGCTGGCGCTCGATGCAAAACTCGCCGGCGGCATCTTGAAGGCGGGCACCGCCAATCTCGGCGCCTATGGCGGCCAGGTCTCGGGCGAGGTGATCCTCGACGCGACCAGCGGCGCGCCGAGCCTTGCGATGCATTCCGACCTCGTCGGCGTGCGCGCGCTGCCGCTGCTCCAGGGCCTCGCCGAATTCGACCGGATCGACGGCAAGCTGCAAGCCAAGCTCGCCTTGCGCAGTGCCGGCACCAGCCAGCGCGCGCTGATGGCCAACATGCAGGGGACCGCCTTCGTCAGTTTCCAGGATGGCGCCATCCGCGGCATCAATGTCGCGCAGATGATCCGCTCGCTGACGTCGGGCACGCTGTCGGGCTGGCAGGACAGTGAGGCACAGAGCACGGATTTGTCGCAGCTCTCCGCCTCGTTCCGCATCGACAAGGGCCAGGCGGTGACGACCGATCTCAATCTGATCGGGCCGCTGGTGCGCGTCACCGGCGCCGGCACCATCGCGCTCGATACCAAGATGATGGGTTTTCGCGTCGAGCCGAAGCTGGTGATGACGACCGAAGGCCAGGGCCGCACCTCTGAACCCGTCGGCTTCGGCATTCCCGTGATGATCCAGGGTTCGTGGTCGCAGCCGCGGATCTTTCCGGACATGGCCGGCATGCTCGATAATCCGGACGCGGCCTATGCCAAGCTGCGCGAGATGGGCAAGGGCCTGTTCGGCCCCGATGGCGCCGGGCTTGGCAATATATTGGGAAGCCTTGGTGGCAATCTTGGGCTCGGCGGCGCCCCCGCGCCGGGTGGCGGCAACGCCGCCGGCAATGCCAATCCGCAGCCGCAGCAGCCGGGCCAGAACAATTTGCCAGGCGGCCAGCTTGGGGAAGCGATCGGCAATCTGATCCAGCAGGGGCTCTCGAGCGGCGCCGGAAACGGCACCGGCCGCAGCCGCGGCGTGCCCGGGACGCCGACCACACCGGCACCGCAGGCTTCCCCCGCACCTCCGACCCAGGACCCGCCTGCGGCGCAGCAGGACAGCCAGCCGATGAACGAGGTGATGCGGCAGCTCTTTAATCGGTAGTTTGCGGACCAACGCTCTGAACTCCGAGGCGGTCTTTACACCGGCTTCGCGTCCACTTCTTCCTCCGAATGGAGGAGGGCGGGCCACCCGGCGTCCCCCGTCGGGTAACCACGCCGGCCGCTCACCGGTCCAATGGCCCAAATTGTGGTAGAAGGGCCATGGGGCCCGTACGGCCCATAGCGCCGGCATCGGCCGTGGCGCGAGAGGATCCGGATGGCAGGAGCGAAAGACAAGACCTGGTTTCTGCGCGAGGGCCTGTTCGCCAAATACGTCGTCTCCCTCGTCGGCCTGGTCGTATTCGTGCTCGCCGTCAACGGCGCGATGGAGACCTGGATCTCCTACCGCGCCACCAAGACGTCGCTGACCGACGGGCTCGAGGACAAGGCGCAGGCCGCCGCCCGGCGCGTGGAGCAGTCCGTCTCCGAGCTCGAGCGCCAGATCAGCTGGGTGACGCGGGCAAGCCAGGACACGCTCGAAAAGCGCCGCGCCGACTACGCCCAGCTGCTGCATCAGGTCTCGGTCGTCACCCAGCTGTTCCAGCTCAACGGCGACGGCCGCGAGGTGCTGCGCGTCTCGCGCCAGTCGACCACGACGAACGGCAATGCCGACCTCTCCCGCGACATGCGCTTCACCGACACGGTGGCGCGCGGGGTGAGCTACTCCGCGGCCAATTTCGTCGATCAGAGGCCCGTGATGTCGATCTCGGTGGCGCATTCCGGCTTCAATGCCGGTGTCACGGTGGCCGAGATCGATCTCAGCTTCCTCTCCGATTTCCTGTCCGACGCCCAGGTCGGCAAGGCCGCCTTCGCCTATGTGGTCGACGCACGCGGCCGCGTGCTCGCGACCTCATCGAAGGGGCCTGATGTCGGCAAGGATTTGTCGAAACTGCCGCAGGTCGCCGCCGCGATCGCGCCCGGCCGAGAGCCCGACACGTCTGGCACCGACTTCAACGGCCACTCGGTGCTGACCGCCGCGAGCACCGTGCCGAAGCTCGGCTGGAGCGTGCTGTTCGAGCAGCCGACCGCGCAGGCCCTGACGCCGATCCGCGACCAGCTCGTGCGCATCGCGCTCCTGATCGGCATGGGCCTGATGGTCGCGATCCTCGCCGGCACGCTGCTGGCGCGCCGCATGATCATCCCGATCACGGCGCTGCGCGACGGTGCGCACAAGCTCGGCGAGGGCGATTTCAGTCACCGCATCGACGTCCACACCTCCGACGAGCTGGAAGAGCTCGCCGGCCAGTTCAACCGCATGGCCGGCCAGCTCCAGGAGACCTATTCGGACCTCGAAACCAAGGTCGAGGCGCGCACCCGCGACCTCGCGCAGTCGAACAACGAGTTGAAGGTGCTGGAAGAGGTCGGCCGCGCGGTCGCCTCCTCGCTCGACCTCAACGCCGTGCTGCCGACCATCGCCGCCCGCGCGCTTGCGATCAGCCATGCCGATGCGGTGCTGATCTACGGCTATGACGCCGAGAAACGCCGCTTCAACCTGGTCGAGGCCAACGCCATCGACAAATCGGTCGAGGGCGCCCATGTCACGATCGACGAAGGCGAGAACATCCTGAGCGATGCCGCTGCCAGCGGCGAGCCGATCGCGATTGCCGATCTCGATCACGCCGCCGAGCAGCCGCTGCGCGACGTCGCGGTCAATGCCGGCTTCCACTCGGTGCTGGTGGTGCCGCTGATCGACCAGCAGGGCACGCTCGGCTCGCTGGTGGTGCTGCGCCGGGCGGGCGGCGAGTTCGCCGGCAGCCTCACCGCCTTGATGCGCACCTTCGCCAACCAGGCGGTGCTGGCGATGCGCAATGCGCGCCTGTTCACCGAGGTCGACCACAAGAGCCACGCCCTGGAGGCGGCGAACGAGACCGTGCGCGCCCAAGCCGACAAGCTGCAGCGAGCAGACCGAGCAACTGAAGAACTGGAACAAGTCGCTGGAGGAGCGCGTCGAGACCCAGCTCGGCGAGATCGAGCGCATCCGCAAGCTCGAGCGTTTCCTGGCGCCGCAGGTGGCGCAGTTGATCGCCTCCTCCGACAGCCCCGAGGGGCTGCTCACCAGCCAACGCCGCGAAGTGACCGTGGTGTTCTGCGATTTGCGCGGCTTCACCGCGTTCACGGAAGCGACCGAGCCGGAAGAGGCAATGAACGTGCTGCGGGAATATCACGCAGCCCTCGGCACGCTGATCTTCAAATATGAGGGCACGCTCGACAAATATGCCGGCGACGGGGTGATGATCCTGTTCAACGCGCCGATTCAATTCGAGGACCACACCCAGCGCGCCGTGAAGATGGCGGTGGAGATGCGCGACACGATCGGCCCGCTGACCGAGCGCTGGCGCAACCGCGGGCATAGCCTCGGCTTCGGCATCGGCATTGCGCTCGGCTACGCCACGCTCGGCCAGGTCGGCTTCGAGCAGCGGCTGGAATATGCCGCGATCGGCAGCGTCACCAACCTCGCCTCCCGCCTCTGCGGCGAGGCCCTGGCCAACCAGATCGTGGTGAGCCGCCGCGTCTACGGCATGGTCGAGCCTTTCGTCGAAGCCCGCGCCCTCGACGATCTCCAGCTCAAGGGCTTCAATCATCCCGTGCTGGCGATGGAAATTTTGAGCTGGCGCGAGGAGGTCGAGAACGTGGTGGACGCGTCGGCCGCGCGGCGGAGAGGGTGACCTCCAACACAAGAGTTGAAAACAACCCCATGCACAGTAGGCGCGGGACTGAGGGATCAATGGGTTAGGCGGGTGACAACAACGCCCACAGCGAAGGCCCTTTGACACGTCGGGCAAAACACCGGCAGGATGGCATCATCGGCTATCGCGCGAAGCTCACCAACCTCTAACCCCTCCCACGAATCACATCCCTCCTCCCCACGACTAACCCTCGCCTCAACGACGAAGCCGGATTTCGGATGGGAGACGATCGCGGCGTTTGCCTTGCCTTCACGTGCGTATGATTTGCAGATGCTGGATCAGCAGCGAGCAACGGCCGCTCGATCCGGTCCGATCCACAGCCGTCATTTCGCCGTCACATCCCGCCGATACCGCTCTCCTCCCACAAGCATCTTAGCGGCGCCGGCCGGCGTCGAATTCCAGGGCACGTCAGGGAGGGATCATGGCTTCTTTCACCGTGGCAAGCGGTTCCACAGTCACGTCCGCGAAGACCGTCAGCGGCAACGATACCGGCACGATCCAGGCAGGCGGCACGCTGTCAGACACCACCGACATCACCTGGACCGGCGGGACGGCTGGGCAGACCGTCGTGATCGACAATTCCGGCACCATCACGGCGACGACGCGCGGCATCGACACCAAGGGCTCGTTCACCGGGCAACTTCAGCTTCACCAACGAGGCCAGCGGAAAGCTGATCACGGGCGACGACGCGTTCCGCATCAACACCGCACTGACCGGCGGCACGATCACGGTCGACAATTCCGGGTCCATCGTATCAGGCACGGTGGATGCGTCCGGCAACATCGTTGCGGCACGCAGCGGGCAGGCGCTCGACTTCGCCGCAATCGTCTCGGCCACCGAGGTCATCAACATCACCAACCACACCGGCGCCGTGATCGGCGCCTCCGGCAACGACGCTATCCGCCCGGGCCGGGCATCATCACCATCGACAATGACGGGCTGATCGATGCCACCGCCTCGGCAAGCCGCGCGATCAACCTCAATACATCGAACCTTTCCAACATCATTTCGTTCACGCTGGATAACGAGCAGCACGGCGTCATCCAGTCGCAGGGCGACGCGGTGCGCATCACGGCCTCGACGCTGACCACGACCGCCACTTACACGGTCACGGTCGACAATGCCGGCACCATCCAGTCGACGGGCACGACGGGGGCCACCAACGGCCAGGCCATCGATTTCACCGACCTGGTCTCGACCAACGGCACCATCCATCATCACCAACGAGGCGACCGGACTGATCAAGGCGGCGGATGCCGACGCAATCCGCGGCGGCGTCAACATGGTGATCGACAATTACGGAAATATCTTCGGCGCGCAATCGGGCGGCGACGACAACGACGGCATCGATTTCCAGGGCAATACCGGTGGCACCGTCAACAACCACACAGGCGGCATCATCGAAGGCACGCGTCACGGCATCACCGGCGACCAGCCGGTCACCGTCAATAACGACGGCACCATCACCGGGGATCTCGGAAGCGGCATCAATCTGGATACGCCGAGCCTGTCGATGACGTCAGTGACCAATCACGGCACCATCATCGGCACCGGCGGCTATCTCGCCGGCACTGCCGTGGACGGCGACGGCATCGACGTGGACGGCCTTCTGACGCTCGACAATTTCGGCACCATCCAGGCCACCGGCGTGCATGTCGTCGCGGCTGATGGAACGGTTGATCTCCAGGAGGCCGTCACCATCGGCGGCGGCACCATCATCAACGAGACCGGCGGCGTGATCACCAGCTTCGAGCGCGCGATCACCGTCAACGACAGCGACGGCACCGGCGGCCCCGATGGCAGCAACGGCAGCAATGGCGGCAATGGCTGGGCGCCCACGACGATCACGAACTGGGGCCTCATCCACGGCGGCAATGGCGAGGCCATCTCCATCACCGATACCTTCGCCGACACCATCGCCAATCACGGCACGATCGAGGGCAGCGTCGCGCTTGGCGGCGGCGACGACACGGTGAACGACTATACCGGCGCGACCTTCACCTCGACGATCGACGGCGGCGACGGCACCGACACCTTCAACCTGCTCGGTACCGGCTCCGGCACGCTGGCGCACACGGTGAATTTCGAGGTGCTTGACGTGCAGGGCGGCAGCTGGTCCGTCACCGACGCCGAAAGCTTCACCTCCGGCATCACCATCAAGACCGGCGCCAAGCTCGCCGTCGCCGACGGCGGATCGCTCACGGGCAACGTCACCGACAACGGCGGGCTGGCCTCGACGCATTCCGACGTCTTTGTGTTCAACACCTCGATCTCCGGCAGCGGCAGCTTCGACCAGGCCGGCACCGGCACCACCGTGCTGGGCCAGACCAGCAGCTATAGCGGCGGCACGGCGCTGCATGCCGGCACGCTGGAGCTCGCCGCATTCGATGCGGCCGGCACCGGGGCGATCACCTTCGAGAGCGGCGCGCAGACGCTGACGATCGACAAGGCGGCGCTGGACCACGGCCACCTCGACAACACCATCGAAGGCTTTGGTGTCGGCGACACCATCGACCTCGCCGGCATCGGCAAGGCGACGCAAGCGACGCTGTCGGCCGACAACGTTCTCACCATCCCCGGCGGCAATTCCGGCACCATCACGCTACAGCTCGACTCGCATGCCTACGCCTCGGGGCTGAACTACCAGCTGTCGTCCGACGGCCATGGCGGCACCAAGATCACCGTCGTCTCCGACAATCTCGTCCAGGGCAACGACGGCAACAATCTGCTGATCGCGAACCTGTTCAGCCCGGTCGGCAGCTTCCTCGACGGCAAGGGCGGCAACGACATCCTGATCGGCGGGCTGCATTCCGACGTGCTCAACGGCGGTGGCGGCAACGATCTGCTCTACGGCGGCGCGGGCGCGGACCAGTTCCGCTTCAACGGCACCGACCAGGCCGCTGGACAGCGCGCCACAGACGCGGTGTTCGACCTCAACTTCGGCAAGGGCGACGCGCTGGTGTTGTACGATTACGAGGCCGGCACCTTTGCCTCATCCGGCGCGCATCCCGCGATCGTGCTCAACACCGGCGAAGGCGCTGGCTCCGGCGTGGTGGTGAACTCGATGGCGGCACTGGCCGATCTCGTCAAGGCTTCGGCCGACGTCACCGCCCAGCGCGGCGGCGCCAACGACCTCGTGATCGACATCAGCCAGAGCAATGGCAGCCACGAGACGATCGTGCTCGATCATCAGTGGCAGGCCTATTCGCTGGCGTCCGGTGGGCATTTCTTCAGCTAGGGTGTGATCTCACTGGCGAGCGCTTGAACGCGCTCGCCGGCCGCCTCCGCTCAGATCCCCCGCTTCGGCCCGATCGCCTCGAACCCCGCCTTCTGCTCGTCGCTCAGATCCGCCTCGAAATCGTCGAGCGCATCGCCGACGCCGTTGACTGCTTGCAGCATCGTCTCCAGCCGCGCCTTCACCGCGGCGAGGCGGGCCTGCGGTGTTGCGGCTGCCTTTGTCGGGCAGGCGCTCAGCGTCTCCATGGTGCGCAGCGTGGTGTCCTGGAGCACGTCGAGCCGGGCGCGGGCGGTGTCGTCGAGCTTAAGCGTGGAAGCAATGTCGGCGGCAGGCCATTGCTGCTGCACGAGCTTTTCGTATTGATGCTGCGCCTGCAAATCATAGCGGGGATCGTTGTCCGCGTCGCAGGCCGATGCCGCCTGTGCGTCCTTTTGCTGGGCCGATGCAAGCGCGGCGTGACGCTCCTTCGCCAGCGCATCGAGCCTTGCTTTCCGGCCGTCATCGAGGAGGTCGACGAATTTTGCCAGCGGCGGCGCGAGCGTATCGGTGGCCTTGATCATCGCATCCAGGCGGGCCTGCATCACGCCAAGGCGCGCCGGCGCTGTCGCTGCCGCCTGCGCCGGGCACGAGGCGCGGATGGTCTCGTGCGCAGCGGCCCAAGCGGTGGCGAGCTCGTCGAGGGCGGTGCGCTGCATCTCGTTCGGCTGCACCGCGGCGGCGATGCGGTCGACAGGCAAGCCGCCGGTGTCGCTGCCATCGCAGACCGCCTCCACCGACGGGACTCTTCGCGCACGGCGGCCTTGCGGCGCCGTGTAGGCGGCGAGCTCCACCGCCGCATAGGGCGCGAAGATCGCGGCGTAGATATCGCCATAGCCATAGAGCGAGAGGCTGGTCGTATCACCGAGGATGATTGCCGTGGTGAGATCGTCATGCGCGAAAGGCCAGAACACGGGACCGATCCAGCCATAGCTGCCGTCGGGATGACGCCACCAGCCCTGCGGACGGCGGCCGCCATGCCAGCCCGACAATGCGGCGCCCGCTGTAAGCGCCGCACGCAAAACATAGGGATTGGCGGGCTGGCCATGCTCGGCACCGCGAGGGTCCTGCGACCTCAGCGCGGCGTCACGGGTGCGGCCGTTCCGCACCGCCATCCGTGCGTGGCGCAATCGCGACAGGCCGATGACATGGCCAACGGCGAAGCGCGCAACACCGAGCGGCCCGCCGCGCAATCCGAACTGCGCTTCCGCCCTGTTCGGCAACAGTGCTGTCAGAAGTACGAGGACCGCGCCGGCCAGCGCCAGTTCCAGGCGGGATCTCGACATGACCACTGGGCTGACCACTTCTTGGCTCTCCTCCAGCGCCAAGCGCGCATTGCGTCACATGACAATGACGCACGGCGGAACCAAATGTTCCGCAGCGAGACGGTCAAAGCGTCGCGGTCGTCATTCCGGGGCGTCGCGAAGCGACGAGCCCGGAATGACGACCGCTTGCGGAGAATGAGCGGCGAACCGAAGCGAAGCGCCGCGCCTCAGTGCGGCTTTTGCGGCAGCACAACGGTCTGGCCGGGATAGATCAGATTGGGATTGTGGATCTTCTCGCGGTTGGCGTTGAAGATCACCGCGTAGCGGGCGCCGTCACCATAAGCGAGACGGCTCAGCGCCCAGAGGCTGTCGCCGCGGGAGACCACCCGGTTGCCGCCGGCCTCCGCCGTCGTCGTGTTGAGGACGTCCTTGGGCGACGCCGATGCGACCATCGCGGCGGACGCCGGTACCCTGGCCATGGCCCTTGGCTTGGGTGTGCCCATCATCCTCGGCCGAACCGCGGACCGGTCGGCCACTGAAGCCAGGCGCTGCGCCGGTAACGATGCGACGACGTCCGATTTGTCGTCCGGCTTGGTCTCCAGCCTGGCGACCGGCGGCGCAACACGCGCGGGCGGCGGCGCGGCTTCGACGACCGTCACCGGCATGGTGCGGCTGGATTGCATGACCGTGCCATCGGGCGCCTTGGCGCGCAGCGCCAGCTCATAACTGCCGGCGGGAAGCTTTGGCGGGGTCATCACGAACTGGCCCGACGCATCGGCCACGACGCTGTCGAGCGGCTGGCCATCACGCATCAGCTCGACCTTGGCGCCCGGTGCGGCCTGGCCCGCGATCACCGCCGCTTCGCCATGATCGTCGACGCGTGCCACGTCGAAACGGGGCCCAGTGTCGGTTGCGGCCGGCGGCGCCTTGACCGGGGCGAGATCGGAGAGCGCGGCCGTGACCTGCTTCTGGGTCTCGGCCAGCGCCCCCGGCTTTGGCGCGTCGGCAGGCGCTGGCGACGCGGAGGGCGCGGGTTGTGCGACGGCGGCAAGCTTCGGCTCTGCCTTAACCCCGACCTTGGCCTCAACTTTGATCTCGGCCTTGGGTTCAACCTTGACCCCAGGCTTGGTGGAGACCTCCGTGTTCGCCCCGCCCGGCAGCAGCCGGCGCAGCTCGGTGGGGCCGATCACCAGCACGGTGCCGACCAATGCGAGCAGACAGAACGCAATGAAGGCTTTGGACGTGGTCATCATCAAAAAGAACCTTGGGTCGCAAATCAGCCGATGCCGCCAAATTGCGCCGTTTTGGCTACGGCAGCAAGACGGTCGATAGGATGAACCGAGCTGGCCCCGTCGGCGTCAAAACAGCGATGCCGCACCGCGGCCATTTTTCAAGGATTTTCCCCGTGACCGCATTTTACCGCCCCGCGCCGTTTCTGGCGCTCGCCCTGGCGCTCGCCACCGCCCCCGCGCTCGCCGCCTCCGGGCCGCCGCCGGGGTTCGTCCTCACCGACAATGCCGATCTCGCCTTCACCTCGCCGGACGGCGCCACCAGACTCGAGCAGTACATGAAGGACGGCGGTGATTGGGACGTCAAATGGCAGGTCTGGGCGCGGCGCGGTGAGCAGATGACGGAGCTGAAGCCGGAGCAGGGCTATGGCGCCGGCTTCCGTTTCACCCCCGACTCGCAATGGCTGGTGCGGATGCAGAAGACCGGCTCAGGCGAGCAGGATCTGTTTCTCTACCATGTCGAGAACGGCACCTTCGTCAGCGCGACGAAGACATCGCTCAGCGATCTCGCCTGGGCCTATTTCTACGGACGGCCGGAAACGAAGAACTTCGCCAAGCTCGACTTCCACATCTCGGCCAATCTCATGAAAGGCACCGAAGAGGCCTATCGCTGGCTCGGTGTGAACTGGCCCGACAACCGCTACCTCGTGATCTCGCTCGGGGGCGAATACGACAAGCATCCCAAGGGCACCCTCATGAAGGGGCTGGGCGGCTGGCAATGCCGCTACGATCTGAAGACCGGCAAGTTCGACGTGCCGGCGATATTCGCCAAGGAGAATGCGCAGGCGCTGAAATGGGAGGTGAAGCGGCAGTGAGGCAGGCTTCCCGATCGCATCGCCTTTTGCGCCCCTCAAGCAGCGCACCAACTGCCTGATTCCGCTCAGATTTATACTTCCTTAACCCTCGCTGGTAACGGGGTCTTGTCGGTTTTGCTGCATCTTGCATCCCACGGGAGGGCTGGATGGGCGCATCAATTCGATGGACCGCGCGGATGCGCGCGTTGCTTCGCCGTTGGCGGGGAGCGCCGCTGACGTGGCTGATCGTCGGCGGCTTCGTGCTGATGGCCGCAACCGCCTTCGGCACAGCGCTGATCGTCGACCGCTTCCGGCAGAGTGCGATCGAAGGCGGCCGCGACAGCCTGGAAAACTCCGTGCGCATGCTCGCCCGCCACTTCGACCGCGAGTTCGAGGATTTCGCGGTGCTGCAGAAGAGCGTCATCGCGGAACTCGAAAGCCATGGCATCGAATCCGCGGATGTCTTCCGCAGCGAGATGGCAACGCTGGCGATGCACGAGGTGCTGCGCGCAAAGGCCAGCGGCTGGTCCGACGTCGCCGGCGCCAATGTGTTCGATTCCAACGGCGTGCTGATCAACTCGTCGAAGCGCTGGCCGGTCCCCGATATCTCGGTCGCTGACCGCGGCTATTACAATCGCCTCAAGAATGATCCGGCCGCGCAGGAAGAGGTCGAGGTCGTGCCCGGCCGGTTCGGCAACGGATCTGCGATCGTATTCGCGCGGCGCGTATCCGGTCCGCATGGCGAATTCCTCGGCATGGTGTCGCGCGCGATCTCGCCTGAGCAGCTCGAATTCGTTCTTCGCCTCGAGCGGCCTCGGCGAGGAATCCTCGATCGCGATGCATCACCAGAACGGCCAGTTGCTCGCACGCGTTCCGCATGTCGATGCGATGATCGGGCAGAACTACCGCACGGGCTCGCCCGAGCAGATGGCCGTGTTCGAGCGCAGCTTCGTCACGACGCAGCTCGCAAGCCCGATCGACGGCAAGGATCGCATCGTCGCCTCGCGCATGCTGACCGGCGAGCCGCTGGTCGTGGTCGCGACCAAATCGCTGGATGCGACTCTCGCCACATGGCGCACGCAAACCAAATTCTTTGTCACCGTCGCCGTGCTGTCGATCGGCCTGCTCGTGCTCACGCTGTTCCTGATCTTCCGCCAGATGACGAACCGGCTCCTGGTCGAGAAGCAGCGGCTTGATACCGCGATGAACACGATGACGCAGGGCCTGTTGATGTTCGACCAGGACGAGCAGCTCATCGTCTGCAATCGCCGCTACATCGAGATGTACCGGCTGTCGGCCGAATTGGTGAAGCCCGGCGCCTATTTCCGCGACGTGATCCAGCATCGCCATGACACCGGCTCGTTCGAAGGCGACGTCGATGCCTATTGCGACGCCATCCTGAGCGAGACCGGGCGCACGCAGAGCGCCGTCGTGGAGACTGCCGACGGCCGCCTGATCGAGATCAAGAACCAGCCCGGCGCCGCCGGCGGCTGGCTCGCCACCCACGACGACGTCACCGAGCGCATCCGCGCCGACGAGCGCATCGCGCATATGGCGCATTACGATGCGCTGACCGACCTGCCAAATCGCGTGCTGATGCGCGGGCATCTGGAACGCCGCGTCGCCGAGCTCGCCGAGGGCAAGCCGTTCGCGATCCTCTATATCGACGTCGACGAGTTCAAGGGCGTCAACGACTCGCTCGGCCACGAGGTCGGCGACGAGCTGCTGCGCCAGGTCGCGAACCGCCTGCGCGCCTGCGTCAGCGGCAACGATCTCGTGGCGCGGCTCGGCGGCGACGAATTCGCCATCATCAAGGCCGGCTCCAGCGACCGGACCGAGCTGACCGCGCTCGCCGAGCAGATCCTGAAGGTGCTGCGCACGCCGGTGGACTGCAAGGGTCAGGAGATCCCGACCGATGCCAGCATCGGCATCGCGATCGCGCCCGACCACGGCGACAATCTCGACGATCTGCTCAAGTGCGCCGATCTCGCGATGTATGCGGCGAAATCCGAGGGCCGGCGTACGTTCCGCCTCTTCGTGCCGGAATACGACGCCAAGGCGCGGCTGCGCCGCCAGCTCGAGCTCGATTTGCGGCAGGCGCTCGCGCACGGCGAGTTCGAGGTGCACTACCAGCCGCTGGTCGATCTCGCGGCCAATGTGGTGAACGGCTGCGAGGCGCTGCTGCGCTGGCATCATCCGGAGCGCGGCATGATCTCGCCTGCGGACTTCATTCCGGTCGCGGAAGATACCGGCCTGATCGGCGAGATCGGCGAATGGGTGCTGAATCAGGCCTGTACCGAGGCGGCCTCCTGGCCCGGCGATATCCAGATCGCCGTCAACGTCTCGCCGGTGCAGTTCCGCTCCAAGACGCTGGCGCTGAAGGTCGCCGCCGCGCTTGCCGAGTCAGGCCTGGCGCCGGGACGGCTCGAGCTCGAGATCACCGAAACCGTGCTGATCCGCGACGACGAGGAGGCGCTGACCATCCTGCAGCAGCTGCGCGAGCTCGGCGTGCGCATCGCGCTCGACGATTTCGGCACCGGCTATTCGTCGCTGAGCTATCTGCACCGCTTCCCCTTCGACAAGATCAAGATCGACCGCAGCTTCATCAGCGACATCGGCGAGCCCGAGGATTCCTCGCCGATCGTCCAGGCCGTGGTGCACATGGCCGCCGCCCGCCAGATGGCGACGACGGCCGAAGGCGTCGAGACCGAGGCGCAGCGCGAGGTGCTGCGGCAGCTCGGATGCAGCCAGATGCAGGGCTGGCTGTTCAGCCCGGCGGTGCCGGCCGCGAAGCTGAAGCAATTGCTGTCGAAGCAGACGGCCGCGGCCTGAGCGGCGCGGACGCGGCTCGTCCCCGGCGCCCTGCGTCAGCGGTCACTCCCCTACGTTGAAATTCGTCAATGAGAGCAAGCCGGCGTCGTTTCTCCGTACCTTGTATTCGCGCAAGCATTCCATATCTCACCGGCATGACGAAGCTCACACTCGTTCAGGACCAGGCCATACAGGCGCTCATGGCGGGCGCCGTCGGCGCCGAGACGTTCGATCGCCTGTTTGCGGGCATCCGTTTCGACAAGCTCGACGGTACGATGCTGTACGCCTTCGCAAAGGACGAGGAGATCGCGTCCGACATCGAGGACGGCTATTCGATCTATATCGCCGCTGTTGCATCGCACGTGTTGAAGCAACAGGTTGATGTCGTCGTCGTGATGCCGAAAGTTCTGCAATAAGCGATCCCAAGCGCGCTCACGACGCAGGCGTGACCTCGCGATAGATCCGCGCTACCCTCTTGGAACAAGAACAAGAGGAAACGCCAATCGTGTACGACTACATTATCGTGGGCGGCGGCTCGGCGGGGTCCGTGCTGGCCCACCGGCTCTCCGCCAGGAGCGCCAACGAGGTCCTGCTATGCGAAGCCGGACAGGACACGCCGCCCGGCAACGAGCCGGCCGAAATCAGGGACAGTTATCCGGGCACCGCCTATTTCGACCCGCGCTTCCACTGGACCGAATTGAAGGTCACGACCCAGGTCGTCAGCCACAACAATCCGAACGAAGCGCGTCCGCCTTTACGCAAATACGAGCAGGCGCGCGTGCTGGGCGGCGGCTCGTCGATCAACGGCCAGATGGCCAACCGCGGCGCACCGACCGACTACGACGAATGGGACGCGCGGGGGGCCTCGGGCTGGAGCTGGAACGACGTATTGCCCTTCTTCAAGAAGGTCGAGCGCGACCTCGATTTCGACGGCCCGTATCACGGCAAGGATGGTCGCATCCCGGTCCGCCGCATTCCGCGCGAGCACTGGACCCGGCATTCGCAGGCCTTCGCCGATGCATTCCAGCAAGCCGGCCATCAATTCGTCGCGGACCAGAACGGCGAATTCGTCGACGGCTATTTCCCGGTGACGCATTCCAATCAGGCCGAGCAGCGTGTCTCGGCCGCGATGGGCTATCTCGATCGCGACACGCGCAAGCGCGCCAATCTCACCATCTCCACCAACACGCAGGTGAGAGAACTGCTGTTTGAAGGCACGCAGTGCGTCGGCGTGAAGGCTGTTGTCGACGGACGGGAGCAGGAATTCCGCGGCCGCGAGATCATTCTCTCCAGCGGCGCGATCCATTCGCCCGCGCATCTCTTGCGCGCCGGGATCGGCCCGGTCGGCCACCTCAAGGACCTGGGGATTCCGGTCCTGATGGGGCTCGCAGGCGTCGGCCAACGCCTGATGGACCATCCCTCGATCTCGCTGTCGTCCTTCGTCCGCCGCGGCGCGCGCATGAACGAGCACACCAGGCGACACATGCAGCTTGGCCTGCGCTATTCGTCCGGGCTCGCAGGCGTACCGAAGGGCGACATGTTCGTCGTGTTGCTCAGCAAATCGGCCTGGCACGCGGTCGGCGAGCAGATCGGCTCGCTGCTGACCTTCGTCAACAAGACCTATTCCGAGACCGGACAGGTCAAGCTGGCCTCGCGCGATCCTGCGGCCGAGCCGATCGTCGAGTTCAATCTGTTGTCCGACCGGCGCGACCTCGATCGCCTGATGAGTGGATTCCGCAAGATGGCGGCGGTGCAGATGAGCGACGTGGTCAAGGCGGTGACGGACAAGCCGTTCCCGGCCTCCTACACCGACCGCGTGCGCAAGATCGGCGTGGTCAACAACACGAACAGGATTCTGACCAAGATCGCAGCGACCCTGATGGACGGGCCGGCAGCGCTGCGCCACTACATCATCGACAATTTCGTGGTCGAAGGTTTCACCTTCGATGACGTGATCAACGACGACGAGGCGCTGGAAGCCTTCGTGCGCAAGGCGACGATCGGCGTGTGGCACGCCTCGTGCTCATGCCGCATGGGCCTGGCCAGCGACCCGATGGCGGTGGTCGACAATCAAGGCCGCGTCAAAGGCATTCAGGGCCTGCGCGTCGTGGACGCCTCGATCTTCCCGGTGGTGCCATGCGCCAACACCAATTTTCCGGTGCTGATGTCGGCGGAGAAGATCACGGCCGCGATGCAGTGATCCCGAACGATTTCCCGGCTGCGGCGCGAATCGTGCGCGCCGCGATATTGGTTCACGCCGCCCTGAGATCGCCGACGAAGCGGTCGACATCGCGCTTGAGATCGTCCGACAGGCGCGCCAGCATCTTGGCGGAGTCCAGCACTTCGCCGGCGGCTGCACCGGTCTGGCCGGCGGCCTGCGACACGCCGGAGATGTGCCGCGAGACCTCGTTGGTGCCTTGCGAAGCCTGCTGCACGTTGCGCGCGATCTCGCGCGTCGCCGCACCCTGCTCCTCGACCGCCGCCGCGATCGCGGCCGCGATCTCGTTGACGCGCTGGATGGTGGTGCCGATCGACTGGATCGCGGCCACCGACGATTTGGTCGCGCCCTGGATCGCTGCGACCTGGCCGGTGATCTCCTCGGTCGCCTTCGCGGTCTGCGTCGCGAGATTTTTTACCTCGGATGCGACCACCGCAAAGCCGCGGCCGGCTTCGCCGGCGCGTGCGGCCTCGATGGTGGCGTTGAGCGCCAGCAGATTGGTCTGCTCGGCAATGCCCGTGATCAGCGCGACGACGTCGCCGATGCGCTGGGCCGCATCGGCCAGTGCCTGCACCTCGCCATTGGTGCGATCGGCTTCGCTGGCGGCAGCGCCGGCAATGCTGGAGGATTCCGCGACCTGGCGGCTGATCTCGGTGATCGAGGCCGAGAGCTCTTCCGTCGCCGACGCAACCGTCTGCACGTTGGAGGAGGCATCGCCCGACAGGCTCGCGACCGAGGCCGCCTTGGACGAACCCTGCTCGGCGGTCGACGACATCGACTGCGCGGTGGCGT
This sequence comes from uncultured Alphaproteobacteria bacterium, assembly GCA_963819355.1. Classification (GTDB taxonomy): domain Bacteria; phylum Pseudomonadota; class Alphaproteobacteria; order Rhizobiales; family Xanthobacteraceae; genus Bradyrhizobium. The sequence goes on along the minus strand of CAWFVZ010000018.1, from coordinate 46,446 downwards.
TGAGCTCGCCGGAGGCCGAGGCCAGCGTGTGCAGCAATTCCGTCACGTTCTTCTCGAACTGCTCGATCAGCCGGTCGACGGCAAGCTGGCGCCGTTCTTTCCGGCCCTGCTCGGCCGCCTGCTCCTCGGCGAGGCGATCGCCGGTGATCATGTTCTCCCTGAACACGGAGACTGCGCGCGACATTTCCCCGATCTCGTCGCCACGCTCGATGCCGGCGAGCTCGATCGCGTAGTCGCGTTCGGCCAGCGAGCGCATCGCCTGCGTCAGCTTGCGGATCGGCGCGCTGACACGGCGGCGCACGAGGATGAAGCCGAACATTGTGACGGCGAGCGCAACCAGCATCATCCCGCCATTGAGCGCCAGGCTCCATTTTGCCGATGTCATCTGCTGCCCGGCGCGGGCAACCATTTCGGCGAGCGCGATCTGGCCAGCCTCGACACTGTAGTTGAGCATCGCAGTGTTGAGCTTGGAGAGATCCTCGACCTTGATGTCGATGGTCTGGTTGTTGCTCAGCGCCTTGATGTAGCCCTGCTGGCGCTCGGTCATGGCGGCGGCATCGCCCTGCTTCGAGCGCGCGATCACATCGGTGAGGCTTGCCGGCGCGTCGGCGCGGCTGGCGGCGTCCAGCACCTGGCTCCAGGCCTGCTTGGAGCGGCCGGTGTCCTCGGCGGCGCCGACCATGTCGGCGGCACTCCAGGGCTTGGCGCTGGCCGCCGCGGCCTCGAGGCGGATGGCGACAGAGCCGCCGAAGCTACGTGCGGACCAGGCCGACTGCTTGATTCCCAGAAGATGATCGACCACTGGATCGGTGAGCTTGAGCGCATTCTCGAGTTCGGCCGTCAGCGCCAGAATGGCATCGAGATAATCTTGCGCAGCCTTGCGGAACTCGTCGCCGACCTTGGCGTCACGCGCAGCCTTCGCCTGATGGATGAGGCCTTCTGCCTTGGACCGCAGCGGCACCAGCGTATCGTGGATCGCGACCAGCTTGCTCGTGGCGGCGGCGAGACGGGAATCCGACACACCCTCGAGACGCTCGAGCACGTTCTTGTAGGCCGCTTCCGACAATCCCCGGTTGGTGGCGATGCGGTCGTCGGCGTTGGCGTTGGCCGGCGCGTCCGCGACCAGCGCCGACAGGAAGGTGCCACGCTCGAGCCGGAAGCCGAGCAGGGTCGCGAACAATTGCTGGTCGGTGCTGGCGAAGCGCTCGACCTTTTGCGCGCCGCTATTGCGCTCAATGGCGCCAAACAGCCCGGTCGAAAGCTGCCCGACCAGGAACAGGCCGAGGACGCCGATAATGGCGCCGAGAACCGAACGAATGGAGGGATTGCCGAACAATGCCATTGGGGGGAGCCGGATCTCTGAAAAAGATGCAGAAATATACCGGGCCGCCCCTAACATTTGGTTCACCAAACGCGTCCGCGGGCGCGCCCACGGCGCGCGAGCCGGGCTCAGATGAACTACGGAGCCTAAAGGCTCAGGCGGCAGGGCGGCTCATTTGCCCTGCCTTGCCGCCCGGATCTCGACGAATTCGGCGTCCGGGTGCGTGACAATAGTGGTGAACATGATGCCGCTGATGATCAACGACCAGGCGGTGTCCCAATAAATCCAAAACACGTGCCAGCCTCCGTTTCGGTGTCCTCCGCCCGCGAGACCGGGGGTAACGGCGGGACAAGGCTGCCGTTCCCGGGCGATCATGCGGTCAGGGCTGGGCGCCGCGAATGAGCAGGCGAAACGCAGCGCTCTTTATAGTTTGTCAGCGAGACCTTGCGATCGGTTTAACCGGTGTGGCGCTTTGCCACGACATCGTCATCCCCAAGTCATCCCGACGCGCCTTTTCATTCCCCAGGTCTTGATTCTCCAGGTCTTGATTCCCCAGGTCTTGGGCTGTGAACGAGTTCATAGGGGCGTTGCGGTTTGCACTGCACGATGGTCCGAGCCTTCGACGGACGGATTTGGCCTGATGCGCAAACAACTGGTCGCCTGGACCATCCTGACCTCGACTTTGCTGGCGGTCGCCGTGTGGTCCGTACTCGGGTCGCCCGACCATCCGGCCGGCCCGCATCTGCCCTCGCGCGACCTGACGGCGTCGGTGCGCTAGCTCGCAACCGATACAATTTCGGCATCGATCGATCTCAATTGGAATTTGGTGCAACGGAACGCCAGCCGCTATCCTCTGCCGCAAAACGACCAAGCCACGCCGGCTCAAGGAGGACGCCCATGATCAGACCGACACGCCCCGCACCCCGCGCTGCGATCGCCACCACCCTCTTCACCTGTCTTGCCCTAATTTCCGGAGTCCGTGCCGGCATGGCCGAAACCTTCGCCTATGTCGGCAATGCCGACTCCAACGACATCAGCGTGTTCAAGATCGCCGAGAGCGGCGAGATGACACCGGTGCAGACGGCCACCTTCACGGGTGTCGAAAAACCCGGCTCCTCGACGCCGCTTGCGATCACACCGGACCACCGCGTGCTGATTGCCGGCGTCCGCTCGCAGCCGTTCGTTGCGGTCAGTTTTGCGATCGATCCCAAGACGGGCCAGCTCAGTCAGATCGGCAACGGACCGCTCGCCGACAGCATGGCGAACATCGCAACCGACCGCGGCGGCAAGGTGCTGTTCAGCGCCTCCTATGGCGGCAACAAGGTCGCGCTGAATCCGCTTTCTGCCAACGGCGTCGTCGGCGAGCCCAGGCAGGTGATCCCGACCGGACTGAATGCGCACGCCTTTCTGCCTTCGCCCGACAACCGCTTCGTGTTCGCAACCAATCTCGGCTCCGACCAGGTGCTGAGCTTCGCGTTCGACGCCACCGCCGGCACGCTGACGCCGAGCGACCCGCCCTTGATCAAGGTGCCGGAGAAATCCGGGCCGCGGCACTTCGTGTTCCACCCCAACGGCAAGTTCGTCTACCTCATCCACGAGCTGAACGGCGACGTCGCGGCGTTCAGCTATGAAGCCAAGAGCGGGGCCTGGGGCGAGATCCAGCGCACCACCGCGCTGCCGGAGGGCTTTAGCGGAAAACCCTGGGCCGCCGATATCCACATCACGCCGGACGGCCGCTTCCTCTACGCCTCCGAGCGCACCACCAACACGCTCACCGCCTACAAGGTCGATGCGACCAGCGGCAAGCTGACCACGATCGGCAGCGTGCCGACGGAGAAGCAGCCGCGCGGCTTCAACATCGATCCGACCGGCCGTTACCTCGCCGCCGTCGGCGAGCTGTCCGACAGCATGACGGTCTACGCCATCGACCAGACCAGCGGCGCGCTCGCCAAGCTGAAATCCTACGCCACCGGCAAGAAGCCGAACTGGGTGGAGTTCTTGAACCTGCCGTGAGGGCTTTCTTCTTACCCTCCCCTCCAGGGGAGGCTGAGAACAGCGAACCTTAGCTCCGGTCCGGCAGACTAATTCGACAGGCGGCATCGCGCCGCCTGCGCTGCTGCGGCATTCTCATCCGGCCAGCCCATGGCCCGTCGCGATCGCTTCTGCTATCGATTGAGGCCTTGCGGCCAACCGGAATGACCGATGCGTCCATTGCCTGCGCGTTCCTTTTCCCAGACCTTCGTTACCCTTGCCGGACTGGTGCTGCTGTGCGCCCAGCCCGGTCTTGCTGCCGATGACGATGCGCCCAAGGGGCCGGCGGTTACGGTGCTGAAGGCGGCAAAATCCTGCTTCTCCGATATCGTCGAGGCCACCGGCTCGATCATCGCGCGCGAGGAAACCGCCGTGCGGCCCGAACGTCCGGGGCTGAAGATCACGGAGGTGCTGGCAGAGGCCGGTGAGACCACGACGGCCGGCCAGGTGCTGGCGCGGCTGGCGCTGCCCGAAGGCGGCACGCTCCAGGTCACGGCGCCCGTGGCCGGCGTCATCGCCACCTCGACCGCTCAGATCGGCGCGCTCGCCTCGGCCAAGGGCGAGGCGCTGTTCACGATCGTGGCGCGCAGCGAATATGACCTCGTCGGCCTGGTGGCGACCAACGATGTCAGGAAGCTCGCGGTCAACCAGCCGACCACGGTGCGTATTGCCGGCAGCGGTGATATCGAGGGCAAGGTGCGCCGCATCGGTCCGACCGTCGAGCCGAACATCCAGCAGGGCATGGTCTATATCGGCATCTCGTCGCAGAGGCGGCTGTTGCTGAACGCAAGCGGTCGCGCGCTGATCAAGACCGGGCAGAGCTGCAACGTCGCGGTGCCGCTGACGTCGGTGCAATATTCATCCGCCGGCACCGTGGTGCAGGTGATCCGCCGCAATCGCGTCGAGACCAAGCGCGTCGAAATCGGTTTGATGTCGGGCGGCAATATCGAGGTCCGCGACGGCCTCAATGAAGGCGATATCGTCGTCGCCCGCGCCGGCGCGCTGTTGCGCGAAGGCGACCCCGTGCGCCCGGTGATGGCCGCGGAAGCGGCGAAGTAGGTTTGACGAGGTGGGACGCTTCACCCTCCCCTGAACGGGAGGGTAACAAAAACTAGCCGCCGGCTTCGTTGAAGTTGACGTCCTCGAGCAGCGAGGAGGAGACGGCCGGGACCTGATCGCCTTCGGAGGCGCGGGAGATGGCGACGCGGGTCTTGTTGAAGACGCTTTCGGCGCTGCCCTGCGCATTGAGGTTGGTGAGGAGCTCGCCGACCAGCGTGCTGTGCTCGCCCTTGCCGTCGTCGACGACCTTGCCGGGCGAGGCGGAGGAGAGGATCAGCGCATTATCGGGCGTGCCGATCGGCGCGAGACCATGCGAATAGGAGCGGAAGCGGCGCTCATAAGGGTTACGGCGGGACGCATCGACCACGACGAGCTTGGCCTTGGCGCCCTGCTCCTTCATCATGTCGAGCACGCCTTCGATGGAGACGCCCTGGCGGCGGACGTCGCTCTCCTTCCAGATCACGGCGTCGACCGGCAGCATGTAGCTCTCGCGGCCGGCCTGCACGCCATAGCCGCCGAAGAACAGCATGACGACGGTGTCGCGCTTGATGCGGGACCTCAGGCGGTTGACGGCGCGGACCATGTCGTCCTTGCTCGCGTCTTCCACCATGTCGACGTCAAAACCGTTCTTGCGCAGCGACGAGGACAGCGCGCGCGCGTCGTTGATCGACTGCGTCAGCGGCGCGGTTGCGTCGGGATAATGACCATTGCCGATGACGAGCGCGAGACGCGAGGTCTGGCCCACCGAGCCCGTGACCTCGTCAGTCGAGACGGCCTTGGCAGCGTCGAGCGCGCGCATGTTGAGGGCAGCATGAGCACCGATCGCCAGCGACACCGTGCCGATGAGGGCTGCGGCCACCGCAATCGTGCGTCGGGAAATGTCGAGCTGCTTTACATTCATCTCGCTTCATTCCTGTCAGTGCCAAAGACCGGCCCCGCGCGCGCACATAGGTTGAGTAGCGCGATAGCGTCTTTAGGTTTGCGGGATTGGCCGGGGGAGTGCCCCCGAATTGCGCGCAATTTGCGGCGCCGCACCAAACAAACCCTTAACCGGATATCGCCGCTCCGGCAATAGATCGTCCAAAATTTGATCTAAGCCTCTGAATATATTGGTTAATTTCGCGAAGCAGTTTTGCGTATTTCTCGCTCCCCCGTAGCATTCCGGGGGTCGAACATGCAGCCCTCGTGCCGGTTTTTTCCGTGACCGCCATCACATTTGTATTTCCCGCAAATCCGGGTAGCTTTTTCAAAGACTTGCGGGGGCGGGTCACTGGCCAAGCCTCCGCGAAAGTCCCTCCGCGACCAGGTATTTCATGAGCTTTCATTATTTCGCAGGGGCCGCGTGCCGGACACTGACGGCGCGGAAAGACGGCCCCTCCCTTTATGATGTCTGCGATCCCGTATTGTCTGCTACGGCAGGCGGCGATCCGCATCTGGCCAAATTCTACAAGACCGCGCTCGGCAATCCCGCATTGCGGGTGCTGCTGCGCCGCGCCGGCCTGCCGGAGCTGCGCGATGAAGGGAAACTGGCCCGGCTGCGCCAGGCGATTGCCCGCGCCCGCGACGATGCCGAGCCGGATTGGGCAACGGTCGGCCAGCCCGTCGCCGATCTCGTCGACACCATCGCGCTCGACCATCCCAAGCCGCCGCCGGCGATGTTCATCGGCGCCATGCCCGCGCAAACGCAGATCGACGGCGTGATCCGCGACTGCGCGCAGCATCTGCTCGGCTCATACCGCAAGAACGACTTCCTGCCGACCTATGCCGCCTTCAACCTGATCGGCGATCCCGATTTCCGCGGACGCGAGCTGATCATGGCGCTCACGGGGCTGAACGCGCGCGGCTACAAGAACTCCTCGCTGCTGTTCAACCTCGCCCGCGTCTTCATCGCGCGCTCGCCGGCACGTGCGGTGGTCAATCCGCCCTGGACCGGCATCGCCGAGCCGATGTGGGAGCCGGTGCAGATCCGCCATCGCTCGGCCTATTACGACGCGTTCTTCATCGAGGCGCTGCTCAGCTACGTCGAGACCGGGCTCGCCGCGCCGGCCGACAAGATGGCGGCCGAGCGCGCGATCGCCGACATGGTCGATTTCTGCGTCAACATCAGCCGCGAGGAAGTCGAAGGCACCGACGGCCAGCGTTTCAAGGTCATTACGGCGCTGGCGCCCGCGCCGCATCCGCGCTTTTCCCGCTATTTCGCCCAGATCAAGCAGGACCTCGGCTTCGGCGTCTACGTGCCCGACTGCGACACTACGGCCTGCTCGATCTCCGCGGCGACGCAGGCCGGCTGCACCGATCCGATCCTCGACCAGCCGCTCTTGGATTTCTACGCGGGCTACCAGGTGCATGCCGGCGTCAACGAGCCGCGCGTGACGGTGCCGATCAACGACAATATCGATTACGAAGGTGGCGTTGCGACCTGGATCGACAATCTCAAAGGCGAGCGTCCTTACGGGAACGATCTCGATCCGACGCTCAATCTCGACATTCTCGAGGTGAGTTTCCGCAACCTCGCGCGCTGGAAGATTCTGGAGACGCCGGCGCGGCTCGCCACCATGCATCGCATCATTGGCTTCCAGAAGCGGTTGGCTGCCAGCGGCGCCTTCGCCAATCCGCGCTCGCACATCTACTATTTGCCGGAGCTCTACAGCGCCTATTTCGGCCGCTGCTATGCGGCGTTCCTGGCGCTGCCGCTGGCAGCCCAGGCTACGATCGATCCTGACGGCGATTTCGACTTCATCCGCCACCGCGTGCTGTCCTACGTCAAGGGCGAGCTGATGGCGGCCGAGATGAACGTATTCGACGCGGCGCTGGCGCTGATCGCGCTCGGCCATCTCGGCGCCGACCCGCGCACCTTTGCGCCGGCACTGAACGTGATCGTCGCAAGCCTCGGCGAAGGCGGCCGCCGCGGCCCGTTCCGCGCCTATGAATGGAACAAGATGAAGACCCCGACGCGGATTTTGGTCGGCGGGCCAGAGGTGACGTCGGCGTTCGTGCTGATGGGGCTGGCGGTGGCCCGAAAGGCGATGGCAGGGCGGTGATGAGTCCTCGCTGCGAGGGGAGGGTGATGAGGTCCGTTGCCCAATGACAGGAAGTTGAAAGCTTAATCGCTGGGCAGGCGCTGGCCGGGCGGCCCAAAGCCGACCACAATTGCGGGGCTTATCCAGATTTTCCTTAAACCGCGGACCGGCATGTTGCGAAAACTCCTGATTGCGCTGTCTTTGCTCGCGGCCCCGTCGCTGGCGCAGGCCGCCGACGTCACTGGCACCGCCAAGATCCGCGACGGCAATTCTGTCCTGATCGGCAATACGCGGATCCGGCTCGGCGGCATCGACGCGCCGTCGTCCGACCAGCTCTGCCTCAACACCAAGGGCGAGCGCTGGACCTGCGGTATCGCGGCGCGCGACGATCTCGCCAAATACACCGAGGGCAAGAACTGGGTCTGCCATGCCCGTTCGATCGACCGGCGCGGCCGCACCGTGGCGCGCTGCGAGGTCGCCGGCGAGGACATCCAGAAATGGCTGGTGCGCAGCGGCTGGGCGCTGGCCTACACCCGCGTCTCCCATGATTACGATGCTGACGAAGCTGCCGCGCGTGACGCAAAAGCCGGCATGTGGCAGGGCGCGTTCATCGCGCCCTGGGACTGGCGCGTGCGTAACAAGAAGACGACGATATTGGGCGCCACCAAGCCGCCCGAGGGAGCCCATTCGGTGCTGCTCGCCTCGGCCTCGGGGCCGGTCGCGCCATCGCCGGATTGCACCATCAAGGGTAACGTCAACACGGCCGGCGAGTGCATCTACCACACCCCGGCCAGCCGCTGGTACACGCAGATCAAGATGAAGATCAGCAAGGGTACCCGCTGGTTCTGCTCGGTCGAGGAGGCCGAAGCCGCCGGCTGCCGCGAGACCAAACGATAGGGGCCGTCAGGCCTGCGTTTTACGTGCTTTTCTTGAGGGCCAGCGGCGCGTAAAAGCGTGAGACAGCAACCCTCCAGACCGTCATCACGACACAAGGAAGATAGCAATGACCGTTCGCGCGGGCCGGGAATTTCTGGCCATCCCCGGGCCCACCACGATGCCCGATGCAGTGCTGCAGGCAATGCATCGTCCGGCGATCGACATCTACTCCAAACAGATGACCGATCTGACCGAGAGCCTGCTCGGCGACATCTCGAAGCTGTTTGCGACCAAGGGCAAATCCTACATCTACATCGCCAACGGTCACGGCGCCTGGGAAGCCGCGCTGAGCAACGTGCTGTCGCGCGGCGACAAGGTGCTGGTGCTGGAGAGCGGCCGCTTCGCGATCGGCTGGGGCAATGCGGCTTCGCTGATGGGCGCCGAGGTCGAGGTGCTCAAGGGCGACTGGCGCCGTGCGGTGCGGCCGCACGAGGTCGAGGAACGCCTGCGCCGCGACAAGGAGCACACGATCAAGGCCGTCGTCGTCGTCCAGGTCGACACCGCCTCGGGCGTGCAGAACGACATCGAGGCGATCGGCAAGGCAATCAAGGCGAGCGGCCATCCCGCGCTGTACATGGTCGACACCGTCGCCTCGCTCGGCTGCATGCCGTTCGAGATGGACAAATGGAATATCGACGTCGCGATGTCCGGCTCGCAGAAGGGCCTGATGACGCCGCCCGGCCTCGGCTTCGTCGCCGCGAATGCGCGCGCGCTCGAGGTGCAGAAGAAGGCGAACATGAGCACGCCCTATTGGAGCTGGAGCGAGCGCGAGGGCACCGAGCACTATCGCAAATATGCCGGCACCGCGCCGGTGCATCTGCTGTTCGCGCTGCGCCAGGCGATCGACCTGTTGCATGAGGAAGGCCTGGAGAACGCCTTCCGCCGCCACAGCCTGCTTGGAGAGGCCACGCGACGGGCGGTTGGTGTATGGTCGGAAGGCCAGGTGCTCGGCTTCAACGTCGCAGAAGCGAGTGAGCGCTCCAACACCGTGACCACGGTGACCATGAGCAACGGCCATGACCCGGCAGTGCTGCAACGCTATTGCAAGGAAAAATGCGGCGTGGTGCTCGGCAACGGCATTGGCGACCTCACCGGCCAGGCCTTCCGCATCGCCCATATGGGCCATGTCAACGCGCCGATGCTGCTCGGCACGCTCGGCGTGATCGAGGTCGGCCTCAACGCACTGAAGATCCCGCACGGCAAGGGCGGCCTCGAGGCGGCGGTGGCGTATCTGGGTGAGCAGGTGGCGGTGTAGGCCCTCCCACACTCCGCAGTCAGCGGAGCCCACGCTGTCGTCCCGGCTCCCCGCGCGCAATTGCGCGCCAGGCCGGAACGACAGCGGAGCTTGTGGAGGCTGCTCAGCCGCACACAGCCGTATCGCCCTTCTTTAAATCCCCCATATTCGATCTGATATAGAGGCAAGACACATCCCTGCCTCGAGGATCGATTTGCCCAAATCCGCCAGCCCGCACCGCACCGCTCCCGTCGCCCCGCGCCGGCCCCACACCTTTACCCACCATGGCATGACCGTCACCGACGACTATGCCTGGCTGAAGGACGCGAAATGGCAGGAGGTGCTGCGCGAGCCCAAGGTGCTCGATCCCGACATCCGCAAATATCTCGACGAAGAGAACGTCTACACCGAGAGCCTGCTCGGCCATACCGGCCCCTTGCAAAAGACGCTGGTGCGCGAAATGCGCGGACGGATCAAGGAAGACGATTCCAGCGTGCCGTCGCCGGATGGCGCCTTCGCTTACTTCCGCAAATTCCGCGAGGGCGGCCAGCATGAATTGTTCGGCCGCATGCCGCGCGACGGCGGCGACAGCCATGTCGTGCTCGACGGCGACGCGCTCGCCAAGGACCACAAATATTTCAAGTTCGGCGGCAGCCGCCACTCGGACGATCACAAGCTGCAGGCCTGGAGCGCCGACACCAAGGGCTCGGAATATTTTACGATCCGCGTCCGCGACTGGGCCACGGCTAAGGATCTTGACGACGTCGTCGAAGAGACCGACGGCGGCATCGTCTGGAGCAAGGACTGCAAAAGCTTCTTCTATGTGAAGCTCGACGACAATCACCGGCCGATGCAGGTGTGGCGACACCGGCTCGGCACCAGGCAGGCCGACGACACGCTCGTCTACGAAGAGCAGGATTCCGGCTGGTTCACCCATCTGCACGAGAGCACCAGCGGACGCTTCTGCGTGATCGCCGGCGGCGACCATGAGACAAGCGAGCAGCGGCTGATCGATCTCGCTCATCCCGATGCGCCGCCGCGCCTGGTCGCAGAGCGCGAGGAAGGCGTGCAATATTCGCTCGCCGACCGCGGCGACGATCTCTTCATCCTCACCAATGCCGACGACGCCATCGACTTCAAGATCGTCACCGCACCGCTCGCTTCGCCCGAGCGCAAGAACTGGCGCGACCTGATCCCGTATCGTCCCGGCATCTACATCATCGACCTCGATCTCTATGCCGGCCATCTGGTGCGGCTGGAGCGTGCCAACGCCTTTCCGGCGATCGTGATCCGCGACCTCACCTCGAATGTGGAACACGCCATCGCGTTCGACGAGGCGGCTTACTCGCTCGACACGATGGGCTCCTACGAGTTCGAGACGACGAATTTGCGCTTCGCCTATTCGTCGATGACGACGCCGTCGGAAGTCTATGATTACGATATGACCAAGCGCACACGCACCTTGCGCAAGCGGCAGGAGATTCCGTCCGGCCACAACGCGGCAGACTATGTCACCACGCGCATCATGGCGAAGGCGCATGATGGCGCCGAGGTGCCGGTGTCGATCCTCTATCGCCGCGGGCTGGAGCTCGACGGCGCGGCGCCGCTCTTGCTCTACGGTTACGGCTCCTACGGCATGGCGATGCCGGCCTCCTTCAACGCCAACCGGTTGTCGCTGGTCGATCGCGGCTTCGTCTACGCCATCGCCCATATCCGCGGCGGCGCCGACAAGGGCTGGGGCTGGTATCTCGACGGCAAGCGCGAGAAGAAGACCAATTCGTTCGACGATTTTGCCGCCAGCGCCCGCGCGCTGATCGATGCGAAGTACACCAGCGCGAAACACATCGTCGGCCATGGCGGTTCGGCCGGCGGCATGCTGATGGGCGCGGTCGCCAACCGCGCCGGCGAGTTGTTCGCAGGCATCGTTGCCGAAGTGCCGTTCGTCGACGTGCTCAACACCATGCTCGACGACACGCTGCCGCTGACACCGCCGGAATGGCCGGAATGGGGCAACCCGATCGAGAGCGAAAAGGATTTTCGCACCATCCTGTCCTACTCGCCCTACGACAATGTCGCGGCCAAGGACTATCCGGCGATTTTGGCGATGGGCGGCTTGACCGATCCGCGCGTGACCTATTGGGAGCCCGCCAAATGGATCGCGCGCCTGCGCGCCACCATGAGCGGCGGCGGCCCGGTCCTGCTCCGCACCAACATGGGCGCGGGCCACGGCGGCGCATCGGGGCGCTTCAACCGGCTGGACGAAGTCGCGATCGTGTATGCGTTTGCGCTGTGGGCGGCGGGAATGGCGGAGGCTGAGGTTTAAGCCACACCCTGGGGCTGTCGTCCCGGCGCAGGCCGGGACGACATTGGAGTGTCTGGCGGCGCCTTCAAAACAGCTACCGCCCGTTCGCCTTTCGCCATTCCGCGAAGTCGATGAGCGTCTGCGGATCCGTCGCCGGATAGAGACCAAAGATGCCGCGACCCTTGCCCACTTCCTCGGTGACGAAATCCTCGAACGCGGTCATCTCAAATGTTTCGTTGGCGATCTCGTCGGCAAGATGCGCGGGGATGACGATGACGCCGTCGGCATCGCCCAGGATGACGTCGCCGGGAAACACCGGCGCATCGCCGCAGCCGATCGGGACGTTGATCTCGATCGCCTGATGCAACGTCAGATTGGTCGGTGCGCTCGGACGATGGTGGTAGGCTGGGATGCCGAGTTTTGCGATCTCGGCGGAATCGCGAAAGCCGCCGTCGGTGACGACACCGGCGACGCCGCGCTTCATCAAGCGCGTCACCAGGATCGCGCCGGCGGAAGCCGCGCGCGCGTCCTTGCGGCTGTCCATCACCAGGACTGCGCCTGGCGGGCAGTCCTCGACCGCCTTGCGCTGCGGATGCGAGCGGTCCTTGAAGACGTCGATGGTGTTGAGATCCTCGCGCGCGGGCATGTAGCGGAGCGTGAAGGCCTCACCGACCATGGTCGGCTGGTCCGCACCGAGGGGGTGCACATCCTGCATCATCTGGATGCGCAGGCCGCGCTTGAACAAGGCGGTGGCAACGGTGGCGGTGGAGACGGTCCTGAGCTTGTTGCGGGTGGCGTCGCTGAGTTTGGTCATTTCATGCTCTCTCTGATCGTCATTCCGGGGGCGCGCGGAGCGCGAGCCCGGAATCCATCGAGCGGCAGTCACTGCGGCGCAATGGATTCCGGGCTCATCGCTCCGCGATGCCCCGGAATGACGGGGACATCAATAAATCGACGGTTCGCCGATCGGCGCGCCGAAATCGGTCTCCAGGAAGTCGAAGTCGCAGCCGTCATTGGCCTGCTTGATATGCTTGGTGAACATCCAGCCATAGCCGCGCTCGAAGCGGCGCTCGGGTTGCTTCCAGGCGGCGCGGCGCTTCTCGAGCTCGGCTTCCGGCACATCGAGATTGATGGTGCGGGCGGCGACGTCGAGCGAGATGCGATCGCCGTTCTGCACCAGCGCCAGCGGACCGCCAATATAAGACTCGGGCGCGACATGCAGGATGCAGGCGCCGTAGCTGGTGCCGCTCATGCGCGCGTCCGAGATGCGCACCATGTCACGCACGCCCTGCTTCACGAGCTTGGTCGGGATCGGTAGCATGCCCCATTCCGGCATGCCCGGCCCGCCCTGCGGCCCGGCATTGCGCAGGATCAGGATATGATCCTCGGTGACGTCCAGATTGGGATCGTCGACCGCCTTCTTCATCGAGGGATAGTCGTCGAACACCAGCGCCGGCCCGGTGTGCTTGAGGAAGCGCGGCGCGCAGGCACTCGGCTTGATGACGCAGCCGTCGGGCGCGAGATTGCCCTTGAGCACGGCGAGCGCGCCCTCCTTGTAGATGGGATTATCGACCGAGCGGATCACGTCGTCATTGTGCACCTCGGCGTGCGCGATATCCTCGCCGAGCGTCCTGCCGGTGACGGTGATGCAGTCGAGATGCAGATGCGGCTTGATCTGGCTCATCAGCGCCGGCAGGCCGCCGGCATAGAAGAAGTCTTCCATCAGATAGACATCGCCGCTCGGGCGGACGTTGGCGATGACAGGCACCTTGCGGCTCGCGATCTCGAAATCGTCGAGCCCGATGTCCTGGCCGGCGCGGCGGGCCTGCGCGATCAGATGGATGATCGCGTTGGTCGAGCAGCCCATCGCCATCGCGACCGCGATCGCGTTTTCGAACGCCTTTCGGGTCTGGATCGTCTTCGGCGTCAAATCTTCCCAGACCATCTCGACGATGCGGCGGCCGCATTCGGAGGCCATGCGGATGTGGTTGGCGTCGGCCGCCGGAATCGAGGAGGCGCCCGGCAGCGTCATGCCGATCGCCTCGGCAATCGCGGTCATGGTCGAGGCCGTGCCCATGGTCATGCAGGTGCCGTAGCTGCGGGCGATGCCGGCTTCGATATCGAGCCAGTCCTTGTCTGAGATTTTTCCCGCGCGCCGTTCGTCCCAGTATTTCCAGCCGTCGGAGCCCGAGCCGAGCGTCTTGCCCTTCCAGTTGCCGCGCAGCATCGGACCCGCCGGCAGATAGATCGCCGGAATGTTCATCGAGGTCGCGCCCAAGAGCAGCGCCGGCGTGGTCTTGTCGCAGCCGCCCATCAGCACCACGCCGTCGACGGGATGGCTGCGCAACAGCTCCTCGGCATCCATCGCCAGCAGATTGCGATAGAGCATTGTGGTCGGCTTCAAAAGCGATTCCGACAGCGACAGCGCAGGCAATTCCAGCGGCAGGCCGCCGGCCATCAGGATGCCGCGCTTGACGTCGTCGACGCGCGACTTGAAGTGCATGTGGCAGGGCTGGGCGTCCGACCATGTGTTGAGGATCGCGATGATCGGGCGGTCCTTCCACTCCTCCGGGGCGTAGCCCATCTGCATGGTGCGGGATCGGTGTCCGAACGAGCGGAGATCGTCGGGCGCGAACCAGCGGGCGCTGCGGAGCTGGTCGGGTGTTTTCTTCTTGGTCATGATTGGGTGCCCCATTTCTGGACGGTGTTCCGCTCGATCGCGCGGAAGATCAGGTTCTCGACAAAGAGCCCGATGATAATCACCGTCAAGAGGCCTGCGAAGACCGCCGGTATGTCGAGCAGGTTACGGTTCTCGAAGATGAACCAGCCGAGCCCGCCCTGCCCCGAGGATACGCCGAACACCAGTTCGGCGGCGATCAGCGTGCGCCAGGCAAAGGCCCAGCCGATCTTGAGACCGGTGAGGATCGAGCCGAAGGCCGCGGGAATGAGAATTTTCGCGACATAGGGCAGCCCGCGCAGCCCGTAATTGCGCCCGACCATGCGCAGCGTGTTGGACACGCTCTTGAAGCCGGAATGGGTGTTGAGCGCGACCGGCCACAGCACCGAATGGATCAGTACGAAGACAAGGCTGCCGTTGCCGAGACCAAACCAGATCAGGGCGAGCGGCAGCAGCGCAATCGCCGGCAACGGGTTGAACATCGCCGTGACCGTCTCGAGAAAATCGGTGCCGATCCGGGTCGAGATCGCGAGCACGGTGAAAATCGCGGCCAGCACAATGCCGGCCGAATAGCCCATGAACAACACCTTCAGCGAGGCCCACGCGCGTAGCGGAATGGTGCCGTCCTTGACGCGATCGAACAGCGTGACGATGGTGTCGTGCAGCGTCGGGAACAGCAGTGGATTGTCGAGATAGACGCCGTAGGCTTCCCAGACGGCGGCCAGGAACAGGATGATGACGGTCTTACGGACAAAGCCGTCGTTCCATAACAGCTCGGCAACGCTCAGCTTGCGCTCGACTTCGGTTGTGCCGCTCGCGGTCGCAACCGATGCGTCACGCAGCAAAATTCTCGCTTCGCCCATCTCGAGGCTCCCTCAATGCGCCACAGCTTCGGCGGCGAACAGGAGATCGTGGATCTCCTTCTCCAGCCGGCCGGCGCTGCCATCGTCGTTGGAGACCTTGTCGACATCGACGACCTCGGCCTTGACGCGGCCGGGATGCGGCGACAGCAGCAGGATGCGGTTACCGATCCGGATCGCTTCCGCAATCGAATGGGTCACGAACAGCACGGTGAATTTGGTCTCGCCCCAGAGCTGGAGCAGTTCGTCCTGGCAGGTTCGCCGCGTCAGCGCGTCGAGCGCCGCGAACGGCTCGTCCATCAGGAGAATATCCGGCTCCATCGCCATGCCGCGCGCGATCGCGACGCGCTGCTTCATGCCGCCGGAGAGCGTATGTGGATAGGCATCGACGACGCGGGTGAGACCGACCTTCTCGATATAAGCCCGCGCCCGCGCCTCGGCATCCTTGCGCGACAGTTTTCGCGCGGTGAGCAGCGGGAACATCACGTTGGCGAGCACGCTCTTCCAGGGCAACAGCTGGTCGAACTCCTGGAAGATCATCATGCGGTCGGCGCCGGGACCGCGGATCTCGCGATCGTTGATCGTCATCCGACCTTCGCTCGGTGTCATGTAGCCGCCGACGGCCTTGAGCAGGGTCGACTTGCCGCAGCCGGACGGCCCGAGCAGCACGAAGCGATCGGATTTGTCGACGGTGAAGCTCACCCTTTCCGTCGCGGTGACGACGGCGCTGGAGGTCTTGTAGCGCAGCGTCACCCCGTTGACGTCGAGCAGCGCCATCAATTGCCCTTCAGATCGTGCGCGACGGGAAGATAATAATCGGTCCAGGCCTTGGGCTGCATCTTCAGCGTGCCGGTCTTGTACAGATGGGCGGCGAATTTCATCGTGCCCTGCGGCTCGAGATTCCACTCCATCATGCCGGGCCCCTTGAGGAGATCGAGCAGCTCTTCCACCGAAGTCTTGTCGCCGGTGATCTCCTTGTAGATCTCGACCGCCTGTTTGGTGTCGCTGCGGATCAGGTCCTGCGCTTCCTTGGTGGCATCGCGCACCGCCTGGATGATCTTTGGATTGGCATCGGCAAATTTGGTGGTGGTGAAGAACTGCGCCTGGCTGAGCGGGCCGCCCATCACATCCGGCGAGTTCAGCACGACATGCGCGCCCGGCACGTTCTTCAGCTCCAGGAAGGTGAACGGCGGGATCGAGAAGTGGGTATGCACCTCGTGCTTGGGATTTGAGAGCGCCGCATAGGCATCGGGATGGCCGAGCTGCACCGTGTTGGCATCGAGCTTCGCCCATTGATCGGCGCCGAAGGCCTCAGAGGCCGCGATTTGCAGCACGATCGCCTGCGTCGAGATCTTCACCGTCGGCACCGCGATCTTGTCGCCGGAGCCGAAATCCTTGATCGACTTGATATTGGCGTCGCGGCTGATCAGCGTCATCGGCTGCGCCGAGGTCGCGACGATGCCCTTCACGCCGCCGCGGGTCCGATCCCACAGCAGCAGCAGATTGCCGGTGCCGGTGTTGAGAATGTCGACACCGCCTGCGAGCAGTGCATCGGTCTGCGCGCCGCCGCCGGAGAAGGTGATCCATTTGGTGGTCACGCCAGGCACGCCGAGCGAAGCCGCGTGCTTCTCGATCAGCTTCTGCTTCTCCATGATGTGGCTCGGCATGTAGAAAATGCCGGGCTGCCGCGACAGCGAAATCTCGGATTTCTGCTGCGCTTTCGCCGGCAAGGCCGTTGCGGCGATCAGGGCAAGGGCTGCGAAGCCAAACTGGAATTGCTTCATCATTGTTGTTCGTTTCCTCCGGTCGGCATTGACGCGCGCCTTCGTTGATGCACTAATGCATTAGTGCATCAAAGGCAAGTCCGCCGGAGCCGTCGTCATGGAATCCGCCCATCCCGCGCCGCGCGCGGCCGCGAGGCTTGACCGCGCGCGACAGGCCGCGCCGCAGGTGTTCGAGCGGCTGCGCAATGCGATCATCGCCCTGGAGCTACCGCCGGGCGCGCCCTTGTCGCGGGCCGAGCTGGCCGGCCAGTTCGGCGTCAGCTCGACACCGGTGCGCGACGCGCTGATGCGGCTCGAGGAAGAGGGCCTGGTCGACGTGTTCCCGCAGCATGCGACCGTGGTCAGCCAGATCGACGTCGACCGCGCGCAACAGGCGCACTTCCTGCGCCAGGCGCTGGAGCTGGAGATCGTCCGGCTCCTTGCAGTCAATCCTGATCCTTCCCTGATCATACGCCTGGATCACGCGATCGCACTGCAGCAGCAATTCGCGAAGGCTGGCGACTTCGAAGCCTTCATTGCCGGCGACAATGACTTCCACGTCCAGCTCTACGCCGCCGCCGGAAAGCAAGATTTGTGGACGCTGGTGCGCAGCCGCAGCGGACATATCGACCGGCTGCGCCGGCTGCATTTGCCGTCACCGGGCAAAGCCCAGAATATCGTGCGCCACCACAAGCTGATCACGCGCGCGATCGAGGCCGCAGACGCAGATGCTGCGCAGCAGCATCTGCGCAAGCATCTGTCGGGCACGTTGAGCGAGCTGGACAAGATCCGGGATCATTATCCCGAATACCTCACCGACTAGGCGCGCGGCGGGGGCTGAAGCCGTCTGCACGCAAACATGCATATGACCCGCGCCGGACTGGTGGCCGGGCGACCGCCTTCGCAAGGACCGCGAAGTGCTTGCAGGCCGGGCACGATCCGCGCAACAATTTCGCATTTGATGCTTTGGTTTGGGTCGCAGGAACCTCCCTGCCCGACCCGGAGGTTTTTGACGTGGCCAACATCCTGATCGTGGATGACGACCCGGCCGTTCAGCTTACAATCCGGCTGCTTCTGGAGCGGGCCGGTCATCACGTGACAGTCGCCGGTGACGGCCGCAAGGGACTCGCTCTGTCCGACGGCAGCCAGTTCGACCTGCTGTTCCTCGATGTCTTCATGCCCGGCATGGATGGGCTGGAGACGATGCGCCACATCCGCGCGCGGCAGCCGGCCATACCGATCATCGTCATTTCCGGCCGCTCGATCACGCCGGACGCCTATGCCGAGCCGGACTTCCTGAAGATGGCAACCAGGCTCGGCGCAGTCGCAAGCCTGCAGAAGCCATTCCGGGCCGACGCACTGCTGGCGGCGGTCGACGGCTGCCTGAAATCGGCCCAGTCATCATCCCCGCCGCAGCCCGACGCGGGCGCCGGCAGCCGATGACGGGGTGATCCATGTCGCGTCGTAGCAGAACATTCGGGTCCATTCTCGACGCGGCGCGAAGGGCGACATGACGCTCGCAACCCGGCTGGCCATCGCAATGATTCTGTTGGTCGCGGTTGCGGTCTCCGCCATCGTGTGGCTGAGCCATTACAGCCTGGAACGGGCCTTCCTGCCGCGCGTGCTCGACCGCATCGAAACCCAGTCGGGGCTGCTCGCCTCCCAACTCGAAGCCCAGACCAACGGCGCGCGTGCCGACATCACGACGTTCCACTTCCAAGCCGCTGTGCGCGGCGCAATCGATGCCCATTTCAACGACGGCGTCGATCCGGTCGACCATTTGTCCGAAAAGACGTGGCGCGAGCGGCTGCTGACACGCCTTGTCGCCGTTGTCGGGGCCAACCCGGCCTACGCGAAATTTCGCATCATCGGCGCCAACGGCAGCGAATATCTGCGCGTCGATCGCTCCGGCCCGAACGGATCAGTCCGCATCGTTCCCGACGATGCCCTGCAGAACAAGGACGATCGCTTCTTCTTCCAGGACGCGATCAAGCTGTCCGAAGACCAGGTCTATGTCTCGCCGGTCGACCTGAATGTCGACAACGGCGCGATTCAGATGCCTTACGTCCCGACCTTGCGCGTCGCCGGACCGTTATACGGATCCGATCACCGGCTGTTCGGGATCGTCGTCGTCAATGTCGATATGCGCCAGCTGTTCGACCGCATTCGGACAGCGAACCGGCCCGGCGAGCAGATCTACGTCGTCGGCCGCAACGGCGACTATATCGTGCACCCGGATCGGACCCGCGAATTCGGCTCGCAGCTGGGAACACCGACGCGCTGGCAGGACGACTTCCCCTATTTCGCTGGCGTCACCGGATCGACCCTGGGCGCCACCCAGGTCGTGCCGGGCAGCGACGGCAAGCCGAGCGGCACCGCGATCGCGCCCGCGATCCTGGCCGAGGGACAGTGGGTCGCCATCATCCGCGTCGTGCCCTACGCCGTCTTCATGGCGCCCGCCGTCATCATCGAACAGACCAGCCTCATGATCGGTAT
Organism: uncultured Alphaproteobacteria bacterium; assembly: GCA_963819355.1. Classification (GTDB taxonomy): domain Bacteria; phylum Pseudomonadota; class Alphaproteobacteria; order Rhizobiales; family Xanthobacteraceae; genus Bradyrhizobium. The sequence continues at coordinate 26,747 of CAWFVZ010000018.1, read as the reverse complement.
CATCGCGGTGCTCGTCGCGGCCGCGCTTGCTTTGCTGCTGGCGCGATCGCTGACCCGGCCGATCGGGCGGCTCACAGCGGCAGTCGAAGCGATCGGGCGCGGCAAGCCCGCCGCGATTCCCACCGACGCCTCGGGCGAGACCGGCATGCTGGCGCGGGCCTTTGCTCATATGGTCGAGGAGACCAAGGCCAAGACGTCGGCACTTGAGCACGAGGTCGAGGAGCGGCGACGCACCGAGGCCGTCCGCGATCAGCTCGCCGTGCGCGCGCAGCTGTTCAGCGCCGTGGTCGAATCCTCCGATGATTCGATCGTCCTGCAAACGCTCGACGGCATGATCATCGGATGGAACACCGCGGCCGAACGTCTCTACGGCTATTCGGCCGAGGAAGCAGTCGGACAACCGACCTCGATCATCCTGCCGCCCGACCGCCGCGAGGAAAGCAAGGACTATCTTCGGCGGGTCGCAAGGGGCGAGCGGATCGAGCATTTCGAAACCGTGCGCCAGCGCAGAGACGGCAGTCCGGTCGAAATCTCGGTGAGCCTTTCGCCGATCAGGGGACCGACGGGCGAGATCATCGGCGCGTCCGGCGCGGCGCGCCTCCTCACCGATGCGCGGCGGACCGAGCGGGCGCTGCAACAGCAACTCGAAGAACGGCGGCAACTGTTCGACGCCTCGGAAGATCTGATCTTGATCATGGACTCGCGGGACCATATCGTCCAAGTCAGCCCGAGCAGCGAGAGCATTCTCGGCTACCGGCCGGACGAAATGATCGGACGCAGCGGCGCCGATTTCATCCACCCCGCCCACCTCGAGCAATCCCGCGAGGAGATGCGCGTGCTTCGGCGCGGCGGACACCAGAAGCTCGCCGACACCCGCTGCTTCCACAAGGACGGTCGCGACGTCTGGCTATCCTGGCTCGGCAACTGGTCCGATCAGGTCAAACGCTACTTCTTCGTCGGGCGCGACATGACCGAGGCGCGGCTCGCAGACGAGTCCTTGCGCGAAAGCGAGTTGCTCGCGCGCAACATCGTCGAGACCGCGCTCGACGCCTTCGTCCAGACCGACGAACGCGGCACCATCCTGAACTGGAACTCGCGGGCCGAAGAACTGTTCGGCTGGCAGCGCGACGAGGCGCTGGGCAAGAATGCAGTGGATCTGATCGTCGCAGAGGATGAGCGCGAGAGGGTCGAGGCCGGCCTCGCGCGATTCCTCGAGTCCGCAGAGGACCGGCCGCTCGACCGCCGCCGCGAGCTCATGGTCCGCCGCCGCGACGGCAAGGAGTTCAAGGCCGAGCTGAGCGTCACGGCGCTGCGTCGCCGCGAGGGCATTCTGTTCAACGTGTTCTACCGCGACCTCACCGAGAAGATCGCGTCCGAGGAGCGCATCCGCCATGCCGAGAAGATGGAGGCGGTCGGCCAGCTCACCGGCGGCGTGGCGCACGATTTCAACAACATCCTCACCGTCATCACCGGGACGATCGAGATCCTGGCGGATGCGGTCGCCAAGGAGCCGGGGCTTGCAGCGATCACGAAGATGATCGACGAGGCTGCCGGGCGCGGCGCCGAACTGACCCAGCATCTGCTTGCCTTCGCACGCAAGCAGCCGCTGCAGCCGCGCGAGACCGACATCAACTCGCTGATCATCGACACCGCCAAGCTGTTACGGCCGACGCTGGGCGAGCAGATCCAGATCGAGTTGGTGTTCGAGGGCGAGAGCTGCGTCGCGATTGTCGATCCGAACCAGCTTACCACGGCCATCCTCAACCTCGCGCTCAACGCGCGCGACGCGATGCCCGGCGGCGGCAAGCTGATCCTTGAGACGGGCGCGGCCTATCTCGACGAGGTCTATGCCAGCGTCAACGACGTCCGGCCCGGGCACTACGTGCTGATCGCGGTGAGCGACACCGGTACCGGCATTCCTGCCGGCATGCTGGCACGCGTGTTCGATCCTTTCTTCACCTCGAAGGGTCCGGGCAAGGGCACCGGACTCGGGCTCTCCATGGTCTACGGCTTCATCAAGCAGTCCGCGGGCCATATCAAGATCTACAGCGAGGAAGGCCACGGCACCACGATCAAGATGTATTTGCCGCCGGGCAAGACGCCCACGGCCGTCGCCGAAGGCGTGATGCCGGCATCGATCGAGGGAGGGCACGAGACCATCCTCGTGGTCGAGGATGATCGACTGGTGCGCGACTACGTGCTGACACAGCTGCACTCGCTGGGCTACGTCACCCTGCAAGCCGCCAACGCCGCGGAGGCGCTCGCGATCGTCGCGAGCGGGAAGCCGTTCGACCTGTTGTTCACCGACGTGATCATGCCCGGCAAGATGAACGGCCGGCAGCTCGCCGACGAGGTGCTGAAGACGCGTCCCGATCTCAGGGTGGTCTACACCTCCGGTTATACCGAGAACGCGATCATCCACCATGGCCGTCTGGATTCAGGCGTGCTGCTGCTGGCAAAGCCCTATCGCAAATCGGATCTGGCGCGGATCATCCGCAAGGCGCTGAGCGGCTGATGTTCAGGAGTCATTCCGGATGCGCGCAGCGCGATCCGGAACCTCGAGATTCCGGGTTCGATGCTCCGCATCGCCCCGGAATGACGAACATGGAAATATCCGCGATGCAACCGAGTATTACGACGCGCGCTGGGCCGCCGTCATCACGATGCGGATCAGATCGGCGGCATTGCGCGCGCCGAGCTTCTTCATGATGTTGGCGCGGTGATCCTCGATGGTGCGCGGGCTGATGCCGAGCGTGCGGCCGGCTTCCTTGTTGGAGGCACCGGCAGCGAACTGCTCAAGGACCTCGCGCTCCCTGCGGGTCAGCGGCTCGCGTCCGGGGAAATGCAGCGAGCCGAATTTCGGCGACGCATTCTCCGCCTGCCTGCGTGCATAAGCGCCGATCGCCTCGTCCAGCCGGCCGACGATCTCGCTGCCGCGGAACGGCTTCTCGATGAAGTCGAGCGCGCCGCTCTTGATGGCGCCCACCGCCATCGCGATGTCGCCCTGTCCGGAGATCATGAAGATCGGGGCCGGATAGTCCTCGCCCTGCAGCTCCTTCAGAATGTCGAGACCCGACTTTCCGGGAATGTTCACGTCGAGCAGGATCGCGGACGGGGTGCGGTTTCGCGCGACGGAGAGCAGTGCTGCGCCGTCCGCGAAACAGATCACCTCATAGCCCGCCGCCTTCAACACCATCGACAAGGTGTCGCGAACAGCAGGGTCGTCATCGACAACGAAGATCTCACCACGGGAGGCTTGTTCGACCATGTGCCATGTCCATTCGCCACGTCCACTCGGCATTCAAGGACTCGCGTCCGCGCCCAATTATGGCTCTCGGCGCAGCTTCGGCCCACCCGCATTTGTACGGGACATGAACTTGACGCACAAGTAGCGGCTAGGTGCCTTATTGCGGTCGATGGAAAATACCATGCTAAATTGCACTGGCCCCCCCCGCGCGCCGCGATGGCTGAAACAGACAGCCGTCCGCTGATCGCGGCCGAACTTCGCTCCCTGGTCGCACGCATCGAGATCAGTATGCGTCTGATCGACGCTGCCATGACGTTGGAAGATATGGAGCCCGAAGACGATAGCGCTATCTTGGGTTCCACCGCGATTGTCGTGCTCGACGACGTCACGCCACGTTATGACGCGGCGAACGCCGCCCTCCACGCCTGCCGGGCGGAGCTCGGCCACGCCCTGCAGAAGCTGTCGGAATCCGGCAATTCAGCGTAGGCTGCAGTCAGCACGGCTGATTTGCGGCAGCTGATCGCATGGCAGTTCCGCGCCTCAGGCGCGATGCCGTTCCACGATCGCATCGGTTGCGACGCCGCCCCAGGTATGGATCGTCGGCAGGCCCATCGCCGTCTTGCCGAGATTGGCGAGGCTGATGCGCAGCGCCGCGAGATCCAGCGGCTTCGGCAGGCTCTGAAGCTCGATCCCGACGGAGCGTGCGAAGCTGCGGGCGGCGCTGCGGCGCTTGCCGTCCATGCCGCTGATCACGATCACGGAGCCTGAGAATTTCGCCGCCGCCATCTCGCGCAACACGTCGATGCCGTCGCCATCCTCCAGCACCAGATCGAGCGTCACGCAGTCGAAGCGCGCCGCGCGCAGCTTTTCGATGGCCTCTGCAACCGACGGCGCGACGGCGACTTCGTGGCCGGCCTGCTTGGCCGCGACCGTGATCAGGCTGCGCTGCGTGGCGTCGTCATCAACCACCAGGAGCTGAAGCGCGCGCCGCTCGGCGCCGTCGGGCAAGTTTGACGGGATGGGGGAGAGAGAGCTTCTTGGCATAACCGGACCCTGAAATTGCGACCGCCAATTGATACACGGTGCGCGCTTAGGCCACGTAAAGCCGGCTCTGCGAATTGGTTCGGATGTTTTCAGAAAATGTGAAGCAACGTGTCAGGAAAGAGCAGCTCGGCGTGCCTGGAGATCACACCACCGCATCATGGCCGCTGGCCGCGCCGCGTTTCCTCCGGTTCTTGCCGCGCAGGAACTGGATGTCCATCTCGGCACCGTTGACCCGCACCAGCTCGCAGCGGCGATAGGCAAGGCCGGTGGACGACAGCAGCAGGAAGAACTCCTTCAAGTTCAACCCCTTGATCGAGCCTTCGACCGTGAGGATGGCGTCGGTATCGGAAATCGCATTGAGCGTACACTCGCGCCGCCACGTCCCGTCGATGGCCATGATGCAGACATCATAGCCCCGGCTGAATGTTACGCGCTCCGCGCCTTTGCCATCCTCGGCCATGCTTATCATCCTGCCATCGCCGCCATGCGCGGCGCCGCGTCACCATCGACACCCGGCTTGGCCGCTGCGGCACGCGGATCGTTCGGCTTGTAGAGGCCGCGGCGATCCGCAACCGGCCTGAACGTATCGGTCAGTCCGACCACGGTTTCCGCCGCGCCGAGCACCAGGAAGCCGTCGGGCTCGATCTGGCGGGCAAGGCGGTTGAAGATGTTGATCTTGGTCTCCTGATCGAAATAGATCAGCACGTTGCGGCAGAAGATCACGTCGAACGTGCCGAGATGGGAGAAGTCCTGGAGCAGGTTGAGCTGCCTGTGCTGGATCATCGCCCGCAGGTCGGGGTTGATCTGCCAGGTTTCACCGTTCGGCTTGAAGTATTTCACCAGATGCTGAATCGGCAGGCCGCGCTGCACCTCGAACTGGCTGTAGACGCCGGACTTGGCCTTCTCCAGCACCTCCTGCGAGAGGTCGGTCGCGATGATCTCGACGCGCCAGCCGGTCAGGGCCGCACCCATCTCCTTCAGCGTCATGGCAAGCGAATAGGGCTCCTGCCCGGTCGAGCCGGCGGCGCACCAGATCCGTACGCTGCGGCGTGCCGCGCGCGCCTTCAGCACCTCCGGCATGATGGTGTCGCGGAAATGATCGAACGGGATCTTGTCGCGGAAGAAGAAGGTCTCGTTCGTGGTCATGGCTTCGACCACGCTGGTGATCAACGCACTCGAGCCGCCCTGCAGTTTCTGCACGAGCGCGCTGATACCGGAGAGCCCGGCCTTGCGCGCCAGCGGCAGCAGGCGACTTTCGATCAGATATTGCTTGTCGGCGGATAAGTCGAGACCGGAGCGCTCTTTCAGCAACTTACGCAAATACTCGTAGTCAGGCGAATTCACAGGATACCTCTTGACGCTAGCAGGTGTATTTCAGGCAGCTGTTTCTTCGCGCTCGATCAGCCCGACTTCCTGGAACTTGGCCATCACGATGTCCTTGTCGAACGGCTTCATAATGTACTCATTGGCACCACCGCCCATCGCCTTCGTGATGTGGTCGATGCCGGTCTCGGTGGTGCAGAACACGACCTTCGGCTCTTCGCCGCCGGGCATGCGGCGCAGCGTTCCGAGGAACTGGAAGCCGTCCATGACGGGCATGTTCCAGTCCAGCAGAATGGCTTCCGGCATTGCCTTCTTGCAATGGACCAGCGCCTCGACGCCGTCTTCCGCTTCAATGACTTGAAAGCCCAGCGCTTCGACAATTCGGCGCGAGACCTTGCGAACGATGCTGGAATCGTCAACCACCAAGCAGGTCTTCATTTTGCTCTCCCGTTTTAAATGTCTTTTGTTTCAGTTCAGGCCGCCATTTGCACTTCGGTCTTGAGCTCGAGGACGCGATCGACGTCGAGGACGACCATGAGCTGGCCGTCGAGGCGGTGGACGCCGCCGGCGAGCTTGGCCATGCGGGGGTCGAGGTTGACGGGGTTTTCTTCCTTGCCGTCCTCGGCAAGCCGCAGCACCTCGCCGATCTGGTCGATCAGCAGGCCATAGGATTTACCGCGAAGGTCGACACCGACCGCCATCGGGGTCTTGCCGTCCTCGGGCTTGGGCAGGCCGAGGCGGGCGCGCATGTCGACCACGGTGACGATGCGGCCGCGCAGGTTCAGGACGCCGGCGATCTCGCGCGAGGACAGCGGAACGCGGGTGACGCGCTCGGGCATGAACACGTCCTGGACCCGGGAGATCGGCAGGCCGAACAGCTGGCCACCGATCATCGCGGTGACGTATTCGACCATGGCGCCTTCGCCCGTCTGCATCTTCTTGCTCATCTAAATGTCTCCTTGATCCGGCCCGCTCTTTGGTTTGAGCATGATCTCGTCGGAACACCGCTTCACACTTTTCCGGATCATGCTCTTACGCTGCCGCCCGGCTCAGCTCGGAGGCGCCGGCGGCACCCGCGGTCTGTTCCTTCAGCGCCGCGATCAGACCGGGACGGTCGAACTTGGCGACATAGTCGTGGAAGCCGGCCTGACGGCCGCGCTCGATCGCGGCCGGCGACACCAGCGCCGAGAGGCCGATGATCGGCATCGAGCCCAGATTGCTGTCGGAGCGGATGGTCTCGGCGAACTCGAACCCGTTCATGTCGGGCATCTCGATGTCGGTCAGGACCACGTCGAAGCTCTGCGCCCGCAGCGCCGCGAGGCCCTCCTGCGCGGTCGGCGCGGTGCGGACGCGGTAGCCGGCGGCCTTGAGGACGGGCGCCAGCATGTTGCGGAAGAACGCCGAGTTGTCGACCAGCAGCACCGACTGCGAGTGCTGCGACGGCTTCATCTCCTTGCGGGTGAACCAGTCGGCGAACGCCATCGGCAGGAAGTGGCCGACGTCGATCACCTCGGTGGCCTGGCCCTTGATCACGGCCGAGCCCAGGATGCCGGAGGCGGAGCCGCCGACCTCGATGTTGAGCCGCTCCTCGACGATGTCGATGATCTCGTCGACGACGAGGCCCATGGAGCGGCCGTCGTCGGAGAACACCAGGATCGGCTGGGCGCCCTGGCTGGCAATGGTGACGTTCTCCATGGCAACCAGCGGCATCAGCTGCTCGCGGTACTGCACCATGTAGCGGCCGTTCGAGAACTCGATCTTGTCCGAGGGCAGCTCTTCCAGGCGCGTGACGAGCCCGAGCGGGACCGCCTTGGGCTGGCTGGAGCCGGCGCGGAACACCAGCAGCGAGGTGGTCTGCTCGCCCGAACCGATATGGTGCGCGCCATTGTCGTCGGCCATGTCATGGGCCGAGGAGCCGGCGGCGCCGAGTGCCTTGGCAATGCCGTTGGGGTCGATGATCATGATCACCGCGCCATCGCCCAGGATCGTATTGCCGGAGAACATGTCGATGTGACGCAGCTTCGTCGACATCGGCTTGACCACGATTTCTTCGGTGTGGAACACGCCGTCGACCACGATGCCGAAGGTCTGGCTGCCGACCTGGGTCACCACGATGAAGCCGTTCTCGGGATCGCTGGCCGCGCCGTCGTCGATCTTCAAGAGCTTCTTCAGGTGGATCAGCGGCAGCAGCTTGTTGCGCAACCTGAGGACAGCCGTGTCCTTGATGCGCTCGATGCGGTGCTCCGAGTTGGCGCGCGCACGGACCAATTCCACGACCGAGAGCTGCGGGATGGCAAAGCGGTCGCCGGCGGCCTCCACGATCAGCGCGGAGACGATCGCCAGCGTCAGCGGGATCTTGATGGTGACGGAGGAGCCTTCGCCGGCCACCGACTTGATGTCGATGGTGCCGCCGATCTGGTCGATATTGGTGCGGACCACGTCCATGCCGACGCCACGGCCGGAGACCGAGGTGATGGCGGCCGCGGTCGAGAAGCCCGGGGCGAAGATGAACTTGTGGATCTGGGCTTCCGACATCTTCTCCAGCTCGGCCTCGGTGACGAGACCTGAGGAGATGGCCTTGGCCTTGATCTTCTCGGTGTTGAGGCCGCGGCCGTTGTCGGCGATGCAGATGATGATGTGGCCGCCCTCGTGATAGGCGGAGAGGCGGATGGTGCCCTGCTCGCCCTTGCCGCCGGCCAGGCGCTCGGCCGGGGTCTCCAGACCATGATCGGCGGAGTTGCGCACCATGTGGGTGAGCGGGTCCTTGATCAGGTCGAGCACCTGGCGGTCGAGCTCGGTGTCGGCGCCGTGCATCTCCAGCTCGATCTGCTTGCCGAGTTCGCTCGACAGGTCGCGGACGATGCGGGGCAGCTTCTGCCAGGCATTGCCGATCGGCTGCATGCGCGTCTTCATGACGCCTTCCTGCAGCTCGGCGGTGACGTTGGAGAGCCGCTGCAACGGCACCTTGAACTCGGTGTCCTCGTTGCGGCGGGAGATCTCCAGGAGCTGGTTGCGGGTCAGCACCAGCTCGGAGACCATGGTCATCAGATGCTCCAGCGTATCCACGTTGACGCGGATCGACTGGTTGGCGACGCGGTCGCCTTCGCCTGCGGCCTCGTCGGCCATCGACTTCTTCGGCGCGACTTTCTCCTTGGCCGGCTTGGCTTCCTTGGTGGGTTCCTTGGCAGCGGGCGCGGGGGCTTCAGCAGCCGGGGCAGGCTCAGCCTGAGCAACGGGCGCGGCGGCATCGATCGCGGTCTCGCGGAAGGCGCGCTCGAGTTCGTCCAGCGACACTTCGCCGGGGCGTAGCGGACGCTCCAGGGTCTGATCGATCAGCGTGCCCGTGGTCATGTCCTTTACGGGCGCAGGCGCAGCCGGCACCAGCGGCGGCGCTTCGGCGACCGGCACGGGCGCGGTGGCTCCGGCAGCCATTGCCGCCATGCCCTGCTCGACCATCGCTTCCAGCTTGTCGATGAGATCGCGGTCCGTGCCCTCGGGCTCGGCTTCGGTCGCCTCCAGGCCCGCCAAAATCTCCTTGATGCGGTCGATCGACGACAGGATCAGCGTCACGGCCTGTCCGGTCACCGGCATGCCGTCGCGGAACTTGCTCATCAGCGTCTCGCCGGCATGCGCCAGCGCTTCAAGCCGCGGCAGTCCGAGGAAACCGCACGTACCCTTGATGGTGTGGACCAGGCGGAAGATGTTATCCAGGATCTTGGCGTTGTTCGGCTCCTGCTCGAACTTCACCAGCTGATTGTCAACGGTGTCCAGGCTCTCGCTGGTCTCCGTCAGAAACTCCCGCAACAGATCATCCATGAGCTAAGCCTTACTGATCTGGACTTCGACGCCTGAGCCGCTCGTGGAATTGGCGGAGGTCCGCTCCTCGATCGTTAGACAACCCATTTCACGGTCCCGTTAATTTCAGCCTCCGTGCTAATACGGATATTGAAGAGAAGTTGGCCGTTCGCCCGCAAGCGGCTGCGATTTTCGGCAAATCCGGCTCGAGATTTCTGGCAGGACGCGCGACAGGTAAACGCGCCGATAACAGCGCTCCGACGTGCGCAAAAAAATCCTGCCCGTATAGGGCGATATGCACGGGCTGCGCGAATTGAATCAAATCACTCGCGATCGGAATCGTGGGTGCGACCGTCTGTCGATGGTCTGCTGAAATCCGCAAGACCCGCGCTTGCGGTAAATGGATGCTTACCCCACGGACGTCACGATCAATAACGCGCTAACCCAATCGCGCTGCAGCGTGCCGGCGTCGCTACAGCAGGGCCAGATCGAGATCACCGATCTGCGGGCGCTGGAAGCGAGCTCCCGACTGCTATTCCGCCGCGAAGACCCATTACGCGCGGAACCCGGTCCTGACGCCGGCGCGCGGCATCGAAGTGACGAAAGATGCCGCCCGATACGTAATGTCCGCAATTGCCAACTTATCCCGCCAGTAACAAGATGGAACTTGTGCCCGAGCACGAAATGAACACCGGATTGAGATTCATCGTCTGACGAGACGGGAGGCGGCTTTGGAAACAATGGTGCGCCCATCCAACGGTTTCCTGTCGGCGCTGTCGGCAGATGACTATGAATTGATCCGTGCACATCTGCGCACGGTCGATCTGCCGCATGACGCGGTGCTGGTCGAAACCGGCGAGATGCTCAAGCGCGCCTACTTCCCGCACCGCGGCGTGATCTCGCTGGTCGTGAAACTCGCCAAGGACGAGCATGTGCAGGTCGCCATGATCGGCCGCGACAGCCTGCTCGGGACGCTCTCGACCATGGGCGATGCATGCGCGCTGAACACCGCGGTCGTGCTGGTTCCCGGCGTGGCATCGGCGATGGATCTCGACCGGCTGCGTATCGCGTCCGATCAGAGCACCACCCTGCGCACGCTGCTGACGCGTCACGGGCTCGCGGTCTATGCGCAGGTCCAGCAGACTGCGGGCTGCAACGCGGCGCATCCGGTGGAGTCGCGGCTCGCGCGCTGCCTGTTGCACACCCATGATTTGTCGGGCGACTCTCGGCTGATGCTGACGCAGGGGGCCATGGCGCAGATGATCGGGGCGCGGCGCAACAGCGTGTCGCTGGTCGCCAATACCTTGCAGCAGGCCAATTTCATCCACTACAGCCGCGGACACATCCAGATCCTCAACCTGGACGGACTGCGCCAGACCGCGTGCGAATGCTACGCCACGGTCAAGGCCCAGTACGACCGGCTGCTCGGGCCCTGACGGCACACAAGCGCGCTCGCGCTGGAACGGCGCATGGTAAAGAAAGTGCTTACGGCCGCTCGCAAACACCGCGCGTCTCCTGACCAGAACCGAAATCGGAATGCCGTAGACATCCCCGACGCCTCGCGACCTCAGGGCCCGCGACGCGCACAACTGGGACCGCGACAACCATGTTCGAAGCCGCTTTCGCGCCCGCACAGGGCGACACTGCCCCCTTGCGCGAGCTTGAGCCGCTGCGCGAGCCTGGCGCATTCGGCGCGCTGGTGCGCGAGATCGGCGAGGACGGTGCCGGCGAAGTCCGCGCCGTGTTCTGGAGCGATACATCCTCGCGACTCAAGCTGTTCCGCACACTCGAACTCGGCCAGCATCGCGCCAGGATCGGCCGCGAGGCGCATTCGCTGAAAAGCGCGGCCAGGACGTTCGGCTATCTCCGGCTCGCGGCGCTGGCGGTGCGGCTCGAGAGTACCGCCGACGCGCTTGGCGATGCCGAATTCTGCGATTTGCTGGAGCGTATGGATGCGGCCTTTGCCGCCGCGCGGGAGCTGGAACTGCAGGAGTGACTATCCCGCTGCGTCCCCGCCGTACTTATACGGTTTACGATTTTCATATTAGACTAATCATAGGTGGCGATAGTCGCCGGAAGCCAGGAGGGTTTCCATGTTCACCTATGAGACTGCGGACCAGAAAGAAGTCCGTCGCTTCCGCATCGCGCAATTCAACGGCCGGATGGCGACTGTGAAGGCGGGCGAGTCGACGGTGACCGGCTTCGTGCGTTCGGTGCTGGAGCAGGAATTCGAGCATCCCGCCGCGCTGGACCATCACCATCATCCCGAATGCACCGAAGGAAGAGCCGAAGATGCTGCGGCCCAACGCGCGCGTGCGCCCCTTCGCGGAAGATTATTTCTAGAGCGCGACCCCGCGCCGCCGCCCGGCGGCGCAGCACGACAGCCTCAATCGATCGAATGCAGCAGCGCGGCGCGGACGAGGTCGGCGGTGTTGCGCGCGCCGAGCTTGCGCATCGCCTCGGCGCGATGGCTCTCGAAGGTGCGCGGGCTGATCAGCATCCGCAACGCCCCCTGCTTGTTCGAATAGCCCTCGCTGATCAGCCGCAGCACTTCACGCTCGCGCTTGGTCAGCCGCTTGCCCGACAGGCTTGAGAACTCAGAGCTCGCCTCGCGAGGCGCCTGCAGCGCGCGGCCGGTCTTCAACTCGGCATCCACGGTCGTGGACGACGTGGGCAAGCCACCCTTGTGCGAGCCGGCGAGCTGCTTGACCAGGCCACAGACCCGCTCGGTCTGCGCCAGTGCGTTCTCCACCACCTGCTGCAAATAGGCGCGGTCGGCCGAGACAGGCGCAAGCTGATCGCTGTGATGCTTGATCTCGCCCATGTAGAGCAGGAGCGCAGTCAGGGGGCCATTGAGCTCGCGGGCGATGGCCGCGGCCATCTCATCGGCCGCCTTGGCGCGGGCGGCATTCAGCCGGACGGAATCGAGCTCTTCAGGCGCAGAAGTGCCGCTTTCGAACCATTCCGACGGCCGCGAATCAGTGGCCGTATCGTTCTGTGACCCCATGTGAACTCGTTTAGCGGAACCAGAGGCGGTCTGTAGTTAACTTTTTGCTCCGTAAGACTACGGTAATTTTGTCAGTTCTGTGCCGAAATGCCGGCATCGGCACAATTTATGCTTGCGCATGGCCATCCCGGACCACGCAAAGGTTGATAAGTCCGCCTAAATCTTAGGCAGATGGCAAAGCCTTCTTGACGATCGCTGCCGCACCCGGCTCCGAAGCCCCGGATTTTACGGATAAATTAACGGCGATTTGCTTCTCTATGTGACAATTGAGAGCGCGCAAATGCCTCCATGCATTGGGCCGGTAGGCCTGCTGGAATTGTTGCGGAAGATTGCGTGCGATGAACGAGATCGACCAGCTGTCGGAGTTCTTGCGGAAGCTGACACCGCTGTCGCGCAGCTGTCTGCTCAGCGAGCTCGAGCGGCTCGAGCTGTGCGGCATCGACATGCCGGGTTCGGCCGAGATCCAGGCGAAGCTGCGCGCCGAATTTCGCAATGACGGATCGAGCCAGGCGCGCGCCACCAGCCCGTCCCGCTATTTCTTCGCGCCGCTCGAGCTGTTCCTGATCGACGGCGCGCCCGATCACGCCAATGCGGGACGGATTTCGCGCAACACGCTGACACCGATCTGGGAATGGATCTGCCGCGATCTGCTGCCGACCATGGCGCGCGACTACATCAAGGCGATCAACGACCAGGTCACCGCCAACAAGCCGAAGGAAGTGCTGAAGCTCGCGTCGACCTTTCAGACCAAGGTCGTCAAGGTCCTCGAGAACACCCTCGCCTCGGCGGAGAGCACCGAGTTCGCACGCGGCAGGCTCGCGCAATACACGGCCTCGCGCACCGCCTTCGACGACGTCAGGAAGATGCAGCACGTGCTGCGTGCCGGCGACGCGCTGCCGAAGTTCAACGAAAAACTGCCCGAGACGATCGCGAAATTCGACGACGCCCAGGCCGCCCGGATCACCGCGCGGCTCGACGCCTTCAGGAAATCCCAACCGCAGGCGCTGCCCTTCGCGCTGGCGCTGGTGGCAAGGCGCCTGAAGACACCCTGGCAATTGGTGCGCCTCGCCACCCGGACCGCCGCGAGCAAGAGCGCGGCCGACGTCGCTGCCGCGCCCTATGCCTGTGTTGTCCCCATGGTGCTCGACCGGCTCGACGACAAGCGGCTGGCGCTACGCATCGCACTCCGGCACAACCGGGTGCTGGTCGCGCGCGACCTGCTCGCCGAGGTCTACGACACCGAATATGCGCTCAAGGTCCGCATCGACGGGATCGAGCATTGCGAATGGGGCATCCGGCTCCAGCAATTGATGGATGCGATCGCGACGCTGGTGTCCGCCGAGGTGAGCCGCTTCCCCTCCAATGTCGGGCACATTCTCGGCTCTCGCCGGCTGCGCAGTCACGATACGCTCGGCGGCAAGCTGTCTTACCTGGCAGGGAAAGGGCGCGACGTTGTGCAAGATGGCGCGGCGGCGTTCCGCAAATTGATCGGGGCGACTTAGATCACCCGGACCCGAAGGGCCGCGTCAGCGAAAAGTGTGCAGCGGTTTTCCGACAAGATCATGCTCAAGCAATAGGAGCCGCCCACTAGTGCGGGGCGCGCGGCAAGCTCAGGAAACGATCGAGAAACCGCCCAGACAACACAAACCTGAACCACCAATACATCAGTCGCCGCGTCGTCATAGCTGCAATCCTAGACAGCCCACCACCGGCTCCGCGGAGCAATAGCGCAGGTGCAGTAATACGCATGTGATGTGCTTCACACTCGCCGTTGTGGGGCTCGGACGAGTTGTCGCGGAACTGTCACGAGCGAAGCGGAAATATGCGCGCATCGCGCGAAAATGAGTTCGTGGACGGCCCGTCTCGATCCTATCCTCTCAGGCATCGCATGAAGCGCCGGGAAGGAATTCGCGATGAGACCGAGCCGACTGACGTTGACGATGGTGGCCTTGCTTGTGGGCGCGCTGGCGCTCACCTCGACGACGATGGCGCAGACGTCGCCACAAGGCAACGCCGCGCCGACTGCCGACAACGCGATCCTGCTCACCGTCTTCTTCAAGCATGACCAGTCCCGCCCGTTGAACGAGCTGAATGCGCAGCTTGATAAGCAAGGTTTTTACAAAGCCTTCCCACCGCCCGGCGTCGAGGTCGTGAGCTGGTACGTGATGATGGGCATCGGCCAGGTGATCACGCTGCGCCTGCCGGCATCGCGGCTGCGCGAGGTCAATCGCGTCATCGAGGACACCGCATGGGGTCCCTACCGCACCGAGTTCTATCCGACCTATGACTATAAGGCAGTCGGCATGACCCAGCACGACAAGGCCACCGGCAACTGAAACGGGCGTTATTCAATTGGGCGAAGCGCGCGCGGCTTGGTCCAATTGCAGGACGCCGCGCTCTGCTGCACGCGTCAGATCTTGCGAAGATTCCCGCGATATTGTCGCGCGAGGCACGCTACGCGCTGGCAGACGTAAAAACTTCTCGAACAGCATCCAGACAATTTTAGACATGATGCGGGCTTTAACGTTACCCGGACAATTCAACAATTGCGCCGAAACTCTCCATATTTGAAGCCCGTTACATCGCTAACACACCGACACCGAACGGGAGTGGTTTGCGATGGATGATGGGATCTGTGAACTCGCCGGACGGAAGCCCAAAACCTTCGGACAGCGAAAGGTGACGCCCCGCGCATGCGTCGCCGATGGCAAGCGCCATTTGCGCTCCTTTCTTGCAGGCGTGCTGGAGGATCTCGGCTTCGTCACCAGCGAATGCGCCAGCGCCGACGAGCTGCGAGCCGTGCTGACGAGCGAGTTGCCCGACCTGATCCTGCTCGGCATTGCCGCCGACGGCATCGATCCCGGGACATTTCTGGAGACACTGGTGCGCGAGGCATTCGACGGCAAGGTTCTGGCCGTCGGCGCCCGCGAGTCGATCATCGTGAAAGCCGTGCAGCAGGTCGGCGAGGAATACGGCCTTGCGATGCTGCCGCCGCTCACCACGCCCTTTGCCGCAGAGACGCTGCGCGACCGCGTTGCGATGCTGCTGCCGGAGGAGCCTGCGCCAAGCCCGGCCGTGCATGTCGGCGAGGCCCTGCATGCGGGCTGGCTCGAGCTCTGGTACCAACCCAAGATCGACGCGCGCACGCTGGTCCGCTGCGGCGCCGAGGCGCTGCTGCGGATGCGGCATCCGACCTGGGGCGTCGTGCCGCCGGCCTATTTCATTCCCGAGGAGCACGATCCGCACCTGCGCGGTCTCTCGGAGTTCATGATCGAGCGCGCCGTGCAGGACTGGTACTACCTCCTGGAGCATCAGAGCGCGGTCGATCTCTCGATCAACCTTCCGGCGTCGTATCTGAAGGAGCCGCAGGCCGCGCGCGATCTCTGCCGCCGCATGCCGACGCATCCTGCCTTCGGCGGGCTGACGATCGAGGTCGACAGCGAGGAGGCGATCCGCGACCTCGATCTCCTGACCGAAGTCGCGCGCGAAGTGCGCCTGCACAATATCGGCCTGTCGATCGGCAATCTCGGCGCCAACTGGCCGTCACTGATGGACCTTGGCAAGATTCCCTTCATCAAGCTGAAGGCCGACCGGCACTTCGTCACCGGCAGCGGCAATGACCGCCTGAAGCGAACAGTGTGCCGTCACATCGTCGAGCTCGCGCAAGGCTACGGCGCACGCGCTGTCGCCGAGGGCGTCGAGAGCCGCGCCGACCTGATGTCCGTCAACGAGCTCGGCTTCGACTTCGTGCAGGGCTATCTGTTTGGCAAGCCGATGCCGCTGAAGAAGTTTGCCAGAAGCGCGTTAACGCGGACGCTGATGGAACTGGAGTGAGGCGCGCAGCCTCAGGCATATCGCCGCGCGAAGAAGACGCAGACGACGACGAGCGCGGTCGCGGCGATCATGCTCCATGCGACCGGCTCGTGCAGCAGGAAGCCGGCCAGCGCGAGGCCGAAGAAGGGTTGGAGCTGCTGCAACTGGCCGACGCGCGCGATGCCGCCGATCGCGAGCCCGCGATACCAGAAGATGAAGCCGATGAACATGCTGAAGATCGAGACATAGGCGAGCCCGATCCAGGCCGGCGCATTGACGCCGCTCCAAGTCGACGGCCAGGTCAGGATCGCGACGGGCACCATCAGGGGGAGCGCCAGCAGCAGCGCCCAGGAGATCACCTGCCAGCCGCCGATTCGACGAGACAGCGCAGCTCCCTCGGCATAGCCTAGCCCGCACAACACGATCGCGGCCACCATCAGGAGATCGCCGGTGACTGACGCCGTGCCGTCATTCGACAGGGCAAAGCCGGCCACCGTCGCGCTGCCGAGGAGCGCGAACAGCCAGAACATCGGCTGCGGCCGCTCGCCGCCGCGCAGCACAGCGAAGATTGCGGTCGACAGCGGCAGCAGCCCGATGAAGACGATCGAATGTGCCGAGGTGATGTGCTGGAGGGCCAGCGCCGTCAGCAGGGGAAAGCCGACCACGACCCCGAGCGAGACGATGGCAAGCGAGGCGAGATCCTTCCGCTCCGGCCGCGCCTGACGAAGCAGGGCCAGCAACATCACGCCCAACAGCGCTGCGATCACGGCGCGCGCGGAGGTCAGGAACAGCGCGGAGAAGCCACCGACCGCCACGCGCGTCGCCGGCAGCGAGCCGCTGAAGATGATGACGCCGAGAAGCCCGTTGCCCCAGCCGCTGCCCGCAGATTGCATGTCTGTCCCACTTTTTTGAGCCGCGATCCTCGGCTTTCGCCGGTGGCGAGAACAGTCACAATCCAGTACAATCTGATAGAACTGTATGGGTGTGGAAGGCGATACACCTTGGACATCGAAACGCAATCGAAGGGTCGCGGCGGAACGCGGACCATTGACGTGATGAGCGCGATCCGCGCCAAGGTTGCCGGCCGCGCGCTCACTGCCGGCGACCGCCTGCCGTCGATCCGCAGCCTTGCCGCCACGATGGGCGTTTCGCCGTCCACGGTGGTTGAAGCCTATGATCGCCTGGCGGCCGAAGGCCTGATCCGCGCGCGTCGCGGCTCAGGCTTCTATGTGTCGCAGACCGCCACGCCTCCGCTGGCCTTGACCGAAGTCGAACCGCGCCGCGATCGTGCCGTCGATCCATTCTGGGTCTCGCGGCAATCGCTCGATACCGACGCGGCCGTCCCCAAACCCGGCTGCGGCTGGTTGCCGCCGGACTGGATGCCGGAAGCAGCCCTGCGCCGCGCCGTTCGTGCGCTCGGACGCACTGAGGCGCGCGTGCTGACCAATTACGGCTCAACATCCGGCTCGCTCGCGTTGCGCCGGCTACTGCTGGCGCGCTTGGCCGAAGACGGGATCGAGGCTTCGATCGGCCAGCTGATGCTGACGGGTTCGGGCACGCAGGCAACCGACCTGATCTGCCGCTTCCTGCTCCGCCCCGGCGAAACCGTGCTGGTCGACGATCCCTGCTACTTCAATTTTCGCGCACTGCTGCGGGCGCATCAGGCCAGGATCGTCAGCTTGCCCTATACGCCGTCGGGCCCGGACGTCCCACGCTTCGCGCAGATTCTCGCGAGCGAACGGCCGCGGCTCTACATCACCAATTCGGCGCTGCACAATCCGACGGGCGCGACGCTTTCGCTTCAGACCGCGCATCGGCTGTTGACCGCGGCGGCCGCACACGACCTCACCATCATCGAGGACGACATCTTTGGCGACTTCGAGCCGGAGCGATCGCCGCGCCTTGCCGCGCTGGACGGGCTGACTCGCGTGATCCGCATCGGCAGCTTCTCGAAGACACTCTCGGCGTCGGTGCGCTGCGGCTACATCGCCGCACGGGCCGATTGGGTCGAGCATCTCGTCGACCTCCAGGTCGCGACCAGCTTTGGCGGCCCGAGCCCGGTCGCGACCGAGATCATCGCCAAGGTCCTGGCTGGCGGCGGCTACCGCAAGCACATGGACGAGCTCAGGCAAAAACTCACGCGCGCCCGGCGCGAAGCGGCGCGCAAGCTCCAGGCGCTGGGCATCGAGCCCTGGCTGATGCCGCGCGGCGGCTTCTTCCTCTGGTGCCGCCTTGCCGGCGGGCAGGATGCTACGGCGGTTGCGCGAGCGGCACTCGAAGAGAATGTGGTGCTGGCCCCTGGCAACGTGTTCAGCGTGTCGCAGACCGCGCAAAACTTCCTGCGCTTCAACGTGGCGCACATGAGCGATCCGCGGATGTGGGATGTGCTGCGGCGGGCGCTGAAGACGCGCCCGAAATAACCTGCAGCTAGTACCACGGCTCCTCATAGACCGGCTGGCCGTCGAGCAGCAGCCGCTTGATGGCCGCGCGCCCCGACGGCAGCACGGCGGCGACGACCCGCAGTTTCTGCTGGTTGCGGGCTTGCTCCAGCTTTATGCCCTCGCCTTCGGGCACGAAATAGCTTTCGAGACCGTATTTGACCTGGAGCTTGTCGCAGAAGGTGTGCCGGACGGAACCACAAGCCCCGCCGGAATAGGCGACATGGCCCCGGATCAGGATTTCGGGAGCCGTGACCGTGACAGGCTCGGCATGCACCGAGACCGCTTCGTAAAGCCCATTGGCATTAGGCGCGAGCTTGACGAATACGACGGGATTGCGCTCGGCGGTCGGCTGGCCGGCGAGCGCGCCGGCCGGCAGTTGCGAGATGTCGTAGCGGAGCACGACATAGTCGCCACGCAGGAGATCGCGGGGATCGACCGGCTGTGTCTGCAAGGTCACCTCGGTGCCTTCGCTCAGGATCTGCATGCGGTCAGCGACCATCAGGATCAGAAGCGCGCATTGCACCAGAATGGCGACACCGAACAGCACGGCTTTCGGGATGCGCTGCCAGAACGCGGTGAGCTTGATCATCGTTCAGCCCTCGGCAGCGCGCGGTTGAGCGCGGTTGCAAATGCGACGGTGATGGCACCGGCCACCGCAAGGAAGGCCGATCGGCGCAGCAGCGAGCCCTTCACCGCCCAGGTGATGCCGGCAATGACGCCGGCGATCCCGAGCCAGCCGGCGACGATCCGTGGACGCACATCATCGAGCACGCCGGACACGACGAGGCACAGCATGGCGCAGAGTAGCGCGGCATAGGCGAACCATGGCTCGCCGGCCGTGGATGCCGGCCAGATCGGCGCTGCGAGCAGCACGAGCCCGATCGCGCATGCAGCAAGGATTTCGCCCGCGCGCTTGGTAATCCCGGCAGACGCGAGAGCAAGAATCACCCCCGCGGCCCCGCACAGGATCGCCCAAGGCGGTTGGGCCGGCCCAGAACCGGTCCGGAAGCGGATGATGTCGTCCACCGTTGTCACCTCCAGAAAAGCGACGACCGCCAGCGAAAACGCGCCGTAAATCGACAGAACGCTGCCGAGCCGGAGCGCGCGCGGCGACGGCGCCGCGGCGATCGCGAGTCCGGCGCCGAACAGCAGGGCCGCACCGTTCGCGAGCACGAATGACGGCTGGGCACCGTCGAAGTCGAAGCGAAGCGACGTCGCGATCCACCACGGAAGCGCGGCAATCGCAACGAGGTGGGCCGCGACCCGGGAATTCCACGCAAACGCGAGCCCCGCGGCGATCAGCCAGACCAGCACGAACGGAAGATGCAGCGCATCCGGCGCGTCATAGCTGCGCATGCAGGTCCAGATGCAGGCCGCGACAAGACCGACCGCGAGCGCGCCGCGCGAGCCGGTCAGCAGTGCTGCGGCAAACGCGCCGATCGACCACAGCAGCATGCCACCCGCGAAGTCGTCGCCCAGATGATACATCTGGCCGACCAGCGCGATGCCCGCGCCGAAGACGATCGCGCCGATGCTCGCGCAGAGGTCGGCGAGAACCGTGCGGCCGGTGCTGGCGAACCAGGCACCGAGGCCGCCGGCGACAACCATGCCGGCGATCAGGATCGCAAACCGCAACAGCCGCGCGACCTCCGTCCAGTGCGCCGCGACGAACGCAAGAAATGCGGCTGCGATCAACAGACCGCCGACGATGGCAACGACGACCGCGATGTTGATGCCCGGCGAAAGCGGCGGCAGCACGTTGCGGATACTGACGGCCGCCGCCGGCGCGATCACGCCGTCGGCTTCCCATTGCGCAAGATCAGCTTCGAGCCGCTGCCGGTAGGTCTTGTCGAACATCGTCGTGAATCACCTGGCTCCGTGCCCACCGGCGGGCTGTTCCTAGGTCGGACCGCGCCGACGGCAGGTTCAACTTATCGCCGCTCTGATTGCGGGGGCACCGGGCCGGAGGTTGCGGCACGGCACGTCGGCTGGACTGATCTGGAGAAGCCAGCCGGCGTCGCGTGACCATCGGCCAACGATAGAATCGCTATCGACGATTGATGCGATGCCGCTACCCTGACGCAAAAGCGTCAGAATATTCAAGTAGATGCCATCGGCCGATCAGATCATCATGGTTTTGCTAAATCGCCCGATGCGCCCGGCGAAAAACGTCATCGCGATTGGACAGGGTTTGACAGCCGCGACATAGTCGACGTCGTGGTGATGAGCCAAGGGAGCCAGCCATGGACGTGCCGACCCCCGGGAACGCGACTCAAGGCACACCCGAGGCGACCGGTACGCCCCCCAAAAATGCGCACGCTGCGACGCGGACTCCCTCGATCATTGTCGGCATTGTTGCGTTCGTCGTCGCTGCGCTCTCGATCTTTTATCTGCTGCGGCCAGAGCCGCTGCTGGTGCAGGGCGAGGTCGATGCGACGCGCCTCGACATCGCCGCGCGCGTCGATGGGCGGGTCAAGGAGATTCCGGTCGAACGAGGCCAGAACGTTGCCGCGAACGCCGTCCTCGTCCGGATCGACAATCCCGAGACACAGGCGAAGCAGGAGCAGGTGAAGGCTGCAAAGGCCGTCGCGGACGCCCAGCTTGCAAACGTGCTCGTCGGAACGCGGGTGGAGGTCGTCGCCGCCCGCAAGGCGGAGATGGATCGCGCGCAGGCGGCCCTGGTTCTGGCGCAGAAGACCTTCGACCGCACACGCACCTTGACCGAGCAAGGCAACGCGCCACAGGCCCGCCTCGACCAGGCGACCGACGCCCTGCACGAAACCGAGCGCGCCGTCGATCAGGCCAAGTCCGCCTATGAGCAGGCCGTGAACGGCTACACCAGGGAAGAACGGGCGATCGCCAAGGCCAACGTTGAAAAAGCGGAGGCTGATATCCAGAGCGTGCAATCGATCATCGATCAGCTCGTGGTCTACGCGCCCGTCGCCTCGCAGGTCTATCAGCGCAACGTCGAGCCGGGCGAATACGTCTCGCCGGGCGTGCCGCTCGTGACCCTGATCAATCTGGGCGACGTCTGGGTCCACTTCGATCTTCGCGAGGATTTGATCAAGGGCCTGAAGGTCGGCGACAAGTTCGACGTTCGCATTCCCGCGCTCGAACGACCGCAGCGTCACCGTCGAGGTCAAGCTGATCGCCACCAAGGGCGAATATGCGAGCTGGCGGGCCACGCGCGCTATCGGGCGATTTCGACTTGCGGACGTTTTCGATCCGCGCCTATCCGGTGCAGCCGGTGCCCGAGCTGCGACCGGGCATGAGCGCTTATCTCGACTGGCGATCGCGGCAATGAGGCTGGCGGCAAAGCCCGGATTTTTTGCTGGTCGCACAGCGCGAGTGCCGCTGGCTGTTTCGCGATCGCGTGGCGCTGCTCCTGATCTTCGGCGTGCCGCTGTTCGCGTTCGTGGTGCTCACGACCGTCTTCAGCCATCCGGTCATCCGCGGGCTCGGCGTCACCGTCGTCGACGAGGACAAATCGGACGCATCGCGCGCCGTGGTCGAGTACGTCGCGGCATCTCCAAGCCTGCACATCGTCGACCGCTCCGGCAATCTGTCGTCGGCCGCGCAGGACATCCGCGCCGGCAAGGCGATCTCAGCCATCTACATTCCGCCAGAC
Organism: uncultured Alphaproteobacteria bacterium; assembly: GCA_963819355.1. Lineage (GTDB taxonomy): Bacteria > Pseudomonadota > Alphaproteobacteria > Rhizobiales > Xanthobacteraceae > Bradyrhizobium. The sequence goes on along the minus strand of CAWFVZ010000018.1, from coordinate 4,449 downwards.
TTCGAACGCGATTTGAAGGCGCAACGCCGCCCGCAGATCGTCGGATTCTATAACCAGCAGTTCCTCACGGCGGCCGGCATCGCGTCATCGGGCTTGAGCGATGCGCTATCCGCCGCAGCCAACGCCGCTGCGCCCGCCAAGCGCGCGGCACCTGCGCCATCGACCACCGGAGCGCTGACGGCCGAGACCATCGCGCTCGTCAATCCGCAGAAGAACTATGCGCAATTCCTGTTGCGCGCGCTGCTGCCGACGATCATCCATGTCGTGATCACGCTCGCCGCAGGCTATTCGGTCGGCTCCGAATTCCGCCGTCGCGATGCGCGGGCCTGGCTGGAGAGCGCCGGAGGCGATCCGCTCGTCGCACTGGCCGGCAAGCTCGCGCCGCTGTTTTGTATCTTTGTCCTCATCATGCGGCCGAGCCGCTCGTTCTGGAAGGCGTGCTCGAAGTCCCCTTCCGCGGAGACTTGCCGTTGATCGTCGCGGCCGGTTCGCTCCTGATCATTGCTTACCTGTCGCTGGGCGCCCTGCTTCAGCTTCTCGCACGCGACCTGGCGTCGGGACTCGGACTTGCGGGCCTCATTGCCTCTCCCGCTTTTGGCTACGCCGGCGTCGGCTTTCCTCGATAGGCATGAATACATTCGCGCAGGTCTGGAGCGCGATCTTGCCGCTGCGCTGGTACATGGCCGTGCTGCTGGGACAGGCGGCGCGGGGATTGCCGGTCACGGATTCCGCTGTTCCTTTGCTGCGCTTGCGGCCTTGCGCTGCTCTTCGCAGGCCTTGCCTGGTTCGCATGGCGAGCCTCACGCGCAGCGGATGGTTCGCGATACCGCGGCCGGCCGAGCCAGCTGGGTCCGGCCCCGCGCCAAGGGGCGTCGGCGGCGCCTTCACGGCCGAGTGGCGTCGCGTGCTGGGGACGCGGAGCGCTTTCAGCGTACTGTTCCTGGCGCCCCTGATCTACGGCATCTATTATCCGCAGCCCTATCTGAACCAGATCCTTCGCAACTTCCGATCGCGGTCGTCGACAATGACCTCAGCGAGCTCAGCCGCCAGATCGTCGAGACCTGGATGCGAGCGGGGCACTGAGCGTCGTGGTTCGCGCGCGTACCGCTTGCGGAGGCGCGCACCGCCATCGATCAGGGCAAGGCCTTTGCGGCCGTCGACATCCCGGCAGAGACCGAGCGCGACGTGCTCAAGGGCATCACCGCGCACCTCCCGATCTACGCGGATGCCACCTACCTGTTCATCTTCAGGTCGACCGCGAGCGGCGTCGCCACAGCTATCGGCGCCTTGACCTCCGAGCTCGTCTCACGAGGCGCACGCTCGGATGGCAGTCTCGTCAAGGCGAAATTCGCGAGCGTGAGCCCGCCGACGTCCTGCTGCAGCCGATCTTCAATCCGGTTGGCGGCTATGCGAGCTATATCGTCCCGGCAGCGTTCATCCTGATCCTGCAGCAGACGCTGCTGATCGGTGCGGCCATGCTGACGGGGAGCGCGCTGGCAGCGGCGGCGGCGCGTTCGCCGGCGTGCTCGGCCGCAGCGTCGCCCATCTGACCATCTACCTGCCGGCGATGGCGCTCTATCTTATCGTGCTGCCGCACATCTACGGCTTCTCGACGCTCGGGCATCTGCCGCAACTCTTCGCGCTCGCCGCCATCTTCCTGCTGGCGACAAGCTTCATGGGACAGGCCGTCGGCGCCTGGTTTACGCGGCCGGAGAACGCGACCATCCTGCTGCTCGCGACCAGCCTGCCGCAGTTCTTCATGGCGGGCTTCGCCTGGCCGCGCGAGGCAATTCCCGAGGTGGCCGCTGGCGTTCGGCCGGCTCTTCCTGCCGACACCGCGATCGATGGCTTGGTGCGCATCAACCAGCTCGGCGCCACCATCTGGGAGGTCGCGCATGATTGGCTCGGCCCGTGGTGCCTGACGATAGGCTATTTCATTCTCGCCGTGATCTCGGCTTTTGCCTTCAAGAGGACAGCGACATGCGCCGGGCTAATCGGAGCCGGCGATCATTGTGATCGCAATCATGCTTATCGAGCGGCGCCGTGTCTTTCCAGCGCGTCGTCCGGAAGCGTCGGGCGCGCTCATCGGTGTCGTGAGATCGACGGAAGTCAGGGTCGAGCCGGAGGTGAACGGCCAACTCGTGTCGATTATGGTCCCAGAAAGGCGCCCGTGTGCACGCGGGTGATGTACTGGCAAAAGCTACTGCGGTGGAGCTAACGGCGCAGCTCGACCAGGCGCGCGCCGCGCAGCCCTCGGCGAACGCGAACCGCAACAATGTCTATGCCGGCGTTCGTCATGAACAGGTCAGCTCGCTGAAGGCTGAAATCGCCAAGGCCAAGGCTCGCCTCGAATATGTGCAGCTCCAGCTCCAAGGACCAGCACGCTGGCAGGGCAGAACTTAAAATCCCAGCAGGCGCTGGACCAGGCCGCAACGATGTTGCCAGTAGCGCAGAGCCGATGTGGCGGAGGCGCAGGCGAATTATGATGCGGCCGTAGCTGGTCCGACGCACGAGGAACGCTGATCTCGGACGCGCAAGTGCAGGCCGCGGCGGCCGCGGTCACAGTGCTTGAGCGACGGCTCGATAAAATGATGCTGCGTGCGCCGGTCGACGGTGTCGTCAGCGTCATTGCTGCGGAAGTCGGTGAGAATGTTCGCCCGGGCCAGCCGGTCCTGATGGTCGAGGCGGCGGGCAAGCAATGGCTTCGTTCAACGCGCGCGAAGATATCTCAGTGGTCTTGCGGTCGGAAAGACAGTGAATGTGATTCGGAACGGCACGTAGCCGCAACCAAAGCAGTTGTCACCGAACTGCGGCCGCTCGGGACGTTTGCGACTTGGCAGGCCGAACGTGTCATCGGCGACCACGACCGGAATACGCTGCGCTTCCGCCTCGATCCGCAGGGAAGAGTCGGCAGCGGCCTCGAGCCAGGCATGACTGTTTGGATCGAGTAGCTGCCCGCGTGTCGCCTAATTCGCCTTGATGCCGGCCTCGTTGATGAGCTTGAACTCTTCGCGATCATTCGCGGCAGATCGCCTGAACCGGAGGATGTGCCGAAGCTCCCGATGATTGCCGGGCCAAAGCAGCGGTAACTTGGGGCCTAGTCTGGGGACCGGCCATTTCGTTCGCCGGAATAGTCAAACCTTTTCAAAATTTTGGTTGATTTTGGTGGCGGAGAGGGAGGGGTTCGAACCCCCGATAGGCTTGCACCTATGCCGCATTTCGAGTGCGGTGCATTCAACCACTCTGCCACCTCTCCGGCGCCAAAAAAGGGATGGCCCCCGTGGTCGGGGCGTGTTCTAGGCGAGGATGGGGGAGGAGACAAGGCGCGGAATGAGAAGATCCGCCGCCTCTCACCAGCCGAAACCTGAGAAAGGAGTGCCATGGAGCATCTGACGGTCAACGCGAACGGCGCGAGCTTCCATGTCGCGCGCCGGCCGGGGCAACCGCTGCTTGCTGCTGCACGGCTGGCCGGAGTTCTGGCTGACCTGGGAGCCGGTCATGACGCGGCTCGCCGGACCGCTTCACCCTGATCGCGCCCGACCTGCGCGGCTTCGGCGACAGCGACAAGCCGGACGGGCCCTTCGGGCCGGACCGGCATGCCGTCGACATGCTGGCGCTGATGGACGCGCTGGGCATCGGCAGAGTCGGCGTGGTCGGCCACGACGTCGGCGGCGCGGTGATGCAGCCGCTGGCGCGCATGGCGCCGGAACGGCTCGCCGGACTGTTCTTCTTCGATTTCGTCTATCCCGGCATCGGCGCGCGCATGGGCGCGCCCGACCGGCTGAACGAGATCTGGTACCAGTCCTTCCACCAGATGGAGATGGCGCCCGCTGGTCGGCGCAAACGCGCGAGAGCTGCCGCCATATATCGGGTATTTCCTGCGGCATTGGTCCTACGCAAGGCACGCGTTCGACGACGTGCTGGAGGCGTTCACCGACAATTCCTGAAGGCCGGCAATCTCGCGGGCGGCTTTGCCCATTACCGCGCCGCCCACGCCGGCCGGATCGCGATGATGCAGGGCGAGGCGCCGTCTTGCCCCGATCACATGCCGACCTGCATCCGCTGGGCCGAGCACGATCCGCTGTTTCCCTTTGCCTGGACCGACCGGCTTAGCGAGACCTTTAGATCTCGATCTCGGGCTCTTTCCGGGCGTCGGCCATTTTCCCCATCGCGAAGATCCCGACCGCGCGGCCGCCGAGATCTCTGCCTTCTTCCAGCGCGTGGGTTGGCGCTGAAAGGACGGGTGGGACCGCCAGACGCGGTAAACACTGGCGGTCCCGTGCCGCTCATCGAAATGCTGGCCAGGAAGGGCGGCTTCGCCGGCCGGCGTGAGGCGACAATTCGACCGTAGCGTGCAGCCCGTGCACTGCAACGCAATCCGTCCCTTAACCTAACCAGTCAAGGTTACTCTGGAGCCGTTTGCGTTCCGACGAAACCGGAACGGGGCGC